>JAFVXC010000018.1 GCA_017501345.1 Clostridia bacterium
TGCAAATACCGTGGACATTTATATGGACTGCCCCTCGAGGGAGCGTGCGGGTTGGCTGTGCGACAGCTTCTTCACCTCCCGCGTAGAGAAGCTCCTCACGGGAAGATCGGCAGTAGAGCTCGACTTCCTTGAGGCGTTCATCCTTCGCGATACCTTCCCCACGATCCCCGACAAGATGCTCCCGATGTGTTATCCGAGCGACCACAAGAAGGGCGAATTCATTCCGAACTGGGCGATGTGGTACGTTCTCGAGCTTCGGGAATACCTCAATCGCACGGGCGACCGCGCCTTCATCGACCGCGCGCGGCACACCGTTCTGCGCCTTACGGAATGGTTCGCGCCCTTTGAAAACGAGGACGGTCTTCTTGAAAAGCTGGATGGCTGGGTCTTTGTCGAGTGGTCGATGGCAAATAAGCTCGTGCAGGACGTTTCCTATGCGTCGAATATGCTTTACGCATCCTTCCTCGATGCCGTTGGGGAGCTGTACGGTCTCCCTGAAATAACCGTGAAAGCAGAAAGGATCCGCGACGTCATCCGAAAAACTGCTATATTCAACGGTTACTTCTGCGACAACGCGGTGCGCGACGAAGACGGCAAGCTCGTTCTGTCGGGTGAATGCACCGAGGCGTGCCAGTATTATGCCTTTTTCACAGGTGTCGCGACACCCGAAAGCCACCCTGAGCTGTGGGAAACGCTTGTAAACGACTTCGGCTTTGATCGCCGCACGACGAAAAAGCATCCCGAGATCCACTTTGCAAACGCCTTCATCGGCAACTATCTCCGCCTCGAGCTTCTCGCGCGCTACGGCTACACTGATATGCTCGAAAGGAACATTCGCGACTACTTCACCTATATGGCGGAGCAGACGGGAACGCTCTGGGAATATGAGCAGGACAACAAGAGCTGTAACCACGGCTTTGCGTCCCACGTGCTGTACTGGATGGATCTGCTCGGATACATCGAGCGGTAAGAAATACGCTTCATTACTACACAAATAAGGGGTGAATCAAGCGCAAGGTACGTTTGATCCACCCCGTTTTTTATTCGGGAGTTCTCCGCTCGGGACTGAGCTCGGATGCCGAGAGTCTTAAGAATACGGCAACGGCAGGACCAACAAGGATCCCAACAAAGCCGAAAAGCTTCAGTCCTGCGTAAAGGGAAACGAGGGCAACAAGCGGATGCAGCCCGAAGCTCTCGCCGATGAGACGCGGCTCGACGATCTGTCGCACGACCGTGATTACGCCCCAAAGAATGAGGAGACCGATCGCACCGCGAAAATCCCGCACGAGGAAAAGCACCCCCGCCCACGGAAGCAGTACGCTTCCCACCCCGAGGACGGGCAGGATATCGAGTGCGGAAACGAGGAGCGCAAGCAGGAAGGCATACCGCCGCCCAAGCAGCGTCAGTCCGAGGAGGAGCTCGGTAAAGGTCAGAAGAAAGAGCAGGAAATAGACGCGCAGATAGCGGTAAAGAAGCGCCGACAGCCGACGCTGAAGTCCGGCCGTGCGATTTGCGATCGCCTTCGGGAGAAGCCTATGGATCCCACCCGCGATACGCTCTCCGTCCACGCAGAAATAAAAGGATGAGATCAGAAAAACGAGCAGAAAAAGCAATGCCTCGGGAGTACCCGCGATCGCCCTTCCGACGAGCGTCGGAATCTTCGACGTTACCCGCGTCACGGCATCCTTCACAAAATCACTTACAAGCGTTCCTACGTCCCCGACGATCGTCTCGAGCCCTTCTACTCCGTCAAGCGCAGATAGAAACGGAATTTTATTGCCGATTTCCGAGAAATAATCAACCGTCTGTTGAATTATTTGCCCGAGCCGCTCGGGATCCGATGCCCAAAATTGAAAAAGTCCCTCGATCTCCCGAAAAAGTCGGTTGAGCGAAAACACGATCACTCCGACAAGCAATGCGAGTGCCAAAAGGAGCAGTAGCACCGACGCAAGCTTTTTCGGCATCCGTGTGGTACTTGAAAGCCCCTCAGCAAGCGGAGCGATCAAAAGCGAAAGCACCCACGCAAAAAGGAAGGGCAGCAGAACGCGCACACCGTACCGCATCAAGATCCATAATGCCAAGAGTGCCGCAGAAACCGAGACCGTTACTGCGGCGTATTTTTTCCAGTCGATCGGGCGGGAGGTCTCCGAATTCATTCACCGACCAGCTCCTTTCTCAACCGAATGATGATTTTCTTCTCTTCCCTTGAGATTTTCACTTGGTTTAACCCAAGACGCGCGGCAGTTTCCTGCTGTGTGCACCCTCTGTAATACCTGAGAAGTATGATCCTTCGGTGCAGATCTCCGAGACGCGCGATGGCTTGTCCAAGTGCGATCTTGTCTTCAATCCTCAAGAGCTCATCTGCGCTGTCCTCGTCGGGCAGGCGGCTTTCAAGTGTCAGGCTCTCCTCCTTTTCTCCCCCGGACAGGGGATCGGAGAAGGAGGACACGGGCATTGACGCATCCAGCGCCTCCGCCGCCTCCTCGGGACTCACACCGCACAGCGCGGCAAGCTCGGAGATCCCGGGCTCTCGTCCCTCACTTTGCACGATGCGACCTCGCTCACGAAGGATCATCGCACCGAGCCGCTTATAACCACGACCGACACGGATCAGTCCGTCGTCCCTGAGATGCCGACGGATCTCTCCGACGATCAGCGGCACCGCATAGGTCGAAAAGGCTGTGCCGCGCGAAAGATCGAAGCTCCGGATCGCCTTGACCATTCCGATCATACCGATCTGCACAAGATCCTCCTCGTCGGTCCCTCGTCCGACAAAACGATGCGCGATCTTCCGAACAAGTCCGCTGTTCTCTTCTACAAGCCGCTCCAGCGCCTCATCTGCCTCCGCTTGCACCGTGCTCTGCGCCTGACAGAGAAGCTCTCTGTTCCGTTCGAGGCTGTAAGAGGGCTCACTCATTCCGTTTCCGACCGTTCATCGTCTTATACATCTGAACGACGGTTCCCTGTCCCGGCTTCGATTTGACCTTGACCTTGTCCATAAAGCTTTCCATAACCGTAAATCCCATTCCGCTCCGTTCTCCTTTCGCGTCGGTGGTATAGAGCGGCTGCCGCGCAACAGATACGTCCTCGATCCCACAGCCCTTGTCTCGGATCAGAATGCGCACGGTGTTCCCCGCGCAGATCGCCGCCTCTATGTAGATCTCCCCGACCGTATCGCGATAGGCGTGGACGATACAATTCGTCACCGCCTCCGAGACCGCACACTTTACGTCAGCGATCTCGGGCGCACTCGGGTCAAGCTGCGCGCAAAATGCGGCAACAACCGCTCGTGCAAAGCCCTCGTTGCAGGAAAGCGAGGGGACACGAAGCTTCATAATATTAGAAACGCTCTCCGAAAGACCGTTTTTATTTTTACTTCCCTTCATTCGCATGATTCGATTTCTCCTTCCCCTCTTCCTCGTACACGATCCGTATCATTCGTTCAAGCCCTGAAAGGCGTACGATCCGCAGAACCTTCTCAGTCGGATTTCGCAGAACCGCCTCCCCCGAAAGCTCTCGCATCAAGGCGATCCGCCCCATAATCAGCCCAAGCCCCGAGCTATCCATAAATTCGATCCCCGATAGATCGAGAACAGTCGTTTTTGGACGGACGCGACAGATCTCCCTGTCGATCGTTTCGCGCACCGCCGCCGCCGCGTGGTGGTCGATCTCTCCTGTGAGATGCACCGTGAGCGTGTCTCCCGACCAAAAAAGATCGGTCGTACAGGTGGTTCGTATCATAATTCTCCTTCCTTTCCTTTGCGCGGTAGACACACCACGCCTCTTTCCTGTCTTTTTTACTGCCCTTATACCTCTAAAGTTTACCACAACCGATATGCAAAGTTTGCCGAAGAAGGTCGCCTTCAAAAAATTTTTACAGCAAATAGGCTTTCGTTATTATCTCAAAAAAACAGTCCTCATTTTCTGCAGGAAGCTATTGACAAAGGTCGAATAAACGAGTACAATAATCTTATGAAAACGATTGCCCGCGCGTTATGCTCGTTTTAAGAAAGGAATCGTATATATGAAGAAAGCGAAAACCAACCTGCGCGTCCGCGCGCTTGCCCTTTCCCTTGTTTTCCTTCTCCTCCTCTCGCTTTTATCCGGCTGTAAGGGCGGTGGCACGGATCCATCGACGAATCCCCCCGAAAGCACCGCGCCCGAGACCGAGCCCGTACTGCTGAATCTGATCCAAGACGGTTCAACCGAGTATAAGATCATATGTGCAGAGAACGCCTCCGAGGAGATCCAAGCGAGAACGCTCGCACTCCACAGCGAGCTGCTCTCGCGCACAGGCGTAAGCTTTGGTATCTCAACCGATTTCTACAATCATTATAAGGACACTCTCCCCGAAAAGGCATGCGAGATCCTGATCGGCGACACCAACCGCGCAGAATCCGCCGAAATGAAGGCCCTCATCGGCGAGCGCGAATTCGTCATTGCGGAAAAGAACGACCGCATCGTGATCCTCGGCGGAAGCGAAGAGAAAACACTTGAGGCGGTCGATTACTTCCTCGAGAATTATCTGACCGAGGACAAAAACATCGCCATTATGCAGGGCTCGCAGTACCTTGACGACTTCCGTTATCACCTCGGTACGATCACGATAGACGGCGTGAGCCTCGCGAAATATACCGTCGTCATCCCGAAAAACGCAAAAACGCTCTTCCCGTACTACGCCGCCCTGAATCTGATTGATTACCTCCGGCTTGAAGCGGGCATCACCCTGCCGCTCGTTTACGACGACACCCCCGAAACCGATTACGAGATCGTGATCGGTCTGACCACCCGCAAAGAAAGCCTGTCCGCTGAAAATGCACGTCCGAACAGCGACCAATACATCCTGAAAAAGGTCGGCACCTCGGTCTATATGTATGGCAAATCCTATATGGTCGGCGGTGCGGTTTCCGAATTCGTCAATTCCTACCTCAAGCCCGAGGCGGGTGCTGAGATGATCGACATTGTCGGTCTGCCTGAGTCGAATCTCACGAGAACCTTTACCTTCCCGAAGAAGGCAACGAGTGCGATCCTCCTGATCGGAGACGGAATGGGGCAAAAGCACATTGATTCCACCTACAGTAAGCGCAGTGATACCTTCCTTGCAGAGTATCTCGAAAACGTCGGGACCTGCACGACCTTCCCCTACGGCGGAAGCGCGACCTCGACGGGGTACACCGATTCCGCCGCCTCTGCAACCGCACTTGCAACCGGATACAAAACAAAAAACAATTACCTCGGCGTTGATCACAACAACAAAACGCTCAAGAACGTCCGCGAGCTCGCCTCCGAGATGGGCGCAAAGACCGCAGTCCTGACCTCCGACGTCATCACGGGTGCAACGCCTGCGGGCTTCCTCTGTCACCACAACTCACGAAAGGCAACCGATACACTGCAACAGCAGATCAACCAGCTCAGACGTAAGGACAAAAATCTGCTGTATTCCTCCAGCGTGAACAAAGATAAGGATCAGCTTCTCCCCGAAACGCGCGAGATCCTTTACACGCTCGCAAACGAGGGAGAGACCTACTTCGCTATGATCGAGGAGGCATACATCGACAAGGAATCGCACAACAACGACATCGATGATATGCAGACCTGCGTTCTGCGCTATAATGACGTCATTGGCTACTGCATACAGTTTATAATGCTCCATCCCGAGACAGCGCTCGTAGTCACCGCCGACCACGAATGCGGCGGTCTCACACTGAATAGCGACGGCTCCTTCTCCTACACCGGTGAGAGCCACACGAACGCTAAGGTTCCCGTTTTCTCGATCGGCCCCGGCACAGATATATTTAAGGGCGTCACGGTCGACAACACAGACATCGGAAAGTTCCTCGGCTCGATCTACACCGACAAGTATTTCGGCGATCCCTCGCTTGATTAAATCCAAAGTCATAACCACCGGCTAAGCCGGTGGCTTGCTCAACCCTATAAGGGCATGTTACCGGCGGGGCTGAAAGCCCACCGAAAAATCTGCCAACCGCAAGCGGACTCAAGCTACCGCTAAAGCGGTTGGCTTACTTTTTGCTTGCGCGTACGGCTCACCCGTAAACGGGTCAACGAGTTCTTTTATACTCATTTGTTCGTACACCAAATCCTCTTGTAATTGGTTCCTTATGTATTCTGCAATTGCCTTTTTGTTCTTTCCATATGTATATGGTCTATGCAAGCTTCTGCTTCTATTATCTCTACTCCTTTCCATTCACACAACTTTCTTATTATCTGTCCTATATCGCCTTTTATTTTTCCGTAGATTACTTGCCTACGATATTTCGGTGCAAATACAATGTGATACTTGCAATTCCATGTTGTATGTGCTATACTATTTGTGTCAATTTTCATAATTGACCTCCTTCTATGTTTATTTTACTTGCGGTTGGCTAGACCCGCTTGTATTATACCGTAGAAGGTGTTTTTTGTTCAACGGCAAAAGCCTCTTCTGAACCACCCGCTTAGCGGGTGGTTTTCGGGAACAAAACAGAGAGGGGCTGAGTCATTGACTCAGCCCCTCCGACTTACTTTTATTACAGGTTCATTCCCTTGATGATCTCATCGATCTTATGTGCCGCTCTCTTAAAGTCCTCTGCGGTGTAGCCCTTCGTGGTCATTGCCGCAGTACCGATACGGAGACCGCTTGCCTCCTTCGGCGAGCGCTTCTCGTTCGGAACGCAGTTCTTGTTCGCGGTGATACCGTGGCGGTCAAGCTCCTCCTGAAGCATCTTACCCGTGAGGTTCGGGTGCGTCTTGGAGAAGTCGAGCAGGAAGAGGTGGTTATCGGTTCCGCCCGTAACGACGTCGTAGCCCATCGCGAGGAACTCGTCGCACATTGCCTTGCAGTTCTTCACAACGTTTGCGGCATACTCAGCGAATGCAGGCTCACAAGCCTCCTCCGCGGCGACCGCCTTACCTGCGATCACGTGCATCAGCGAGCCGCCCTGCGAGCAGGGGAATACCGCGCTGTCTACCTTCTTTGCAAGCTCGGGGCGGCAGAAGATGAGGCCGCCGCGCGGACCGCGCAGAGTCTTATGCGTCGTCGTGGTGATGATATCGGCAAGCCCGAAGGGCGAGGGATGCGCACCGCCTGCGACAAGACCCGCGATGTGCGCCATATCGACCATAAAGTAGGGGTGGCAGGTCTTCGACGAATCGATGATCTTACGGATGCGGTCGAATTCGATCACACGCGCGTATGCCGATGCGCCCGCGAGAACGAGGTCGGGCTTATACTCCTCTACCTTTTTCTCAAGATCGTCGTAGTCAATGTAGCCGTTTTCGGTCACACCGTAGAATACCATATTGAACATCTTACCGCTGAAGTTGACCGACGAGCCGTGGGTGAGGTGACCGCCGTTGTCAAGCGACATCGAAAGAATGGTCGCACCGGGCTTCAGAACGCTCATATATGCGGAAAAATTCGCCTGCGAGCCTGCGTGAGGCTGAACGTTGACGTGGTAATCGGTCTTAAAGACCTCCTGCCATTTATCACAGCAGTACTGCTCAAGCTCATCGTAATTCTCACATCCGCCGTAATATCTGCCGCGGTTACCCGTACGCTCAAGATCGGGATAGCCCTCGGTGTATTTATTGGTGAGGATCGAACCGACAGCGCGTCTTACGTTTTCGCTGACGAAGTTCTCGGAAGCGATCAGCTCGATCGTCTCGTTCTGTCTTTTCTCCTCTTTTGCGATGATCTCAAAAACCTTACTGCAATTGCTCATTTGTTTTCTCCTTTTGACTTTGTGGGATACTGCGGTTCATCGCTTTCCTGCGAAAAAACCAAATATATATACTATTTTACCGCAAAACAAGCATTTTGTCAATCCCTTTTACACAAATTCCCGCATTGAAAGAACACTACTTGCATATAAATATAGAATAAACCCAAATGCCGAGCCAAAGGAGAAGCACGATGCAAAAAAACTGCCACGATCCCATCCACGCGATCTTCAGCGACGAGAGCCCGCGCTATCGCTTTCCCGCAGAGCCCGATCCGGGGGATACAGTCCGTCTTTCACTTCGCACTCCGAGAGGACGAGCCGCACGCGTCGTGCTTTCGCTCGGGAAGGACGAGACCGCGCTTCAAATGTCCCGTAGAGAGATGGCGGAGGGAGCACACGGCTCGGAATACTTCGACTATTATGACGCCTCGATCGACTGCCCGAAGGCGGCTCTTCCCTACCGCTTTCTCATAGAGCTCGACGGCGAGACCTATCTTTGCAACCGCACGGGCGTATCCCTTCTTCCACTCGGTGCATCTGCCGTGACCGACGGTGACTTCTGCATCCTCCCCTCCTTTCACGTGCCCGATTGGGCAAGGGGTGCCGTGATGTACCAGATCTTTCCCGACCGCTTCTGTAGTGGCGACGAAAAAAATGACGTCACGAGCCGCGAATACTACTACACGGGCGGTCACGTCGAGAGGGCTAGCGATTGGAACGCCCTCCCGACGGATACCGATTACCGACGCTTCTACGGTGGCGACCTGCGCGGCATTCTCGACAAGCTCGACTATATCCGTTCGCTCGGCGTCGAGGTCATCTATCTGAATCCGATCTTCGTCTCTCCCTCAAGTCACAAATACGATGCAGAGGACTATGATCACGTCGACCCGCATTTCGGAGTGATCACAGACGATCTTCCGTATGAAATGGAGCCGTGGGAAAAGAGCAACGCCACTGCACTGAGATATATCCGCCGCGTAACGTCAAGGGAAAATCTCGACGCGAGCGACGCGCTACTCGCTCACCTCTGCGCGGAGATCCATAAAAGAGGGATGCGGATCATCCTCGACGGCGTTTTCAATCACTGCGGCTCATTTCATAAATGGATGGATCGCGAGGGGATCTATCACTCGAGGGAGGGCGCATATCACACAGAGGACAGCCCCTACCGCAGCTTCTTTCGCTTTTCGGACACGGGGGAGGACGGTCACACCGCATACGAGGGCTGGTGGGGACACGACACCCTGCCGAAGCTGAATTACGAGGGCTCTGAGGCACTCGTCGGTGAGATCCTGCGCATTGCGGAAAAATGGGTGTCCCCACCGTACTCCGCGGACGGCTGGCGACTCGACGTCGCTGCGGATCTCGGGCATTCTCCCGAATATAACCACGCCTTTTGGAAGAGCTTCCGCAAACGCGTAAAGGAAGCGAATCCCGATGCGATCATCCTCGCAGAGCACTACGGCTCACCGCGCGCGTGGCTCTCGGGCGACGAGTGGGACACCGTAATGAACTACGATGCCTTTATGGAGCCCGTCTCCTTCTTCCTCACGGGAATGGAGAAGCACAGCGACGGAATGCGCGAGGATCTCTATCAAAACGGCGAGGCGTTCTTCGGTCTGATGCTCGAAAAAATGGCGCATCTCCCCATACAGTCCCTTCTCACTGCAATGAACGAGCTCTCAAATCACGACCATTCGCGCTTCCTCACGCGCACAAGCCGCACGGTCGGGCGTATCTCCACGGTCGGATCGGAGGCGGCGTCACGCGGTATAAATAAAGCGGTCTTCCGTGAGGCTGTGACGATCCAGATGACCTGGCCGGGCGCTCCGACGATCTATTACGCCGACGAGGCGGGACAGGTTGGCTTTACCGATCCCGACAGCCGCCGCACCTATCCGTGGGGACACGAGGATCTCGGGCTCATCGATCTGCACCGTGCGCTCACCGCAGTGAGGCGGCTCTGCCCCGTGCTCCGCGACGGTTCTTTGAAGCCGCTTTTCGCATCTTACGGACAGATCGCCTACGGAAGATTTGACGAGGAGAAGGGCGATGCCGCCGTTATCGCGGTCAACAATACGGCAGAGGACCGTACCCTCCCCCTCCCCACGTGGGAGCTCGGTCTCCCGACAACCGCCGTCTTCGGGGAGATCTTCCGCTCGGACAGGCAAGGAATCATCCTACAGGAGGGCTTTCTTCCCTCCCTCTCACACGACGTGCGGCGCACAAATTCTATCACGCACACAGCAGAAGGCGGCATCCTCACGCTGACGCTCCCTCCCGAGTCGTCGGTCATCCTCGTCACCAAAATCGGGCAATACGAAAGGCGGTACAAGACAAAATGAATCCGAAAATCTCCTTCTCTCCTCTTGATCTCTACCTTTTTCACGAGGGCACACACCGTTCGCTCTACCAAAAAATGGGCGCACATATTACAGCCGAAAGCGGCATCCCGGGAACGCACTTCAGACTGTGGGCGCCGAACGCGCGGGCGGCTGCCCTTCTCTCCGCACGTGGAAATTGGCAAAGCTCCGCGCATCCGATGGAGCGACGGGACGGAGGCATCTGGGAATGCTTCGTCCCCGAAATGGGCGAGGGCGAGCTCTATCGCTATGCGATCACGGGCGCGGACGGCATCTGCCGCTACAAATCCGACCCGTTTGCCTTCCATTCGGAGCTTCGCCCGAGAAGTGCCTCGATCGTGTCATCGCTCGGCGGCTACGTATGGAGCGACCACGCGTGGATGCACCAAAGAGAGCGCTCCGATCCGCGAGAGAAGCCGATCGCGGTCTACGAGGTGCACCTCGGCTCGTGGAAAAAGGATTACGGATACAGCCCCGAGACCGGCTTTCTGAATTACCGCACGCTCGCGCATCAGCTTGCGGACTACGTTTCCTATATGGGCTACACACACGTCGAGCTGATCGGTATCTCGGAGCATCCGCTCGACGCGTCGTGGGGCTATCAGGTGACGGGATACTACTCCCCCACGAGCCGCTACGGCACCCCCGACGATTTCCGCTATTTCGTCGATCATATGCACCGAAGCGGCATCGGCGTGATCCTTGACTGGGTCCCCGCGCATTTCCCGAAGGACGCGTTCGGGCTCTCCGACTTCGACGGCACCTGCCTCTATGAGCACACCGATCCCCTACGGCGCGAATACCCCGAATGGGGCACGCGAGCGTTCGACCTCGGGAAAAGCGAGGTCGTATCCTTCCTCACGTCGAACGCCTTCTACTGGATAAGAGAGTTCCACGTCGACGCACTCCGCGTCGATGCGGTCGCCGCGATCCTCTTTTCAAGCTTCGGGAGATATGAATGGAGACCGAATCGCTACGGCGGTCCCGAGGATCTTGAGGGCATCGCATTCCTGCAAAGGCTGAACCGTGCCCTTTCCGAGGAGACGAGCGCCTACCTCATCGCAGAGGATTCCTCGATTATGTCGGGGATCACAAAAAGAGTCGAGGACGGCGGCATCGGCTTCAAATTCAAATGGAATATGGGCTGGATGAACGACACGCTTCGATATGTGAAGGAGGATCCGCTCTACCGCGGCTACCATCACGATAAGATCACCCACAGCATCGACTACGCCTTTCTCGAAAGCTTTATGCTTGTCCTCTCGCACGACGAGGTCGTGCATCTGAAGCGCTCGATGCTTGAAAAGATCCCCGGGCGCATCGAGGATAAATTCGGCGGACTCAAAACGCTCTATACCTATCAGATGACGCATCCCGGGAAGAAGCTCCTCTTTATGGGGCAGGATTTCGCAGAGACCGCGGAATGGATGGAGGACCGTGAGATCAACTGGAGCTTGACCTATCACTCGGGCCACCGCGACGTGATGAATTGTATGCGCCGCCTGCTCACGCTCTATAAAAAGCACCCGGTGCTCTACGTTGACGCAGGCGATCCCGCGACCTTCGAATGGGTAAATCGAAGCGACGCAATGCGCGCAACGGTAAGCTATATGCGCCGAAATCCGTGGAATTATAACGACGCGCTGCTCGTGATCTGTAATTTTGCTCCTATGGATCACGGCACCTATACCTGCGGTGTTCCCTCCCCCGGATCGTATCGAAGGATCTTCAGCACGATCGACGTGGGAGACGTACCGCCCGCAAGCCAACCGATCTACCACGCCGAAAACCGCCCGTGCGACGGCTACCCATACGCGCTCACCCTCCACCTCCACCCCTACGAATCGGTGGTCTTTGCATTCCAAGCGGAAGAATAACGCGACACAAAAAGGGCTACCGCAATGCGGTAGCCCGTTGGGGTTTTGATCCGTATGGGATCTATTTGTGAGATTAGTATACGTCTACGCCGTCAACAACAACGTTGAGCTTATCGGTTCCCATGGAGTTCTTGTTGCCCCACAGGGTGGATCCGGTATTGATGCCCTTATCGTTGATCTCATAGCCGTTAACGATGGTGTTGTTAACGATCAGCTCGTAAGACTTACCGTAATCGTTTCCGATCTCAACAGCAGCCTTCAGATCGGTGAGACCGCCGTTGTCGTTGAAGATACAATCATTCAAGGTCAACTTGGTATTTTCCGTACCGTAAAGCAGAAGAGCCTTACCGTCGGAATTGAAGGTGCAGTTGTTGAAGGTGGCCTCGGGAGCGCCCCAAGTCCAGATGTTATAAACGTCACCGCTTACGTTAAAGGTGCAGTTGTTGAATTCACTGTTACCGTAAAGCGTATAGGTTCCGTTAATGGTGCAGTTGTTGTAAGTAGCGTTACAACGTGCGTAACCAATATAAGTGGAGCTATTGGTTGTGATCGTAATATTCTCAAAAACAACCGTGGAGCCGTCAAGACCGTAATCACAGTTTTCTCCTCCGGATCCAACCTTGGTCACTGCAACACTGGTATCAGCGCCGCTACCAACGATGGTCAGGGTCTTACCCTTAGCCGCAGCAGGAATAATGTAATTGCCGGAGCTCAGATAGACGGTACCTGCACCATTGGAAACAGCAGTACCAAACGTGGTGGCATCGCTTGCATAGGCATAGGTCTTTCCGGTGGTTGCATCGGTGTAAACGCCGTTTTCGTTAGGAGTTTGAGCGCAAACGATTTTGTATCCGCCGTAATCCTTTGCAGCAGTATCGGCAGCAAGAAGACGTGCCTTGATTTCTTCATTTGCAACTGTCACAGTAATTGCAGAACCGTCACCGTTTTCTTTGTTAGTAAAGATCATTCCTTTGCCTGCAAATGTTACGTTGGTACCCTTCAGGGTAACAGAAATAAGCTTTGTACAAGCACGGAACGCATATACGGGAATTTCTACGTCACCTTCAATTATAACGGAGGTCACTTCCTTCATATCTCTGCAAGCACCGTACTCAAGAATTTCAACGGTTGCAGGAATGCTCAAAGTAGTAATTCCGCTGTTCTGGAAAGCTTCCTTGGAGATTGTGGTAACGGTCGAAGGAATTACGACCTCGGTCACATTGAGTGCATTACGGAATGCCTGATAGCTAATGTTGGTCAGACCCTCATTCAGTACAACCTTAGAAGCAGAAGTGTCGCGGAATGCTCTGTCATTAAGCGTAGTTACAGTAGAAGAGAGAATAATTTCTTCAACATTGCTGTTGTATGCAAACGCATATCCACCGATGGTGTCAACACCCTCGGGAACAGTTACGGTAGTTCCCTCGTAATCAGCGGGAACCAGATACAGCGTCACCTCATCCGTGACACCGTCGGTAATCAGGGTCAAGCCGTCAACTTCGGAGAAGCTGTAAACCTCAAGCGTGCTGTTTGCGTCAACACCTGCGGTTGTCCAACCGTCAGCGATGGTGCAGTCCGTAAATTCGGCGCTCTCATTAGAACCGCGGAAGTAAACAAGGTGCTTCGTTCCCTCGGACTCGTAAACGGTAATATCGGAATCCGTGACCGTGATGTCAACATTAGAGCCGTTGGTACGAACGAAGTATCTGCCGGCATTCACAGTACAGTTTTCTACGTTGACGTCGCCGCTGTTCTGAATATTGATGAAGCCGTTAGGAGCATCTGTAACAACAGAATTCTTTACGTCAATAAGCGTATCCACATAGCCGGAAATGCAGGTTCCGTTGAAGGTACAGCCGTCAAATGCTACGTTACCGATTCTGTTGGCACCGGAAGCACCGACAGTTACATATTCGCCGGTAAACACGCAACCGCTGAAGAAAATATTGGATGCAGCCGCAGTCAGATCAATCGTCTTAGCGGTATTCGCAAAGGCGATATTCTCAAAGGTAGTAACCGCAGTAGCGGTGGGGAAGCCTGCCTGTGCATCAGCAAAGCCGTTGACCGTGACGTTACCGGTGAAGGTAACGGCAGGAGCGGTCTGTGCGCCGCGCAGAGAGTAAGTGGAAGCGGTCTCGCCAACAAAGGTAATTACAGTGTTGGGATCGCCTGCGGGAACACCGCCCTGATAGTTGTTACCGGTACCGCGACCAACGATGCCGTTCCACTTAGGATACTGGTTGATTACGTGGTCAGCCGAATATTCACCTGCTGCCATATAAACGTAAACCTGCTTGTTCCAATAAGCCTCGTTGGTCTTAATGGTTTCAAGTGCAGCGGTCAGCTCAGCGTCGTTGGAAACATACAGCTGCATAGTGGTGCCAACCTCAGTGGACTTAACACCGTTGATAATGATGTT
This sequence comes from Clostridia bacterium, assembly GCA_017501345.1. Next base: position 14,384 of record JAFVXC010000018.1, read on the forward strand.
CTCAGGCTTCAGGTTGATGCTCTGTACGTCGATAGCACCGACGGAGCTGCTTGCATCATAGTTGAAGTAAACAAAGGTATCCTGCGTTGCGGCAACACTCGTCACAGGAGACGCGCACATAGCAACGTCTTCAATATGAGAGTTGTAGAGCCAAACATAGCTTGCAGTTTCCTCGCCGTGTGCGGCATCACTTGCCTCGTCGATCATAATGTCCTTGCCGCCGGTGTTCTTGATCGTTACGTTTTTCAGAGTAACGACAGAGTTCCAACGAACATAGATACCCTCGCGGGTATTGCCCTTACCGTCCATCGTCACGTTCTCAAAGGTAACGTTTGCGCCGTTCTTAACGGTAAAGATATGCGTACCGCCGTAATTCTTGTTGATGATAACCTCACCAAGACCTACAACAGTAACATTCTTGCCTTCAACGACAATAGGACCGCTTGCTACGTTATGCACACCGTTTTCAAGGAATACAACACCGCCGTCTTCAGCGTTCTTGATAGCCTCAGCAATGCTTTCGCCGGGAGCGACGGCAACGGAAGCCTTTTCGTCGTAATCACTACCGAAGCTATCCTCTTCAGCCCCGAGCTGAGTAGCCATAATGTTGATACCAAGGTCGATCTGGGGAACGTTCACGCCATCGTGGTTTGCGTCGTTGCCAACCGTCGTGGGCATATAAACGACCAGAGCGAGGTAAACGGGAGCTGCAGCTGCCTCGAGCTTACCGGACTTCGAGTAGCCTGCCGAGATCTTCGTCGTCTCGGTTGCATTTACCATAGCGGCCTCGCGGGTCTCGTATGCACCGGTTTCGCCGTTTACACCCTCAACAACGTCGAAGTAGATGTAGTCGGAGAGCTTGAAGCTTTCGCCCTCTGCATTCACGCCGGACTTCTCAGAAACGATGTTCACGCCGAGCTGATACTTCAGCGCAAGCGTGCCTGCGTTCGTAATTCTGAGATACGCTACGTCAACGTAACCGGGCTCCCAAAGGTTGCCGTCGAGAATGTTGGAAACGTTTTCCACACTCTCCCAGGAATCTCCGTCCCAGTATTCAAGCGCAACGTCGAGATTTCCCGACTTGATCACATTGTTCGCACTCGTTACAGAGTCGGTAAACCACGCGTAGGTGGTACCGAGCAGCATCGAGAAGCAAAGCAGCAGCGACAGCGCGCTCATCAGAAGCGCTCTTTTCGTGCTATGTCTTTTCGTCATTTGTTTTTCCTCCTGAAATAGATTTTCGATTGACGAATATATCTGAACGCCGAATGCGTAAAGATCAAAAAATTGAATACAAGTTACACTTGTAGCGCTTTGTGTAAAATGCACAAAATCAGACAAATCACCCCCCCCCGATCGTCATTTTGACGAAACGAGAGAGGGTGATTTCCCAAACACACGTTTTTTTGTGGTGAAATTATACCACCATCCGGGCGAAATGTCAATGCCTGCCACCAAAAAAAAGAATCTTAGCAAAAAAAATTTACATTTTCGCGGGTTTTCGACTCAGGCACGTTTCTCCGTAAAAAGCGTATCGAAGACACATACATCGGGCAAACTATCCCGTGAAAAAAGAAACAGATACGGAGGCAATTCTATGTACCATCGCACCGAACACACGGGCTTCACGGAGGCGTTCCGCCGAAACACCCTCGCGGAATACCCGAAAGGCACCGGCACGATCGAAAAGCCCGTCGGCATCCACCGCCCGAAAAATCAAACCCTGCGCGGAAAATGTGCCGTGATCGGATGCGGATTTGTCGGCGCGACCACCGCCTTTTCCCTCGTGCAAAGCGAGCTTTTTTCTTCGATGGTCCTGATCGACATCGACACACACAAGGCAGAGGGCGAGGCGGCAGATCTCAGCCACGGTCTCCCCTTTCACGCACCGATGGAGATCTATGCAGGTGACTACGACGATCTCACCGACGCCTCGCTCATCATCATTACGGCAGGCGCAAGTCAGAAGCCCGGTGAGACCCGCATTGATCTCGCTATGAAGAATACGCAGATCTTCCGCTCGATCCTTCGTGAGATCACGCGCTACAACGACAGCGCGATCCTCCTCGTCGTCACGAACCCCGTCGATATTCTGACCTATCAGACGATCCTGTTTTCGGGCTTTTCTCCAAGCCGCGTCATCGGCTCAGGGACCGTTCTTGATACCGCGCGGCTGAAATATCTCGTCGGCAAGGAGCTCGGCGTCGATTTCCGAAACGTGCACACCTTCATCATCGGCGAGCACGGCGACAGCGAGCTTCCCGTATGGAGCTCCGCCAACATTTCGGGGGTCGATCTCGACCACTACTGCGGCACCTGCGTCGAAGGTCCCGGAATCGACCGCCTGCACGAGCTTTTCGAGAGCGTGAAGAATTCTGCGTATCACATCATCGAAGCGAAGGGGGCGACCTATTACGCCATCGCGGAGTCGGTACGCCGTATCGCCGAGGCGATCGTCCGCGACGAGGACACGATCCTCCCCGTCTCCACCCTTCTCACAGGACAGTACGGCATATCGGACGTCTGCCTCAGCATCCCCTGCGTCGTCGGCGCAAACGGCATCCATCAGACCCTCGAGATCCCGCTCAACGAAAGCGAAACCGCGCGCCTGCGAAAATCCGCTGAGATCATTCGCTCGATCCTCGACCGATAATGCGCGAGAGCGTAAATTCGGATATTTTTCCGTTCCGTGTCTTGACAAAGCCAAAAAAATGTGCTATACTGTATCGGTGACCGAGACACGTGGAGGTGTACTCAAGTGGCCGAAGAGATCAGTCTTGAAATTTGTACTCGTTATTGGAAAGCCACACCCCGAAAACCCTTGATTTATAAGGGATTTTTGCACTTTTACAACTTAATATTTTACTCAGTTCTCTCCTGTTGTTCTCTCCTTTTTCCAAGGACTGATTTTTGAACAACGGATTGAAATAGACGTGGAGGGTTATCGAAGCGGTCATAACGAGGTGGTCTTGAAAACCCGCGCGTAACTGTTTCTTTTGTTCCCTCAAAAGCCTTGTAATATCAAGGGTTTTCGGCATTTTCCATCATACAAAAATTTCATAGTTCTCTCGCGAAATTCTCTCCAAATTCCGGAGCATTTCGCTAAAGATAACCTACGGAGGGTTATCGAAGTGGTCATAACGAGGCGGTCTTGAAAACCGTTTGCCCTCTGGGCACGTGGGTTCGAATCCCACACCCTCCGCCACATTTTGCACAAATTTGTGCAGTAAAAAGCACTTGAATTTAGTGATATTCGCTAAAAATCAGGTGCTTTTTTCTGTGTTTTAAGCCCCCTGAATTTTCGCCTTGGAGAGAACTCGAAAATTCTCTCCTGACCCCCGAAAAACCCTTGTGGTATAAGGCTTTTTCAGCTCTCCCATTTGCTCGCAATTTGCACATTTTCGGGTAATTTTACCGCGTTTTCCATGGCTTTTGCGGCATTTTCCTTGCTGCTCCAGTCCAAATGCGTGTAAATATTAAGGGTTACACTCACGGTAGAGTGCCCTAAATAGTCCTGCACTTCCTTGGGTGAGAGCCCCATTTTGTGCATCAGACTCGCGCAGGTGTGGCGCAGATCGTGAAAGCGGATCTTGCGTAGACCGTTGCGTTCAAGTATCTTCGGAAAAGCGTCCTCGATGTAACGCGGCTTGAAGCGGTTTCCCATTTCGTCGGTGAACACGTAGTCGATGTCCTTCATGTTGTAGCTGTTGCCGCAGATCTTGCGGTTTCGCTTTTGCACCTCACGCCAAGCAAGCAGCTTCTCTCTCACCGTGTCTGACATGGGAAAGCTTCTGTAGCTCGACTTGGTTTTTGTGCGGTCGGAGGCAATGATAACGGTTTTGCCGTCCACACGCGCCTCAGTGACCGTGTGATTGATGGTGATCCTGTTCTCCTCAAAGTCAATGGCTTTCCATCTGAGTCCGAGCACCTCACTTCTACGCAGACCCAACAGAGCCGTAATGTAGATGAGAAGCCCCAGCTTGTGATCCCAAGATTTCTCGATGAGCAAGGCAAGCTCCTCCTCGGTATACGCCGAGCCTTCAAAACGCTCCGCGCGTGGCGGGTCAACCTTGTCGGCGGGATTGTTGGGGATGAGATCCATTCGGTATGCGTACTTGAGAATCTTGTGAAGCAGCGCGTGCTCGTGTCTGACCGTTGTTCCCGACAGCGTTTTCATCTCGTGGAGATAGAAGGTCTGTAGATCCTTGGCTTGCACGTTGGCAAGTGCCAAGTTCTTTTTCTCAAAGTAAGGAATGAACTTCTTTTCCACCGTGGTCTGATAGCCGCCGAAGGTAGTAGGCACGACCGTGGTTCGCACCACCTCAAGCCAAGCCCGCATAAAATCGGTGAAAAGCATTCTGTCGCTAAAATCAAAATAGTCGGCTGGTGCTTTCGGTACAACAAAGCTTTTGCGAAGATGCGATAGCATTTCCTCGGCGCGCTTCTTGTTTCCTTTCACGGGAAGTCCCGTGGATTTCCATATTTGTTTTCGTTCGCCTGTGTAATCGGTGTAGCTGAGTACACAGTAATAATGTCCGTCTTTTTCTCGCAGGTGTCCTGCAATCATAAATAACTCCTTTCTGCATTCTGCACATATTTCGGACGTTTCTTTATTGGAGTGGCTCCATTATACAAGAAAAATTCTCTCCCGTCAAATGTGCGATTCCGCGTTACGTTTCTTTTTGAGTTCGAATAAA
>JAFVXC010000019.1 GCA_017501345.1 Clostridia bacterium
CGTCAGCATCACTTAAGACGTCACGAACGATGCTCATAGGTTCGATTGCCTGAAGGGTGTAATTGTCGCCGTCCTCGGTGGTAATAATCTTGCCATCGTATTCCTGAACCAGCTGCATGGCATATCCGGGATTCTTCGTATTTATAAGTATAGCACAGACTGTACCGTGGGTATGCTGATGCTCCTCGCCTTCTTCGTGCTCACCGTGTTCCTCACCGTGATCGTGCATATCCCAAAGGGTTTTGATTTGAGTAAATACTACGTTATCAAACGAGGAATGGCTTTCTTCAAGGATACCGACGACGGTGAGTCCTTGGGTATGCGTATCCGTACCGCTTGCTGAATGGCTGGTATAAATTAAATCTCCAACCTCAAGATCACAGTACTTTGCGATATTGGAACCGACTACGGCTTGCATCGTTTCGGCTACCGTAAACATTTCACCCTTTGCAACCGACTTGTTTTTCAGATAAGCAGGGGTGGTTCCGACTACGTTATAGCCGTTATAATTATCTGCCATCGCAAAAGGAATCACGGAATCAACTCGCTGATCCTGCTGCAAGGAGGATACAACCGAATATGGAATCGTTCCTACGGGAGAGTCGGTAAAATACATAGTATTCATAGCGAGCTGCGTGTTACTACCCGCAGGGCCGACAATAGCGGAATAATACTGTGCACCCGAGGTTATACCTTCGTCAACCTGAGTTGCTACGTTAAAGGCAAGAACGCCGATGCCTGCGGAGATGACGATAGAGAGGACGATCAGAATGATCTGTACCTTTTTGATCGCCATATTTTTTAACGCAAATTTTAACATCTCAATCGACCTCCTTTAGGGTAACCGTATCTCGCATTCCGCTGGTCATTTCATTCATATCTATGACTTCGTCGAAATACTTTGCAAGGCGGTCATCGTGGGTGACAGCAATCAAGGTTTTGCCGCGTGAGACTTCGATCAATTCCTTAATAACCTGTTCGCCAATGGCGAAATTGAGGTTGCCGGTAGGCTCGTCCGCAAGAATAATGTCGGGGTGCTTTACAAGAGCGCGTGCAATAGCGACTCTCTGCTTCTGCCCTCCGGAAAGATGCTTGATCTTCGCGTTTTTCTTTTCGTAGATATCAAGAGAACGGAGCATATCGTCCATATCCGAAATATCTACACCTTCAAGACGGAGAATGCCGATATTATCAGCGACTGTCATATCGTTTATCAGCTTAAAATCTTGGAAGATATAGCCGATCTTCCCAATTCTGAATTTGTCCTTTATCTTTTGTGTGGCTGCACTCATTTCTACGCCATCAATCACGATGGAGCCTTTTGAGGGAGAGAGAATACCCGCGATCATATTGAGCAGAGTAGATTTTCCACATCCCGATGCGCCGAGCAGCATATAGGATTTACCGGTCTCAAAGGTAATATCACGGTATTCAATCTCTGTCTCGTTTTGAAACTGTTTGCCGAGATTTTTAATTTCAATCATATGTTTTTTCCTTTCGTATTTTAGATTTGATCTGATAATAAATCAAGTCTTAATCCGAAAGCTTCACCTTAAGCGCAACGGGAGTACCGTTATTGCCCGATGGTATAGATTTGTATGAGCATGAAATTGTAAACAAGATATTTGCTAATTGATGCACTGTGACAGCAAGCACAAGACCGATCATCGTGTTACGTGAGGTCTCAATCAAAGCGCAAACAGTACAATCTGAGCCGACGCAGTCGTGTGCGTGAGTCAAGAAAACGATAGAGGTATGGGCTATGACCAATAATATGCACAAAAAGGCAACAATGCTTTTCCAGTTCTTGCTTAGCATTATTTTCTTATACCTCCAATTCCTAAATACTAATTTTGAATGAAAAACGTTATTTATTCCGCATCACTTTTTCGTTGGCAGTGCTTTTGACAGCCACCGAATCCGCAGTGTGTTTCTTTCCCGTCACAAAGATGGTAATCACCACCCTCTATGCGAATCGTATATCCGTTCACAAGAGCTGAAGCAAGCTTCTTTCTTGCAGTATCACAAATGAGCTGTGCAGTCGCACGAGATACCTGCATATATTCAGCGCATTGCTCCTGAGAAAAACCATGATAGTCAACGAGTCGAATGCACTCATATTCATCAACGGTCAAAACGACTGCTTCCTCTTTAGCTGAATTAGCAACGAATGTATCTGCAATGGGCATTCTGCAAACCTTGCGGCATTTTCTCGGTCTTGGCATCTCACATAGCTCCTTATTTTTGGTATATACCAATTATATCACGGTTTTTGGTATATGTCAATAACTTTTGATATTTATTGTAAGAAAAAGGCGGTGAGAACATAATATTCCTCGCCGCCTCAGATCATTGGGGTAAGGTTTCAAAAAGCAACATTGCAGAACACGAGAGCAATTACAAAGAGGTTGACTCAATACCAACTTCAAATAGTGAAGTGCTGATATTTTTGATAGTTTCTTTTTTCTCTGATTCATCCTTTTTATGCGTCCTGTTCTTCTACGTCAAACTGACTCTGATAAAGCTGATAATAGAAGCCGCCATTCTGCATAAGTTCTTCGTGATCTCCGCTTTCTATCACGTCGCCGTCCTTCATAACAAGAATAAGATCGGCATTACGAATAGTGGAAAGACGGTGCGCGATAACAAAGCTGGTTCTTCCCTTTGTCAACTCGTCCATCGCTCGTTGGATAATGACCTCGGTTCTCGTATCCACAGAGGAAGTGGCTTCGTCAAGGATCAGCATAGGCGCGTCCTGAAGCATCGCGCGGGCTATGGTAAGAAGCTGCTTCTGTCCTGCCGAAATAGTCGTTCCCTCGGTCAGTACCGTGTCAAGTCCATGCGGCAAGGAGCGAATAAACTTATCGATTCCGCAGACCTTGGCAACGCGCATGATGTCCTCGTCGGTGATCTCCGTCATATTGTAGGCAAGATTTTCACGAACCGTTCCTTCAAATAGCCACGTGTCCTGCAATACCATACCGAACATATCGTGAACGTCCTCGCGACGAATGTCGTGAATGGGCATGCCGTCAACCGTAATACTGCCGCCGTTGATCTCAAAGAAGCGCATCAAAAGATTAACCATCGTAGTCTTTCCCGCGCCCGTGGGGCCGACAATGGCGACCTTTTGTCCGGGTGTCACCTTTGCCGAGAAGTCCTTGATAATGACCTTGTCGGGGTTTTCGGGGTAGGCGAAGCGAACGTGATCAAATACGACAGCGCCCTTTGTTTCCTCGGTTTCGTGCTTTGGCTTGCCGCTTTCGTCCTCTAATTCCTCGGCTTCCATAAAATCAAAGATACGACCCGCGCCTGCGGTAGCCGTCTGTAAATTGGTCATTCCCTGCGCGATCTGCGTCAAGGGGGCGGTAAAGAGACGAACGTACAGAATAAAGGAAATAATAACGCCGAATTTGATCGTTCCGTTTATGGCAAGCGCCGCGCCGATGACACATACGGCAACATAGGAAAGATTGCCGATAACGTTCATCAGGGGTTGCATCATACCCGAAAGAAATTGAGATTTCCAATTGGCGTCATAAACATCTTTATTAAGCTTACCGAATCGGTTCAGCACCTTCTTTTCGGCTCTGGAGATGCGAACCACGTCATGCCCCGAATACATTTCCTCAACGTACCCATTCAGTGCGCCGAGGCTGACCTGCCGCTGCTTAAAGTATTTCTGTGAGCGTCCCATAATGAGCATCAGAAGCACCATACCGACCATCGTGATGAGAACGGCAGTCAGGGCAAGATGCCATTCGGTGACGAACATCATAATGAGACAGCCGATAAACTGCGTCGCGGCGCTGATCATTGTGGGCAGGCTGTTGGTCATACCCTGCTGAAGCACCGATACGTCGTTGGTAATACGGCTGAGAATGTCACCCGTTGAGGTTTCGCCGAATTGCTTTTGCGGTACTTTATTGATCTTGACCGAAAGATCGTGGCGCATTCTGCGGGAAGCTTTCAGGGTAACGGTCGCCATAATATAATGCTGAACAAAGTTCGCTAAAGCGCCGATCAGATAAAATACGATCAGCGTGATGCCCACCTTGGCGATAGCAGACATATCAATACCGCCTACAAGTCCGTCGGAAATGATGTCGGTGATCTCTCCGACCTTATCGGGCGTGATGATCGTCATAACCGCGGCAAGCGCGGCGAGAAGCAACGCAAAAATAACGAGAGGCGCGTTGCCCATATATTTGAAAATTTTAGCAAGTGTTTGTTTCATATCGGCACCTCCTTACGCAAGCTCGGCAGCCGTCAGCTGAGACTGCGCGATCTCGCGGTAGACGGGGCAGCTTTCCATCAGCTCGTCGTGTGTGCCGATGCCCACCGCCTCACCGCGCTCAAGCACGATGATCTTGTCAGCGTCTCGAATGGTGCTGATACGCTGTGCCACAATGATTTTAGTGGTATCCGACAGCTCTTTTGCAAGTCCGTGGCGAAGGGTAGCGTCGGTCTTATAGTCAAGTGCCGAGAAGGAGTCGTCAAATATCAGTATTTCGGGCTTTCTTGCAAGAGCGCGGGCAATCGAAAGACGTTGCTTCTGTCCGCCCGACACGTTCTTACCAAGCTGTACGATTCGGTGATCCTTACCACCCTCGGTCTTATCCACAAACTCCTTTGCCTGAGAGAGCGAGATCGCCATATCCACCGTTTCCTCGTCAAAGCCGTCTTGGCTTTCACCAAAGGTAATATTCTCTCGGATACTTCCCGCAAACAAGACTGCCTTTTGCGTGATATATCCGATCTTATTATACAAGCCATCAAAGGTATAATCCTTGACGTTTACTCCGTCCACAAGGACTTCACCCTTAGTGGCATCATAGAAGCGCGCGATCAAGGAAATGAGCGTGGTTTTGCCGCATCCGGTTGCACCGATAATGGCAAGTGTCTGTCCCTTTTCAATGCGGAAGGAGATGTCGGAGATAGCCTCCTCCTGCGCCTCGGGATAAGCAAAGGATACGTTCTTGAACTCTACCGTTCCAACCTCGTCGGCATTGCTCTTTGCGCCCTCGGTAACGGTTGCCTGTCTGTCAAGCACCTCATTGATACGTTCTGCCGATACCTGCGCTGCGGGAAGCATCATAAACACCATGACCATCATCATAAACGACATGACCACGTAGGTCGCATAGGTGCTGAACACGACAATGTCACTGAACATCGCGATTCTACCCGCGACGTCGGTAATCGCTATTTGATTGATGAGAGCCGCGCCGAGCCAATAGATTGCCAAGGACAGACCGTTCATACAGGTTCCCATCACAGGCTGCATCAAGGAGAATAAGCGTTGATTTTTCAGCTGCGTATGCATCATCTCGGTGTTGGGCACGTCAAATTTTTCGGTCTGATAGCCTTCAGCATTGAAAGCGTGGACTACGTTGATACCTGTCAGATTCTCTCTTGCCATGCGGTTCTGCGTATCGGTCAGCTTCTGAACCTTACGGAAGCGAGGCAGACAAACCGACATAATGGTAAGAACCGTCGTGCATATCACGACGACTGCGGATGCCGTTACGGCAGACAGCTCCCAGCTCTTGCCGAGAATCTTAATGATCGCCCATACCGCCATGATGGGCGCTTTTACAAGCGATTGCAAGCCCATAACGACAATCATCTGCAATTGCGTGATATCATTGGTTGTTCTTGTAATCAAGCTCGGAATTGAAAATTTGGACGTTTCGGCTTTGCCGAGCAGCATCACGTGAGAAAATAGCTTTTCTCTGACGGCAAAGCTGTATCCCGCTGCAATACGCGAGATCAGAAATCCGCAGGCAATCGCAAGCGCCGCACTTGCAAGCGTACAGCCGAGCATTTTCGCGCCCACAGTCAGAATATCTGCCATTTCACTTCCGGGGGTGTTGATCAAAACCGTCAAATCACTCATATAGTCTGGCATCGTCAGATCAAAATAGATCTGTCCGATGATCAAAGCAATACTACCGAGAACCATCCACCGTTCCTGATTTTTCATGTATTTCAGCAATTTGAGCATCTTGAAATTATTTCTCCTTTATGATCTTATCAATATTTGCGTCCATCAATTTGAAGCACCGCTCCATTACGGCGCGATCCTCCTCGCTGATCCCTTCCAAAACCGCTTTTGCAAACTGAATCTGACGCTCCCGTCCTGCTTCAACGATCTTCTGCGCCTTTTCCGTGCATACGAGTGCATCCTTTCTTCTATCACCGGGAACGGCGCGTCTTTCAATGTATCCCCCCTGCACCAAACTTTCAACGTGAGCGGATACCACGGGGCGCTTCAGTCCTCTCATATCGCAAATATAGCTTGCCGTAGCAAACTCGGGATTATTGGCAATAAAAAGAAGGATACTTATCGCCGTATGAGGCATGTCAGTTTCTTTAGCCAACGGCAGCAATGCTTTTTCGTATGCCAATCCTATCTTTCTTGCGTGTCCATTCATTTCCTGAATCGTTATCATAAAAAGCTCCTTTTGTTCATTTTTGAACTATTCAATATTATACTATTCGCAAATGCAATTGTCAATGTTGAAATTGTGAATTTTTATGAAGGTCAGTTGAAAGTTTTAGAACGCAATTGGAACGAGCTTTTGATCTTCTCCCGCAGAACGCAGGAGCAGCTTAATAGTTGGGCGCGCCGATATGGATATAAGGATCAACCGAAAGAAATGCTTGAACACACCAAGAAGGGCTATGACGGCAGATATACCTGTGTTAACCTTACAAACTATTCTACAATCGAATTCCGCATCTTCAGAGGTACGTTAAAGCTCAACACGATACTTGCCACCCTGCAGTTGGTCAACCACATCTGCGAGGTGGCTGTTTCTTTGTCGGACGAGGAAGTGCGCCACCTCTCTTGGAGTCGCTTTGTCGATCAGATCACCGAGCCTGAGCTGATTCAGTACCTTAAAGAACGCCGTATTTATGTCAACGAATCAATATCAAACGCCCTGTTTGGAAACACTTAAAATACGATTTGCGGCAAATTTGCGGCAGACAGATAGAAAGAATCCCCGAAAACCCAGTGTTTTCGGGGGTATTTTGAGAAAATAATTATCTCTTCGAGTTATAATGTAGGTGTTTTGTGCCGTTTTGTATCGTTTGAAAAATTCCTGTAATATAAGGCTTTACACGCATTATTGTATCATATCTTGGTGCAAATTGCAATACCTTTTTGTAATTTTGGACATCAAAAGGACATCAACGGACATCAACGGACATCAATCGTTCTGTAATTTCAGGGAAATCAAGTCTGCTACTTTTGCCTTTGAGCTTTTCAGAACATCAGCGTAAACATTCGCTGTTGTGGACACATCAGAATGACCGAGCAACTCACTCACGATTTTGAGATCAATACCGCTGTTTATCAAAAGCGTTGCGTTACAATGGCGTAAACTATGCAGAGAAATAAAGTCAAAGTCCGTTCCCTTTACAAAACGCCTGAACTGTGTGTTAAGCCCTGACCTGTCAACATAATTTCCGCTGTCTGTTGTGAATACCATTTCAGGATATTGATACAGACTTCCGAGCCTGCTCAATTTTTCATCATTATATTTCTTTTGTTCGATGAATATTTCAGCCAATATATCCGATAAAGCAATATAACGGTTACTTGTTGCAGTTTTAGGCGGTTGAAGCCAATGTTTACCGCCGACATCTGTCAGAGTGTTTTCAATGTGAATTGTCCTGTTCTCAAAGTCTATATCTTGCCAACGGAGAGCCAAACACTCACCCGATCGCATACCTGTATATAACAGTACCTTTATAATGCGGTTGAACTGTGTGTTATCCTCTACCATTTTTAACAAGGCTTTTGCTTGATTTTCGTCAAGGAAAGGCTTTTTTTCTTTCGGCGTTTGTGCTTTTGGAAGTATAACCGCTTTTGTGCAGGGCGTTTCCTTGATAAAACCTTGCTCCACAGCACGAGCGAACACACTTTGAAGAATTACATAGACTTTCCGACAGGTTGCAGGCTGATAAGTGCGAGTTTTGAAAAATGCCGTAATCTTTGCAGGGGTGAAATCTTTTAGTTTCATATTCCCCAATTCAGGCAGTAAATGGTTTCTTATTTGTCCCTCATAGGTGTAGGCTGTAATCGGTTTCAGCTTGTTTCTTGCATAGTTTTCAATATACCATTCAGCCAATTCAGAGAAACGCATATTTTCGTTTAATGAGGACAGCCCTCTACATTTACGCTCAAACTCAATAGCAAATTCCTGTGCGAGCTTTTCAGCCTTTTTCGGTGTGGTGTTTTCGGGCGGTTTATATGTGGTAGTTTTTCTGATCTTCTTTCCGTTCGTATCAAGTCCGAGCGATACCACAATTTGAAATGTGTTTCCACGTTTATTTATCGTTGCCATTTTTTACACCGTCCTTATAGTTATTTAGAAAATCCCAATATTCCGACAAATTCTGTACTGAAGCGGTATTTTTGACTTTTGCCATATACTCCGCACATTCGTCCAAAAAATCACGGACAAATTGCTCTGTACTCAAATGTTCTCTAACCATTGAGTTATATATTCTTTTCTTTTTTCTTTGTAATTCTTGATTGATATTTCTCACAGCTTGTTCACAGGGCAAATGTTCATATCCGTTAAAAGTGCTTTTTCGGTTGCAGTATTTTTTGTTGCTTCCTGCTCTGCTTCCGTCTTTGAAAAACCACCGTCCGCAATGGGAACATTGAACAAGTTTATATCCATTTTCTAACGCAAAATGAATAGTTGAAAAGATTATATCTTTTATATCTGTACTTTCATAACAGTAAATTATTTCAGAGGCGGTGCTGTTGATTTTCAAGGGGATATATGTACCGTTTTCCAATTCATACAATTTGCGGTTAAACGTTATCCGTTTATTGTTTGCAAAAATTGCAAGAAAATCAGGTGTGAAATTGCCATAGGACATAAACTCTTTATAATCCTTTTCGGCGTGATTTAACTGATACTTGAAAAAACGACAGGACAGATCGCTCACCGCTACAAACATATTCTTGATATGTTCAAATGGATTTTCGCAAGCAAGCAAATTTCCGAGAAAATGAGTGTAATCAAAAAGATAGTGTTGTGTGTATGACAAGTCTATTTTTTCAACTTGATTTTCTGCCTCACCGTCCGCAAACTCTGCTCTTGCAGTTTCGCTCATTTCACTATAACTATCATATCGCACTCGGAGATCAATTCGTGCAGTTGTAGAGCCTTTGACATAATACGCTTGATACTGTTGCTTCATATATAATCACCTTTCAAAATGTTTCCTTTCATCATATATTGTATCACGACATTTTGACAATGTCAATAGTTATTGTTTTAGTTTATAATAAAGTTACAAAAGGAAGTGCACAGCCTTTGATTTTATGAAAGGAATTAAAAATATGTACAATTTAGATGTAAGAATGTTGATTAAGAAAAACCGCCTCTGTCATTATGAGGTTGCAAAGGAAATCGGCATATCTGAATTTACCTTTTGCAAGTGGTTAAGAGAAGAACTGTCAGAGGACAAGAAAAAACTTGTTTTCTCTGCTATTGATCGAATTGTGAGAGGTGAAGCCAATGCTTGATACTACCCCTCAATTCTTGACTATACGTGAAACGGCAAAAACAGGAATACTCTCCGAGCACGCTTTGAGGTTGCTCCAAAAACAAGGAAAAATCCCTCATATAATGTGCGGAAACAAATGCTTGATTAACTATCCCCTTTTGGTTGAACAGCTCACAGAGGAAAGCAAAAAGGCGGTGAGAAATGTTTGACTGACTTAAAATCTCAAAGTGTGTGGATATGTTGGCAATATGAAACCGACAAAGACGGCAGACCGACAAAGATACCATACAATGCCAAAACAGGCGGTAAGGCTATGAGCAATAATCGGCAGAGTTGGAGCGATTATCAGACGGCATTTTCAGCCTGTAAAAAGTATGACGGTATGGGCTTTATGTTTGCGGACGGTATCTGTGGAATTGACATTGACGGAGCGGACGGGCACACAAAGTCAAACCCTCTCCAAAATGAGATACTGCAACTCTTTGAGGGGACATATATCGAACGATCACCGAGCGGAAGCGGTTTTCATATCCTGTTCAGGTGCGATATGTCAAGAATACCAAAGACCACAGACAAGGACGGCAAAATCAAACTTGACACACGGTATTATCAAAAAAACAAAAGTAATGAGCTTGAATGTTATTTCAGCGGATTGACAAATAGATACTTCACATATACAGGTAATCGAGTATCTGACACCGAGAATATAACGGACAAGACAGAGGAAGTTTTATATTTCCTTGAAAAATATATGTATAAAGGCGGTAAACGATTGAGCGAAAATATCATTGACATAGCACGAAAAGCAAAGAACGGCACAAAGTTTATTGCTCTTTATGACAGGGGCGATATATCGGCGTATAACAACGATGAAAGCTCCGCAGACATAGCCCTTTGTAATATGCTTGCTTTTTATTTGCAAGGCGATATAAATGCCATTGACACAGCTTTTCGGGGTAGTGCTTTATACCGTCAGAAATGGGAACGTACAGACTACCGAGAAGCCACAATTTCAAATGCTATTGCTTTGTGTGGGGGCGAGTATTACAAAGGCAGAGGCAGACCACGCAAAGAGCCTCAAAAAGACGATACAGACGATTTATTTACACCCGAAGTATTATCCGAATACCTGACCGAAAACGGCGTTACAGTAAGGCTGAACGATGTTACACAGAGCATTGATATTGAGGGTATGCAGGGCGAAAGTCAAGAGCGTTTGCACTCCAATATATCAGCCATTCTGTATAGTGAATTACAGGGCAATTTCAAACGGTGCAATATACAAATCATATCCGCATACCTTGATATAATTGCAAGCCGTAACAGATACAATCCTGTGATTGAACTGCTGAACTCATACGATTATGACGGCAGGGACTATCTTTCAGAATTGTATTCTATTCTGCATATTGCCGATAATGACGAATTGAGCCGTACACTCATTAAAAAATGGTTATGGCAAAGTATCTCCCTGTTACATAACGATGAAACAGAGCCATTCGGAGCAGACGGCGTTCTCGTAATCACAGGCAGACAAGGAATAGGCAAAACCTCTCTTTTCCGAAAGTTAGCACTAAAACCGCAATTTTTCAAAGAGGGCGTTTGTGTGGATTTTCGTGATAAAGATACGTACATTCGAGCCTTGTCCTGTTGGATAGCTGAAATGGGAGAAATCGAAAGCACGTTCAGAAGCGATATTGAACGCCTGAAAGCGTTTATCACAAATTCCGTTGACGAGTACCGCCGTCCATACGGTAGGGACAGTATCAGAGCGATACGTAGGACAAGCCTTTGCGGTACTTGTAATAGCGATGAATTTTTGATAGACAGCACAGGAAATCGCCGTTTCTTGACCGTTCAGATCGACAAAATAGACCTTGACCGTTTACGAGATTTTAACGCTGTTATGCTGTGGAAACAGATCGAGCAAATGGCGTTGAATGATATTCAGGGATTTAGATTGACACAGGCTGAACAAAAGCAACTTGCAGAGAGAAACGCCAATCACGAAAAGAAACTCAAAGGCGAAAACGAAATTGAGGACATTCTCAATCAATCCGATAATGCAAGGTATAAAATCGAATGGTTATATATGACCGTTACGGATTTTAAGCAGTTATACCCCGATGAACTCCGAGCCTATTCCTCTGCACAAATCGGAAAAGTGCTTGATAAAATGGGCTATAATGCAGAAATCCGAAAGATTGACGGCAAAACCCAAAGATTGAGAGTGTTACCGAAACGCAATTATAATTTTGTCCATCATATTTAATATACGGTTACAGGTTACAGGCGTTACAGTAAAATCCTATGGAGCATCTACAAAAAATAAAATAATATATTTATGTTTTTATCCTCTATGGAAAAATGCGTAACTCTTGTAACCTTTGTAACCGACAGAAAGGTGAAACGATGACTATTCTATCACAAGAGAAAATATGCACGCATAAGGGCTGTATAGTGTGGTTGCAAAGAATACAAGACTATTCACCGCCTGATTATGCTGAATGGTGCGTACAGTTTGCAGGAAACGGACATTATTTCCCTGAATACGATGAAGCCGTGAACTATATCCGCAAACGAAAATTTTTGAATAATAAACAAATTGAAATGTTAGCGAGGTGATAAAAAATGACCGATTATAATGCAATGTTGATTGATTTACTTAACGAAAAAATTCAGCGTTTGGAACATCAAAAGGACGAATATCGAAAGGAAGTCAATCGCCTGAAAAAGCAAATCAAAGAAATGAAGAAATCCGAAAGTGAGGGCGAATAAATGACCGATATTGACAAGATCGAAAAACGCAGAGCATATCAACGGCAGTATTATCAAAACTACCGCAAAGGCAAAAAAGCTCTTGATTATGTATGTAATCTTGAACAATCAAAAAAGGACAGAGCGGAAAAGCTGAAACGCCTGAAAGGTGTACAAACAGTTGCTTTTCTCTTGCTTGTTTCTGTCTGTTTGCTGTCCTTTGTGGGCTGTAATAATGAGCCAAAGACACTATATCAAAGTGATAGCGTTCTAATCGTCCGAGAGGGCGTAATAACTACCGTATATGACCTTGAAGCAGAACAGGAATACACTTTCCGATCTGTCCGTGTAAAGCGTTCAGAGGGCGTTTCAGAGCCTCATACAGCCATTGAAACGGACACAATCAAAATAGAGATTATTCCGTCAGGCTTGCGAGTGTATGACAAAACAGCAGGTAAAATCTTTACATATCAGCGAAAAAACGCACAAAATAAGGGGTGATTTAATGGAATTGAAACCGAAAGACGAACACATCTTGACCGCTCTGTTATCGTGTGGAAGCATAGCGGAAGCCGAGAAAATTTCAGGTGTAAGCCGTACCACGATTTACAATAGGCTTGCTGATGAAACATTCAAGGCAGAATATGACCGCAGGCGTTCTCTTGTTTTGAATGAAGCCTGTACCACATTACAAGCAACATTGACAAAGGCGGTTGACACGATCAGGGGCATTATGGAAGATACGGACACCGCTCCACAGGTGAGATTAAACGCCTCTGCCCTGATATTGCAAAATTGCTTGAAGTACACCGAGCAGATAGACATTCTTTCAAGGATTGAAGAACTTGAAAAGAGTGTGAGTAATTGAGAGGTGATACACTATGTCAATGATTGATAGATTGATAAAACTTGATGATTTTTTGCAAGCCAATCCTGACGGCAGATATATGATTAAGGACAAACAAGGCACGCAAAAGATATTGAACGCCGAGCAACTTTTAGAACACGCCACAAAGGGCGATATATCGTATTTGTCCTATGGAAGCGGTAGTTTTATAGGACAAGTCGCAAAGGGACTTTGCAAGGACAAAGACGGTAATTACACCGCAAATATTTTTGAAGCTGGAGGCTATTAAAATGAATGAGAAAAGAATTTATTTGACCGATTATATCAACAGAATGAGAAACGCATACAGACAAGCACGTGCAGGCTTTGAGGTTTACGCAAATGCTCTTGTCAAGGAACGTGAAAAGTGGAACAAGGAACAGCAGAGAGGGTGGAGAAACCCAAACGAAAGACAGGAAGCGTACATCAAGAATGAGCAAATTCAAAGGGACTTGAAAAACCGCCTTGATAGTGTGGTAAGAGAAGCAAAGGCAGAATTTGCCGAAATCCTTAACGAAGCAAACGGCGTTTTTGACAGACATTATCGTGCTACACCTGAACAGATTGACGAAAAGGGGCTTGCTCTGATTAACAGCGGAGCGTTAAGCAACAGGGATTTAATGGCACTTGCTGACGAATACCCCGAAAATTATACAATGCGTAAGCTGATAGGTGCAAAACTCATTGAAACAGGCGAAAAGCAGGGATATAGAGAAATGGCAGACAAAGGCAGGGCTTTGCAAATCGTCCCTAATGCTCATAGTCAAGCCCTTGAAGCTGTAATCAAATGGGGCGAATATGCGTTAAGACCTGAAGAAATTGAACTCTCTGCTGTGTTCGATAGGCAGTATATGGACAGGACAGACGAAATTATAGCAAAGGTAGAGGGCTATTCTATCCCCGATACAAGCAATGAGTAAAACGGTTAAAAATAGGCTGATTGAGGTTGAAAAGAAGATAGTACACGATGAGGCAATAGAAAAAGCACATCAAGAATTTTTAGACTATATTCAATACCTGATAGATCACCCACAGCCAAACAGAAATATACACGATTTTGAAAGTGAGGACTAAATGACAAGGGATATACTGAAACGTATTCAAGCGTTAGAAAATGACGAGGTTATCGAAATCGAAGATATTTCAATGTATGAAAGAGAAATTTTCGGAGAGGAAACAATAGCAGATGACGAACAGCATAATTCAAAGGTTGAAAAGGCTTGAACAAATCTCACCTAATCGCCTTGTTATTCTCGCAGACTTTGACGGTGTGGAAAAGGAATGTTCCGTTGATGAACTTGAAGCAAATCCAAACGCTTGCTTTATCAGAGTAGTAAGCGGAAACAGCCTTGACGATGTGCAAAGAATATTAAACAGAATTGAGGCGATAGCGTATGCAGAAGAAAATATATGAAAGACTTTCCGATCTTGAAAAAGAGCTGTACCGTGATGTGTGGGCAGATGTTACATACAAGGACGGCACACAAAAGCGTATCAAGATGTTAGAGGTTTTGAGCCTGTACACAAACGGCGGTACACCGCCACAGATAGCAGATGTATCATTTATCGGTAATACATCTAATCAAGGGATATTGCCTGACCTTGTAAAATATCTGATTGAAACAAGCCGATAAAAAGCAAAAAAGCGGTTGAGGTTTTTACGCCTTAACCGCTGATTTTTTATAATTTTTGAGCGTTCGGACATCAAACGGACATCAAAACGGAAACGCCGTTCTGCAAAATCTCGCAAAAACGGCGTTTATCTCTGTTTTTCTCTTGTTTTCTCGCTTTTTGATAATGTTGTAATTATCTCTTCGAGAACTGAGGTGCGCGACGAGCTGCCTTGAGTCCGTACTTCTTTCTTTCCTTCATACGAGGATCACGGGTCAGGAAGCCTGCTGCCTTCAGAGCTGCACGATAGCTGTCGTCAGCCTTCAGAAGCGCGCGGGAGAGGCCGTGGCGGATTGCACCTGCCTGGCCGGAGATACCACCACCGTTTACGAGAGCGATGATGTCGAACTTGCCTTCGGTTCCGGTAACTGCGAAGGGCTGGTTAACGATCAGCTTCAGGGTCTCGAGACCGAAGTAATCGTCGATGTCGCGGCCGTTGATGGTGATAACACCGGTGCCGGGAACGATACGAACACGGGCGGTAGAATGCTTACGTCTGCCGGTGCCGTAGAAATAAGGCTTTAAGCTGGTATACATATTCGAAGTCCTCCCTTTTAGATTTCAACAGCGGTGGGCTGCTGTGCTGCCTGGTTGTGCTCTGCGCCTGCGTAAACCTTCAGACGGGTGAAGGACTTTGCGCCGATGCTGTTGTGGGGAAGCATTCCCTTAACAGCGTATTCCATAGCGAGCTCGGGCTTCTTTTCCATCAGCTCCTTGTACTGAACCGACTTCAGACCGCCGATCCAACCGGAGTGATGATAGTGGTACTTCTGCTCCATCTTCTTGCCGGACAGGGTTGCCTGTGCAGCGTTGATGATGATGACGAATTCACCGCAGTCAACGTGGGGGGTGAACTCGGGGCGGTGCTTACCGCGAAGAATGTTAGCGGCAGCTGCAGCAACACGGCCGAGGGGCTTGCCTGCCGCATCGATGACATACCATTTACGCGAAATGGTCTCTACCTTTGCCATATAAGTGGACATTTTCGATTCCTCCAAATCAGAATTCTCGCTTCACATTGTGAAGCATCATTTTTTCGACCTGCATATTATAGCACACCCCCCTTTGTTTGTCAATACCTTTTTTCAAAATTTTTCGATTATTTTAATTTTGATATAGGTATGCTCCCGTTTCCTCGTTTTTTCTCGTTTTTTCTCTTGTTTTCAGGGGTGCGATTTATAATTTTTTTGTTCTGCTCCCCGAGAAACGCGCATAGAATCTACCGTAGAACACCAAAAAGCAAGGAGAACGAAGGAATGATACAACAGTTTCCCTTCAGCGAATTCCCATACGAAAAAGCCGATCCCGGCTGCACGTACAAAACACCCTATCTGCCCGAGGGCAGTCTCGCATCCGATCCGCGGAACATCGAATACCGCTCCTCTCTCACAGGTCTCGAAAAGGCACTGCGCGAGGGTCGGATCATTGAAGCCCCCGTTACGCTTTGCGACCACCGCTTCCGTCTCCACGTCGATCTGTTTCCCGGTGCCGACGGCATCATCGAGCGAGAGGAATGCCTTCTCACCCGCAAGGGTGAAGCGATCAAGGACATCGCGATCCTCACCCGCGTCGGAAAGTCCGCCGCCTGCAAGGTGATCGCGATCGACAAAAACGAAAATGGCGGTGTGACCGTCCGCCTCTCTCGTAGGCTGGCGCAGGAGGACTGCGCCGCGCATTACCTGTCAAGCCTCACACCGGGCGACCTGATCCCCGCAAAGGTCACCCATCTCGAGCCCTTCGGCGCATTCTGCGACGTCGGATGCGGCGTCGTCGCGCTCCTTTCGGTCGACTCGATCTCGGTGTCACGGATCTCGCATCCGCGCGACCGCATCGCTCCGGGCGACCGCATCACGGTTGCGGTCAAATCGATCGACCGTGAGCAGAACCGTATCTTTCTCACAATGAAGGAGCTGCTCGGAACGTGGGAGGAGAACGCCTCTCTCTTCGAGCCGGGCGAGACCGTTGCGGGGATCGTACGCTCGATCGAGCCGTACGGCGTGTTCGTCGAGCTCACGCCGAACCTCGCGGGACTTGCGGAGCACGGCTCCTCCGATCCGTCGGAGCTCCCCGCGATCGGCTCGTCCGTTGCGGTTTACATCAAGAGCATCCTGCCCGAGCGGATGAAGATCAAGCTCGTCTTGATCGATCCGATCGAAACCGAGCTTCCGCGCCCGTCGGCGAAAAAGTCGCTTCGCTACTTCGTTGATCCGCGCGTAACGCCACATATGGACGTTTTCCGCTATTCCCCCGAATGCGCATCGCGCGTGGTGGAAACACGGTTTGAATGAAACTCCAAAGCCGCCCGACGGAGCTCCGTCGGGCGGCTTTCTTTTTCATATCACGCATCCTTCGGCATATGCCTGAAAAAGACGAGCATCATAGGCAGTGAAACGATCGCCGCCGTGAGATAAGCGAGCGGCTGTGCGATCTCAATACCCAGAATATCAATAAACTGCGGAAGCACGATGCACAGCGGAATGAAAACGAGACCGCTCTGAATGCAGGAAAGGATGAGCGCAGGTATGCTTTTTCCGATGCTTTGGAAGAGCATCGTCGCCACGACCGAGATCGGCAGAACGGGCAATATCGCACACTGAATGCGAAGCGCTACGCTTCCGATCGCCACGACCTCCGCGTCGTTTCCGAAAAGGGCGATGATCTGCGGGGCAAGGAGGAAGCAGCAGGCGGCAATAAGCCCGATGAACGCTGCCCCGAACCAAAGCGTAAAGAAGGTTCCCTTCTTCACACGGGAATACTTTTTCGCACCGTAATTGAAGGCGGCGACGGGCTGAAAGCCCTGCCCGATCCCGAGCCCGACACTGAAAATGAGGCTCGACGTTCTGCCGACGTACCCCATCGCGGCGATCGCGGCGTCTCCGAACGCCTTCGCCTGCAGATTCAGAACCATCGTCGAAATGCTGTTGAGTCCCTGCCGCGCAAGGCTCGGAAGTCCCATTACAATAATGTTCAGAAGGGTTCTGAGGTGCGGCACAAGAAAACCGCGAAGCGAGATTCTGCTCTCGGTCTTGCGAAGCAGAAATACCGACAGAAGGATCGTGAAGGAGACGTACTGCGACAGTGCGGTCGCGAGTCCCGCGCCTGCGATCTTCATATCAAGTCCAAAGATAAACAGCGGGTCAAGCAGAATGTTCAGAATGCCGCCCGTCGTGAGTCCGATCATCGCAAGAAGCGCCTTGCCCTCGTAGCGAAGGATGTTATTCAGTACACAGCTCGCCGTCATCGCAGGAGCCGCGAGGAAGATGTAAAACGCGTAATCCATCGCGTGCGGCAGGATGGTCTCTGTGCTGCCGAGCAGTCGCATCAGGGGCTCGAGGAGGATGAGCCCGATCGTCATAATGACGGTGCCGCAAATAAGGGCGTAGAAGAAGCCCACCGACGCGTATTCACTTGCCTTTTTCGTCTGCCGTTCGCCAAGCAGACGGCTGATATAGCTCCCCGCCCCGTGTCCGAACATAAATCCGAACGCCTGTAAGATCGCCATAACACCGAACACGATGCTCGTCGCACCACCCGCACTGCGCGAGATCTGGCTGACGAAATACGAGTCCGCCATATTGTAAATATTTGTAATAAGCATACTGATCGTCGTCGGAAGCCCGAGCATCAGAACGAGCCTCGCCACCGGCGTTTCGGTCATTTTGCGGTACTGCGCTTCACTGCTTACGCCGCCATGTCCTGCCATACCGTCCTCCATCTCTGTCTAAGGTTCAGTGAATTGATTATAGCACGTTTCGTGCCGTATTTCTCGCCTTTTTTGTGAACTTTTGCCTTTTTCGCAAATTTTCCCCAAATTCCGAAAAAAGCGGACGGCTCACATTACCGTGAACCGCCCGAAAGCGACCTTTTCCGTTAAGAGCCCCTCGGCTTATTTCCCGAAAAACCGCTTGTTATAAAACTCGGATTCCTTCATAAGCTCGTTGTCAAGGAATTCATAGCCGTACTGCTCGGTCAGCGTTTTCTCACCCGAAAAAAGATTCGTACCGAGCGCAAGACGGTTGCCCTCGATCTCGGCACCCATTGCCGCGAGCGTGGTCGGAAGCATATCGAACGCACCAAACTGCCGATTCTTTTCGTTCACGGGCTCAACTGCCGAGTTGATGATGCAGTTGTAGGTCGTTCTGACGTAATTCTCGTCAACACCCTTCAAAAATTCGGGATCCATCGTCAGATGGTCACCCGAGAGCACGATCGTCGTGTTCTCGTAGAAGGGCTGCTCCTGAACCCACGAAATAAAATCGTAGACCTGCCGTGACGAGCACGAAATGACGTTCGCGTACTGATTCTCGTGCGTATCGGGGCAGCTGCTGCAGCCATATCCGTCGGGAAAATGCGTATCCGCCGTCAAAAGCGTCAGATTAAAGGGCTCCTCCCCACTGCTGAGACGCGCGAGCTCCTCCTTCGCAAAGGCAAACATCTTCTCGTCCTCAAAGCCCCACCACTCGCGGTAATCCTGCGGGAGACGTCCCGCCTCCTTCAAGGCATCGATATCAAGAATATCGTAGTCTCCGTGCTCGGAGAAATACTCGTACCGACAAGCAAACTCGGCATCCGATCCCATAATGATCGTCTGCGTATAGCCCGCATCCCTCAGAATATCGCCAAGCGTGATCGCCCCGGGCATATAAGAGCCATTCTCGCCGTATTCGTTGCCCGTGAGCGGGACCTTAACGGTCACACCCGCAGTCTGCGCTACCATAGACGCCGCCGTCCACATCGTTCCCGCATAGGGCAGTGCCCCGCCCTTCCCCGACGTGTGCGAAAAGCTGACGTTTTCCTTTGCGAGAAGCGAAAGCTCGGGCGTAAAATCGGTCGTGATCGGTCCACCCGCCGCAGTGTCTCCGTAGGTCGTCTCCATCGACTCAAGGAAAATATAGATCAGATTGCGCTTCTCCTCGGGGAAGCTGATCTCCGTATTTGACGGATCCTTGTAGTTCATCTCGATGAAGTCTGAGTCTACATTCGTCCTATAAACGTAGCCGATAACATCAAGCCGTATCAGAAAAAACGCAGACGCGCTGATCAAAACGGCAAGCGAAAGCGGCAGAACGCGCTTCTGAAAGAACGCGCATAACTTTTTCGAGGAATATGCGGTATAACGTTGAAAGCGACCGAAGATCCTCTTCAGATTGCCCGAAAGGAATAAATAGAGAAAGATCAGAAAGGACGTCGAAAGTAGCCCGAGGAACCCGTACGTGATCGCGCTCCAGGAAAGTCCCGGCGGTGTACCCGCCGCCGAGGTCGTGATCTGATAGAGGATCTGATCAAAATAAATGCGGTCGTATTTCTGAAGCAACCACAGCGTCAGAAAGAATATAATATTCGCAAGCAGGATGAGGAAAACTCCCACGCCCGCCTTGATATGCTTTTTTCTTGTTTCGCTCATCATAGGAATGCCCTCCGAAACAGTAATCCGATTTATTATACCATACACTCGTAAACAAATTTTGAATTTTTTTTGCATAGCATATTAAACTTAAAAACGGAAAGGGTAAAGTGCAAAAGCCGAAAAGCCTTTGCTCTCTACCCTTTTTCTGTTTGGTTAGCCCTCAAGCTGGCGGCCGAGGAATCCTGCGGCCGTCTGGATCAGCTTGGTCTCGACGTCGCTGTCGAGCGTTGTCTTTTCGCCTTCCCTCGGAAGGACCGAGATGACGCATCCGACGATATCTCCCTCGCTGAGGATCGGCATCGCAACGCTTACCGAATGGCTCGCGCCGTCTGCCGTAACGGGGATCTCGTCGTCCCCCTCCTTGTAGACGTAAAGACCGCGCTTTTCGATGATCGCTTCAAGCTCGGGGGAAAGCCGCTTGTCGCTGTACTCCTTCCGAGGAACACCCGCAAGAGCAACGACCGCATCCCGATCAGAGATCAAAACGGCAAGTCCGCAGGTCCTGTGCAGGGTCTCGGCATACTGCGCGGCAAACGAGGAAAGCTCCCCAACGGGCGAATACTTTTTGAAAATGACCTCACCCTCCCTGTCGGTGTAGATCTCAAGCGGGTCGCCCTCGCGGATACGCATCGTTCTTCTGATCTCCTTCGGGATAACGACGCGTCCGAGATCGTCGATTCTTCTGACAATTCCTGTTGCTTTCATATATATAAACTCCTTTGAACATTCCGATGAATTTGGCAATATCAAATGTTGCCTTAATAGTGTTCGCGTAATGTGGAAATTTATACGAAAGTCTTCGCTTTTTTTGCATTTTTCTGTTTTTTCGCAAAGGCACGAAAAAAAGTCAGGTAGCTGTCGGAAATGAGACATACAAGGGAGCACGAATTCGTCTTTTTCGCAAAGGGCTCATAAAAAGCACACATTCGCTCGAAGCAATGAGATGAATTCGATTAAAATATGTCAAAAAATAGGATTTCTTGAAAAATTTATGTTGACAATAGCAACATATTGTGATAAAATATTCCATATATATAAATATTTTTTCATAGATCGTGGAGGCTTTTTGATTATGACCTGATCCTCGGCACGCAATTTCGACCGTAAAACCTACTTACGGTCTTTTGGCGTGTCCGCGAAAGCCCCCGTCTTGTTCAACAAAGCTTGGCTCCCCGCCAAGTGACAATCAAAAGGAGATCATTACCAAATGAAGAAAACCATCAGAAATTGTGCCGTCCTTATGGCACTCGCGATGCTCGTCTCCCTGTTCGCGATCGGCATCGGTGCGGCGTCCGAGTCCGACTCGTACGAGATCGTGCTCCTGCTCGATACGAGCGGATCGATGCAGAGCGAGTCCGACCCCACGCACATATCGGTCGATTCCGCAAGAGCGTTTGCGTACTACCGCCCCTCGTATACGGATATGTACGTCAGCCTCGTCGCGTATAACACGACCGCCTATACCGTAGCCGAAAGCCTGAACGTCAGCACCGATAGCGGTATGAACAGGTATCAGGAAGCACTTGATTCGATCGACGACAACACGATCGGCACCTTCAAGTGCTGGAAGGGTATGACGAACATCGGCGATGCAATGCAGAAGGCAGAGGCGATCCTTTCGAAGTCCACCGCGACGCACAAGGCAGTCCTTCTCTTCACCGACGGTAAGACTGAGGTCAATTCCTTCTCTTACAAGGGTAACAGCTACTCGGGCACGGAGGCGGTCGAGAAGTGCATCGAATGCGCACAGACCCTCGCAACCTCGTTCGGCTCTCAGGGCATCCGCGTTTACTGCGCCGGTCTTGATACCAGCGGCGAAAACCTCGACAGAAGCTTCCTCGAAAGCCTCTCGGGCGTTTCGAAGGGCACGACTGCAGTCTGCGCCAACGCTACCGAGGTATCCACGCTCTTTGCTAAAATCTTTGCAGACTTTCTCGGCGGTCAGTCCGGTGAAAAGAACGACTACGACCTGCTTCCGAACGTAGAGACCTCGCATACCGCCAACATATACGGTCAGATCATCAAGGAGGCAAACATCTCCCTGATCAGCAGCTCCGCGATCTCGTACTTCAAGGTCATTGCACCCGACGGAACGGTTGCCGTAGAGATCGGAGAAAGCAGCAACACACTGAACGCAAATCTATGCTCGGTGGACAAGACCGAAAACAATATGCTCATCAACGTCAAGCTTCTCCGCCCGATGGACGGCGACTGGAAGGTCGTTATGATGAGCAAGACTGCGGGCAAGGTTACGCTGAACCAGGTCTACCTTTACGATCTGTCACTCGACTGCACCATCCCCACGCGCGTAGGTGCCGGTGAGGAGCTCTCCTTCGCCGCTAAGTTTATCAACGACGAGTCCTCGTCCGCGATCACCAATAAGCGTATCTACTCGGATTCCACGATGTCCGTGAAGATCACGGATCTCAATGCAGGCACGACGAAGACCCTCACGGGCTCGCTCGATTCCTCGGGTCTCGCCTTCAACTTCAAGCAGGCGATGGACACCTGTGGCAAGTTCAAGATCGAATGCACGATCGAAAACCCTCAGATCAAGAAATCCCACGAGGCTACCGTCGAGGTGCTTCCCGCCGTTCCCGTGCTCTCCTCCTCCCCCGCAAGCGTTTGTATCGGAGAAAGCGCAACGCTGAAGCTCTCCTTCAAGAGTGCGCTCACGGGCAAGACACTCACCTCCCTTCCCTCCTATCTGAAGGACTTTACCGCATCGATCGACGTTCTGAAGGACGGCGTGAAGATCGAAACGATCTCGCTCAGTGCAAAGAACTTCTCAAACGGTGCCGTAACCCACACCTATACGCCCGACAGCGCAGGCAATTACACCTTTGACGCAAATCTCAAGGAGCAGAACGGAACCCTTCACTCGGTCGAGACCGCAGGAAGCGGCTTCGGCGCAACGCTGTCCTACTCGATTGGCGTGACTGCTCCCTCGGGCGACGTAAACTGCAAGGACGGCGCTAAGATCTCGGTCATTCTGAAAAACTCGAACGGCGACCCCATTGCAGTGCTTCCCGAAAGCTACGCAAACGTTCAGGTCACCATCAGCATCTTCTCGGGTGATTCGGTCGTTGATACCGCAACCCTGACGGCAGCCGATTTTGTCGGCGGCACCGTCGATTACGTCTTCAAGCCCAAGGCAGCAGGCTCCTACACGGTTGCCACGACCGTCCTGAACGACGGTGAAACCACCGAGGCAGAGCGTGTCTCGCTCTCTATCGTAAATTCGCAGATCTCCCTTTCCGATAATAAGCCCTCGGGCATCAAGGAAAGCAATTTTGAAGGCACCGCAGATAAGACGATCGACTTCTCGGGACTCTTCACTGACAGCGACGGCGATGCACTCACCTACACGGTAAAGGTAAGCGATCCCGACGCTGTAACGGCTACGATCGAGGGCACAACGCTGAAGATCTCCGTAAGCAAGTTCACAAAGGGCACCGTTACGATCGTCGCAACCGATGCATACGGCGCATCCGCATCGCACGAGCTGAACGTCACGGTCAAGTCCGCAGTCGGCGGCCTCATCGTGTGGATTATCGTCGCGATCGTCCTCGTCATCGGACTCGTCGTGCTCTTCATCGTCCTCAGAAAGAGAATGATCATCAGCACCGCGTTCGACGTGAAGATCACGAGCAACGAAAGCTATGATTCGGTCGTATACAGCATTGCGAAGCTGTCGAAGAAGAAGTACGCAAAGCCGACGATGACGCTTTCCGAGATCTTGAACAGCAATGCTGCGGATATCGTGAGCGGCGACCTGAACGCCTCCGACTTCATCGACTCCGATGCCTCCAAGATCTCCCTGACCGGTCTCATCAAGGGACGCGGCTTCAAGATCGCGATCCAGGGCAAGCCCTCAAAGCGCACCTTCTCGGGCAGATCCCAGACCTCGGTCTCGGTCGGTGACTACAGCGTAGCGTTCGGCCGTGTCGGTACCTTCTCGGATGAATACTGATCCCATAAAGCAAGATCTCAATTAAACACAACTTATATATAATTTAAGGAGAAAAATTCATGGCTTACTATGTACTTAACGACACCAAGCTCAGCGAATTGTCCGAGCTTAGTGCAAGCTCCCTCGGCGTTATCCAGAAGAATAGCGGTACCGCAATGAATCCCAATGCAAGAACCCTTGTCATTGGTCTTGGCGGCATGGGTCTTGCTACGGTCTACGAGCTGAAAAAGACCCTTGAGGAGAGAATCGGTAAGATCCCGGACAACAGCCCGGACATCAAATTCCTTGCGATCGACACCTCGAAAACCGAGTTGAATCTGCGTGTTGAGAGCGGCGTTCTCTCCGAGCAGGAGGTTTTCCACCTCTACAATGACCACATCGGTCTTGAAATGAGAAGATCCCTCGATCCGAATCAGAGAGCATTGGTCTCGAAGCCGATCGAAAACATCATTCCTCCGATCGCTATGAACTTCAACCCCGGCCTCGCAGGCTCGGGCGCAAACCAGGTCCGTCTCGCAGGCAGACTCTCGCTGATGGAGCCCGACATCTTTGTTCAGCTCTACAACCGCATCAAGTCCGCGATCACGGCTCTGAGCGATTTCACGAGCAGAAACCTTGAGGTCTACATCGCAGCGGGCATCGGCGGCGGTACCGGTAGCGGCCTCGTCGTAGATATTCCCTACCTTGTCAGAAAAGTTCTCTCCGAGCTTGGCGTTCAGGACACCAAGGTCAGAATTTTCGGCCATATTTTCCTCCCCAACGTATACGATGGCGGTCAGGTCGCCAGCCTTACGGGCGCATACAGAAACGGTTATGCGGCTCTGAAGGAGATCGACTACTATATGAACATCGAGCGCATCAACGAGACCTACGACGTCGTATTCCCGTCGGTCGGTGCGTTCTCCTCCTCGAAGGGCATCTTCAATCTCTGTACGCTTGTCGGCGGTAAGATCGCAACGAACAAGGTTCTTGAGGATCCGAAGAAATCTGCGATCGAATGCTGCGTTGCAAACCTCGTAAACCAGGTCACCAGCGCAAAGGCAAGTGATGACAAGGGGGCGCAGAACTCCCTCGCGGACATCTTTACATCCGATGCGTTCCTTGATAACATCAACTCCGCACTCAACTCGATCTTCGCATCGGGCGATGCAAAATTCCATAACAGCGGCAACTACAAGTATGCCTGCGTCGGCTCGGCTACCCTGAAGTTCCCCTCGAACGCGATCGTGGAATGCTTCGTCGGTGATGCTTACGCCAAGATGATCGCTCACCTGAAGCAGAGAGCAGAGACCCTTCAGCAGAAGGATATCGATGCATTTGCCAAGGGTCTGATCGCCCCCGACGATCTCCTTGCTCCCTACCTCTCTGCCTTTATGAGCAAGATGGAGGATTCCCTCCCCGATATGAGCGAGATCAATAAGCGCTCTGTCACAAACAGCGGTGACATCGACTCGAAGCTGAACCGTATGGTCGACAACTTTGAAATGGACACCGACCTTCAGATGATCCCCACGAGGATCGCAGCCGCAAACAACAAGGCAGCAGAGATCTTCAAGGATTCGAACAGAGGTCCCTTCTACCTCGCACGTCTCCTGACGAGCCGCCATCAGACGGATGGCGTGGTCGGCTACTACGAGAAGCTCGACGCTTACGTCAACGAAATCGTCAAGAAGAAGCAGAATGCCGAGGACGAGGCAAAGCAGGCTGAAAAGGATCGCCGCGACTTTGCAAACAAGGATATGCAGAAGCTCATCGGTGGCTGCTCCGACGCGAATAAGGAGAAGTATCTCGGTTACTTCAGAGAGATCTATCGGAAGAAGCTTGAGGCAAAGCTCTGCGATAAGCTCGCGAACGAGTACTATCACGCGATCAGCAACAGAGTCGGCGCTTGCTACAAGATGAAGATCAACCTCGACACGAACTATCTCTACTACGTGGATATCCTCAGCCGCATCGGCGAGATCCTCGCACAGAACGTATTGATCTCGAAGAAGGAGCTCTCCTCCGCTTCGGATGACGCAGGTAACATTCTCGCACTTTCGGGTGATGCTTGCCTCCGTCCGCTTCAGTTCAGCGTCGAAAAGACCCTTGAAAACAAAAAGAAGGATCTCACCGAGGATGCGATCAAGGCATTTGCCGCTGCTCTTACGGGTGATATTCTTGATAAGAAGGAAGCTTGGGCGATGGCTGAGACCGTCAACAGACAGCTCGGTATGTCGAGACCCGCAAACGCATTCAGAGCCTTCGTCAAGAACTACGCTCCCTTTGCAGACGTAGTCAACCAGAGCTTTGCAGGCTACTTTGAGGCTGCATATAAGGACGAAACCGAGTCCGCAAAGTCGGGCATCGTTTCCTACCTTGTCAATTATCTGCGCACGAACTCCTCCCCGATGTTCAACATCTGGAACGACTTCTCGTGGGCAAGCATCAAGGAGCTTCAGCATCAGTACATGATCATTCCGAACAATATGGGCGAATACTGGGGCGAGAAGTTCAAGACGAGCATCGGCTTCAACGGTATGACCAGCAATATCTTCGAGAGCCCCGACCAGAGCGCGATCTACAACTACACGCTCTACGCAGGTCTCCCGATGTGGCTCCACGCCGACATCGTCAAGTACGAGGAAAAGTACTACGCGATGACCGCACCCGGTGTACATATCAACGAAAACGAGAGATTCCAGCCCTCCTATAAGGAATATCCCTCGCTGATGCCGCAGGAGCAGTGGTTCCACGCCGCTCAGGGCTCTCAGCTCTACCAGAACGATGCAGAGCTCGCAATCGACGCAGAGATCAAGACGCTCGTGAACTCCTGCCTGAAGCACGGTATCATCCATATGGATACGATGAGCAACCTGTACGTCGTTGACCTGATCAAGAACAAGCCCGAGCCCGGCAGCGACAAGCTCAAGACCTTCTTCAAGAGATACCACGCAAATCCCGACAACCTGAAGGAGAACGGTATGCTGAAGGAGGGTGCAAACCTCTACAATGCCCTGCTTGCAGAGTACGGTGCGACCCGCGTCACGATCGCTTCGGTCGGTCACGCAAACGTTCGCCCCGACAGCGTAGACCTTCTGCCCACGCTCATCCGTCAGCAGATGAAGCTCGTCGGACTCCTCCGCAAGGAGCGTGCATATCTCCTCGCTGACGGATCGGTCACGAAGGAGGTAGAGCGCTTCAACGGAGAGATCGAGGGCAACAAGAAGCGCAACGAATACTTCAGCTTCCTGTTCTACGGACTCATCGCTCCCGGTGAGAGAGGCGTATGGTCCTACCGTCTTGGCGAAAAGACCTACCAGATCACCTCAAAGCTTGAGGTCGGTGCAACCGAGAGAGAGCTCGTTGATTATATGGAAATGGCTGTTTACAACGCGTTCTACAAGCACGAAAACATCGATGCACACGTAGGCCTTCTCAGATCGCAGGTATCGCAGTCGATCCAGGCGATCGTTGCAGGCTCGCTCGACGTGAATGAGGTTCTCAAGAACTACAACACCTACGTCGATGGCGCAAACGAGAAGCTCGGCGCATTTATGCAGAAGCTCGCAAACGGCGAAGCACTCTCGCCGAAGGAGCTTGAGATCAAGGAATTCTACGAAGCCCTGAAGGCCGAGTTCAACGCGATCTACAAGGTCTTCTCGTAATCAACAGGATCGATTAAAAATCAACTAAATCGACAAAAATCAACACGGGCAAGAAGAGGGGGCCGTGGCTCCCTCTTCCTGCTTTCCATTTGTCCTGAGCCCGAATGGGTTCCCTTGCAAATACTATTGTTGTTGCCCTGCAAGCCCATCCATACGCTCCGTCTATCGGATGCACTTTTTATATCTTATCCTATTTTTCGAAGCGTGATACGAATTCACGGTTCGATTCCAAGCCTTGCAATCACGGTGCCAACGGCACCTGAAAATATATTGATTCAGTCGGTCTCCCATTCTGAAGCCGACGTTTATGGAGGATGGCTTTTATGCCCAGCTTGAACCATTTATACCGTACGGTATACCAGACCGGCACAAAAAAATACGATCCGGATAAGCGCCACTACACGATCGTACTGGCGGCAAACGCACCATACGAGGGCTTTTTCGATTCTATGGAACAGAACCTGAAGCTCCGTATGAATGACGACACGGTCTCGGTCGTTAACCGCTCAGAGGAAAATCCGAACGAGACGAGACTCCGCATTCGCGATATTCGTGATAACCTTTACGAGCAATACTACGAGTACGAGTCGCTCCCGATGAATTTTGTGCTCATCGACTACATAAAGGACGGATCGCCCGAGGAGTATCGGCGCGTGGCAGAATTCCGCGAGTGGATCGGAGATATGAACCTCCGTCCCGCAGACAAGATATTCGTCATCTACGTACTCCGCGGCGATAAGGATGCAGTCGATCTTGCAAAGACCATCCCCTCCGTTGCCTACGAGGACGTGCATTTCTATTGGTTCACGCTTGCAAGTGACGCATCCGAGGTCAAAAAGACGAACGTGCTCAACAGCATCTGCGGATCCGTGATTCTGAACTCCTTCCCCGAGCAGTTCACAAAGCACGATCAGCGCAGAAACAATGCGGTCGCTGAGGCAGAAGCCTTCAAAAAGAATCTGAACGAGTCTGCCGCAGGACTTTTTGCACCGAGCGAAAAGCTGATCTGGTCCTCCCTGCACTGCAGATTCTTCGACCGCAAGATGGATTTTCTTGCGTGGTGCTCCTACAATCTTTGCGATAAGATGAAGCGCCTCGACAAGAGCATCGTGATGGAATCCTTCCGCCAGCTCTATAAGAATAACGTAAGAGAGGGTAGCAACCGCGACGAGACCAAGGCGGCGCTTCTCTTTGCCATCAAAATGATCCCGACCGTCGAGCCCCCGCCGAAGAAGAAGCGAAATGAAAGCAACTCTCTGAAGGGACACTTCGAGCGTCTCTACGGCCACGGCGGCGAAAAGATCGTAGAGCTTTCCCTGAAGATGACCTATGCGTCTCTCCAGAGCTCCTCGACGATGCC
Organism: Clostridia bacterium; assembly: GCA_017501345.1. The sequence continues at coordinate 29,239 of JAFVXC010000019.1, forward strand.
TCCTCTCCAGATCTGTGCACAGAAGCTTTACAACGAGTGCAAGCGCTACTACACCGAGGATCTTCATACGACGATCCACTCGGCACTTGAGGAATATATCGAAAATGAGCTCAGACCGATGCTCGATCAGAAGGAGAGAAGCCTTCACGGTATGCTGAACCAGGGAGAGATCGATGAGGAGATGCTCTTCCACCACTACGAGAATAAGCAGCCCATCGTTTCCGATTATATTGGAAAATATATTGAGGTCTACGAGTTCCATAAGGAGCTTGATTTCTGGGTAAATATGTCCCACTACCTGATGGCTGCCAAGGAGGAGCTTGCCAAGCTCGCACAGGAATCGACCGCCGTTCTGAACGAAATCGCCGCCTTCAAGCAATTCTGCAAGGAGTCGATGGTTCCGATCGAGGACACCGAGCATATCGTATTCGAGGAATGCTCGATCGACGATATCCAGGCCTTCATCGCAGGAAAGCCCTCTGCGGCAAAGCATTATGAGGTCATCCGCAGAGCCTTCAAGGAAACAGCTTCCGCGCGCGAAACGCACGCCGTCAACCACTTGAACGACGTCGTGAGCCTCCCGCTGATCCACAATATTTACTGCGACGTCGACGTATCCTTCGAGCACGACACCTATTCGATCCGCGGCTTCGAGCGTAACGGTAAATATATGATTTTCGGTGATTAACAAGAACGGAGACACAGAGATGTTTAGTAATGTAAATATAAACTCGGCAGACGCCACCATCTCAACGCATTGGAGATGGAACTACGTCAGAGGCGGGGTCGTTCCGCGTTGCACCTATTTTTGCTGTGATATGCCCGAGGACGTTTTCCTGAAGCGCTCACTTTTCCTTGAAAACGAGATCCTCGCCTGCTTTGAGGAGGATATCCTGCGTATCGACGGCGAGGACTCCCGCGATGATGCATTCCGTCTTTACAATTCAACGCACAGCGACTCCTCCCGCCTTATCGAATGCCAGCTGGAAAGCGGCGATCCAATCGAAAAGGATATCAATATTGCTGTTGAGCCAAATAAAAAGAGCCGCATTTTCTATGTTTGCGTATACGATGGCCATCAGCATAAGGCAAAGGTCATAGCTCCCAGCAACCACGACGTGCTGGAGGTAAAAAAGACGAAGCCCGGCTTTATGCGTCCGTACCAGATGATCGAGCTTCCGAATGCAGATGGGCGCAAAAAGGTGCTGAAATGTCAATACAAGGGATTTACCACCTATTCGGTTCTGCCCGAGCGCTGTGACAAGTATTACTTCGACCGCGAGAAGGATATCGAGAATATTCAGATCCAGTACCTCTCTATCCTGACAAATCCCGGCGGAGGCCACGGCAACCAGGGCTGATCCCCTCGCACCACGTTGCTGAAGAAAAAGGAATCAATTTTCTATATTCTATATTAAGGAGAAAAAGATATGCATGACATTATTTGCCCTGCGTGCGGCAGCCGTTTCATCGCACGAGACGTAGCCTTTGATATGTCTCAGTACATCACCGAGCTTCTGTTCGACGATCCGCGCGATGAGGACCGTATCTTGAGCGCAGGCTTCAAGTACTACGCGGACGAGGAGAGCATCGTCTCGAATACGACCGAGGACAACGAGGTTCCGCTCTTCTGCGAAAGATCGGTCGGTCCCGATTCGTCCGACCCGTGGTATCCCTACGTCGTTACAGGCAGAACCGTTCTTGATTACATCGAATCGAGAATGAACAATCTGAACGCCGATTTCGACGAGCTTCTCGAGGACATCCGTGAGGTTTACGAGGACACCCAGCAGCACTACAACGTGCAGCAGAGAAACTTCATCAGAGAGCTGTATCAGAGATTCTTCGCGGCGGCTGAAAATACCACCGAGTTCGACATCGACGACTACAACGTGCAGACCGCGATCCAGATCCTCCTTTACCTCAGCGACAACGAGGAAAAGAGCCTGACGCTCAATATTCGTCTTTACAGCTCGGGTGCCGGTGCCTCAAACAAGGGTGGATACGTCATCCCTGATATCCTCTTCCTGCTCGAAAACGGCAGAAGCAAGCGTATCAACAAGTGCTGCAGAAACTGCGGCGCGCAGATGCCGATGGAATACGGCTACTACAAGATGGTACCCGTCGTCCTGCTCGGCTCCCACTTCTCGGGTAAGACCTCGCTCCTGCTTGCAACGCTCTTCACCGCGAAGTTCAGAGCGCCCTTCTCAACGATCAACACGAATCTCAGCATATCGACGCTCGACAACGACCCCGATCTGGTCGCCTTCAACAACAATATTCAGCGTTACGCAGACGGTCTGTCCACCATCAAGACCGACTTCTCGAACATCCCGATCCTCAATCTCCGCGTGAACGACACGATCTACACCTTTGTCGACTGGCCGGGTGAGAAATTCATCAGCGCGAACGAAGAAAAGGACGCAGACTTCATCTTCAACAAGAGAAGGATCATTTCCGAGGCAAGACACTTTATCTGCTGCCTCGAGCCCTCGCAGATCGACAGCAGCGTCGGTGAGGCGGATGAGAATGTCAGATTCAACGCAATGGATCTCGTCGAAAGATTCAGATGGCATATGCACTTCGCAGACCTTGAGCGCCTCAGAAGCATCGTATGTGTCATCAACAAGTTTGACGTTCTGAACGGACGCAGCAATACCGCGCCCGTATTCGATATGACGGCAGAGCTTTCCGAGAGCGACATCTACTCCGACTCGACGTGGAAGCAGGAAGCGTTCGACCGTGTCAACAACACGACCAAGCGTTATATGGAGGGCCGTGCAGCAATCCTTTACAGCTCCTTCGAGAAAATGCTCGACCTCGAAAGCATTCCGAAGTATTATTTCCCGGTCTCCCCCTACGGTCAGAACCCCGAGGGTGCGGATGACAACGGCTTCGTAACCAACAACGGTCACTTTGCCGGTATGCCCCTCCTCTCGATCCTCAAGACCGACCTCATCATTCAGTAACAGGAGGCGTTTATTATGCAATTCTTCTTTGGAGACAACAGATCCAAATACGACCTGTTGTATACCGATGCGCCCAAAAGATCGGATGCACAGTCCATTTGCAATAAGATAAGCCTTCCCTTTTCTCCCGAGGCGGGTTACGACGTTTTCGGCTATATGCCGCTCGGAACGAACGCAAACAGCCCGATGTTCTTCCGTTGCCGTCACGATACGGGCATCACCCAGCGTGGTGCGTATTATCTGCACGGCGTTTACCTCGATGCGCAGCCTGACTTCTTTTTCTCAAACGACTACGTGAAAGGTATTATGATAAAATATGCGGACCAGGCTGCGTTCGATAAGCTCCGTGAGGATCCGAACGGCTTCTCCTATACGCTCGGCGTAGAGGAGGAGCTGATGAACGCGCCCCTCGACGAGAACACGCTCGAAAAGGGTAAGCTCATCGAGATCCTTGCAAACGTTTATCAGAGAAACAAATTCATCATCGTTGTGGACGACGAGGCATTTGAGGCAAATTACCTGCGTCAGCTCCTGCGTCTGGTGTTCAGCTATCTCACTCCCTCGCTTCGTAAGACCTGCTCGTACGTTACGGCAATGCCGACGGGCGGCGACTTTATGATCCGCATCATCAAGCGTAGCACCTACCGTAAGGATCGCACCCCCTGTGTCGATCTTTCTGCGCCTCCCACCGATGCGGGCATCCCCGCGCAGTATTACGATCTCGCTACGAGCCTCATCGACGCGACGAAGGCACAGCGTGACCGCAAGTTCGAGCTCTTCGAGGACGTTTACTACGGCAAGCTCTCCTCCTACCAGAAGCAGGGCTTCAACGATTTTCTGGCAAGTGATAACGGTACGGTCGAGGGATACGAAAAGCTCCTCACGCAGTATCTTGAAGACAGACGCTTCGACGAGTCTATGGGAATCCCGAGGATCCTCTCGGAGGAGTTGTCCGAAACGTACGCGGATGAAGCCTATCTCGACGGTGTGCTGAATCTCGCCGGATTCGACGTTCTGAAGCCGCTCGACTACTACCCGAAGAATCTGACCGCGCTCCGCAAGTATTACTTCCTTGCCTCCGACTCCACGTTCGAATACGGGCGTAGGAGGATCGCCGAGAAGTACGCACAGAATGTCGGAACGATCGACGATAAGAATTTCCCCCAGATCGACCGTATGATCGTCTCCGCGGCACCAAACCTTACCGACGACCGTATGGCGAATCTTAAGAGCAAGATCGAGGAAAGCTTCACGCGCGCCCTCCGGAACGTGCTTGCAGTGATCTCCTCTCGCCGTAAGGCATATTTGGAATTAACCTCCGAAAGCACCATCAAGGAGGTGCTCGCCCCCGAGCTCAGGCTCTACCGAGATGAACCGATCCCCGACGAGAAGATCGATCCTACCGTTGACGAGCTGATCTCCCGTTATATGGCGGCACAGGCAGAAACGCTGAAGGAAAAGAACATCTGCATCACGGCGGCGGCTACCGCCGAGGCGAAGAAGCAGATCGCACTCCACAACAAGAGAGCCAACGAAAAGATCGCCGCAGACAAGGCACGCCGGGAACAGGAAGCCTTTGACGCGGAGACAAAGGTGTTTGAAGATAAGTTCGGTGAAATTGCCGCCCTGATGGCTCAGGTTGAAAAGCAGCTGAAATCGCAGAAGGCGGTCAAGGCGCAAAAGGGCTCGACTCCAATCTCCTGGAAGAGCTTTTCGTATCGCGAAAAGCTTCTCGCACTTCGTGAGGTCCCAGAGCGATTTGAGGAAGAAATGGCACTCTGCCTCCTGAATCATATGCTCTACTCCTATCAGGCAGACGAAGCCTTCTTTACAGAGGAGGACGAGATCCTCAGAAATCACTCCGACCGCAGAACCGTTCTGACGGTCATCAAGGTTGCTCTGCAAAACGCCGCGGGCGAGCCCACGGCAGGCTGGATCTGGTCCCCCTACGCGGTGGCTTATGCAGGATCCTTCAAGGACCTCTTTGATACCGTGGTTGAAGCGGCTACGGTCTATAACGAACAGCTTAACGCCCTCCCCCAGCCCGCATTCAAGCAGTCCTGTGATCAGTTCAAGCGTATGATGGATACAAAGCCCCCGATGCTGACGCACGAGGAGCACGCAGACTGTCTTGCGGATAAGCCGAAGCTTGATCAGCTCCTCGCAACGAGCAAGCTCGCACAAAAGCTGAAGCCGATCATTGACGGATATCTGAAGAAGCCCGTTTTTGTCGAGGATATGAAGCCTGCAGCAAACGAGACGGCTTCCGAGAACGAGGATGCCACCTCGTGGGACGACGCATACGTTCCTACGGAAAAGGCATCCGCAAGAAAGCCCTCCGGCACCGGCCAAAAGTCGGGTGGATGGGCAACCATTCCGTTCTATGCGTCCGCCGCACTGAACCTGGTTCTGATTGCCGCCCTGGTCCTCGTATTTATGTTCGGAAACAGCTTCTTCTCAAGCGGTGACGCGGACACGACCGAGCCCTCGGCTGTTTCCGACCCCGTCGGAAGCGACGATCCCACGGATCCCGCCGATGACGGCGGTGAGCTCGAGGATCCGACCGACGAAGGCAGCGGATCGGGCACCTCTACGCCCGCAGACGACGTTACCACTGCAGGCGACGCTACCACTGCAGGCGACGTTACCTCGGCAAATGACTCCTCAGAGTCATCCGAGTCCTGATCGGTATCCCAAACGATTTGCTCCACACATTTATTTTAGCATTCTAACGAAAAGGGGAAAGCAATGTATCAAATCAAATCCAACACGCACCGTATCACACGATTTGTGATCGGTGAAGCGTATAAGTGGCTTTACCGTGAGATCGATAAGGGAAATTATACGACGAACAAGCACACCGAAGCCAGAAATCTTATGGCACGCATTAAGGCCGCGAAAAAGCTCGACGCAGAAACCTACTCCGCGTTTCTCGAGATGATGAACAACAGTCCCTTTAACCATCTGATCGGTCAGAAAAACAAGACGCCCACCATTACCACGAATAACATTATGAATTATTTTGTGGAATTCAACGGCGTTGCGCTTCCGCTCGGCTTCATTATGGAATTCTTTGAGGACGAATATGAAATGCCGAAGGATCGTCAGAAGGTCATCGACGCCTTCATCGACTCCGAAAGAAATCAGTCGTTCGGCGACACCTGCAGAGCAGAGATTATGAAGCATCTCGATCCGCAGACCAAGTTCAGAAAGAAGTATCCCTGCGTTTTCTCGACGCCCGCAGGCTTCTACGCATCTCACATTGCCCGCGTGATCTTCACCATCGTTCTTGCCGTATTCTTCTTTACGTTTATGGCGCAGAGCCGTATGGGGGCGATCCTCGGCGACTACCTGCTCGACGCAAAGTTTGACGCCAAGGCTGAGATCTCCGCAGAATACGGTGTGATCGAATCCTACCTGCAGGAGATCGACACTGCAGATCCGCTCAATCCCATTCAGTACAAAGATTATTTTGCAAAGTTTGGCGGACATATCGCGCTGAACGCTCTGCTCTTTATCATCCTGCTGTTCAGACTTTCGCACCTCATTAAATTTATCATCGTCGTGATCAAGCTCCTCTCCGCAAGATTTGCGCTGAATAAGCAGGACGCGGATATCGCGTATCTGGACGATCAGGGCATTGAGGATATGAAGGCTTACTTCTCTGAGATCGCTCCTTCGCTGAAGAAGAGCCGTAAGTTCACGGAGGATATGTTCGAGGGCGTTCCGAAGGCAAGCAAGCGCTACGTTTCGGTCGTGAATTTCGAATTCAACAAGATCGAACGGAGCATCCGCAATATGTACTCCAGCTCGAGTGCGAAGAAGATCAACGCAATATACACGAACGAGACCGAGCTTTCGATCTGCAGAAAGAAGTGGCGCTCCGGCTTCATCAGACTGTCGCTGCTCACCATCTTCTTCCTGATCGTCAACATTTCCGGCCTGTACGAGCTCATCATTCCCCAGGTTGCAGAGATCATTGTGAACATTTTCGGTTAAACCGAGGCATAGTATAAACCCGAAGGGGCTGAGTCAAATTGACTCAGCCCCTTTTTTCAGGATATAACTAACGGAAATATCAGCGCGTCTCGGTCTCTCTGCGGAAGAACAGAACCGAAGCAAGCGCTACCGTAACGGTCACGAAGATCCCCACAGGCAGACGAAGGACCGATCCGCAGCCCTCGTCCTCTGTCGCGGGGGCGTCCGGTGACGCGGTGTCGGCATTCGTTTCGGGATCGGATCCGTCTGTTCCCTCCTCATCGGTATCGGAGGATGGCTCGGTGACTTCACAATCGTCCGTATCGAGGGCTGTCACGGTCGTTTCGGAGGGATCTGTCTCTCCCGTCTCTTCCGTGGAATCCGTCGGCGTTTCGTCTCCCTCGGTCGTCTCATCTGTCGTATACGAATCCTCTGTTTCGGTCGTTTCAGTGGGTTCCTCCGACGTCGATTCTCCCGCTCCGCTATCCGTCAAGGACTCGGAGCCTGAAGTCTCATCGGTTGCAACATCCGCCTCGGTCTCGGTCGTTTCCTCCTCGGGATCGTCCCGTACGATCTCCAGAACGGTATCCGCGATCACCGCGTGTCCCGCCGCGTTCGGATGGAAATCGAGATTCGGAGCGAATAAGCTGTCGGCATTCGCAACGCAAAGATTCTCGGAGGAGCCTCTGAAGGCTGTGTATACGTCGGCTACCGTATAGCCGAGCGCATCCGCATTATCCGTGATCACCTCGTTCAGTGCCACGACACCCGCCTCGACCTCGGTGTAAAGAGCACCGTATATCCTATTCTCCTTAAAGGCATTGTAGGGATTGTACTGCGTGTTCAGAACGATCGTTGCGGTCTCATTTTTCGCACGGAGGTACTGCATCACGCGTGTGAGATCCTCCTCATAGCGTTCGATTCCCGCACGGAAGGCATCGGTCTGTGCAAAGTCGACGAGCACCGTCGAGGCATACTGCAGGAGCGACGCGATCGTAAGCGTTTCGTGCGTACCCGCAAACGCCGAAAGCACCTCCTCGGGCTCGATGTCGGGATCCTTCTCGGCGTTATACGCATCTGCGATCGCCGCATACAGAAGTGCCATCATATCGTTTCCACCGCAGGTCAGCGTGATCAGCTCTGCCCCCTCGATCTCTGCGTCGAGCGCGCCGTCCTTGATCTGTCGGTAGATATCCTCTGCCGTATATCCGTTCACCGCGCGGTTCTCGAGCGTATAGCCGCCCTGCGAAGCAACGATGTAGGTATACCCCTGCACGGAAGGACTCGAAAGCCCATAGCCTGTCGAAATACTGTCACCGAGCGCGAGATAGTCCCTTTCACTCTCAGCGCCCGCAGCAAAAGCATACGAGGAGCAGACCGAAAGTACGATCAGCGCCGCAAGTAAACATGCAACGAGCCTTCTCTGTTTTGTCATTAGCATAAATCTCCTTATACGTTTTCAAATTCGGGGGGCTGAGGGAGCACGCCATCGTTTACGACAGCCCCGCCGCCCGTACGGATATTCCGTGCAGACAGCCTCTTCACCTCGCCGTGATTCACGAAAAAGGGCATTTCCTGTCCCGTGTGATTTTCGACGGTAACATCGTCGAGGATCAAATTCTCGACGACGGTATTCGCGCCGATATGAAGGGTCTCGACGGGAACCTTTTCTTCCCTTCTGTGAAGCGCAGTGATCGAGAGATTGCGCACGTACAGATCCCGTTGAACCCAGATGAGCGGATACACATAGCTCTTCAGATTCGGGTAAAGATGCGGGAGACGCTCCGCCTTCGACGCATAAACGTGGTCGATCGAGATCGAGTCATAGCCGCCGTCAGCCTCGCCCGGGTAGTATTTTGAGATCCCGATGCAGTACTGATAATAGGTTCCGAAGACGTTCGAGATATGGATCCTTTCTACCTTGTGATGTACCGACAGGAGCCGCACCGCGCTATGGCACTCCTCGGCAAAGATCCCGTCGATCTCAATGTTCGTGATCGGTCCTGCGCTTCCCTCGTCGGCATTCAGCGCAACGAGATCGTCACGGCAAGCCCCCTTCAGATTACGGATCGCACCAAAGTGACAGTTGCCGTTAAGATGCACACCGTCCATATTGAGCGAATGGGGGTTTCCATCGTTAAAGTCAAAGGTAAGATTCTCGATGGTAAAGTACGAGGCGCGGTCAAGCGTGACTGCGAAATTCGTCGGATCCTTCAGGGTCATATCGGCAATACGGAGATTTCTTACGTTATAAAACAGCATTCCGAAGCCCGTGAAGCCGTGGATCGAGTAATCCTTCGAGCGCATCGGGTTCGGATTCTGTCCGAGGTTGTTGAAATTCCAGATGCCGCCGACGAGCTCGATGTTCCGCACGGTATCCTCCTCTGCGGGAGAGCACTCGTTTACGAAATGGTAGAAGTAACGCCATTCCGCATTCTTCTCCGCAGGGAAGCGCTCCGCGTGGCTTTCGACCGTCTTATTCCGCAGCATCGGGCAATTCGAGCCGTCCGCAAGACGGATCTCGGCAAAGCGCGGCAACGCAAGGCGCGTATTCGCGCCGATATATAAGGTTCGCGAGATGAGATAATACGCCTCGGGCTCGGGCAATATGATCTCTCTTTTCGTGTCAAGCAGCTCCTGAATCGCGGCGGTGTCGTCGTGGATACCGTCACCGTATAACGTATGATACATTGAATTTCTCTCCTTTTTCTTCTTATTTCTTCATATCGCAAGGCTTCACCCCGCGACAACCCCATTATAACAAACAGATTCTTTTATTTATATGAAAAACCAACCGATTTTTAGGATTTTTCACCCACTTTTCTGCCGTTTGATCCATTATAACATACCCCTTGCCGATTTTCAACGAGGAACACGAATTTTTTTCAAAAACTCAGACTTTTTTCATCAAAGATAGTGACAAACCGAAAAAAATGTGTTATAATGAAAGGCGCGAAGGATCGCAAAGAAAAGATTCTATATTTAGTTACGCCGCATCTACGGCAGAAGGAGTTTCTATGAAACTGGTTTACGAAGGAAAAACAAAAAATGTTTACGCGCTTGACAACGGCAATGTTATGCTGAAGTTCAAGGACGATTGCACCGGTAAGGATGGCGTATTCGATCCCGGAGAAAACGCGGTCGGTCTGACCATCGAGGGCATCGGCAAGGCAAATCTCGAGACCTCCGTTTACTACTTCGAAATGCTGAAGAAGGCGGGCATCAAGACCCACTACGTTTCCGCAGATCTCGCAAACGCAACGATGGAGGTCCTCTCCGCAGAATGCTTCGGCAAGGCACAGGGTGGCGGCGGACTTGAGGTCATTTGCCGTCTCGTTGCTACGGGCAGCTTCATCCGCAGATACGGCGAGTATATCAAGGACGGCACCCGCATTGAGGGCGGCTACGTCGAATGCACCTTCAAGAATGACGAGAAGGGCGATCCGCTCGTTACGGGCGAGGCACTTGCAGTCCTCGGCGTTATGACCCCCGCAATGTTCGAGAGCCTGAAGGAGCAGACCCTCAAGATCACGAAGATCGTCGCAGACGACCTGAAGACCATCGGTCTTGATCTTTGGGACATCAAGTTCGAATTCGGCTACCACAACGGCGAGGTCGTTCTGATCGACGAGATCGCATCGGGCAATATGCGCGTCTACAAGGACGGCGTGATCGTTCCCCCCGTTGAGCTCACCAAGCTGATCAACAACCGCTGAAATCATTCTATAAAAAATCAGAGCCGCATCTTTCGATGCGGTTCTGCTTTTTATATCAGTCTCTGAAATAGAGGTCTCTCGTGTAGACCTTATCGAGCACGTCTGCGATCTCCTCGCTGTAACGGTTTGCAATAATGACGTCGGAGATCTCCTTGAATTCGTCAAGCTCGCGGATTACGCGGCTGTTCTCAAAGCTATCCCCCCGATAGGTCGGTTCAAAGATCACGACCTCAACGCCTCTTGCCTTGATACGCGCCATTACGCCCTGGATCGAGCTTTGACGGAAGTTGTCGCTTCCCGACTTCATCGTGAGACGGTAAACACCGACCACGCGAGGATTCCTTGACAGGATCTGCTCCGCGATGAAATCCTTTCGCGTGCTGTTCGCCGCAACGATCGCCGAAATGATATTCTGCGGCACGTCACGATAATTCGCGAGCAGCTGCTTCGTATCCTTCGGGAGACAGTAGCCGCCGTAGCCGAAGGAGGGGTTGTTGTAATGACTTCCGATGCGGGGATCCAGTCCGACGCCCTCGATGATCGATTTCGTATCAAGCCCGCGCACCGACGCGTAGGTGTCGAGCTCGTTGAAGAAGGAAACGCGAAGGGCAAGATAAGTATTCGAGAAGAGTTTGACCGCTTCCGCCTCGGTAGGATTCATAAAGCGAACCTCGACATCCGTTTTCAGTGCGCCGTCACAAAGAAGATTGGCGAAGATCCGCGCCTTTTCGGAAAGCCGCTCATCCCCCTTCGGGACACCGACGATCACACGGGACGGATAGAGGTTATCGTACAGCGCTCTTCCCTCTCTCAGAAACTCGGGGCTGAAGAGGATATTTTTGCATCCGTACTTCTCAACTACCGATTCGGTAAATCCGACAGGCACCGTCGACTTTACGACCATCACGGCATCGGGATTCACGCGCATTACCGTTTCGATCACAGATTCGACCGAGGAGGTATCGAAGTAGTTCAGCTTTTCATCGTAGTTCGTAGGCGTCGAGATCACGACGAAATCGGCATCCCGATACGCACCCTCTCCGTCGACGGTCGCCCGAAGATCAAGCGCGTGCGACGCGAGGTATTCCTCGATCTCGCGGTCTGCGATCGGCGATATCCTGCGATTCAGCATCTCCACCTTTTCGGGAATGATATCGACCGCCGTCACGCTGTTTTTCTGCGATAAGAGGACCGCGATCGAAAGCCCGACGTATCCGGTACCCGCAACTGCAATTTTCATAAATCAAAATCCTTTCCGCCGTGTCAGAAAACGCTGATGTACGGCATAATGGGAGAATCGTAAAACTGATATACGGAAAAAACAAACAGGAAGATCCACAAAGCATACTTGCCGACCTCCGCAAGCATTCGGCTTTTCCGATAATCAGCGAGGATATTCGGGATGAACGCGATACCGAGGATCATATAATACAGGATCATTCTTCCGAAGACCTCGTTGCTCATTGCAAAGATCTGGAACGGCATCGCAAGCAGGAAGCCCCAGCACAGGATCGAATTTCGTTTCTCCTTCATCGAGTCGAAATCAAGCGTGATAAAGGCGGCGACCGCAAAGAGCAATAGCAGCGTCGTCATATTGCTCCACTCGAAGGAGAAACTCGCATAGCTGTTCTTTCCGAGTATCTCAAGCACACGCTTCACAAAGACGTTGAAGACAAACGGAGACACCGCGATCAGGACCACCCAAAGCGCCGCATTGACGAGATAGACGATCCGCGTGACCTTCACGTAGCGTGCGAGATAGAGCACAAGGAACACGATCGCCGTTCGGTGAACGGTAAAGGCAAGTAGGACGAGGAGGAGGAACGGCAGGAGTCGTCTCCTCTTTTCGATGAATGGAACCGCCCACAGAAGGATCGAGATCGCAAGAAGCTGACGGAGGATGCCGAAGGAATACTCGAAATAGCTGAATGCGATCAGCATCGAAAAGCTGAGCCACGGCAGTCTCGAATAGCGGTAGATGAAGACTCCGAACGAGGTCATACAGAACGCCGCGTGCAGGACCAGGAAGGCGTGGAAGCTGATCCCTGCCTTGCCAAGAAGCCAATTCAGCACCACGTACCCGCTCTCGTACTCGTACGGATAGACGAGCTCAGCCGTTGAAAGAAAATTGAGACGGGAGAGCATATCGGTAAAGCCGAGCGAGGAGATATAGTTGTAGCCGCCCGAATAATTCGGCAGATCGACGCCAAGCGTCGGATCGCGCAGTGCAAGGATCAGAAACAGCTGTAGCGTCAGGATCGTAACGAGCTTTTTTCTGTCCTTGATCAGAACGTCATATATGGGTAACGTCAGAAAACACAGTACGTAGATCGCCATACCGCCATTTCTACCTCCTTTCTGCCTTTTTCAGACCGCGCTTACGCCATACGGTCGGTGAGTATATTCAGTGCAACCTCGGGCGTGTACATCAGCGCACGCCTCGTGCAGCTCCCCTTCATACGGAGAAGCGGAGCCCTGTCCTCTGCGAATGTAAGAAGAATCTGTGTGAGCTCCTCAGGGCAAAGGATCGTATAGCCGACACCCGTGACCCCCTCCTCAACGAGATCCGCATAGCTTTCCCAACGCGCGGAAATAACGGGGACGCCTGCGGCATATGCATCGATGATCGTCCCGGGGATTCCCTCGGTCAAAAAGCGCGTGGGAAACAACAGCGCGAGACAGTCTCTGATCGCGTCAACGCTCTTTTCGGGCGCGATCCTGCCGCAGTAGCGGACGTAATTGGGGAAATCCGCCTGCAGAGCGGAAAACCATTCCTCCTGCCCGCCTTCGACCTGACCGTAAATATCAAGGGTATAGACCGTTCTTCCGAAGGTCTCGTTGACCGTACGCACCGCCTCGACCGCATCCCCGATCCCCTTCTCAAGCATAACGCGTGAAAAGGTACAGAGGCGATAGGGCTCCTCGGAAGGCATTTTCAGCTCCTCGGGTGCAAGAACGCGAAGCTCCTTGCAGTTCGGCATTACGATCGCATTTTCAAGCCCAAGTGACGTAAGAGCCCTTCGCATCGTCTCGGTCTCAACGTAGATCCCCGAGAAGCGCGAGAGCTGCCGCCGCAGGATCGGTCTTTTTTTAAGGAAGGACTGCAGCCAGCCACCGATCACGGCGTAGTGCAGGCTTCGTCTATAGAAAAAATTCCAAAAGGAAAGAAGCGGAGTAACCACACGGAGACCGTTATGTGCAGGCAGGATCACGACGTTCTTGCAGCTCCGAAGCGCCCGAAGGGTTGCAAACGGAAGCCTGAGAAGCGCCTTAACGCCGCCGCGCGTGTCGATCTTCATAACCTCCGATTCGCCAAATCTTCGATCGAGCTCCTTCGTCAAGGTTTGCGTCTTTACGGTTTGTCCGTTCAGAAGGGTCTCGCCGAATCCGAAGTGACCGATCACACATACCTTTTTCAGTTGCTTTGCCATATGACAGGTCTCCTTTCGGCTTTTCGGGTACCGGATGTGAATTTATCTTGCTCCGAATGCGTGGCTCGATAATCGCGGAAATGTTTGTCTTTTCGGGGACAAGCGTAACGCCACGCGCCCCTTCGCGTTTATTTGATACGGAATACCTTGAGCACGCACCACCAGAAGATGTGGAACGCCGAACGGAATACGTTCAGATGCTCGATCTCGCGGTAAAGGATCCAGTGATACTTCACCACCTTCAGCTTGTTGCTCGAGATCGAATTCTTTCGGATGCGGTAGCGCATCAGGACCTCGGGCATTCCGTAGATGTATTTCTCCTTCTTCAGCATCTGAAGCCAGAGCGCATCGTCGTTTCTTTTACGGATATTCGGAACCTCGAATTTTCCCATAGCGGCAACGCTGTACATCACGGAGGAGTTGCCGACGGGGCAATCGAGAAGAAGCCGATTGTAATCGGTCCTTTTGACCGTCTTGATCACTCTGCCGAGGCTATTACTCTCCTCGTCGATCTGCTCGTACGCCGTGCAGGAGAAGGCGTAGCCGTTCTCCTGCATAAAGGCGAGCTGCTTTTCAAGCTTGTCGGGCATCCAGAGGTCATCGCTGTCGAGGAACGCCATATATTCGCCCTCCGCGAGTGCCATTGCGTGCGTTCTTGCGACCGCCGCCCCCGAATTTTCTTCGAGACAATGGTACTTGATGCGGTCGTCGTCCTTCATAAATTCATCCACGACTGCCTTCGTGTCGTCGGTCGAGCAGTCGTCAACGATCACGATCTCCCACTGAGAATAGGTCTGCGCCTGCACCGAGCGGATGGTTTCTGCGATGAACGCACCGCAGTTGTAGGTCGGCATAATAATGGATACAAGATCTTTAACCATTGTCGTTCTCCTCTCCTTTTTGGGGATCTGCCTCGTCTGTGTCGGGCGCCTTATATTCTTTCCCAAGCACCGCGAAGACCGTTTTGAACATCACGCCTATGTCACGGAAAAAGCCAAAGCGACGGATCGCCATCAGGTTATACCGCATTTTCGCGGGCAGAATCTCACGCGTATAGACCGCATCGGGATCCTCCGCACCGTCAAGCAGTGCGTCCTCGTCCTTGTAATAAATGCTGGCCTCAGACGTCACACCTGCGGGCAGGAGGAGCGTCGCCATCATTTCGTCCGAATACGCCTCGACGTATTTCGGCACCTCGGGACGGGTCCCGACAAAGGTCATCGTACCGCGGAAAACGTCGATGAGCTGACAGATCTCGTCGAGTCGGCATTTTCTGATGAGCCGCCCGACGCGCGTGATGCGCGGATCGTGTCCGACCGTGACTGCCGTGCCGAGCTTGTCGGCGTTCTGCACCATCGTACGGAACTTGAAAATACGGAAGGTCCGTCCGTACTGCGTGACGCGCACCTGTCGATAGAATACGGGGCCGCGCGAGTCGAGCTTGATCGCGATCGCAAGGATCAGAAAAACGGGCGACAACACGATCAGCATAAGAAACGATACAACAACGTCAAACACGCGCTTCAGGAAAAGCGAGAAGCGCTTTTTCCGCAGGACGTCGTAGTATTTTCTGACCGCATCGGTCTTCATTTCATCGGGGAGCGCATCCCATTTTTTCAGCATCATAGGTACTCTCTCACGATCTCGGTGAAGCTGTCGATCACATACCGGATCTCCTCATCGGAAAGACAGGTATGAAGCGGCAGGGTGATCTCGTTTTCAAAAAAGGCGTTCGCATTCGGATAATCGGCAATATCAAAGCCGAGCGCACGATATGCCGTGTGGAGCGGCAGGGGCTTATAATGCACGTTGCAGGCAACGCCCCTCTCCGCCATTTTACGGATGATCGCCGAACGCTCCTCGGCGGTGATCCCCGGGATGCGGGTGATATACAGATGCCCCGACGAAGCGTAGGCATCCGTGTAATGATCAAGCGTTATAACGCCAAGCGGACGGAATGCCGCGTCATAGCGGGAGATGATCTCGCGCCTCCGCTCGAGCATCGCGGGATAACGGCGAAGCTGGGCGAGTCCGATCGCTGCCGCAATATCGGTCATATTGCATTTATAATACGGGCCAACGATGTCATACTCCCACGCACCGAGCGCGGTTTTCGCAAGTGCGTCCTTCGACTGTCCGTGAAGGGACAGGAGCTGAATCGTGCGGTAGAGCTCCTCGTCGTCCACACCCTCGATCGTGTTCCATGTGAGTGCGCCACCCTCTGCGGTCGTCATATTCTTGACCGCGTGGAAGGAGAAGGAGGAGAAATCGGCAATGCTGCCCGTTCTCTGCCCTTTCCGCATCGCTCCAAAGGAATGCGCAGTGTCGGCAAGCACGGCGATCCTGCCGATCGCTGTCTGGAGCCGCCCCTTCGGACGGAAGAGATACTTCTTTTTTTCGACAAGCGCAAAAATGCGGTCGTAGTCGCACGGAATTCCTGCGTAGTCCACGGGAATGATCGCCTTCGTACGCTCGGTGACGAGCGCCTCTGCCTTATCGTAATCCATTTCAAAGCCGTCCTTCACGGTATCGACAAGGACGATCGTAGCGCCGACGTGGTCGATGACCGATGCGGTCGCGGTATAGGTATATGCGGTCGTGATGACCTCGTCTCCCTTCCCGATCCCGAGAAGGCGGAGCGCCATCTCGGCGCAAGCCGTTTGGGAATTGAGACAGACGGCACGCGCGCA
The DNA here is from genome assembly GCA_017501345.1 of Clostridia bacterium. The sequence goes on from JAFVXC010000019.1 coordinate 46,023, forward strand.
TCCGACGTATTCGGCAATATCGCGCTCAAGCTGCTTCGTGCGCGGGCCCGTGGTGATCCACCCCGATTTAAGGGTCTCCGCCACCTCATTTATTTCAAGCTCGGAAATATCCGGAGGGGAAAATTTAATATTCATTCTCTTCTCCTTGTATGCCGCGGCGTGCCACGTGACTTGGGCTCCGTCGGCTCCTTCTGTTTCAGAATATGCACGATCCTGCCGCTGAAACCGTCGAAAGAGGGTTCTCTCAAGCGTTCCGTCAAAATCGGCACAAAAAACTATAAGTCGACATTTTATTATAACACACTCTTATGAAAAAGTCAACAGGTCGCCCCCTAAAAAGAAATACCAAAAAAGTTAAGAGACGGCACAAAAAAACAGATGAGCTCCACGCCGTGCGGCGCGGGCTCACCCTTTGCTTCAAAATCGCTTCAGACCTATTATTGATTGAGATTTTTAACCTCTACCGGGTAAGAGAATACGGCGTATTCACGCGATGGGGAGGCCGAGGAGGAGAGACATCACTTCTGCCCCATCGCACCGAGCAGCTTTTTATTGAATTCCTCCGCGGTATTGTATCCCATCTTCTTCTGGCGGTTATTCATCGCCGCGATCTCAAGGATGATCGCAAGATTTCGACCGGGCTTTACGGGGATCGTGATCGTGGGTAGCTCAATACCGAGAATATCGATCTTCTCGGTGTCAAGCCCGAGGCGGTCGTACATCTTGCCCTGCACCCAGTGCTCGAGCTGAATGACGAGGTCGATCGACTCGGTATCCTTGACCGCACCCATACCGAACAGGCGGCGCACGTCAACGATGCCGATACCCCTGAGCTCAACGTAATGGCGAATGATCTCGGGGGCACTTCCGACGAGGGTGGTCGCCGAAACGCGCTTGATCTCGACCGCATCGTCCGCGATCAGTCGGTGTCCCCTCTTTACAAGCTCGATCGCCGTTTCACTCTTACCGACGCCGCTGTCACCGAGGATCAGAATACCCTCGCCGTAAACCTCGACAAGAACGCCGTGGCGCGTAATGCGCGGAGCAAGCTGCACGTTGAGGTATGCGATCAGCGCCGCCATAAAGGCAGAGGTCTTCTCCTTCGATCTCAGAAGCGGAACGCCGAACTCCTCTGCCGCCTGCAGCATCTCGGGATAGGGCTCAAAGCCCGTGGTCAGAACGACCGCCACGGGGCGTTTTTCCATATAAACAAAGATATTGTGCCGTCGGGTCTCGTCGTCAAGCGTTCTGAGATATTCGATCTCCGCCTTACCGATGATCTGAATACGGTAAGACTCGAACACGTCAAAGTAACCGGCAAATGCAAGACCGGGACGCGATACCTCGGGAGAGGTAACAAGACGGCTCGCTTCGTCGGTGTTTCCGTTCTCGTCCTTTGGCATATAAAGCGCTTCAAGACGCAGCTTTTTCATAACCTCGGACAGCGGAATGCTGTACTGCTCATCAGGCATATTCATATATCGTCTCCTTTTTATGTATTTCGGATCAGGATCTCGGGATCAGGTTGGAATATACGGTGCGTCCCCCTCGGTCCGTGACCTCAACGCGCAGAAAGCGATCCGTATCTCGCCAGGTATAATACGCTTCCGTAATATTCTCACCAACAATGTGTCTGCCTTTCGCCCCCGCCGAATTCGTAAAGATCTCGACCATCACGGCAGGACTGCACGAAATGTGCGCGCCCTCCTCACTTAAAGTCACCTGCACGGAGGGAGCACCCGCACCGCCGCTGACAGCGCAAAAATCCTTTCTGCGGATCGCATCCATAACGCCCTCGCGCGAAAGCTCCGAAAGCGCGACGAGGATCGCCCCCGACGTCGCATCCTCCTCGTAGTAATGCACGTCATCTGATGACAGAAGCGGATAAGAAATGCCGCGGCTTGCCATCATATCAACAAAGGCACCCGAATACGGACGAACCGAATTCTTCACGCCGGATACCGTGTTGAAGATCTCGGTCGCGTCAAAGCCCTCTTTTTTCTGAATCGTCTCGACGAGATCCGGCTGATTTACCGACCACGCAGGGTGGGCAAGGACGGCAAGTCCGTCCGCCGCATGGATCTTGCGGATGCACGTCTCGACGCCGTCCTCCCGCGTGACCTCGGGATCACGCGTGCAAAAGAGCGCAAGAATATGATATACACCCTTCGCCGTATCGTTTCCGCCGAAATTGTACTCACATCCGGCAAAGATCTTCAGTCCGCCGATCTCGCGCTCAAGACCGTGCTTCCAATGATCGGTGATCGCGACGGCGTCGTATCCTGCCGCCTTGTAGATCTCCACCGCCTCCTCGGGCGATCTTCTTCCGTCCGAATCGGTAGTGTGCATATGCAGATTGATGCGATAAAGCTTTTTTTCACCAGATTTCGTATTCATAGCTCTTCACCCTTATTTTATGATACTTTATTGTAGCACACTTCCCCGTCTTTTGCAAGCGCAAACGCAGAAAAATTATGAAATCTTCCTCACCTTCATCCGCAGAACAAAATTTTTCATAAATTACCGCAAAAAATCGAAAAACCTCTTGCAATTTTCCGAAAAAAAAGGTATTATTATAATGTATGGATCCGCATCGCCGGTATAATCCAAAGCGGCGGAGCTCACGCGGAATATCCGCGTCGAAGTATAAAAATAATTTCTGAAAGGATATACTACACCTATGAAGCTTTCTGTACTTGCAAATCTGTACGGCTCGAAGACCCTCGACGAGACCCTCTCGATCCTGTCGGGACTCGGCGTTCACACCGTTGAGATCGGTGCGGGCGGCTACCCCGGAAAGGCACACTGCAACCCCGAAGCCCTTCTCGCAGACGAGAAGGCGTACGGAGAATTCATCGCGACCTTCAAGAAGTATGACACCGAGGTCTGCGCACTTGCCTGCCACGGCAACCCCGTGCATCCGAACAAGGAGACCGCTAAGGCATACGACACCGATTTCCGCAACGCGATCCTGCTCGCCGAAAAGATGGGCGTCGACACGGTCATCGGCTTCTCGGGCTGCCCCGGCGACCGGGAGAATGCACTTTACCCGAACTGGGTCACCTGCCCCTGGCCCGATGACTTCCTCGCGATCCTTGACTGGCAATGGAACGAAAAGCTCATCCCCTACTGGTGCGAGATGGCGAAGTTCGCTCTCGACCACAAGGTCACGCATATCGCGTTCGAAATGCATCCCGGCTTCTGCGTTTACAATCCCGAGACCCTTCTGAAGCTCCGCCGTGCTGTCAGCGAAAAGATGGGCGCGGAGGTCGGTGCCGTTCTCGGCGCAAACTTCGACCCCTCCCACCTCATCTGGCAGGGTATGGATCCCGTTGCGGCGATCCGCGAGCTCAAGGGCTGCATCTACCACGTCCACGCAAAGGACACGAAGATCGACAAGTACAACACCGCCAAGAACGGTGTGCTTGACACGAAGCACTACTCCGACGAGCTGAACCGCGCGTGGGTATTCCGCACTGTCGGCTACGGCAACGGCGAGACCTATTGGAGAGATCTCGTCTCAAATCTCCGTCTCTGCGGCTACGACCGCGTTCTCTCGATCGAGCACGAGGATAGCGTGATGTCGATCGACGAGGGACTCCGCAAGGCAGTCTCCTTCCTCAAGGATATCGTCATCTACGAGGAAAAGCCCACCTCGATGAGCTGGGCGTAAAATGGGGATATTTTTGCGGGGAGGGAACTTCTTAAAAGAAGATTCCCTCCCCGCACCCCTCCCTCAAGAACTTTTGAAGAAGGATTTTGATTGTCCTCTTCCCGAAATCTTGTTTCAAAAGCTTTTGAAGAAAATATCAATCTCCCCCCTTCCTCAAAATTTTTTAAAAAGGGGGCACGGGGGAAAAATCTTTTTTCAAAAAGTTTTTCCCCGCAAAAAGAAATCAATCAAGGAAAATACAATGCGCAAAACCAAAATCATCTGTACGATCGGGCCTGCGTGCGAAAACGAAGAAACGCTGACCCGTATGTGCCACGCGGGTATGAACGTGGCACGTCTGAACTTCTCTCACGGCACACACGAGGATCATCGCAGTAAAATCGAGCTCGTTCGTACGGTTCGTGAGCGTCTCGACCTGCCGATCGCCATTATGCTTGACACGAAGGGACCCGAATACCGTATCAAGACCTTTGAAAACAAGCGCATCACCCTGCACGACGGCGATACCTTCACCTTCACAACCGAGGACATCATCGGGGATAACACCCGCGTTTCGGTCAACTACCCGCACCTCACCGAGGAGCTGAAGGTCGGTGACCGCATCCTCGTAAACAATGGCCTCGTCATTTGTGAGGTAAAGGAGATCAGCGGACAGGATGCCATCTGCACCGTGCTTTGCGGCGGAGAGCTGTCCGACCGCAAGAGTATGAATTTCCCGAACAAGGTACTGAAGCAGGATTATCTCAGCGACGCCGACAAGGCGGATCTTCTCTTCGGCATCGAAAATGACGTCGATTTCATTGCCGCATCCTTCGTGTCAACCGAGCAGGACGTCAGGGATCTTCGTGAATTTCTCGACGAAAACGGCGGCAAGGAGATCTCCATCATCGCAAAGATCGAAAACCGCGCAGGCGTCGACAACATCGAGGAGATCTGTCGCATTGCGGACGGAATTATGGTCGCGCGCGGCGATCTCGGCGTTGAGATCCCCTACGTCGAGGTGCCCGCAGTCCAGAAATATCTGATCAAGAAGTGCCGTCTGCTCGGCAAGCGCGTCATCACTGCAACCGAGATGCTTGAATCGATGATCCAGAACCCCCGCCCGACGAGAGCCGAGATCTCCGACGTGGCAAACGCCGTCTACGACGGATCGTCTGCGGTTATGCTCTCCGCGGAGACCGCCGCGGGCAAATATCCTGTCGATGCGGTACGCAATATGGCAGAGATCGCCGAATACACCGAGGCACTGATCGATTATAAAGAGTGGTTTGCAACCACCGAGTATCGTATCAATAACAATCTTGACGCGATCTCGCACGCAACGTGTGCAATGGCGATCGACGTAAACGCCCGCTGTATCGTGGTAAATTCGATCTCGGGACGCACCGCGCGGATGGTCAGCCGCTTCCGTTGCCCCGCCGATATCGTCGGCATCACGACAAGCCCCCGCGCGTGGCGACAGCTCAACCTCAGCTGGGGCATCACGCCCGTTCTCGGCGAGGTCTATAATTCCCTCGATGTCGTGTTTTATCAAGCGCTCAATCACGCGAGACGCGTAATGAATCTGAAAAAGGGCGACAACGTCGTCCTCACGGGCGGTCGAACCAACGGTGAGATCGGTAATACCAATACCATCAAGGTCGAGACCGTGATGAATTGACCGTTATTCCGAAAAGCGAGTCTGCTCCCGTTGCTCCAGAAAGCGCTCGATCTCAAGGCAAAGCCGCGCGAGCTTGCCATCGAAATCGGTGCTGTTGTCGATCACGCGGCGGTACGGATGTCCTGCCCACGCGTCGAGGGTGAGGTCGTCGAGCCGCGCCGCCTCCTCGGGCGTTTCCCTACGCGCCGTGTTGTTCGCAGTCGTATAGCTGCTCTCTGCCCCCTTCGCCGCCGTAACGAGGTGAAATACCGCCCCGTAGCCGTGGATAACGTCCTCTTCGGTGAGCCCATACTGCCCGATCGTATCAAGCCAGAGTGTCTTCGACGCATATGCGAGACTGTCGAGACTGCCGCGATCGCAAACGATCAGGACACGATCAGCCGACATCGTTTGAGCCGCCTCCACGTAGAGCTGCTCCTTTTTCTCCTGAAGAAGGATCTTTACGCGCTGAAAATCGGCATACGATCCGCACGTCCAAGGCGCGATTCCTCCCTCGATCAGCTCGGTCGCGACCTCGGAGATCGTAAGGACCGTATATCCGCGTGCCTCAAAATGCTCCTTGACCCTCACGAGCGCCGACGATTTTCCGCCGCACGGCCCTCCCGTGATCACGATTTTGGTGACGTGCATATCGATACCTTCCCTTTTTCGAAAATATAGCTGCCGTAAAACGGCCTATATGACGATTATAGCAAAGATCTTGTCAAAAATCAAGGAAATGGATAGAAAATTGCAGGAAATTTTTTTTGCTTTTTTTCAAAAAAGGTATTGACAAACCAATCCCCTTGTGCTATAATATCAAACGTTGACGGGAAAACCCCGAAAACAAACCGATATTCCTCCTTAGCTCAGTCGGTAGAGCGCATGACTGTTAATCATGATGTCGCTGGTTCGAGCCCAGCAGGGGGAGCCAAACAAAAACAGACCACCTTGCGTGGTCTGTTTTTGTTTCCCTTCTCTTTGTTCGGCTCTAACCGGAAAGATATCGTGATTCGCGGAGCAAAGCGACGCATAATCATGATTCGCCTCGAGCGCATCGCGCTCGTAATTCGAGCCCAGCAGGGGGGGAGCCAACAAAAAGAAAAACCGCATATCCGATATGCACCTTTAGCTCAGTTGGTAGAGCAACTGACTCTTAATCAGTGGGTCCCGGGTTCGAATCCCTGAAGGTGCACCATATCGGATATGCGTTTTTTCTTTTTGCTATCTTCTTTTGGATTTGAGCCAACGACGTCTGCGGGCAACAGTCACAGCGGCGAAGCCGCGGTGACTGGCAATGTTTGCCGGTTTGCGTAGCAAATGTGGGGCGCCGCCCCACAAGGCAAACTTGCGGCATAGCGGAACGCTATGCGGTTTAATAGCGCCCAACGGGCGCGTCATGATGTCGCTGTTTAAGATTTTCTCGCGCACCTTTATGCTCACCCACCAGCCCGCCACGCGGTCTGGTATGAAGAATGCTACGGCATTCTTCAAGTTGGTGCTCAGCTTCGCTGAGTCGAGCAACTACGACTCACACTGTCGCGTAGCGACAGGGAAAGTGTGGTCCCGGGGCAAGCTGCTTTGCGGCTTGCGGGCGAATAGCCGGCAATGCCGGCGTCCTGAATGGTGCTCCACATTGGCCGTCGGCCAATGTATAAAGGTTGCAAGCAACCTTTACCATATCGGATATGCGGTTTTCTTTTTGCTATCTCTGTATCGGGGTTGAACCATAGGAAGATTCCCTCTGACTCACAGATCAGCACTTGCCTTGGAGAATCTTCCTCCAAACGCGAAGCGTTTGGGCACAAGCGTCCAGCAGGGGGAGCCATCCTCATAGGTCAAAAAAACAACCTATGCCAAAAAGCCTTGTTTCACAAGGCTTTTTCGGTTTTTTAGGGCTGTTTTTTTGACCTTTTGTTTTTTGCAACTTTTTCCGAACCTTATGGACTTGAACCATCGACATAGTGGTGATTTTTAAAAGGATCCTGCTTTGCACAAATTGATAGTAGAAGTTGTTTTGTGTAATAACTCGGGTGTTTTGTTACTTTTCGCAGTCTAAGTTTTATGCTATACTATTAACGTATTATATGAACAAAACGGAGGTCTTACATATGATAACATCACAGGAAATTAAGGCAATGGCAAAAAGAATGGGTGCCGATATTGTGGGTATCGGTTCGATTGACCGTTGGAGCACCGCGCCGATCCAAATGGATCCCAAGCAGATCATGCCAAAGGCAACGTCGATCATAGCTCTCGGCTTCCGTGTTTTGCGCGGATCACTCAGAGGTATTGAGGAAGGTACATATTTTTCAAATTACTCCGCAATGGGCTACGGCGGTATCACCTATCTTTATATGCCTATGACCGTCATCAATTTGAGCAAAATGATTGAGGATGAAGGTTATGAGGCAGTTCCTATGGGACATCAAAGCGATTGGCGTGCTATTGACAACTTGGGCTATTTGCGCGAGAATTATTCCAGACCCGTGGCGCCCGGCAAGGCTGCACCGGACGTCATGATCAGTATGCGTATTGCGGGATTTTTGTGCGGGCTTGGTGAGATCGGATATTCTAAAATGCTGCTGACTCCCGAATTCGGCCCTCGCGTTCGCGTTGGCATCATTATTACCGAGCTTGAGCTTGAGCCCGACCCAATCATGGAACCCGGTACTCTTTGCAATCGTTGTATGGCGTGTGTGCGTGAATGTCCCGGCGGTTGTATTCCTGCCGACAGAACGATCAAGGAAAATGTCGGTGGGTACGAACTCGAATGGGCAGATGTCGATATGAAAAAATGCGATATCGTATTCCAAGGCAAGGAGCCTGTGAAAGAAGGAGAAAGAGGGGAATATTTTGTTAGCAAAACAGGCGAAGAGTACAAATCTTCCGCGATCAATCCCTTCGTTCATCAACCTCCGATGCTTTATAAATCGGGAAAGGCGATCTGCGGCGCGGCAGGCTGTACTCGAGCGTGTATGAACAGCCTTGAAAAACGCGGTGTTCTGAAAAATAAGTTTGAAAGTCCGTTCAGGGCAGGGAAACCGTGGAAGATAGATTGGTCTCAAGAGGCAATTGAGGTGGATTATAAGGCTCCGTATGAGGGCCTGAACTCTCCGAACGCCAAGGTTAAGGATAATTCGGATACCGATTGACCGAATATCATGTAGAAAATCATGAAATATTGTGTAGGATTTCAGCTATACGAAAACGGCGAGGAGCCGTTTTCGCAAATTGTCGCAACGTATAGAGATTACATATCCGAAGTGTTTTTCGCCTGGCAGGATATCGCAACGGGTAGGAGCGCGATCGCAACGCGCCGCGGCTACACCGACTGGTCTGCCCAAGCGAGAACGGAAGAAGAACTTCGCAGGATCAAGCAAATGGGTGTGAAGCTGGACTTGCTCTTCAACGGAAACTGCTACGGGGAGTACGCAATCTCCGAAAAGCTTGCTAATACGGTCGTTTCTGTGATCGAATATTTGGAGAGCGTCGGTTGCGGCGTAGATATCGTTACCACAGCATCTCCCGCGATCGCGCATACGGTCAAAAAGCATTTCCTCACCATCGATGTACGCGCTTCGGTCAATATGCGCATCGGAACGGTGAAGGGAATGGAGTATCTCTCTGATCTTTTCGACTCCTTCCACGTGCAAAGGGAATATAACAGAGATCTTTCACGCTTGAAGTTGCTGAAGGAGTGGGCAGATACAGCGGGAAAAAAGCTGATCATGCTTGCTAACAGCGGTTGTTTTGTCAACTGCTCTGGGCAGAGCTTTCACGACAATCTTGTGGCGCACGAATCCGAGATATGCGAGGTGAAGAATCTGGATGATTTTACACCTTACGTTTGCTGGCAAGCCTTGAAAAACAAGGAAAACTGGCATATGCTCTTGGAAAATACGTGGGTACGCCCCGAGGACATTCACCACTATGAAGGTATCTTCGATACGGTTAAACTCGCTACCCGTATGCACGCACTTCCCGGAATGGTAATCGATGCCTATGCCAGAGGTCGGTATATCGGCAATACGCTCGACCTTTTTGAACCCGGATTCGGCAGAGCTATCGCACCTTATATCATCAGTAATCTGAATTTTCCCGAAAAATGGTTTACAAAAACGTCTTCTTGTGATAAAATATGTCATAGATGCGGGTACTGTAAGGCAGTACTTGAACAAGTGCTTATTAACACAGAGGAAAAGGTATGACGGTAAACAATCAATTTTTTGATGACCTGCGTATCTCCGACATTTCGGTCATTTCGGGAACCCGCCCTTCCGGAAGAATGATCGATAATAGCTGTTACGGAAGAAGAAACAACGGAATTCTGTATGTTTGGAAGGGAGAAGCCACCTTTTACGACGATCGGGAAGAAACGGTCGTGGTATCAGATGGAGAACTGGTCTTTATACCAAAGTACAAAAAGTACAGAATGAAATACACGGCGGAAAGCACGACTTTCGTTTTGTTGAATTTTGATTTGTATGACAAAAGCAATGAGGACGTCTATCTTTTTGAGGATATCACCGTGCTGGCAAAGGACGATGAGTTCAACAGATTTGCAAAAATAATGACGAGCTTTGAGCTTTGTAGCGCATCAAAGACGATCGGCGCGACACTCCGAAAAAATGAGCTGATGTACCGATTGCTCGGGTCAATTTATGCATTAACGCCCTATTTGTCGATCGGGCGCGATATCGATTCAAAAATATCCGACGGCGTTCGCTTGCTGGAGCAGACATATCTCGAAAATTTACCGATTGTGCAATATGCCGAGGCAAGTCACGTCAGTGTAAATACGTTCAGGAATTTATTTCAAAAGCAATTTGGAATGTCTCCGTTAAAATACAGAAATCATTTGCGCATCGAGAGAGCGAAAGAGCTATTGTGTGAAGGCAGTTTTACGGTCGCAGAGGTGGCGTACGCCAGCGGATTTGAAAACATAGGCTATTTTTGCAGATATTATCGACAGATTACGGGAGAATCCCCGAGTGAAACGAAAAAAGGAACCAAAACGGCCGACCGCAACATCGGCGGTTGTAATTTTGTTCTGTGACCACAAACAAAAACAGACCACCTTGCGTGGTCTGTTTTTGTTTCCCTTCTCTTTGTTCGGCTCTAACCGGAAAGATATCGTGATTCGCGGAGCAAAGCGACGCATAATCACGATTCGCCTCGAGCGCATCGCGCTCGTAATTCGAGCCCAGCAGGAGGAGCCATCTTTGGAGGTCAATTTGACAATTCCAGCCGAAAGCCCTTGATTTTCAAGGACTTTTTTGGTTTTTAGGGCAAAAATTTAAGAAATTATTTTGTGACAACTCTTTGCGAACCATCGGGGCTTGAACCCTCGACAATATCGCAGTTTTGAACTAACTTCCTTTTTTGGATATAATATACTCACTTGGAGACATACCGTATCGTTTCTTGAAAGCTTTGTTGAAATATGAAATATTGTCGAATCCGCACTCAAGAGCGATATCAAGGATTTTATCCGTTGTTCCCAATAACAACGACTCCGCTTTTTTTAGTTTCAATAAAAGGCAGTATTCATGAAAGCTTATCTGCATTTCGTTTTTAAACAAGCGCCCCATATATTTCTCGTTTTTATGATAAATGGCAGACAGATCCTTTAGTGTTGGATTAAAACAATACATACAATCGGCATGTTGCTTGAGAGCGAAAACCAACCAGTGCATAGAAGTGGATACTTTTGGCTCTTTTATGTATAGCATTGTGATGTAATCGCAAACAATTTCAGCAATTCTCAAAAATTCATCAGGAGTATTGGAAAACTCACAGTTCTGCGTTTGTTCGGAAAGCATTTTTCTGTCAACACCCGTGCGTTGGCAGACTTTTTTGATTCTGGATTGGGTATGATCTATGTCTACAATAGCATTTCCAACGTAGACAATTGCCACCACCTTTTCCCCTATGATAACGGGCATAGCCGCCTCATAAATGCCATATATGCAGTGACCGCAAAAGGGCTTTTTTAATGTGATGGCTTTGGCATTTGCCAGACTTTTACAATGCAAGCAAGCGCGGTAGCCCTTTTCTGTGGACTTGGCAATATCACAGATTTTTTTTGAATGAATCACGTTTTCAAAACAGATTCTGGTTGAAGGAGTGTTGAGTATGCCGTTTAAATCCAAGATGCTGATATGCAGCTTCCTTCCCTTTGTTAGCATATCGATCAATACCTGAAGATTTTGCATTTTTTATCCTAACTATATTTTTTTGTTTTATTATACCATAAAAGCTTCCTTTGTACAAGACTTTTTTACCTTTTGTATAAGACAAACATAAGTAATGGTGTTATAATAAAAGAAAAATCGGAGGTGTATGATGAAAAAATATGATCTTGCTGTAATTGGTGGAGGCTTTGCGGGAGTGGCGGCAGCATTAGCGGCTGCAAGAGGCGGTGCTAAGGTTCTGATCGTTGAAAAATCAAATTGTCTTGGCGGTGCGGCGGTGAACTGTCTTGTTAACCCATTTATGCCATATTGGACAAAGATAGACGGAAAACGAGTTGATCTATCTACCGGTATCTTTAAGGAAATACACGACCGTCTGGAAGAGCGCAATGCTATGAAGAAAGAAAGCTTTTTGGAAGAAGAGCTGAAATATATTTTGAATGAAATGGTGATCGAAGCAAATATCGACCTGCTTTTCCATGCATATATTTTTCGAGCAAATACATGCGCTGACCGTATTGTGTCTGTTACTGTTGCTACCAAAAGCGGAGAAATGCAGATAGAAGCAGATTATTTTATTGACGCTACCGGAGATGCACAACTTGCGTATCTTGCGGGATGCCCTACGGTACTTGGCAGAGAGCCGGATCATTTGTGTCAGCCTATGACGTTGTGCTTCCGCGTCGGAAATGTGGACGTTGACAAATTTTTTGCAAGCAGAGAAAGATTAAAAATTTCGCATGCACAAAGTCTTGCGGCGGGAGAGCTTATCAATCCAAGAGAAAATATCCTTGTATTTAGAACGCCTATACACAACGTACTTCATTTCAATACCACAAGAGTGGTCAGGAAGAATCCCACCTCACCGGAAGAGGTAACAGAGGCAGAGGTGCTGGCTCGCAAGCAGGTGTATGAAATATATGACTTTATGAAAAGGCATGCCGATGGACTTGAAAATAGCTTTTTGATGATGACTGCGGCGGAGATTGGCGTGAGGGAAAGCCGCATGATCGTTGGAGATTACGTATTGACTGAACAAGATTGCAAAAATTGTGTGAAATTTGAGGATGCGATCGCTGCCTGCAACTATGATATAGATATTCACAATCCCGAGGGAACGGGAACCAGCCATTACTATTTCCCGGCAGGAGCCTATTATACGATCCCTTACCGCAGTCTGATCCCCAAAAATATAAATAATATGCTCGTGGCGGGCAGATGTATTTCCTCGGACCACGGCGCGCAGGCATCGTACAGAATTATGCCCGTTGTTTGTTGCATTGGCGAAGCGGCAGGCTCGGCCATCGGGTTGGCGGCAAGAAGCGGTTGTTCAGTGCGCGACATCAACCCCAAAGATTTACAAAGCGTTTTGAAAAAGAACCGCGCATATATCAATGTGTGATAAGGGGCAATTTTCATAAGTTGTCAAATTGACCTCCAAACACATAATGGGGCAACAGTTTTGCACCCTAACACAAAAGTCCTTGTAAATCAAGGACTTTTCGTGTTTTTAGGGGTATAAAACCCCCCCCCTTTCACCGTTGCACCTTTTCCCCGACCTTTGGGACTTGAAGGTGCGACTTTATAGAAATGCACTTGAAAAAAAGGTGATTTTGTGTTATACTTTTTTTTAAAAGGAGGCGATGAGATTTTGAAAAAAGATATATTTTTTAAAGGAAAAATTAAAAAAGAATATTTTTCATATATTTTTGGATGTATGATCTTTTTCATATTGTTGTTTGTAGTGGGCGGAGCATTGTGTATATATGCTTTCGTTTTGGAAGGGTCTTTTCATGTTTCAGGAGTGCGTTCTTTGCTTGCCATATTCGGTATCGTTTCTTTTGTACTTGGCGGAGGGTATGTTTTTCCTCAACTTTTCATCATTCGTAATTTTCCCAAATACCCAAAGTTAAGAAGAATATTCTTCAATTCAGATATTTATTTTACTGACAGCACCTCAAATGAGTATTTCGGAGGTAGCAGAACGCTTCGCGGACGTAGAAATAAAGCTACTTTTGAAATTGTAACAGCTGTTGCGGAGGCAGAAAAAAGAATGGGGAATAAGAAACCCATTCGATATACCGTTTATTGCGCATTCATGCTTCTTTTTAGTGTGATTGGGCTTGTATGTTTGTTTGCTATCCCTCTGTTGTTTGAAAATGGAACCATTTTTCCCAATATGTCGGACGATGCTTTTTTGCTTTGCTGGATATCGGGTTCTGTTGTTTGTATAGCTTTTTCTATTTTCTTTCTCAGCCGTGCCTTGAAAATTGCGCGTCTTTCCTCTTCGCAAAATCATAGTTGGCGTTTTGATTTATATGAATTGCTTGTACATCTTTCTTGTAAAAGTAACAAAAGGGATAAGTTTTGGTACGACATAGATCAACTTGAAAAAATCGAAAAAATAGTGAAATCTACCTCCAAAAATGCCGAACTGAGGCTTGAAATGAAGGGAAATAAAACTGTTTCTTTCACGGTTGTTGACAAGACAAATAACAGTGTAATATTTAAGGGATTGTTCAGGTAAGATAAAGGTTCGAAATTGTTGGGTTCACCCAAACAAAAACAGACCACCTTGCGTGGTCTGTTTTTGTTTCCCTTCTCTTTGTTCGGCTCTAACCGGAAAGATATCGTGATTCGCGGAGCAAAGCGACGCATAATCATGATTCGCCTCGAGC
>JAFVXC010000020.1 GCA_017501345.1 Clostridia bacterium
CATAACGAAAAGAGGGCTTGTCTCACCAAGGTGAGACAAGCCCCTTTTTTATCTCCTTCATCGCACCCTTCTCCGTACGAGATCGAAAAGCGTAAAAATCAGATAGACCGCGAGATCGAGCACAACGACCGTCGCACCCGCAGGCGTCCCCAGAAGGATCGACACAAGGAGTCCGACGAGTGCGCCGAGCACGGCGATCACGGCAGACGCCACCGTCACACCGCGGAAGGTATGGAAGAGCCGCATCGCGGAGAGCGCGGGAAAAACGATCAGAGCAGACACGAGAAGCGATCCGACAAGCTCCATCGCCGTCGAGATCACGACCGCCGCAAGGACCGCGAGCAGTACGCGGTAAAGCCGCGCGCGCATACCGACGGCACGCGCAAAGGTCTCGTCAAAGGTGCAGGCAAAGAGCTTATGATAAAAAATCAGAAAGACCGCGAGCACGGCGACCGAGATGCCGACCGAGAGGAAAACGTCCCCCCGCGACAGGGTAAGAAGCGAGGTCGAGCCGAAGAGTGACGAGCAAACGTCCCCCGAAAGATTTCCACCCGACTCCGAGAAATGAAGCAGAAGATATCCGCCGGCAAGCGACGATACCGAGATGAGTGCGATCGCCGAATCCCCCTTCAGCTTCGTGTTCTCACCGAGCAAAAGGAGAAAGACCGCCGCGATCACCGTAACGGGCAGCACAACGACGAAGGGAGACGTCACACGCAGAAGGGTCGCGACCGCAACCGCACCGAACGCAACGTGTGAGAGCCCGTCCCCGATGAAGGAATACCGCCTCAGAACGAGCGGAACGCCGAGAAGCCCTGCGGAGAGGGCGATCAGAACGCCGACGACGAGCGCATAGCGCACGAAGGGATAGGACAAAGCCTCAAAAAGCAGATCGATCATACCCATTCCCCCTCGGCGGCAGTGCCGCTATCCAAATATCGGGCATTCTCGCCCTTGCTCGCTTGTCCGTCACTCGAGGGTGTAGCATCATCCGAGCCGTTCTCACCCATCGATAGATATTCCCGCCCCGCCTCACTCGCCTCGTATTCGCGGATCGTGCCAAAGAAGGGGGGATTTTTTCCGAGATGCAGAACGCGATCGCTCTCCGTCCTGACTGCCGAGAGATCGTGCGTCACCATCAGAACGGTGATGCCCTTCTCTATGCGGAGACGGTGGATGAGCGCATAAAAATCCTGCGTTGCCGTTGGGTCAAGGCTCGCCGTCGGCTCGTCAAGCAGGATCATCCGCCGCGCCGCAAGAAGCGCACGCGCAAGCAGAACGCGCTGCTGCTGACCGCCCGACAGGATGCGGTAGCTTTTATCTTTGAGCTCCTCGATCCCAAGCTCGCGCATCACAAGACGCGCCTCCATCTTCTCCCTCGCTGTGTAAAAGGGACGGATCCCGCGGCGGACAAGAAGCCCCGTCAGCACGATCTCAAAAACCGATGCGGGAAAGTCGCGCTGAACGGCGGTCTGCTGAGGAAGGTATCCGACGTCGCGTATCGAAAGCCCCTCCCCGAACTCGATCGCCCCCGATGCAGGGGGAACGAGCCCGAGAAGCGCACGGCAGAGCGTGCTTTTTCCCGTTCCGTTCGCACCGACGATGCATAGGCATTCCCCCGCATCGACCGTGAACGAAAGGTGCTCGAGGATCGGCTTTCCGTCATACGCGAGCGTAATATCGTTACAAATAATCTGTGGCATAGTATTATTCCGTCCTTCGTCAGTCTTACGGCGTAAGCGCGCGCGTAAGCACCGACAGATTGTTTTCCATAATTGAGAGATAGGTGACGCCCCGCTCGCGGTCTTTTTTCGTCACGCTTTGGCAGGAATGCAGAACGAGGATCTCTACGTTTTCCCGCCCCGACGCGCGAATGACCGTCTCGGCAAGCGCCCGATCCCCCGTCTCGGTTATGATGACCGCAGGGATCTCCGTGCCCTTCAGGGTCTCGGAAAGACGGGCGACCGTATCAAAGCTCGCATCACACTCGGTAGAGCAGCCGGGGAATGCCGCGTGATAGGTGAGACCGTAGTCCCTCATCAGATAAAGAAAGGGAAAGCGGTCCGCGACAAGGACCGTATCAAGCGCGGCACTCTCCACCGCCTCTCTGTACCGCGCGTCAAGCGCCGCAAGGGACGCGAGGTATGCGTCCGCATTCGCGCGAAGGTCGGCTACCGTCTCGGCGTCGTCCGCATAGACCTCCGAAAGCACGCGGCAGATCTCCTCGACCGCCTGCATCGCGTTCGTCAGCGAGAGCCAGAAATGCTCGTCGTATTCCCCGTGGTCGTGGTGGTCGTGTCCGTGACCGTCCTCACCCTCGTCTCCGTGCCCGTGATCGCTCTCGCAAACGTCACAGACGTCAAGGAGAGCCACCGACACGGCATCGGGCGAGAGAAGCTCCTCCGCCCACGCATCCGACGCGCCGCCGACGTAGAGAAAGAGCGACGCATCCTTGACCGCCGCAATATCCCTGACCGACGGCTGAAGGTTGTGCGGATCATTACCGTTGTCCGATAAAACGCCGACGGGATGCTCCGCTATACGGTCGCCGAGAACGCACCGCACAAGATCGTAGATCGGATAGATCGTGCAGACGATCTCAGGGTCCTCCTCCCCCGTAGCCCCCCCCGTACACGACGAAAGAGAGAGCGTAAAGAGAAGAACGCACAAAATAAGCGCCACAACGCAAGAAAATCCCCCCGCGCGCCTCATCGGTCCCCTCCGTTCCTTGCGTCCACACATCCGCTGCAAAGACCGGGAACAAGCGCCCGCGCGGCATCGACCCGAAAGCCGCTCCGCTCAAGCACCTCGAGGAGCATCCGCTCGCTCGTCGAGTCGTCCATATGAATGATCCTGCCGCATCCCTCGCACTGCAGATGCAGATGCGCCTCGCATTCACAGCTCTTTACGTATTGATAATAAAACTTCCGACTGCCGTCGCGCGCGTGCTTGTGGAGAACGCCCTCGTCGCACAGCCGCGAGATCAGACGGTAGACCGTGCTGACACTGCAGTGCTTGTCGTCCTCACTGTCCCCTCTGAGGATCTCGGCAACCTCCTCCGCCGTGTAAACGCGGTCGGGATCGGCACGGAACAGCGCTACGAGCAGCTTTCTCTGCTCGGTTTCATAGGTTTTCATTGTCTTTTCCTCTATCCTCTTCTCAAATTCTGATCCGAATTTGAGAATTATTCGCAAATCTCTGAATATGATAGCACATTTCGAGCAGTTTGTCAAGGGCTGACGAATATAAAAAGAAGGGACTGTCTCACCTTAGTGAGACAGCCCCTTTTATCGGATCTTTCCCGATCACTCGGCAAAGGGCTTCGTTACGACCGTCGAGCCGTAATCCTTGCAAACCGTCTTGCTCGAGATGATCTCGGTCATCGAAACGGTCTCGCCGCCCTCCGTGACCTCCATCGAAAGATTCGCATTCATATCCATTCCGGTCAGAACACCCTCCTTGACGTAGTAATCGGCATACATATCAATGCCCATTCCGTCAATGTTGATCATATCCGCAATGCCGTCCATTCCCTCAAGAGCCTCGGTCAGATAATATCTCGCGCTGTCTCTTGAGAGCGTGAAGCCGTAATCTGCCTTCGTGAAGTAGGTGTGATCAAGGTACTGATCGTAGAAGGGCGTCAGCTCCTCGATCGAATCAAATCCGATCGTCGACAGATAGGTGTCGTACCACTCGCCGCTCTCGTTGATCTTAACGTAGCACTGCACTCTGCCGTTGATCTCCTCCAGATACGCATAGATGACCTCGCGCTGCTCCATCCCCGCTCCGTTCGTTTCGACCGACTGCTCGAGATAGACCTTGTTGTCCGCGTGCTTGATCAGCTGCGTCATCGTCACCTCAATGTTATTGTCGCCGAGGTAATCGCTGAGTGAGGCGCCGTCCACCTCTACCTTGACCTTGATCGTAGTCTCCATCGTACAGTTCTCGTACAGGTCCGAGCCGAATACCGAATTGTAGTAATCAAGGGAGATCTTGTCACCCGAGGTCGGGCAGGGGGAGAAATATTTCCAGTCGTATTCATACTTGATGACGTAGACCTCGATCTTCTTCGTCGTGTTCAGGGTGTCGATCTTGCTCACCCCGGGGGTCACGTAAGCCGAATCCGAGGAAACCGCCTCGGTGTACGTGACCTCGACCCTCTCAACTGCCTGCGCGTCAATCACGTATTCCTTGGGGATCCCAAGCTCCGCGGCCTCATTACTCGAAAGCGCACCGAGAGATACGATCTCATTGATCGTTGCAGACGAGGACGAACCGAACAGCTGCTCCGTGACGTACGCCTCCGCAGCCACCTCCATAGAGGAATATGAGCCCGCCGAAACAGTACCCTTGTAGGTATCGGACACACCGCCGATGCTGTTTATCATATCAGAATGATCTCTGTTGCTGCCACCGCCCGAGCCACCGTTTCCCTTGCCCGCAGCGTCAAGCACGTCCTCGCACCAGTCGAGGATCATACCGCAGCCCGACAAGGTAAGCATAGAAAGCGCAAGAAGCAGGATCAGACAAACAGTCGCGATCCTTTTGATATAAACGCTCTTTTTCATAACAGATATACTCCTTTGTAAGTCAGGTGATTGTAATGCGCCGCCGAAAATGCATAGCGTATCCGATTCCATTTTACAACAATTTCAGATAGTAGTCAAGACCTTTTTACAAAACAAATCCAAAATCCCCCCATTCTCCCCGAATTTTTACCGTGAAACAGAAGAGATCAAGCAAAAGCGGCAAATTTGTCCGAAAAAATTTTGGAAAGCCCTTGACAAGCCCGCCGCTTTGTGATATAATACACAAGTCGCGAGCAAAGCGGCTATGGAGAGATGGCTGAGCTGGTCTAAGGCGCACGACTGGAAATCGTGTTTGGGCTAATACCCCAACGAGGGTTCGAATCCCTCTCTCTCCGTAAACGAAAAGCAGGGCTTTTGCCCTGCTTTTTGTTTACGAAGTGGGATGTGTTGAGAAACCTCTGCAAGGTGCAGGGAGAAAATGGATTACCGGAAAGAAGCGAGCACCTTGCCGCAATAGGGAGCGGCAACGCCGCGAGTCTTTGCTGTTCGACATCCCTCTCTCTCCGTAAACAAAAAGCAGGGCTTTTGCCCTGCTTTTTGTTTACATCTGAAAGGATTCGAGCTCTCACCCGATCTCATCGTACGGCACTTCCCTTGCGAGCCGCGCGTTCTTGTACCGCACATCCTCCGTCACCTCACGGATCACGCGGAAATAGGGCGGGAAATCGATCGGCGCGTCGCTCTTCTCCGCTGTCTCAAGCTCCACCGTCGCACGGTCGCTCCAGAACGGATATACGTCAAGCTCAAAATACTGCCCCGCGTAGAGAATGCACCACCGCGTTTTCTCGATCGGTGTCCGTTCGGGATCCGCTCTTTGAAGCAGCACACGGTATTCCTCCTCCGTGATCTCCCGCTCCCACTCCTCGCTCGTCTGTCGGTCGATCCTCCGCTTCAGCGTGTGCGTATAAGCGATCGCACCGCCGTAGTCCCGCATCCGTACGCGCTCGGCTGTTCCCTCGTCCGACGTAAGATAGGTCTGCACGATATGCGACCGCGCCGCGAAGGGCGATGCCCCCAACCTCGCAAGCGCGGGATACGTCACAAGAAACTTCCGCTCACATTCCTCCCCGCTTGCGAGGGCCTTCTGCTCGCGCAGAAGCGCGGCGCGCTGCTCCTCCATCGTCTCTCCCGCAATCACCCTGAGGTGCGGATGCCCGATAAAGCCCCTCACCGTCTCGGGAGAGATCTCCTCCGCACGGCGTGCAAAGACGAATACAGCGGCATAGTCCGCCCATACCGCAGCCCCGCCACACGGATCCCACGTGTAGACGTGACCGTCCGGCAGAGCGTCAAGCACCGAGGGCGAGATCAGAGACGAACCGAGAAAAGCAAGCTTCATACGAAATACACTCCTTTCAGAGAGAGCGCGCGCGGGAGAGAGAGAGAATAGAAATATAAGCCCTACCGCCATACCTCCATTATAGCACACGCGCCCCCCGTTTTCAATATATTTTTCGGCGGCAAAGCGAAAATTCATCCACCCCCTTGACGAAAAGCGAAAAACGGTGTATAATATAACCGCAACGTGATATATAATATCATAAGGGCCCGTAAAGGTTTCGACGGGGATTTTGAGGTATGATAAGCGCGGCGAGCCGGGCAATCTCGTAAAAGGCCTAACCTTTAAAATTAAACGCTAACAATAACGTTGCAATGGCTGCCTAACGGCAGTGCCGTAGCCTAAGCGCTACCCGTCCTGCCGAGGAGGATCACGGCCTCGGCAAGGGCGTCGACCAGTGATGCACGTGCATCGGCGGTTCGTCCTTGAACCGATCACGCAAAAAAGGGCTGCCCCGAGGGTAAGCGTGTCTGTTCGCGTACGCGAGGGGGAGAAAAAATAACAGACTGTCCGCGAAGAAGGTTGTACTGAGGGGTTTTCGGACACGGGTTCGATTCCCGCCGGGTCCATAAAAACAAGGGGTGCTTTTGTACCCCTTGTTTTTATGGACCCGACGGATTGGATCAAACCCTGCAAGGTTGCAGGAAACAAACACTTTCACACCTACCTCACACAACCTTGCCGCCGTAAGCGAGCAGGCGCAAGCGCCTGCGAGTCTCGGCTTTCGATCTCCCGCCGGGTCCGGCTTTTGCCAACGCAAACTCGCGATTTCGCGCCTTGCGCGAGTAATTCGATCTCCCGCCCCCGACGGATTGGATCAAACCCTGCAAGGTTGCAGGAAACAAACACTTTCACGCCTACCTCAAACAACCTTGCCGCCGTAAGCGAGCAGGCGCAAGCGCCTGCGAGTCTCGGCTTTCGATCTCCCGCCGCACTTTGAGCTCCTCCCCTTCCTCTAACTCATAACTCATAACTCCGAAAATTCCCCCTTGACAACTCCTCCTTTTTGTGCTACACTATAAGCAACAGCTGTTGCACAACGGCTGTTACCATTAAATCAAAAGGAGAAAGCTATGCCCCCGAAAAATAAATTCACCCGTGACGAGATCGTCACCGCCGCCCTTGCGCTCACACGCGAGGCGGGTATCGAGGCGCTGACGGCGCGAACGCTCGCCGCACGGCTCGGGACCTCAACCAAGCCGATCTTCGGCGCCTTCAGCAGTATGGACGAGGTGCGCGAGGCGGTTTCCGATGCGGCAATGGCGCTCTATCAAAACTATCTCAGAGAGGATATGGAGCGCGGCAAATATCCGCCCTATAAGGCAAGCGGTATGGGCTACATCCGCTTTGCAAGAGAGGAGCCCCCCCTCTTCCGCCTGCTTTTTATGTGCGACCGCAGTGACGTGCGCGACTTCACCGACCCCGAGGAGCTCCCCATCATTCTGTCGATCATAAGAAATAATCTCGGGCTGTCCGAGGAGGACGCCCGCCTTTTCCATATCGAAATGTGGGTCGCGGTCCACGGCATCGCCGTTATGACGGCGACCTCATACCTCCCCTGGGACGAAGAAATGATCAGCACCGTTCTGTCCGACATCTACCTCGGTCTCTCGGCTCGCTTCAAGGAAAGGAGAAATGCAGAATGAACGCAATCGAAACGATGGATCTCACGAAGCGCTACGGCTCGCTCACAGCAGTCAACGCACTGAACCTCACCGTCAGAGAGGGCGAATTGTTCTCCCTCCTCGGCATCAACGGCGCAGGCAAGACCACCACGATCAAAATGCTCTCCACTCTCACAAAGCCGACCTCGGGCGACGCCTGCCTCGGGGGAAAAAGCATCACGACCGACGCGGACACCGTCAAGGCGCTGATCGGCGTTTCCCCACAGGAGACCGCCGTCGCCCCCAACCTCTCGGTGCACGAAAATCTCGCGCTGATATGCGGCATCCACGGCTTCGACAAGACAAAAACGCAGAAGCGCATCGCGGATCTCACCGCAGAGCTCGATCTCTCACAGATCCTCAGAAAAAAAGCGGGCAAGCTGTCGGGCGGCTGGCAAAGACGGCTCAGTATCGCAATGGCACTGATCAGCGAGCCGCAGATCCTCTTCCTCGACGAGCCAACCCTCGGTCTCGACGTCATCGCGCGCAGTGAGCTGTGGGAGCATATCCGCGCGCTGAAGGGCAAAACGACGGTCATTCTGACCACACACTATATGGAGGAGGCAGAGGCGCTCTCCGATCGGATCGGCATTATGAAGGACGGCAAGCTCCTCGTCACGGGATCTGCCGACGAGCTGAAGGCGAGCACGGGATGCGACCGCTTCGAGGACGCCTTTATTGCAATCGTGAAGGGAGGCGAGGTAATATGAAAATGCTGACCCTTGCAAAGCGGAATTTCCTCGAGATCCTGCGCGATCCCCTGACCGCGCTCTTCAGCCTCGGCTTTCCGCTCGTCATCCTGCTTCTCCTTTCGGCAATTCAGGCAAACGTTCCCGTCCCGCTTTTCGAGATCAATACCCTGACCCCCGGCGTCACCGTGTTCGGTCTGTCCTTTATGTCGCTTTTTTCTGCGACGCTGATCGCGAAGGATCGCGAGACCGCCCTTCTGGAGAGGCTATATACGACGCCCCTCACGGCAACCGATTTTATCCTCGCCTATGCCCTTCCGATGCTCCCCCTGTCGGTCGCACAGTGCGCGATCTGCTATGCCGTCGCCTTCCTCCTCGGGCTTCCCGTGACCCTCTCGGTCGCCTATGCGATCCTCTTTATCCTTCCGATCTCCCTCCTCTTCATCGCGCTCGGACTGCTGTGCGGAAGCGTGTTCGGCGTAAAGCAGGTCGGCGGCATCTGCGGCGCACTCCTCACGAATCTGACAGCGTGGCTGTCGGGCGTGTGGTTTGATCTCGAGCTCGTCGGCGGTGCCTTTCAGAGGATCGCACACGCACTCCCCTTCGTACACGCGGTCGAGCTTGAGCGAGCCGTGCTGAACGCCGATTACGGCGCGATCCTTCCTCATCTTTTCTGGGTTCTCGGCTACGCCGCTGTCCTTCTCTGCGGCGCTGTCCTGCTCTTCTTGCGGCAAATGAAGCGGTGCTAATCCTCCTTACGTGATAATTCTGCACAAAAGTCACAGTTTTTCGAAAAAATATTCAAAAAAATCATTAAAAATCGCAAAAAATCGCCTTTTACCATTTGACAAACAGAAAAATATGTGATATACTATTTACGTCACTTAAAAACTAAAATTCTTAGGAGGATTTTTCAAATGAACAAGACCGAACTCATTGCTGCAGCTGCAGCAGAAGCAGGCGTATCCAAGAAGGATGCCGCTGCAGTCATCGACGCAACCTTCGACGCAATCGCAAAGGCTATGGCAGCCGGCGATAAGGTTCAGCTCATCGGCTTCGGCACGTTTGAAGCACGCGAGCGCGCAGCACGCGAGGGTCTGAACCCCCAGACCAAGGAAAAGGTTCAGATCGCAGCTTGCAAGGTTCCCGCTTTCAAGGCAGGCAAGGCACTCAAGGATACCGTAAATAAGTAATCCCCCATTCCCCCGCGGACAAGTCCGCGGGGATTTTTCTCCCAGTATAAAACGAGGCCGATCCTACGGATCGACCTCGTTTTATTTGTAAGGGAAACCGCCCCAAAAGCCCACTTATCCCTTCACCATCACGGCAATGCCGTCGGGGATCGCGACGACGGTCGCGTCGTCCTTCCCGAGGATCCCGTGCGCCACGTCGAGCGCCTCCCCGATCGAATGCGCGGGGATCATATGCATCGCGCGCACCATATCGTCGGGCATCTCGGACACGTAGATCACCGTCGCCCGCGAAAGAATGCGAAGCAGGATCTGCGACTGCCACTGATCGGGCAGGGTCTCGTTCCTGCCGCGCGAAAGAAACTCCGCCATCGTCTTCGAAATATCGGGCTCGTCCGCAAGCTGATGATAGAAGTGATCGCCGCCCGTACCGTCCGACGAGCTCGCAAGCATCACGATCACGCCGCCCTGCCTTACCGTCGCCTCTGCCGCCGTCATTCCCTTCACCGCCTGATAGACGTTCTGGTCAAGCGGATATCCACCGTTCGTCGAGATCACGATGTCGGCAAAGGTCGCCGCCACACCGCAAAGCCCCGACAGAAAATCGGTTCCCTTCTTGTGTGCCGCCTCCACGTCGCCCGCAACCGCGTAGATCACCTTCTTTTCGGCGTTCAGCACGACGTTTACGATATACGTGAGCCCCGCGCGCTTCGCCGCCCACAGCATATCCTTGTGGATCGGATTGTTTTCAAGAATGCCCGTCCGCGCACGGTCGTGTGCAATGAACTCCGAGCAGTGATTCGCAAGAACGGTCGTGCGCCCCGCAATTCCGGGGAGAACGCTCTTTCTGCCGCCCGAAAAGCCCGCAAAGAAATGCGGCTCGATGAAGCCCTCGGCAACGAGCAGATCGCATTCGACCGCGAGACGGTTGACCTCACACTCACCGCCCGACGGCAGAACGCCGAGATTCACGAGCATATCCCTCTCGTCGCAGTCGTGAACGTAGATCTTCTCCTTTTCAACGATCTCCTCACCGAACTTCGCAATAAGCTCCTCCCTCGTCGTGCCTCTGTGACAGCCCGTCGCGATCAGGATCATAATATCCGCCTCGGGATTTCCCTCACGGATCTCGCGGAGCATCTCGGGCATAATGACCTTGCTCGGAACGGGTCGCGTGTGATCACTCGCAATGATCACGATCTTCTTCTTTCCGCGCGCAAGCACCGAAAGGGGCTCGGAGCCAACAGGATTTGCCATCGCCTCCCTGACGAGGTCGCTTTCGCCCGCCGTCGGAACGTATTCCTCGATCGACGAGGTCAGCACCCCGACAAGCTCATCCCCGAAGGTGTGCTCTACTTTCTCTTTTCCGTACGGAAAAACCACTTTTGTCATACGATATTTCTCTCCTTTTCGGATTTTTTCAGAATAGCTATGATCGCAGGAATGAGGACCAGCTGAAGTACGATCCCGGGAATCGCATTCAGAAACGCCCCTGCGAGAAAGGCACTCAAGGTAAAGGCACTGCCCGAAGCGCCGAGAAGGGCGGCATACACACAGCCCCAGACCGCCCGCCCCGCGAGCATCGCCGAGATGAGCGAAGCATAGACCTGCCACAGCCGCCGTCTCCCGAGCGCCGTATAAACGAGACCGACGACGATCCCGTACGTCATAAGCTCAAGCGCCATCGCGGCGGCATTCGGATACATCACGGGCCTCCCAAAGAGCAGCGAACGGAGGAGCGGAAGAATAAACCCGACCACACCGCCATATTTCCAACCGCAGATCAGCCCGCAAAGCATCACGGGGAGATGCATCGGCAGAAGCATATTCCCGATCTCCTCGAGCTGCATCGTGAAAAAGGGCAAAACGATACCGAGGGCGAGAAACATCGCCGATAGCGTCAGACTGCGTATGCGCCTCTTGTTTTCGTCCTTCATAATCCCTCTCCCTTGCTTTTTTGGATCTCACGGATCTCTCCTTGTATTATAGCATAAAGCCGCTACGTTTTCAAGCGGAATCGGAAAATTTCTCCGCAGCAGTCATATTGCCGCCGCGCTTCGCCCCCCAAAAAACGAGGTGAGCCTCGCGCCTCTCGGCACGGGCTCACCCTTTTGGGTTTATGCGTGTGATTTTCTGCTTTCAAAAGCTCTCTTTTCAGGGCTCACCGAGAGATCAACGATGAACTAAAAAGTAAACAAGATATTTTACCTCACCACCCTTGGGAACCTCGTTTTCGTATAGTCCGAAAAACAAGTTGTAAAGTGCATCATTATCTTGTATATCGGGAACCTCGACCGAGAAGTTTACCGTGATCGTTTCCCCCGGCAAAAGATTCAAAAGAAGCGGTGCCTCCTCGGCTACGG
The DNA here is from genome assembly GCA_017501345.1 of Clostridia bacterium. The sequence continues at coordinate 11,835 of JAFVXC010000020.1, forward strand.
TTGCAAATTTCTCACTCTGCTCAATTTGAGGAGTAGTGGAATATCGAACAACATCATCTTGAGCCCAATCTCCTCCCAGTTCAACGAAGGCGTGGAGATAACGAGAAATTTCCGTGCCCGTGTTGTTCGTGTAGGTTATCGTTCCCTCGATCCGTTCGCCGTACCACGGGCGCGGCAGATTCCAAAAATCCACGCCGACAAGCACACCGTCACGCTCAAATTCATAGTGACCGATAACGGGTTCGGAGTCCGTATACGCCAGAATTGTGTCGCTCGCATCCCCCGAGCCGCTGTCCTGCGGAGTATCCGAGGGCTCATCTCCCCCCTGCGGAGCAGTACAGCCGACCGAGAGAAGGATGCATAGCACGAGAAGCAGACATAGTAATTTTTTCATTGTCAGGTTCCTCCTTTCAAAAATGTAAAAATGTTGTGTTCATCGAAGAGGGGCTTGCTCCTCCCCCCCCTGCGGACAAATCAAAAAGCGCACGGATACCTTAACTGCGGAATCCGTGCACTTGACTTCTGATTGTTTCGTTCTGTTTGCCGTTTGGCTGAAAGTCGTGCGCGGAAGCGTAGCGCCCCTACGAGGCTTCCTCTTTACGGCTCTATTTTACCATATTTTTCCGCGTTTGTCAAGAGGAGCGCGCGCGAATTTTTGCGTGTCCCCCCCGTTGCAGGTGTCTTGCAGCACCCCTTAAGGTCTCAGACCCATACCGCCCTCAAGCGTAACGGTCTCGCCGTTCATATACTTGAAATCGGGCGACGCAAGTCCGACGCAAACGCGTCCGATCTCGGTCTCGGGATCGCCGAAGTGACCCGCAGGCGGAACCTTGACGTTCGCCTTGAACGCCTCGGGATACGCCTTCTCGAAATTCTCGAGCTGTGCCGTCCAAGCAAGCGGACAAACAACGTTCGTGTTGATGCCGTCCTTCGCCCATTCGGTCGCCGCTACACGCGAAAGTCCGCGGATGCCCTCCTTCGCGGCGGCGTAGGAGCACTGACCGTAGTTGCCGAACAGTCCCGCACCCGATGCGAAGTTGATGATGCTTCCCTTCGTCTCCTTGAGATAGGGATAGCAAGCCTTCATATAGTAGAAGGTCGCGTAAAGTCCCGAATACATCGCAAGATCAAACTGCTCGGTCGTGTGGTCCTGGATCGTCACACCCGATGCCGATGCCTGCGCGTTGTTGATCAGCACGTCGATCCTGCCGAATTCCGCGATCGCCGCCTCGGCAACACGCTTTGCGGTCGCCTCGTTGTCCGTGCCCGCCGCAATGTCAGCCTGAAGCGCGAGAACCCTCACGCCGTAAAGACGCTCGAGCTCCTCCTTCGCCTTTTCGAGCTTCTGGACGTTTCTGCCCGTAATGACGAGGTTCGCACCCTCCTTTGCGTATGCAGTTGCGATGCCGTAGCCGATCGAACCGCACCGTCCGTCCGAAAGCACGGCATATCCCGCGCCCGTAATGATCGCTGTTTTACCCTTCAAAAAGCTCATAAGCTCCTCCTTCCCCTTACGGGGGTTAAATTATTCCAACTTCATTATAGCATAGGCTTCCTGTAATTGCAAGCCCATTTTTTTATCAGGTCATAAGACCACCGCGATCAGCGCTCCTTGATGTGTACGTCCACCTGATCGAAGGGAATCTCGATACCGTTTTTATCAAATTCCGCCTTGACGCCTTCAAGCACGTCAAAGTAGACCGTCCAGTAATCGGCGCTGTTGACCCACGCGCGCGACTTGATCACGATCGCGGACTTGCCGTGCTCGCTCATTCTGACAAAGGGCGCGGGATCCTTGAGAACGAGCTCGTGCTTCGTTAGGATCTCCGAAATGATCGCCTTTGCCTTTTCGCTGTCCGCATTGTAGGCGATGGAGAAGTCAAGATCCACGCGGCGGGTATCCTTCTCGGAATAGTTGACGATATTTCCGTTTGCGAGTGCCCCGTTGGGGATATAGACGACCTTGTTGTCGCCCGTGATCAGCTTGGTGCTTACGATGTGAATATCGGCGACCGTTCCCGAGACGCCCTGCGCCTCGATGAAATCGTCGACCTTAAAGGGCCTCGTAACGAGAATGAGTACACCGCCCGCCATATTCGAGAGTGCGCCGTTGACGGCAAGACCGATGCCAACGCCAAAGGAGGCGATCAGTGCCGTGATCGCGCTCGTGTCGATGCCGACGTAGCCAACGAGACAAACCACCACCACGACGCGCAGCACAAGACCGATCGCATATGCGGCGGTCCGCATGATCGTCTTGTCCGCGCCCTTCTTCTCGCCCGACGCCTGAATCTTGCGGCAGACCGCCTTGATGATCTTAAACGAGATGAGCAGGATAACAAGTGCAATGATGATCCTGATACCCGTGTGAGTCGCCCAATTTACAATTGAGTCAAGAAGTGCTTTCCAATTCATTTTTTCCTCCACAAACAGCCGCTTTCGGCTTGTAAAATAAGTCGGCCCGAAGCAATTTCCGAGCCGACAAGTATTATAGCACATTTTCGGGCTGATTTCAATACGCTTTTTTCGTTTTTTTCGAAAGAAACAGCGAAATCAGGCGGCTTCTCTCAGTCAAACACCCAAAAGAATGCCTCGATCTCCTCGGGGATCTCACTCGGAATGTAAACGAATCGGTAGTCGCACGCGATCGTTTCACTGCCGCCGTCGTCGCCCGTGTAGACTCTGCGGATCAGATTGCCATAGGCGTCGTAGGCGTATTCGATGACGTATCCGTCCCCCTCCGTAGGCGCGTAGACCTCCTTCACCCGGTTGCCGTCCTCGTCGTAGGTGTACGTGCGGACCGAGCTGTCCGAGACCTCTCTCAGAAGCCTGCCCGCACCGTCGTACTCGTATTCAGTGACCGTGGAGCCCGCGCCCTCATGCGTCTCCATCTTCCGTGTCAGCACACCCTTTTCGTCATAGGTGTAATTCGTCACGAACCTGCCGCCGTCGCCGTAGTAGGGATGCTCGTTGATCTCAGTGATCAGGTTACCCCTCGCGTCGTAGACGTACTCGTAGCTCAGCGTGCTCATACTGCTCGATCCAATGTAGTACTTCCCCGTCGGACGCCCCATGTCGTCGTAGGTGTATTCAGCGGTATATACCGAACCGTCGGGATAGTTGCGCACCGCCTTCACAAGACTTCCTCGCCCGTCGTACTCGTGTTCGGTGACCGTCTCTTGACCGCTCGCCGACGTTTCGGTCATCCTCGTCATTCTCCCGTCCGCGCCGTACTCGTAATCGCAAACGCTCTCGATCTCGCCGTCAGACGTGACCGTCTTTTTCGTGATCCTTCCGCTCGCGTCATAAACGTAGTCGGTGATACGGTCGGACGTGGCTTCCGTGCCGCTGTAACGCGTGGTAAAGATCCCGGTCGGCAAATTGCTTTCACCGTATGAATAGACGGTTTCAAGGATCCCGCCCGCAGTGTCCTGCACGACCTTCGTCGGAACGAAGCGGAAGCGCGTCAGCATCTCCCCGGCGTCCCTGTAGTCCCCAAGCTCCCCGAGGAGCGAGTAGGCGGTAGTGTAATCCCCCGCTTCAATGAGATCAAGCACCCGCAGGTATCTCGAAGCATAGACGGGATCGTCCGCACCGCACTCCGTGCATTTCCCCTCCACATATTCGTGCCTGTGTCCGCAGGACGCGAGCAGCGATAAAAGGAGACAGAAAAGCATCAGAAGCGATAAAAATTTTTTCATATTCATTTCTCCATATCAGGTTTATCGGATCACGCACCGCACGTCGGGGGGGGCTTTTGAAGCACTTCCCCGTTACGCCTCGGCAGAATAAGCGATCCCTCCGTCCACAACGGTGACGCGGAATCCTCACGGCGCAGTATACTCGATTTGATACTCTACGAGTCTCATCATTTCATTTTCAGGATAGTACAAAACGTTGACAAAAGCATATGTCCCGCTTTCCTGAGGAAGCCGATTGAGCTCCTTTGTATCCGTATTATATATAATGTAATATGCCTTTACCTGTATGTCGCAGAAGTCTGATGTAATTCCGATCATCTCACTCGGTATATCGGACAACCATTTTCCGTCGGTCAGGAGTCCCCTCTCAAATTCCTTTGAGCTGTCTTCGTCAAAATAGATATCGCTGGAGGAATAAATATACCCGCGCGACACATTTTGCTCGCCCTTTGTCCAGTCCTGCGTAGTGATGTGCGTATGAGTGGGAATGTCGATCTCAAGCGCCTGCTCCACCCGAAGGATCGGCGCGTCATCGTGAGAATAGGTATCCCCAAAAAGAAAAGAAAACGATCCGAACACACAAAGGAAAAGCGCTATCGAAAGTCCTCCGACCACATTCAGGTTATATTTGTAACCCTTTTTCTTCAAATAAAAGCCGAACAGAATCGATGCGATCGGAACAGGAAGAAACAGAAAGAGCGCCTTCAGGCTTTCGAGCATCGCGTAATGATGGTTCTCGATCAAGTAAGACGCAACGGTCAGCCCCCCGTAGATAGAGCCGAGCGCAAGAAGGAAAAGAAGAATCGAAAGGAGCGTCATAAGATCAGTCGGCTTTTTCACCTTCGTCCGTTCGGAGACCTCCTTGTAAAGAGAAAGGAATGCCGAATCCTCGTCGAGATCATCCTTTTTTATGAGGTAGCCCTGCCCCGAGATCTGAAGGATCATATACGAGCCGAAAACGTCGATCTTCCCGATGTCACCGAAAAATATCTTCTGCGTTCGCCTGAGCTCTTCGTTTTTGAAAACCTTCAAGGCAAAATACTGATCATATACCTCATAGGAATAGGTTTCCTCAGGGATCTTGCTCTTTCCAAGCCTCCAGATCTTTTTATAGGACTTATATTCCTTGATATACGCAATCACAAGAACGAGACAAAACCCCTCTGCCACACCGATAATGATGCCGTGAGCCTCGATCAGAAGAAGCCCGATGAGAAGCATAATACCGAAGCCTATACATAGAACGATACGCTTGATCCACGGCAATCGTCCTTTCCGATAGAAGGCCTCCATCTCTTCCGCTGAATACTGAAATGTGTAAGTCTCCCTCGGCGTTTCTCTTCTTTCCTCTGCGGGAGGTGATTCGCTCAGAATATCATCGATCGAAACGCCAAATACCTCCTTCAGCCGAAGCAGGTTGTCAATGGTGGGCAAGGTCTTATCCATTTCCCAAGAGCTGATGGTCTGACGGCTGACGAGTATCCTTTGTGCAAGCTCCTCCTGAGAGAGCCCGATCCGTTTTCTGTAAATCTGTATTTTTTCACCAACGGTCATAAAATACCCCCTTTCTTATGGAAATAGCATAGCACAAGACGGGAAAATTGTAAAGAATTTTATACTTGACCGTGTCAAGCACCGCTTGCGGCGCCCCAAATAAGCCGATTCCAATGGATAGCGCCGTCGGTAGGTCCACCGCCGACGGGCTTCATCCCATAAACCGCCCGTTATGCGCGGTAGACTGCCCTTCCGTCTACAACGGTGACGTACGCCTCTGCGCCGACCTCGATGAGGGGATCGGCAGTCCAGACGACAACGTCGCCGTCCTTACCGCATTCAAGGCTTCCGACGCGGTCGCCGATGCCCATCTGCTCTGCGGGATTTATCGTGATCGCGCGCCACGCCTCATCGTACGGCAGTCCCGCACGCGCCGCCATTCCCGCAACAAGCGGAAGATATCCAAGCGGCGTTACGGGCGCATCGGTCGTAATGCTGACAGAGACCCCCGCCGCGTGAAGCACGCCCGCCGTCGCAAATTCCTTGTTTCTGAGCTCGCTCTTCGACTTGCTTCCGAAGGACGGTCCGACGATCGCAGGGTATCCCTCCTCAGCAAGCTCGTCGGCGATGAGAGCACCCTCGGTGCAGTGGTCGAGCGTCAATTTGAGCCCGAATTCCTTCGCAATGCGGATCGAGGTGAAGATGTCGTCCGCGCGGTGCGCGTGTGCCTTCAGCGGGATCTCCCCCTTCATCACAGGGAGCATCGCCTCAAGCTTCATATCGAACTTCGGATCCTTCCCCGCCTCCTTCGCTTCAAGGTAATCCCGCGCCTTGAAGAGAAGCTCACGAAGCAGCGCCGCAGTCGCCATACGGGTAACGGGCGCTTTACTGCCACTTTGTCCGTATGCTCCCTTGGGATTCTCACCAAATGCACATTTCATCGCAACGGGGTTCTTGATGATCATTTTGTCAACGCGCTTCCCGACAAGCTTGATCGCCGCAAAGGTACCGCCCACTACGTTCGCGCTTCCGGGGCCCGTACAAGCTGCGGTAACGCCGTGGCGGATCGCCTCCGTGAAGGTCTCATCCATCGGATTGATGCCGTCGATCGCACGCAAATGAGGCGTCAGCGGATCGGATTTTTCATTGTAATCTGCTCCCTCCCAGCGCATAGCTGAATTATGCACACCGATATGACAGTGTGCCTCGACGCATCCGGGGGTCACAAGACGCCCTCCCGCGTCGATCACGGTCATCTCCTCGGTCTCCGCGATCCCGGATCCGACCGATACGATCCTTCCGTCGTCACCGATGAGAACCGATCCGTTCTCAATGTCCGCTCCGACCATTGTTTTGATTCGTCCGTTTTTGATAAGAAGCACTTGCTTTACCGCCTTTCACCTTGATATCCTAATTATATCACAAAAACAACCGTTTTGCAACCGAAAATGAAGATTTCCTGCCGCAGGATCATAGAAAAAGTCGAAAGCTCCGACGCCTACTGAAAAAGCACCTACGGCAGGCCTTTGCCATAAGTGCTTATTCACAGATATGATCCTCTCCGTACCGCCTAAGGGCAAGGGATCGTCCCCGCGAGGCGCAGGATCCAGACGAGCACAAACGCCGCCGCAATCAGAGCGATCAGCACGGCATCGATGCTTTTTTTGAACAGACGGCCGTCAAACAGAAAATACAGCAGCATCAACGGAGTCAGAAAAAAGAGCGGATGATAGGCCAGCGCCGCCGTGAAATCGAGCCGTAAGACGGACAAAAGCGCCCGCGTCATACCGCACCCCAAGCAAGGAATATGCAAAGCTGCCTGAAAGATACACGGTATATGAAGCGCCCGAAGGATAAGAGCGTAAAGAAGTACCCCAAAGAGAAAGAGGATCTTTTCTTTGGGGCTTTTGATTTTATGCATAAATCAGTTAGGGGTTGCTACGTACTTGTCGGTGAGGATCTTGACAAGATCGATCAGTGCAAGAATACCGCCGATACCGCAACACAGAGACAGAACGATCTTCAGGATACCCTTCTTGGTCTCGCCCATCATAAAGTTATGAATACCAAGTCCGCCAAGGAAGAGGCAAACCAGAACCATAGTCATCTTATCCTGACCGTTCAGGCCTCCTGCAACAGTCTTTTCATCCTCGACCTTAGCGCCACAGCTCAGGCAGACAGCCGCATTTTCACCGACCGGCTTGCCGCAGTTTGCGCAGAAGGATTTGCCCTTACCAACCTCAACACCGCATTTCAGACATATTGCCTGATTTTCATTCAAGCTTTCGCCACAATTTTTACAGAACACGATCAATTCCTCCATAGTATGTCATTTTCGGGCTTGTACGGATTGTACGTTATCAGTATAGCATTTCATCTGCATTTTGTCAACACTTTTTTTCATATTTATTCATTTTTCGCGAACATTTTGCAAACAGTCCGAAGAAAAACCGATCCTTCGCTCGGGCGGTTACGCCCAGACCTCCACATCCCCATCCGTGCAGTGCACGACCTTGAAGGGCGAGGTATCACCCTTCCATCTCGGATGCAGACGCACGGATGACCACGCCGCCCGCGTGCCGCGGAAGGATACGTCCTCGAGACTCGAGCAGCACATAAACAGACAGTCTCCGACGTACGAAAGGGCTTCGGGGAGGGCAAGGCTCGTGAGGCTTTTGCAGCCCGAGAACGCGGATTCCTCAATGCGCGCCACCCCATTTCCGACGGTCACGCTCGTAAGACTTGAGCAGCCCCAGAACGCAGAAGATTCGATGCACGTCACGCTGTCGGGGATCGTCACGCTCCTGAGGCTCGTGCAGCCGTTGAAGGTCGAGGTCTCGATGCTCGTAACGCCGCTCGGAATGATCATAGACGTGAGCGCCGTGCAGTCGCGGAACGCCGCGTACCCGATGCGCGTAACGCCGTCGAGGATGACCACGCTCGCAAGCCTCGAGCAGCCCTCGAACACAGAGTCCCCAATGCTCGTAAGACCTGCGGGAAAGGCGATCCGCGCAAGACCGACGCAGTTTCTGAACGCCTCGTCGGCGATCACCCGCGTGTCGGGATGGATGGTGCAGGAGGTAATATCCTCGCTGACGGCACCGATCAGGGCGTAGTGGGGGTTACTCGGATTCCCGAGATACCGTCCGTTCTCGTAGACCGTAAAGCTGATCTGATCACAGTCAAACGACTTGCCGCCGATATTCAAGGCGCCATTACCGACGGTCACGCGCGTAAGACTTGAACAGCCCGAGAACGCATAGTCTCCGACGGTCACAACGCTGTCGGGAATCTCGATCTCCGTGAGACCATTGATGTGCGAGAACGCAAAGTCTGCGATCACCCGCGTATCGGGATGAATTTTGCACGAGGTAATATCCTTGCTGACGGCACCGATCAGTGCATAGTGGGGATTCTTCGGATTTCCGAGATACCTTCCGTTCTCATAGACCGTGAAGGGGAGGCCCGTACAGTCCTCGAACGCATCGAAGCCGACCTTCGTCACGCTTTCGGGGATCTCAACGTGCGTGAGGCGCGCGGCGCCGAGGAAGGCATCTCGTCCAATACTCCTGACACTGCCGTCGTTCGGGATCACCGAGGTGCCACAGCCCGCCTGAAGCTCGCCCGTCTCCCGATTGATGAGACAGTTCCCCGCGCTGAAGTAGCGCTCGTTCTCGGGAGATACCGTGATGCTCGTGAGATTCGGACAATACGGCACGATGTTGCCGTATACGCTCCTGATCCTGTGGTGGAGCGTGATTTCCGTGAGAGACGTACAGCCAAAGAAGGCTTTGTCAAAAATCCCCAGAACACTTTCGGGGATCGTCACCTTGGTGATCTGCGTACAATCCGCGAAGCCTTCTCTGTTGATGTACGAAACGTACATTCCCTTGTAGACCGAGGGGATGACGACCTCGGACGGAAGTCGCTCCTTGTCACCCGAAACATCGTAGGTGCCGCTGTTCCGCAGTCTGAATCTGAAGCCCATCGCCTCTTCGGGTGATTCGAACTGCCTCTTGATAAAGCCGAAAAGACCGCCGTGCTTTTTCATAAAAATTCCTCCACTGTATAGGCTGAAAATCCGCCTGATTTATGTTTTCCTTCCGCGCGCCGCACAGTGCGGCTTCTCCGCAGCTCCCGTTCCCAAGAATAAAATTTTCATTTTCTGTCTCCTTCCATCACAGCTTGGCGTATGCGCCTAACGCGAAATGCAAATACAAAAGTCAGGATCATATTCAACACCTCTGCGATAATGAGTGTCGCAAGAACAGCGCCTTCATTTTGAAATGCTTTCGGCAACGCGTCAATGTTCTCCATAACTATACAGGCACACGCCAAATAGATAAACATCAAAGCGATCCCTATAACGGTAAGAGCAACGTATACCTTATATTTTTTAGGATATTTTCTTTCTTCCGATTCCTTGTTTTGCTCTGCCGCCTGCACAACCATATCAAAAGCAGCCCTTCCCCGCCAATGTCCGTGAAACTCCTTTGAGTCACTTTCGACAAAATAGCAATCGGAATTCAAGCACATTCTTCTCAATTTAGGATATTTAGGATATTTTCTGATAGCGAATATGACAACCGCCGGGAATATTACACCGTACAAATAACCAAGCGCGCCCAAAACCAGCATAGCGTAGCGATCTACAGGTCGTTCTTGTTGCAATGCAGCGAAAACCACCATGGAACCCATACTGATTCCAATGACAGCAACAAGTATAATGGAGAACCATATGTATGAAACGTATTCACGCTTTATGTTTCCCTTAAAAATCCCTTTTTTCATATCTCCTCCGCCCTTATAGTATAGGTATCTCTCCGTGAGCCGAAGGCTCGCTTCATGCACCGTAGGTGCGCTTCATTTCCCCAAAGCACCGTTCAACCCAACGCTATCAACAAAAAAATAACTGTAGGTAATAATGCAAGAACGATCGTAAACGCAAGCTCGCCTTTGGCCCACCGTACAGCTCGCCTCGGAAGATGCTTCTTCAGCTGTCTTAACCCGTACAGCGTAAAGCCTGAAACCTCAACACGAAATTCTCTTTTCCCCGCAGGGGCTACGGTGACCGTTATGTATGCTGCACGGAAATTGAGCCTTGAAGCACGTGTCGCGTTATATTCTACTGCTTTGATATCTTCCCAAGGAATAAAAGCATTTTCCAAATACAAGCCTTTTTGTTCAACGACTGCTATTGTTTTTCCAAAGATATATTTGCTGCAAACAGACAAAAGAAGCAAAGGTAATATAAATGCCCCAATCATCGGCAAGGACTCGGCGGTAATGCTCCAAAGGAGATGCCACGAATTCCAGAGCGAAGCATTTTGCTTTTCGCATTCCAAAATGAATATCATCGGAATGATCGGAAGAAGCATAGCAAGAAACACATATAGGATAAAGTTAAAGTACTGTCTTCTGATCTTTATTCCGTTGATCTGATTCAGCTCGGGAGCCGTCCCGCCCGGTTCTTTGCTTTTCAGATAGGACAAGAATCCGGGCAAATTCTCCTTTTGAGAATGAATCGCCAACACCTTAGGAAAAGCGGTTATTCGACAAGGCGCCCCTTCGTTGAAGCTGATATCTATCACGTGCTCATTCAAAAAAATATTTTTCTTGATTTTTACAGAGCTTATATCCAGCGGAACGCGAATCGTATCCGTAACGGTTTTACCCGATACCAATGCTACCAGAAGAAAATCCTCAGTAAATCCGAAATATCCATAGTATTGCCTTCCGCCTTGCACCAATGAACCGTATATAGGATGTATTAAAGCCTCACCATCTTCAAGCATATCGCTCAAAGCTTGCATCATACGCTCTTCAGCAGTCATATCTCCACCGCCTTTCTAGGTTTAGTATAGCACAAACCCGCCGCTCTGTCAATCGGTTTCTTCGGGGGACGAAAAGATAGCGCGAGCACCCCATAAAGCAAAACGAAAAAGGACACCTGTCGGCAAATTGCAGACGGTGCCCTTTCTCTTTGAGCGATTTGACCAAAGGAATGCCAATTTAAGATTTATCGCTTTTATTTTCTACTAAACTGTATTTCTCCGTTTTCATTATAAGAGTATTCGTGAAGCCGACCATATCCAACATAAGTCTCATCAACAAAAGAAATTTCTATTATGTTGGAAACAAATGTAAAATCCTCGGGATTACCGTTACATAATTCCTTTGAAAATGTATTATTATCTCTTTGAGTACAGCTCAATGAATATTCCAAGGTTCGATTTGTGTTTTTCTCATAGCACCTATAACTTGTTCCCTTGCCTTCCTTGGAAACATCACCGTAAAAATCGGTTTTGATATAGCCTATATATTTATCTCCCTTGTAAACGACGGTGTGAATTTCAAAGGAAGACACTTCATATTTTTTGAAATCTACATCTACCGAAAAATCAAGAACATACGCACCATTTTTCCAATAAGAATTCTCCAAGGTTGTTTGATTGATAACAACTTGATTCCTATGCATAGCAACATTACACCACTGCACAGTCAATACGTAAGGATATATAGAGAGCGCAATGCATAAGCATATAATCAACCCAACAACTATCAAAGCCTTTCCGTTTCTTTCTTCTCTCTCCAATTCTTCAATTATCTTCTGAATACCCACTGCCATATTAGTTTCTCCTCCACTTAAATATCATTATTATCGTTGCTATGACCAGCATAACGGCATTGATGGCAATTGAACCCACAAGAAAATATCCGGTATTAAGTTCCGGAGGATTGAAACACATAATAATAACAGATAAAATTAGTCCAACAAAAAGATAACATAAAAAGAAAACAAAGAAAATTTTACGTAACATAATTTCCTCCACTCTGTTAATCAATATAGATTCCAAGAACCAAAGATATTATAACCTATTTTAGGTTAAATGTCAATACCCTAAAACAGATTAAAATATAATAATTATATCTTTTTTGGAGGTAATAAAATGTATCGAAGAATTCGTGATCTGAGAGAAGATCGGGATATGAACCAAACACAAATAGCCCAAATGCTCGGAATGTCACAAACCGGCTACTCCAAATACGAAACCGGCGAAAACGATATTCCGACCTCCATCCTGATCAAATTAGCAAGGTATTATAACACAAGCATTGACTATCTGCTCGGTGAGACCGACAATCCGAAAAGATACGGATAAACCGTCGTCGCCACGACGCGCCGGTCGCGGTAGGGGCTGGCGACGGACTGTCCGTGTTTCCGTAGGGGAGGCGTTTCGCCTCCCGCCGTGACACGCGACGGCTCTGGCGGGTCGTCGAGGGCACGCGACATTTGCCTTTAGGGCGAACTCGTCGGTTGGCTTGCCAACCTGCCGCCATACCAAAAAAACAAAAGATGCACCGTAGGGGCGACCATCGGTCGTCTGCGGACGTGCAATGCACGCCCCTACAAGATGGGTTGTGTCTCCTTTGTAGGGACAGGCCCACGACAGCCCCAAAATACCTCTCTCACTTCACCTTTGGCGAAAATTCGCACGCCCCCTAAGCCTGCCGTCGGCTTTTTCGCGGAGGGGCTGAGTCAATGGCTCAGCCCCTTTCTTAAAGCTATTTGACATAAAGATGCCAGGCATTTTTAATCACTTTTATGCAAACGGATTACACAAAAATACAACCGAAGCAATTCCGAGAACAACGCCGACCCATCGTTTTTTTGAAAGCCTTTCCTTGAACAATAGCACCGCCGACAAGGTGGTAAGTACAAGACCGCCACCGTTGACGATGGGGAAAAAGACAGCACTATCCATCACGCCGGAGAGATAGAGATTGAATTTGTTATTGACGGCGACGCAAGCTCCGCTTGCAATCATGATAGTGAGCAAGAAGACGAAATGCTTATTCGGCACGTTTTTGTTGCTTTTCGAATCTGCAGATCTACCTTCACGTCTTTTCAGCAGCGCGGCGAAGACGGTGCAAATGATTGCCGATGAAACAAAAGCAATGATCAGAAACGCATTCAGCTCGTCGCGGTATTCGGAGCTCTGGTGTACCTTCTGCATAATTCCAATACCGCCCGTTGCGGCAAATGTGATCAGACACAGAAAAAGCCATTTTAAATTTGCCTTTTTTTCATCGCCGTCGCTCTTTGCGGCAAGTACAAAGCTTGCCAGCATCAAAACGATTCCAACGATCTGCGCCCAGCCTAAGCTCTCGTCAAAGAACATCACGCCCGACAGAGCGGATATCAGCGTAGAAAAAGAAATGATAACAGACGTATAAGACATCGGTCCTACCTGTAAAGCGGCTATGTTCGTAATTCCTTGAAGTGCTGTAACGGCACCGAACACCACACCAAGCCATATCGTAAATACGGATGACGTGCCAAAGCCTCCCCAGCACAACAGAATGACGGCAGCAGTCAGACAGCCGACCGCATTGAAAGCAAAGCCGCCCGAAAGTCCCGCAGGCTCTTTGTCGGTATAATATTTTTTAGCAATGCTGCCACCGAGAGCCGCCGCAAGAGATAAAATGAGTGTAAGCGGAACGTTCATATTTTTTTCTCCTTATTATGCAATTGGGGTTGACAATACGCTCTTTGTGTGATATTATACCACTTAGATTATTGCATTTATATGACATTTCTATCATTTTATATAAATTTTCACTCATTGGAGAAGGTATGTACGAGCCGAAAAATATACCGCAGCTGAATAAGACCATAAGCAATCTTTCGGGGATGCGCTTTTCCATCGTTTACAATAACAAATACTCGAAAATTGACGATCCCGATGCCGACCCTTTGCATATTCATAACTATCTTGAAATTTTTCTTAACGTTTCAAGCGATGTATCCTTTCTTGTAAATAACAGCCTATACCCCGTTCCCGTGGGGGATGCGGTAATATCCTGCCCGGGCGATATACATATGTGCATTTTTCAAAAGGCCTCTGTGCAGGAGCACGTATGCATCTGGGTCGATGCAGATTTTACTTCTCCAATATTTTCTTTTTTACACGAGGAGAACTTTTGTCCTTTATTCTCCTTTGATGAAAAAACAAAGAAGGATCTACAGTCTCTTACCTTCTCGCTGTTGAACGTATGCGAGAAGGAGGGCTCGGAGCTTGAAAAAATATCTTATCTGCTCCAAATTTTAACGACATTCGAAAAGAAAGCGCCCCGTGATGCTGTCGCACAAGCGGATATTCCCGAGCCGCTTCAAAAAGTATTGGATGATATTCACGAGAATTTTGCCGAGATACACAGCGTCAACGATATTCTTACATCCCACTTTCTAAGCTCCGCCACCCTGACGCGCTGGTTCCGAAAGCACCTCCATACATCCCCAAAAGAATACCTCGAATCGGTAAGGCTTTCAGGTGCGGCAGTTCTGCTTTCAAACGGATATTCTGTAACCGAAGCGTGTATGCGCTCCGGATTTTCGGATTGCTCGCATTTCATCTCCCTTTTCAAAAAGAAATTCGGGGAAACACCGTTAAAATATAAGAAAAAAGTTAAAACGAACCGGTTTTTTCAAGCATAAATTGTTCGCAACTGTTTTTAATAAGTAAAAAATTCCGCACACTCGCGTGTGCGGAATTTTTTGGCGCGTCTTGACAAAAAAGATGCCGATGATTCCATGTCTCATTTTATAGTCTATAGATCAAGCAATCCAGAAAAATCATAAATATAGTGATCTGATATCCGTTTTATCTCTTCGGTATATTCTTCCGAGGACATATCATAAACACCGCAAACTTTCATATTGACACTCGCTGCGGTTTTATCTGCATTGTAGTTATCATCAAGAAACAGTATATCTTCAATCGGTTTACCAATCCTTTCGGCAGCCATTTTATATATTTCGGGATCTGTTTTGGTTGTGCCAAAATCCTCGCAGGACCAGATGGCAGTAAAAAGATCAAACATTTCAAGTCTCTTTAGGCATACGTCAAGAACGGAATGAGGACTTGCCGTCAAAACGTGAAGATCTGCGCCCTGTTCCTTTAGCTTCTTCAGTGTTTCGATTACATTCGTTTTTGCCTGAATATTGTGTGCATATTCATTGTATGCGTATTGATTCATAGTTTCAATAAGCTTGTCCTGCGTCATACCGAGTCCAAGCTGTTCAATATAATACTTAGCAGTACCTACATACCCCAATGGAGTAATTATCTTTATGATATCATTCGCATATCTTATATTATTTTCGTCCAATATCCTTAGCATAACCGCAATGTATGCGGGCATAGAACCGACCAAGGTGCCGTCAAAGTCAAACAAATAGGTATTATATTTCATATCCCCACCGCCTTTCTGATTTTATTATAGCATAATTTTGATCGTTTGTAAAGAGTGATGTTGCGGCGTTGCCACAGTGATGTTATGGCTTCGCCATAGTGATGTTGCTCCCGTTGGCCGCAGTGATGTGATGTTTGCCCACTTCGCCGCAAGGCGAAACATCACTCACGCAGTGAACATCACTGCCGAAGGCAACATCACTTGCCCGCAAGGGCAAACATCGTTCCAAAACAAAAACGGTACGCTGTGCGTACTTCCCCGCCACCCTCACTTCGTCTGCGGCGAAAATTCGCACGCCTTGCCGCTTACGAGCGAGCTCGACGCGCTCTGCGGCGGCGAATGCGAACCGGATTCTGCGCGCGAGCGCGCAGAGCGCGGGACAACGATGGAGTGGCGGCTCAAAACAAAAACGGTACGCTGTGCGTACTTCCCCGCCACCCTCACTTCGCCTGCGGCGAAAATTCGCACGCCTTGCCGCTTACGAGCAAGCTCGACGCGCTCTGCGGCGGCGAATGCGAACCGGATTCTGCGCGCGGGCGCGCAGAGCGCGGGACAACGATGGAGTGACGGCTCAAAACAAAAACGGTACGCTGTGCGTACTTCCCCGCCACCCTCACTTCGCCTGCGGCGAAAATTCGCACGCCTTGCCGCTTACGAGCGAGCTCGACGCGCTCTTCGGCGGCGAATGCGAACCGGATTCTGCGCGCGAGCGCGCAGAGCACGGGACAACGATGGAGTGACGG
>JAFVXC010000040.1 GCA_017501345.1 Clostridia bacterium
CGTATGACGTGCATTATACCCTCACATCCGCAGGTAGCGGCAATTACACCCTCACCGTCACCGCCTCCGATGAATGGATCAACGCCGAGGACCGCGCCTTCCCCGTTACCATCGACCCGACGGTGACGAAAACGACGCAGTTTATGGATACTTATATCTACTCTACTGCGCCGAATGCAAATTACGGTTCAATATCGCTTCTTCCAATCAACGATGATACGATCGTATACTCTATGTGGGGCCTCCCCTCCTTGCCGAGTGGAGCAATTATTACGAATGCAAGCCTGCATATGATGCCGGTTAATTTAGATTCCGGATCAATTTACATTGGTGCTTATCAAATGTCCGAAAACTGGCTCTCATCCAATATTACATGGAATAGCGCAGCTACGATGACAAATTTTGGAATGAACACCGTTCTCCTCTCCTCGAATCGGATATCTAAAGATGCTGAGTATAATGCTATTGATGTTACAACAGTGGCAACAATGTGGTATAATAATTTATCAACGAATCTAGGAATCGCATTGAAGCAGATAGCGGGATCAAATAATAATGTGTTACTATATTCTGCAGAGGCAATTGCCGAAAAGCGGCCATATTTTACGGTTACTTATCGCCTTTTTGAAAATGGGATTTACTTTATTCAAAATGTTGCTACCGGAAGATATATGGACGTGGAGGGGCCGTCTAGAAACGAAGGGGCGATCATTCAACAGTGGGATTTTCATGGGGCAATGCAGTCAAGGTGGAGCTTGACCCACGATTCAAATGGAAATATCGCAATAAGGTCGGTGTATAGCGAACTTTGTGTTACAAGTAATGCATCTTCTACTGCAGTAACACAAACGCAAAATTCAAACGATTCATCTTTATGGTCATTTTGTCAAACATCCTCGGGTTATTACAGAATAGTATGTACGGGAATATCTTCCGGTTCAAATACCCTGGGCGTTTCATCTACCGTTAGCGGGAACGGCGCAGATCTTGTTATGACAACCTATACCGATGATAGTAATTATTGTGATGAGTGGAATATATATCCGGTAGCTGATTATTTAGGTGTTGTATTCGACTCTTGGAATTCGAGTTCGGATGAGATTGGTTATTTCCCATATTCTCCATCGATATATCTAGAAAAGAAGGACTCAAGTGCTACTTTTTATTTCGAAGAAAGTATGAGCTCCGCAATTTCCCAATGGAATAGTGTATTACCGATTTCGGTAACTGAGACTAATTTGCCAAGCAACGCTGACATTATATGTTATGGCTTAAATGAATCCCAGTATTATGATATGATAGGAAATCCGTGGCCTCAATCATTTGCAGGAAATACTGTCTATTATAGAACCTTGCTTGGATATGGTATATATAATAATCAACCCATAGAGATATATCGAATGGATAATCTCATAATCTACCTAATATCAAGAGGTTATGGAGAATCCCAAGAAAAAATGATAGCAACACACGAACTTGGACATTCATTAGGCTATAAGGGTCACTCTACAACATCAACTGATGTTATGTATGAGTCCGTTCATTCTAACTATCAACTTTCATCTTCGGAAATTGCTCACTTACTGCAATGCTATGAAGCATTTTTTGATTGATCGTGGGAGGTGCTATGAAAAAAGTATTTATATTAGTGTTAATTCTTCTTCTGCTTTCCTTAACTGCTTGCAACGTTTCAACCGTCGATCCGCTTGAAACAACAGACGTATTTTCCGAAACAACGAGTGATCCGCTTGAAACAACAGATTCTTCCGTAACGTCTGCTAACAGAGGTTATACCGGTGGCGTTGGCTCTACTGATACCGTGATTGAATGGTCGCTTTTTTATCGGTCGCTCGAAGGAATACTCCCCGATGTCACCGATATTGTTTTAGCAACCTTCGAGGGATACACGGCGCAAGGCCTCACTTACAAGTATAAATTTTCCATATCGGAAAGCATCCGAGGTCTCGGGACAGAGCGTGAAATTACCGTAAGCTCGACTCCCGCCTATTACAATGTTTTAGATAAAAACACCTCTTTTTCCACCTATGAATGTAGATATCAGACTAACGCGAAGTATCTACTACTCCTAAAGCGCACCAGAACAACATACAACGAGGAGGAGTCCTTTTCGTTTGCAGAGGATAGCCTCATCATACGTGCCACGTCACCAAAACGCATACTGCTCGATTCTTCTTCCTTATACGGAGGGCCCCTGCGAAACCACGTAGAGACCGATGCACTTCGCTCTGCGTTGCAGGGCGCTACCTTCATGGAGGAATTTCTGTCGCTTGTAAAGGAAAATCCATTCTATTACGGCGAAGGCTATGAGGGCACCTCCGATATGGAATCTGTACTCCTTCATTCGGACTTTGTGTTCGAGGTCACGGTTGATTCGGTATTTATGGAAACCTTTGACAAAACGGCAATTACGTATCAGTGTACAATCAACCGTACACATAAGGGAGAACCTGAACGAACTGATATTTTGGTAAAGTTTTCGCACAACAATGATATCGTGGGCGAAGCTTTCATTGTTGGTTTAAATTTGCACGAAGCTGGGAATTCGTTCTATCTTATGTCATCCCCGTACAGTGTTTTTGACATTTCAGAACGAGATGCAATTATTGCGTTGATTAACGCTGAGAAGTAAAGAAATAATGCAAAGTCATCCCCCCACGGCACAGCCGTGGGGGAGCATAGGCTCGGACGAGCCGTCGCCGAAGCAAATTTTAAGGAGGTATCATAATGAAATTCAAATTCAAACGTTTTATGTCTGTCCTATTGATCGCGTTGATGCTGCTTTCCTTATTTACCGCCTGTTCGAATTCAGGCGCAGGCGGTGAGACCTCGGAGAGCGACAGCTCGTCCGAGCCCGATGAAACCACCGGATCGCCTAAACCGACAACGTCGGAGTATACGATACAACGTATCAACGGCAATTGTTATATTGTGTTTGACGATATATCGGTGTATAAGATCCAACCCCCGGAGTATGGTACATGTATTTTTGTCTACCCGGGCTTGGAGTTCAGCTCTGTGAAAGAACTGAAAGAACTTAGTGACAAGGTTACTCAGCGAAAGCTGAATGAGGATGATAAAAGACATATTGCAAACTATTTCGGACAGGACGAAAATGGAATTCCGATATGTGATTTTGATCGACTGCTCGTGCCACAGCTTCCCGAAGGATATGAACTCTTCAGGGGGGCTTGGATGGGGGATAATTACTATTATTGCTCCAAAAGCCAGAGCCAAGGAACAGCTACTTTTTATTGTTATTCAACCGAAGACTACGAAGATATCCTTCAGCTCGAGTATACGGATTCATTCGACGAAGCGTTTCGTAGAGAGTACCCCGAGCTTCGTGAGGAGCGTTTAACAGACCGGAATGCTGTGCAGTTCTCGTACAAAAACGGAAGGAATATCCGTTATACGTTAAGCGCCGGCGATAAAACCTTTGCGGTAGATGAAATATATAGCTCAAAGGCAGACGATGTAGTACCAAGAAGCGTGAAGCTATATTGCGCGGATGGGGAATTCAATTATATCATTGAGTTGGGACAGCTTTCAGAACGTCCTTCGGTGGAATTTCTGCTTTCCCTTGGAATGGAGGTCTACTCCGAATAATCTATGGGGCTGAGTCAACGACTCAGCCCCTCCGCGACGGGTGGCTTTTTCGGCGGACGAAATTTGCGTTTTTTGCCCGAAAGACAGGCGAAAATTGCAGTGCTTCGCTGCAACGCAAGGTCAGCGGAAACGAGCCGCCGCCGAACAAACTGAAAAAGGAAGTCTGAGTTGATCAGGCTTCCTTTTTGTTGTTTTGCTTCAGCAGTCCCTCAATCTCGTCTTTTTTCATACGGAAGAGGAGCACGAGGAAATAGATCGCGACTGCGACCGAAACCAAAACGGTGAGGATGACGGTCGGTGTATCCCACAGCTTGCCGCCGCCGAGGTACTGCACGAGCATACCGCCGAGGTCGTAAAGCGCGTGGATGAATACGGGGAACCAGATGCACCGCGTTTTGAGGAGCACGATCGCGCACATCCCGCCGATCAGGAAGGAGTATCCGACCTGCATAAGGACCGCGATCGGGCTTCCTCCTGCGAAAAGATTCAGGACGTGGACGAGTCCGAACACGGCGGAGGTCAAAACGATCGCGAGAAAGACCGCGACGGTCTCGGGTGGTAGGCGCGAGGGCTTTTTTGCCTCTGTCCGCTTCCGCATAGCGGGAAGGAGCCTCGTCAGGAGGAGCGGGAAGATCACGCCGCGAAAGGCGACCTCCTCAAAAAATCCGATGCCGAGGCAAGCGAGAACAAGAAGGAGCGCCTTCGGAAGCCCGCTGTCGACGTACACACTGCCGCGGATCAGTCCGATAATCGGGAAATTGTTCACCGCGATCACGACGGCGGGTAAAACCGCGAGGAGCGCCTTTATACTCGGGATCCGCTCGAACGAAAGGAGCGAATAGCCGAGATAGGGGATGAGGAACAGAAAGATCATCCCGCCGAGAAGGCGCGAAAGGGCAAGCTCGGACAGCGTATACGTGTCCGAGTCAAGACTTCCTTTGAGACACGGAAAAAGGAGAAGCGAGACGAGCAGGAGTGCTGCGAAGATCCCGATCAGTGCGATATAGACGCGATCGCGCCGCGTAAATTTCGCCGTCACGTATCGTCACCGCCTTCGGGGGCTTCTTCTGCATTTTCCACGATGACTTCCGTGCCCTCGGCACTCGCGAGGACATCCCCGCCTTCGATGGCTTCGGACTTTTCCGTACTCTCACCGTCGGGTGATAGGTGATTACCTGCAGGAGGGAATGCGCGATCCTCGCCCGCGGGGGCATCCCCGCCGGGTTTGTAAATCGTTTTGCGGAAGACAACGGTCAATATGATGCCGAGCAGGATCAGCACGATCGCCGTGAGCTGAGAGGGCGTCAGGAAGCTGACAAAGGTCGCACCGCGATCGTCACCCCGGAGATATTCGATCGAAAAGCGCCAGATGCCGTAAAGGATCAAATAGTGCGGCAGAGCGTAGCGCTTGCCGTCGTAGAAGCGCAGAACGAGATAGACACACAGCACGACGAGAAAGGTGGCTTCAAAAAGCTGTACGGGGAGCACCTTGTGCGGGATATCCGGGTTGTCGAGATAGACTCCGAGGAAGGAATCGGTACGGATACCGAAGCAGCACCCCGCGAAAAAGCATCCGACGCGGCCGAGCGCGTGCCCGATGGCGATGCAGGGCGGACCGATCTCAAGGATCGTCGGCAGGTGGTGGAGATGCTCGCGATTTTTCACGCGAAGACGGCCATATACAAAATAGAACGCGAGAAAGGCAAGCGATCCGCCAATGAGTCCGCCGTAGAAGGTCGAGCCCGTGGAGGACGCGAAGATCGAATCTGCAAATTTGCCGTCCCTGATGCCGTTGTAGACCCACTGCACGACGACGGCAGAGGGATAGCCGACAAAAAGGGCAAAGGGAATGCCGACGAGAACGCCGTTTTGTAGGCGCGCAGACAGCCCGCGTTTGTCGGCGAGCACGCGGAAGAGTATCATAGCGGCGATCAGACCGAATACGATGCAAAGCTCGTACAGCCCTATGTCGAGTATAATATCGTGAGGATACATTCGGAAAAGCTCCTTTCGGGGAAATGAACCGTTTTTATTATAACACAAAAGAGCGGGTATTGTCAACTGCCTTGCGCGGGGCGGCGTATGAGAATATAAAAACGGACTCCGAATGGCACGTAGACCAATCGGAGTCCGATTTGTTTGTGCTGAAATTACTTCAGAACCTTGCAGAAGGAAAGGATCGCGAAAATAAGTCCTGCGAAGCAGTAGAGGCCGACGAGGGAGCCGACAACGCCGAGGAGCCAGCCGACCAAAGCGCCAACAACGGGGATCCAAGCGACAAGCATAGTTGCAAGACCGATGACCGCACCTGCGATGATGCTTGCTACGAGGTAAATGATGATCGCAATTGCGAGCTGACCGCCTTCCGTGCGCTCTTTGAACGCATAAGGCCAAAATTTCTTGAGAGTATCCATATTATTCTCCGTTAAGATGTATTTAGAAGGCTTTGTAACAGCCATTCTATTGAGATTATAATGAACGAATATTACGAATTATGCAGAATCTTTTGTTTAATTTGTAAACAAGAAATCCTTCGAGATGTCAAAGAAGAAACCACAGAACGAGAAAAGCCAGGGTGAGGATGCCGATCACGACGAGCATCGGCAGAAACATCATCCGAACTGCGGCGAAGTAGGTCTGTGCCTGCTCCTTCAGGGTTGAATGTCTGCCGGGCAGGAGGTGCG
This sequence comes from Clostridia bacterium, assembly GCA_017501345.1. The sequence goes on from JAFVXC010000040.1 coordinate 6,312, forward strand.
GAGCGGCTTGCCGCTTCGGATCCTTCCTTTCGGAGGGCTTGCGCCTGCCGTCGAGTGCCGACATATCCGCGATGGTTCTGCCGTCATCGATATAGGTGATCTTTTCCTTTTTTTTCTTTTTGTTTTCCTTGCTCATATCTTATGCGTTATTGTCTGCCTCTTCGGCAAGCAGATGGCAGGCGGCGAAATGCCCCTCACCGTATTCACGGTACTCGGGCGTGACGTGCTTACAGATCTCCTTGGCGTAGGGGCATCGGGTGTGGAAGCGACAGCCTCTCGGCGGATTTGCGGGGGAGGGAATGTCGCCGTTCAGCACGATGCGGTTCATCTTAACGTCTGGGTTCGGGTTCGGGATCGCCGAGAAGAGCGCCTTTGTGTAGGGATGGAGCGGATGCGAGAAGATATCCTTCTTGCTACCGAATTCCACCATTGCACCGAGGTACATAACGCCGATCTTGTCCGAAATGAACTTGACGACCGAGAGGTCGTGCGAGATGAACAGATAGGTCAGACCCATTGATCTCTGCAGATCCTTCAGAAGATTGATGATCTGCGCCTGGATCGATACGTCGAGTGCCGAAACGGGCTCATCGCAGACGACGAGCTCGGGCTTGACCGAGAGGGCGCGCGCGATGCAGATCCTCTGACGCTGACCGCCCGAGAATTCGTGCGGATAGCGCTCGTAGTAGTAATCACGGAGACCGCACTTTTCCATCAGGTCGAGCACGTACTCCTTGACCTCGTTTTTCGGCACGATATTGTGCACGAGTACGGGCTCGGAGAGGATATCGCCGACCGTGCTTCTCGGAGGCAGGGAGGAATAGGGATCCTGGAAGATGATCTGCATTTTCGTGCGCACCTTGCGCATCTCTGCGGGCTTGTAGCCTGCGATGTCCTTGCCCTCGAAGAATATCTGACCGCCCGACGGCTGGTGCAGCTTCAGAATGGTTCGTCCCATCGTGGTCTTGCCGCATCCCGATTCGCCGACAATGCCGAGGGTCTCGCCGGGGTTCAGCTTGAAGCTGATGTCGTCCACGGCGACGAGCTCGCGGCGTACCTTACCCGTGATCGATTTCTCGATCGGGAAGCACTTGCGGAGGTGGCGCACCTCAAGGAGTGCATTTTCGTCGGGAGGGAGCGCGCGGTCTGCCTCGATCCGAGCCTTTCGGTCTGCCGCTTCCGTCGCCTTGATCGCGTCGTCGTCGTAAACAGCTTCGTTTACGGTAGCGTTATCAGCCATTTGCGTTCTCCTCCTTCTTCTCGTTGTCCGCCTCACCGTAGAGGTGGCACGCAACGAAGTGCGTGGGGCTCACCTGCACCATTGCGGGATAGTCGCCTGAGCACTTTTTCGTGCAGCGCGAGCATCTTTCCTTGAAGTAGCAGTAGGTGGGCATATTGACGGGGTTCGGAACGTTTCCGGGGATGTTGAAGAGCGTCTCTGTGTCCGAATCCATCGTCGGCTTTGATTTCTGAAGACCGACCGTATAGGGATGGAGCGGATTATGGAAGATCTCCTGCACCGTACCGCGCTCGATGACCTTGCCTGCGTACATAACGACAACGTAATCTGCCATTTCTGCGATGACGCCAAGGTCGTGGGTGATCAGCATGATCGAGCCGTCCATCTTCGTCTTCAGATCGCGGAGCAGATCGAGGATCTGTGCTTGGATCGTCACGTCGAGTGCCGTGGTAGGCTCGTCGGCGATGATCAGGCGGGGATTGCACGCGAGTGCCATCGCGATCATTACGCGCTGACGCATACCGCCCGAAAGCTCGTGAGGATAGGATTTATAAACGTGCTCGGGCATTGCAATGCCGACGAGCGACAGCATCTCGAGGGATTTCTCCTTCGCCTGCTGCTTCGTGGCGCCGGGAACGTGGATGAAGGTGACCTCGTCAAGCTGATCGCCGATCGTGAAGACCGGATTCAGCGAGGTCATCGGTTCCTGGAAGATCATCGCGATCTGTCTGCCGCGGATGCGGTGAATCTCGCTCATCGGCATCTTTGCGATGTCGTAGATCTTCTCCTCGGTCGTGTAGAGAGGGGAGCCGTCTGCATTTGTGCCCGTCTGTATGGGCTCGCCCTTGGCGTCTCGCTTGTAGTCGCTCGACTTAAAGCGGATCGAGCCCGAATAGATCTGTCCCTGCGGCCCCTGAAGGAGTCGCATCACCGACATACTCGTGACCGATTTGCCACAGCCCGATTCGCCGACGACACCAACGGTCGCGTTTTTCGGGATCTCGAACGAAACACCGTTGACTGCCTTGACGACGCCCTGATCGGTGAAAAAGTAGGTGTGAAGATCGTCGATCTCAAGGATGTTCGCATCGTTTTTCATCTCGGTGAGGAATGCACTTTCGGGCAGCTTCTGATGCTTCTGCTTTTCGAGTGCGTTCATTACCTTCTTGTTTTCCTTTGCGATCGCGCGGATCTCCTTACCCGAGAGATAATGACCGTTTTTCTTTTTATTCTGTTCTGCCACGGTGATTACCTCCTCATCTTGGGGTCAAGGGCGTCGCGCAGACCGTCACCGACAAAGTTGAAGCCGAGGACGGCGAGAATGATGCAGATGCCGGGAGGGCCCCAGATATTGAAAAAGTTCTGAAGGATATAGGGATCGTTCGCCGAGTTGATCATCGTACCCCATGCGGCGTACTCGTCCGATGCGCCCAGTCCGAGGAAGGAAAGGGTCGCCTCGTAAAGGATCATACTGCCAAGGCTCATCGTCATCGAGACGATCAGCTGCGGCATAACGTTCGGCACGAGGTGCTTGAAGATCTTTCTCTTCGTCGAGTAGCCCATTGCCTCTGCGGCGACCATATATTCCTGCTCGCGGAGTGAGAGGATCTGACCTCTGACGAGGCGGGCGGTGCCCGACCACGAGATCAGTGTGAGGAATGCCATCAGGCAGTAGATGCGGTATTCCGACGGAACGGCGAGACCCTCGAGAAGGGTGTTGACGATCAGCATAACGGGAATGCCGGGGAGACACATCAGAATGTCGCAAAGACGCATCAGGATGTTGTCAATCACACCCCCGAAGTAACCTGCAAGACCGCCGAAGATCACGCCGAAGAGGGTGATAACGAAGACTGCGAGGAAGCTGATCGTGAGCGATACGCGTCCGCCCGTCATCAGACGGGTGAGGTTATCACGTCCGCTGACGTCCGTGCCGAGAGGGTGCTCAGCGCTCGGCGGCGAGAGGCTGCTGAGCTCCTTACCGGTCTCGACGATCTGATAGAAGAGCACGGTTTCGCCGCTTTCGTTTGTGTAGTAGATCGGGTGCTTGTCGTAGTCGATCTTCATCGAGCGGTCGGTTTCGGATGAGCTCCAGAAGAGCGGCCCGACCCAGGAGAAGAGGAAGAGGGCTACGATCATAACGAGACCGATGATGCTGAGCTTCGAGCGGAAGAAGCGGCGAAGGACCATCTGCGTCGGAGACATCAGACGCACGTTTTTGTCGAGCGGAGTCTCCTCCTCGAAGGAGGAGACGCTGCCTGCGCTCTCTTCGTCCTGCTCAAGGAGATTTTTGTTTTCTTCCATAATTAGTATGCACCTCCTTACGCCAGCTTGACCCTGGGGTCAACGATCGCGTACGTCAGGTCTGCGAGCAGAACGCCGATGACGCTGAGGAGCGCGAGGAACATATTATATCCCATAATGAAGGGGATATCAGCCGCCATCATCGCTTGAAGCGCTATGTTACCGATACCGGGAAGATCGAAGATCTGCTCGGTGATGATCGCACCCGAGAAGAGTGACGGGAGAAGGCCTGCGAGGCTCGTTACGATCGGGATGAGGGTGTTGCGGAAGGCGTGCTTGTAGATGACCTTGCTCTCCTTCAGACCCTTGGCACGCGCGGTGCGGATATAATCGGAGTTCAGAACCTCAAGCATATTCGTACGCGTCATACGCATACGGCTTCCGATGCTGAGGATCACCACCACTGCGATGGGCAGGATGAGATAGGGGATCTTGTCGGCAGTTTCCGCGATCATTCCCCCGAATGTGTCGGGGAAGGTTGCGGAAGTCGTTCCGAATCCTCCCGATGGGAGCCATCCGAGCTTCATCGCGAATACATATTTCGCGATCTGACCAAGGAAGAAGGAGGGGAGAGAGATACCGATCATAACAAGAACGGTCACGACGTAGTCGCGGATCGAATACTGATGCGTTGCCGCTGTAATACCGAGCGGGATCGCGATCATAAATTCAAAGATCGTTGCGATCAGCGCTACTGCAAAGGAAACGCCCATATGCGATTTGATAACCTCAGTAACGGGCGATCCGTACTTAAAGGAGGTTCCGAAATCGAGTCTGCACATCGATTTGAACCAGCCGAGGTAGCCCTTGATGATGCCGAGGAAGGAATCGTCCTCAAGCCCATAGAGCGCCTTCATCGCATCGATCGTCTCCTGGGGGACCGTTGCGCCCCCTTGGTTCATAGCGGCAATTTTATTGTCGATGAAGCTTGAGGGCATACAACGGATGAGAATGTAGATGATCAGAGATACACCGATCAGAATGAACACCGACAGTGCAAGTCTCTTCAGTATATATTTTAGCATAGCTTACTCCGAGTATCAGCCGACGAATTCGATTTCCCAGATGTGATCGAGCGGTGAGGTGTAGGGATTCAGCTCAGAGGGGAGAGAGGCCGAGCTGATGACGCTCGAGTCGTATGCGTAAAGGGTCATACGCTGGTAGACGGGGAGCTCAACGGCAAGGTCGAGAACGTAGCCCATAGCCTCCTCGTAGAGAGCGGTACGGGTAGCCTGATCGTCGGTTGCACGAGCCTCGTCGATGATCTTGCTGAGGTCGTTCAGGATCTTGTTTTCCTCGGGATATGCTGCCTCGTTTGCAAGGATCTCACGGTAACCCCAGGCGAGAACGCTCGTTGCGGTGGAGTTCTTATGATAGACCTGATACATATCGGGGTCGATGGTGGAGCCCCAAGCGGCTGCCCAAACGGCGAGAGAGCCGGTCGAAAGCTTGGTGAGCGCCTGCGTGTCGGGGACGACCTCGATGTTCCATCCGCACTCGTTGAGGATCTCTGCGGCGTAGCGGAAGGTCTCGTAGGTCGGGTGGTCGGTCAGGTTAGAGCCTGCGATGGTGAAGGTGATCGAAAGCTCGCTGTCGCCTGCCGAAACGCCTGCCTGTGCCATATAGTCCTTGATCTGCGTCATAGCGGACTGCTTGCTGAACTGAAGGGCGGGATAGTCGTGCAGGTTGTCGCGGCTCGGGTTGCCGGAGCCGTCGGTCGGATAAGCCCAGCTTACCGTAGACATCGGCCAGTAGATGGTCTTTGCCATACCCGTGCTGTAGTAGTTGAGCGCGAGGGAGGTGTCCATTGCGCTCATAATCGCCTTACGGAGATTGATGTTCGGAATCTTGCCCGCGTTGATGCCGATGTAGCCGTAGCCGAGCTGCTCGGTGTACATTCTTTCGATACCCTTCGACTTCATCGAGTCGAGGCGAGTGATGTTATTCTGCGTGTACTGAGGAGTCGCATAGTGGACCTGACCGGTAGAAAGTGCGTCGAGTGCGTTTGAAGCGCTGACGACCTGGTAACGGATGAGCTCGATCTTGGGCTGACCCATCAGGAAGCTGTCGTTTCTCTTGAAGTAGACGACGTTGTTCTTGAAGAACTCGGTACCTGCGGGGTTGTCGTTCTTTGCAGAGTCGGTAGCAACGTATGCGCCGGCTCCCATCGGAACCTTGATATTACGGGGAGACTGAATGACGTTCGTCATAAAGTCGAAGGAACCGTAGTCAACGCCGAACTTGTTGTTTGCGATATCGACGTCGTAGCCCTCTGCGTAGTAGTGCTGAGGAGCGACTGCGAATGCAAAGTTCCAGATCGCCTTGGGGTCAACGCCGTTGATGGTGATTTCGAGTACGTCGTACTCATTCGCATTCTTAACGGTACCGTCCTCGTTGTGCTCGTGCGCAACCGTATAGGTGCCGTTCTTGGCGGTAACGGTTTCGACGTCGGTCGAGTGGCCGAGGGATACGATGCCCGAGATGTTCGGGATCGCGAGAGATCCGTCCTCGGAAACGTTTTCGTGCAGAATGACCTCCTTCGCCTTAGCGGTGAATTCGGTGGTCAGAGTCTGTGCGGTTGCCCAGTACTGGAGAATAACGTGCAGGTTCTGCTCAATCTGGGAGTTATAAACGTAATCGATCGCAGCCTCCTTGCTGTTTACAACGCTCGTGCTGTACTGAGGCGTGACCTTCTTGATCTGAGACTTGATGTCCTTGTTGTTTGCGTCCTTCTCGTACTCAACGGTGACGTAGCCCTCGTGGTACATAAAGCAGAAGACGGGATCGGAGAACTCCGGTACGTTCTTGTAGGGAGCCTCGGTGTAAGCGCTCTCTGCGCTGACGTAGTCGGTCTCAAGCTCCTTCTTGAAGAGCTCAAGAGCGCGCTGGTAGTCCTTCAGAAGCTGATCGTTCGTGACCGAATCGGCGTTATTCGAAACGGCTTCCTTATAGCCCGAGGAGAGCGAGTGGCCCTTGATGGCATTTACCATCGTGTCGTAGTCTGCCTGATAGGAGCCCGCAGTAGCGGTCGTGCCGACTGCCTTGAAGAGGTTGATCAGCTCATTGAGACGGTTCTTTGCGCGTGCCGATGCCGCCTCGGAGATCACGTCGTCGGTGTCGCTTGATCCCGAGCTGATGGTCTGCGTGCGGTAGTCGGTAAGACCGACGATATCGGTGGAGTACATCGTCGACGAGCCGGTGTAGACGGGGTCAAGGTAGACGTAGAGATTGAACAGGACGTCCTCCATCGTAAGAGGGTGTCCGTCCGAGTAGGTGATGCCGTTCTTCAAAACGAAGGTGTATACGGTCTGATTCTTCTCGCTGTCGTAGCTTTGGATCATATCCTTGACAACGACAGCCTCGTCATCACCGCAGGCAGGCGTGACCTTGCCGTCGGCATAGCCGTAGGTGAGCATCGAGATCTGTGTCATCGATACGATGGTGCTGTCCGCACCGGTGGTGGAATAGAAGGGGTTGAAGAGTCCGTCGAGGCTCTCGGTCATTATGACGAGCGCGTCGGGCTTCGCGCCTCCGCCGTTACCCGAGCAGCCGGCGAGCAGCACGAGGGTGCTGAGACACATAAGCGCTGCGAGGAACAGGGCAGTAGCTCTTTTCTTGATAGAGATCTTTCTTTGCTTCATTTTGTTTATATCCTCCATAAATGATTCACAAATATAACGCCAAAGGTCGCGGTCAGCCCGCCGAGAAGGAAAGCTCGACCGATCCGTCGGCATTCACGGTGAGCGAGAGCTTCTCGGAAGCCTCGGGTGTGACACTGCAGGTGATTTCCGTGAGATCGACTCCGCCCGTGACACCGTTGCCCGAAAGGAGACCGATCTGGTACTCATCCGACGGGTAGCAGGCGTCGCTGATCAGAAGCGAGCCCGAGACCGTTACGTCCGAAAGAGTGGTCGTTTCTGCGATCGTTCCTGCGAGAAGACCGAAGGTCGGTGCAGCAACGCGCGAGCCGACATTCAGCGTATAGGTTACGTTCTCAAAGGTAAGGTCCTCGACCCTCGCATTGCCGTCGAGCGCACCGAAGAGGCCGCCGCGGGACTGGGAGATGTCGGTCTGGATCGCATTGATGTTTGAGAAGGTATGACCGTTTCCGAGGATAGTTCCCGTAAAGACGCCCTTTGAGAGGCCCGCATTCCAGACCATCCCGGAGAAATCGAGATCGGCACAGATGATGTAGCTGCCGTCGATGCGGCTGTTCTGGATGAACTGTTCAGCTGTGTGGATCTTGAACCAGGTGCCTTCCGTCCATCTCGTGTAGACCTTGAAGGTGCTTTTAGTCGACACACCGGTCTCGTAATCAATCGTGCCCGTGAGGGTCTCAGTCAGGGGGGTCTTCATTTCGGCGTCGAGGTATGCACTGTCAAAGGTCATACCCTCGCGCTTCGGGAAATTTCCCATATCCATCTTACCCGTCTTGTCATTCCAGGACGGAACCTCGAGCGAGACCATCTGCGCGGTGTCGTAAAGCGTCATCTCACCGGTCGTTGCGTCGGGAGCGTAGAGCTCGAATACGTAGTACGGGACCCACGCCGCGTAAAGCGTCATAACCGGGGTGTCAGAGCTTGTTTTTGCGTCTGCCGCAACCGTCAGAACGTCCTTGTCGAAGTCCCATCTGTTCTTATAGACGTAGCCCTGCTCTCTGCCTGATGCGGAGGTCGGTATGCCGTATTCGTCAAGCGCGTTGCCGCTTCCGTCAACACGGAGCGTACGCTCTGCGTACCAGCCCACGAAGATGTAGCCGTTTCTCGAGATCGAGAAGGCGCTCTCCTTACCGCGGAGCGGGTCGTCTGGGGAGAGAAGGGAAAATTCCTTCTCTCCCTTTGCATTGGTTTTTGCGTTGTCGGGGTTGAATACGTCAACCACGGTGACGTTGTTGGTGCCTGCGAACACACCGCCGTTGGCGTCGTATTTTACGCTTACGGTGTAGCCCTCGTCGTCGAGAGCGGGATAGGGGGCATCCCATTCGTTTCCGCAGGCGGTGCAGCAGAGACCCAAAAGCAGGATCAGACCTGCTGCTGTCAGAAGCTTCATTCGTTTTTTCATAGCATTTCTCCGAAATCCTTAGACCTCGTCCGACTGCACCGAGGGCGTTTCGGTTGTATTGTCGTCGGGGGCGTCGGGGGTATTCTCGGGTGTCTCCTCGGTCGGCGCGGGATCCGCGGTGGGCGTGATCTCGCTTATCTCGGAAGACTCCGCCGCAGGCGTGATGTCACCGCTTTCGGGAATCCTTTCAGCGGAAACGGTCTCGATACGGTCGGACGCCTCCTCCTCGGAGGCAGTGGCGTTTTCCTCGGACGGAGCCTCTACGGAAGCAGCTTCGTCCTCGGACGAGGATTTTTCAGTGTCGTCGACAGAATCGGTCGGCGTTTCTTCGGTCGGGGCGCTCTCATCGCTTGACGTGCCGAATCTCTGCTTTGACAGAAGGATCGCAAATACGATCACGACAACTGCGAGACAGCCCGTAACGGCAGAGAGGATCAGAATGACGACGAGAATCGGGTCAAGAGGCTCGTCCTTCGGAGTATCGGAGGATCCCGGATCATCCGTGTCGTCACCCTTTTCGAGATACTCGAGGTCGCTGATACGCTTTTCAGCCTGTGTCAGCTTTGCGTAGTTGGTGACCAGAGCGCGCTGCTCAAGGGTGGAGATCAGGCTGTAGGCTGCGCGGGCAGCGGTAACGAGCGGTTTGTCCGCAAGGGATACCGTGTCGGGCAGAAGGTCGATCGCCTTGATTGCCGCGAGCGTGATCGAATCAGCCGCCGCCGCACCGTCGATAACGGTGTCAAAGTACTGCGCGAGGATGAAGGAGTCGTAATTCTTGCCGTTTGCGGGACGGATCATCGTGAGCTTACTTTCGACGTAGCCGATGTAATCCACGAAGCTTGCGCCGTAGTAGGTCGAGGTGGGGACATCGGCGGCGTTCCACATAAAGTAATCGACGATTCCGATGCCCTCCTTTTCGATGATATTTCCGTTTGCGTCGGAGAAGGTGTACTTTCCGCGCGCGGGAATATGATCGCCCGAGGCGAAGTACATATAGTCGTATTCCTCTTCAAGAATGGGGGAAACGTAGCTTGAGAAGGAGATAACCTTCAGAGCGTCACAGCCGTAAAATGCCTTGTGGCCGATTGCCGCGACGGTATGGGGAAGGATGACCTGGGTGACCGAGTCGCATTCCGCAAAAGCCATCGCGCTGATGCGGACGGTATCCTTTGCAACGGTGACGACCGAAGTGTCTCCCGCATAGGAGATCAGCTCAAGACCGTTCGGCACGACGCGATAGAGCAGTCCGTCAATGACGCAAACGCTGTCGCTGATGTCGTAGGTGTAGATCTCGGTCTTGTATTCCGTGCCGTTAAACTCGACGGTTTCCTCCGTGGAGAACGAGGGCAGGATGCAGTATGCGAAGGGATTGTCCCCAAGAGACGTGAGAAGCGGACCGAGGGTGACCTTGAAGGCAGTTGCTCTTTCCTTGAGGAAGGCGTGCTGACCGATCGACTCGGCGCAGGTGAGGTCGATCTCGGTGATCGCGGTGTATGCAAAGGCATAATCGCCGATCACGGGAGAGAATTCGACGTTTACGGGAGCAACGAGGGCGGAGCAGTATGCAAACGCACCCTCCTCGATCGCCGTTCCGCGGATCCGCTCGGGCAGAGGCTCTTCCTCGGTGCCGTTTTCGTCTGTGGTGTCATCAGGATCGACGTCTGCATCGGGCTCGGTATCGGAATCTGCATCGGTGTCCGCCGTGGTATCGGTGTCGGGCTCGGTGCTTTCGGAGTCCTCCTCTTCGGGCTCTTCCTCAATGACGGGGAATTCGCCCTCCTTCAGGGTGACGGAGGTGAGCTTGTCGCAGTAAGCGAAGGCGTAGCTACCGACCGTTTCGGCGCTTGAGAGGTCGATCTCGGTGAGAGCTGCCGCCTCGAATGCGCGTACTCCGATCGAGGTGATGCCCGAAAGATCAATGCTCGAGAGCGAAGCGCAAAGGTTGAATGCGCCCTCGGGGATCACGGTGATGTCATCGGAAAGCGTGACCGTCTTGAGCTCGCGGCAGTATGCGAACGCATAGTCGCCGAGAGAGGTGAGAGCGGAGAGATTCACGCTCGTGAGATCTGCGGCGTGGTAGCTATAGATGTAATTTCCGTCCTCATCGATCGCGGAGGAGCTCCAGGAGCTGTCGTTCGCCATAAAGAGAACGTCACCCGAGAAGGCGTTTGCACCGATGGAAACGACCGCAGAAAGGTCGATTTCCTTAAGGGAGGAGTTGTTGTAGAATGCGTACTCGCCGATCGTTGCGTTCTTACCGAGCGTGATGCTTTCAAGCTGTGCGGCACCGGAGAAGGCGTGCGCGCCGATCACTGCGTTGTCTCCGATCGAGAGCGACTCGATCGGGGAAAGATATACATAGTAGTAGACTCTCTTTTCGGTACCGCGATCGGTATTAACCGTATAGAAGCTGTAGGTCCAGTTGTGGTCACTGTCGAGATAGAATGCGTAGTCCCCGATCGTGACGTCGTTTCCGATCGTAACGGTGTGGAGAGACTTGCAGTCCGAGAACGCGCCCTTTCCGACGGTCATACCGCTCGGAATCGTGACCGACTCAAGGGCAGTGCCCGCAAAGGCGTAGTCGCCGAGCACCTTGACTGCAGAAAGCGCGGGGTGTGCGGTGAGAGCGGTTTTATAGAAGGCGTAAGAGCCGATCTCCGTCAGGGCTCCGAAGGAGGTAGCCTCCAGCTTCGTGCAGCCCGCAAAGGCGTAGTCGCCGATCGCGGTGACCGAGGGAGCTGTGATCGAGGTCAGCTTCGTGCAGCCCGAGAAGGCGCCGCTTCCGATCGAAACGATCTTGCTGTCGCTGAGTGTGAAGTCCCCTGAGAATGCCGGGGCGACCAGAACAAGCTCGGTTCCTTCCTTATTGGTTATATAGGATGCGTTTGCCTTGAAGGCTTGGTTGCTCGCGTCGATATTAAACGACGTCAGCGCGGTTCCGCTGAACGCATATTCGCCGAGGACGGCAACGTCCTTTCCGAGATTGATCGAAGCGAGACTCGAGCATCCGCTGAATGCACCGCGGCTGACGACTGCCGTATTGATCGTGACCTCGGTGAGTGCTTTACAATCCGCAAAGGTGTATGCACCGATCTTCACAAAATCTGCGTTGATGTTCAGCTTCGCGAGCGAAGTGCAGCCCGCAAAGGCGTATGCGCCGACCGACTGAGAAACCTTCGAGAGGGTAACCTCGTCAAGGTTCTCGTTATACGCAAAGGCGTAATCCGCGATCGCGACTGCGCTGTCGAGGGAGATCTTTCCATCAAGCTTGCAGCCGTAGAAGGCAGCACGGTTCAGGAATTTGACGTTCTCAAGTCCCTCGACCGCAACGAGTGAGGTACAGCCGTAGAATGCTCCCTGATCGATACGCTCAAGTGTGGAGGGCAGCACGACGCGCTTCAGCGCAGTGAGATTTGCGAACGCATAGGCGTTGATGGTCTTGACGCCCTCGGGGATGATGACCTCCTCGATGGTGTCGTCACCGATGTACCAGAGCTTCATCGATTCGGGCTCGTACTTAGTGATCTCGTCGGGATTCTTGTCGATGTATTCGAAGTTGGAGAATGCGTATTGACCGATCTCGGTGAGGGAGAGCCGCTTCGGGAGCTCGACCTTGCCGCCGTTGCCGAAATAGTTCGTCAGGATCGAGCCGTTCGTGACGTAGGGATCCTTGACCTCAACGCTGATCGTCTTTGAGTAATATGTGCTCTTTCCGTCGAGCAGGACGCGGACGGAGATCGAGCCGTAGCCCTTTGCCACTGCCGTGATCTTTCCGTTTTCGTCGACCGTGACGATGGACTTGTTGCTCGATTCGAATACTACCTCAGTGTCATTCGGGAAGAAGGCATCGAGGATATAGCGAAGCGTTACCTCCTCGGAGGGGAAGAGCGTCAGCGAATAGGCGTCGGAGACGAATTTCCGCTGGTCTCCCGTAAGACCGATGTCGCGGTCCTCACTTGCAATAAAGTAGAAGGCTCTGTCGACGTCATATCCCGTCAAAGTGAAGTTGTCCACAACGGGCTTGTCGTACTTCTTGTAGCCCTCGTCGTCTTCACCGAGAACCGTGACAGCAATCGTCGTCTGCTTCTTGCTCACGGGATCTCTTGCGATCACGCGCGCAGTGCCGGGGGCAACGCCAACGAGGGTGTTGTTGACAACGCGAGCGACCTCACCGCTTGCGGGAACGGTGCAGTAGTAATCAAGGAGTGTCGACCATTCGGAATCGGGATAAACGAGGGGGGAGAGATCGAAGAGCTCGTTCGGGCTGATCACAATCTCCTCCTCTGCAAAGCAAAGGTCGAGGAACTCGTCGGGAAGCTCGATCTCGTAGGTCGCTGAGTTCAGGGCGTAGTCGTAGCAAGCAACGGTAAAGGTGTTACGGTTGGTCGCGTTTTTCTTGATCTCGTCGATGTAATCGGTGAGCTCGTATACCACGTAGGAGGTAGAGTTAAAGGAGGAGTATACGGGCGTCATATAGTGATCGAACGCCTGAAGGATATATCCCGTGCCGTCATCGGCAAGACCGACGTAGCCGGGCTGGAGGCACATCGCGTAGTGATTGTCGTAGACCGACATCTTCGCGTAGTAGCGGAGCTCCTTTGAGGAGCTGTCATATTCGGTGTAGAATTCGCAATCGGTGACTGCGGGCGCCTCAAAGTCCGCAACGATCGGGAACTCGAACACGTTGTTGTCGTTGTTTGCCTCGCCACCGTCGCCGTACGGCGTGTATGCCTGAAGTCTTACGGTGTAGGAGGTGTTGTTTTTCAGCGCGTGGTCGATTGCGCTGAATTCGATATCGACGTTCGCAGGGAAGATCGATCCACCCTCGCTGTACGATTTGCGAATCTGCTCATCGACGGTCTCGAAGACGACCTCGCCCGTCACGTCATCGGTGATCGTGACGACGACCTTATCGCAGTTGCGAAGCAGACCCGCCCAAACGTAACGGAGGGAGTTGATGGTATCCGCCTGATTCGAAAGCGCGTTGTGCTTTGCGTCAGCCGCGATCTGTGTCGCGGAGGGATCCTGGAAGAAGTAGTAAGAGCCGAGGTAGCTGACGTAGTCGCTGTACATACCGCCGATCGGACGGGATGCGTATGCGTCTGCCATCGTTTTGTCCTCGGGGTCGATCGAGTTGTCGATCTCGTCCTTGTTGGTATCGTAGTAGGAGAGGTCGAAGATCGGAGCCTCGGTCCAGTCGCCGTAGAAGGCGAGGTAGGGAACGCTGAGGCTTACCTCGGTACCCTCGGTCGCGGTGAGCACGACGAAGCCCTCGACGTACATACCGTTTTCAAAGGAGGTGTCGAGATACTGCTTGTCGCTGTCGCTGAGCGTGACCGTCAGCGTGACCGTTGCGGTCTGACCTGCTGCTACTGTGACGTTCTGTCCGTTCAGCGTGCCGCTCGTGACAGAGGTGATGTCGACCTTTGCGCCCTCGAGGATATAGCCCTCCTCGGTAACGGTCGTTTCGCCGCGGCTTGTCTTGGTGTCGCTGACGCCCTCGGTCATAACGTAGGTCGAAAGATCGTAGGAGAGGGCGGTCTTTCCGAAGTTCTTGATCGCAAATTTCAGTGTGTAGACGCCGTTCTTGTCGGGGTCGTCACCAAGCTCGATCTTGGACTTGTCCATTTCCGAGCCGTTTTCGCGGTCGTAGGTGATGATGTATGCAGTGGTTGCGGTGCAGTTATCGAGATTTGCAAGTCCTGCGCCCTGCTTGCGGACCGAATAGGGAAGTCCGTTCTTTGCAAGCAGGATATCCGCAGAGGACATCATAAGCTGATTGACGAGTGCCGTTACACCGACGGGGTCGCCCGAAAGTCCGGGGAAGCTTTCCTGGACGTACTGACGCAGGAGTGCGGTGACGCCCGAAATGTTCGGCGTAGCCATCGAGGTTCCCGAGATCTTGTCGTAGGATTGACCGGGGACTGCCGAATAGATCGATCCGCCGTGTGCGGTGATCTCGGGCTTGATCTCAAGGGACGGGCCGGGACCCCACGACGAGAAGTCGGACATAAAGGGACCCGAGGTCTGCGAGCGTGCGATCGTGATTTTGCCCGTTCCGAGCGCGGCGAGCATTTCGCCGTCGTCCTGGCTGATCGAGCAGGCGGGGATTTTGATATCGCCCACGTTCATTTTGATGTCGCCCGAGACATTGTTGTAAATGATAACGCCTGCGGCGCCCTTCGCTTCGGCGGTATTCGCCTTTTCCTCGAAGGTCGTCGAGCCGCGGGCAACGAGTGCGATCTTACCCGTGACGTCGATGCCCGTGTAGTCTGCCGAGCGTCCGACGCCGGGGATGGTTACGAATTCGACCGTCTGTGAGTCGGTTCCTTCGGGGAGGAGCTCCTCAAAGAAGTTCTTTTCCTCTGCGATGCGGTCGGTGGATTCGTTGAAGTAAATGATCTTGTCACCGTACAGGATGTAAGGTGTTTTCGTACCGCTGACCGACGAGACCGAGAGCGCACCCTCGTAGGTGGAGGGAGAGCCGACAGTCGCCGAATCGGGATTCGATGTCAGGCCGAGGTTACCGTTCTTTTCGGAGCCGTAGGTCGAGTTGTAGTTGTTTGACGCGGCAACGACAAGGCTGATGCCCTGCTCGCGGATGCGATCGTATACGCCGCTCAGCATCTCGTCGTCCGATTCGCGGCTGAAGCCGCAGGGCGTGCCGAGAGACATATTGATGACGTCAACACCGAGAACGACGCAGTCCTCAAGTGCCGAGAGGATCCAGGAGGCGTACGCCGAGTCCTTGACGTCGGAAAAGGTCTTCATAATGACGAGCTGCGCATTGGGGGCAACGCCCGTGATGACGTCGTCCTTACCTGCGATGATGCCCGCAACGTGTGTGCCGTGGTCGCTGTCAACGGGATAGACGTCAGGATCCTCGTCGGCGTAGTCAAAGCTGAAGGGGATCTTGTCATTCAGGTAAACGTCGGATGCAGTCAGTCCCGCGTGCATAGAGGACGCACGGGTGCTCGAGATTAGTGCGGCGACCTCGCTGAAGGTCATACCGAGCTTCGATCTGTCGGCGGTAAAGTTCTTTGTTGAAAATGCGGTGTGATTGTAGTCAAGGCCTGTGTCAAGAACGGCTACGACAACGCCGGTGCCGTCATAGGCGCAGTCCGAGCTATCGAAGATACCCGTGTCGTAAACGTCGACGTCGTTCTCAACGAGCTTGGTGTCGGCCTTGTTATAGACCTCACCGATGTAGGTGTTTGCCTTGTTTTTGAAGGTCTTGCAGACGGTCTCGAAATTGGCGGCGGTGATACGGATCTCAAAGCCGCTGAGGAGCGTTGCGTAATCGGCGCCTGTTTTGTAGGGGACGCCTGCCTTGTCGAGCGCCTTGAGAAGCTCGGACTTCTTTTCGGAGATGCGCGCACGGATGTCGGCGGCGTCGTCCGAATATGCGAATTCCGAAACGGTCATATTCCGATTCTTCTCTTCGAATGCGTCAAGGATCGAATTCTCGTTCACCTCTATGATCAGAGAGAGCTCGTCGGTATCCTTTACGCCCGTGGGAAGTGCATATATTACGGAGCTGTCAAAGAAGCTGTCACGAGCGGTGTCGATGATGCCGTCGAAGAGGCTGACGACCGATTGTGCTGCAGCGACACTGCCGGGACCGCCCGACAAGAGAACGCCGAGCAGGACGGACAGCGTGATCATCAATATGCCGATACGGCAGATGATCTTTTTGGTTGATCTTTGCTGTTTCATCTGTGATTGCAATTGCCTTTCTGAATTTTTGCATAACGGCAAAAAACTGCTTGCCGCCAAGTCACACAAATAATATTCTACCATAAATAATAAAAGATTTCAAGTCTTTTTCACCCCTTTTTTTGAAATTAAATGAATAATCGCGAAAAATATTTCTAAAGACTATTGATTTTTTCGGAAATTTGTGTTACCCTATATAATGCATAGCGCTTTTTTGTCGAAGGTCGAGGACCTCGCCTTGCAGGATTTGTGTGTTCAAAATGCAAGGCGTATAAAAATGCGCAAATATTTTTGCGGGAGAATGTATATGAAGAGATTCAAAAGAACCCTGGCGTTCTTGCTTGTCATTTCGATGCTTTTCACTATGAGTCTTTCTGCGCTGACCGGATGCGATTCAAGCAGCGCGGGTGATGAAACGACAGGAGGAGCGGGTGAGACCACGGGCTCCGGCGAAACCACCGGCGGTTCCTCGGGGGGAGACCCCGAAAGCGGCAAGGTCGACTATACGATCACGGTGAAATCTGCGGGAGGTCTGCTCCTTGATGACGTAACCCTCCTCGTTTATTCCGATTCGGCTATGGAGGATCTTGCGGGCTACGCCGTTACCAACGAGTCGGGTGTGGCGACCGTTTCACTTGATGCGGGTGGATCGTATCATATCGCCGTTACCGACGCACCCGAGGGCTATGTGCTCGCGGACAGCTATCCGATGATCGAGCGTAATACCACGCTCACCCTGACCTCCTCGGTCATCACGGATAACACAAGCCTCAGTGGCGTGAAGTACGAGCTTGGCTCGGTTATGCGCGACTTTTCCTTCACCGATACCGAGGGAAAGACGGTAAAGCTTTCCGAGATCCTGAAGACCAAGAAGGCGGTTCTGATCAACTTCTTCTACACGACCTGCAGCCCCTGCGTGAGCGAGGTCCCGTATATGGAGGAGGCGTATCAGATGTACAAGGACGACGTTGAGATCCTTGCGCTGAATCCCTACGAATACGATGACCAGGCTGCAGTAAAGAATTTCAAGGAGACCTATGGGCTTTCCTTCATCTTTGGCAAGGATACGGCGGGCGTAAAGAACGCACTGCCCTCCTTTGGCGGCTATCCCACGACGATGATTGTCGACCGCTACGGTGTGGTCTGCCTCATCGAGACGGGCGCGCTTCCCGCACTTGAGCCCTTTGAAAAATCGTTTGAATATTTCACTGCGGACAATTACGTGCAGAAGCTTTTTAAGAGCATTGAGGAATTGACCCCTGCGGAGAAGCCCGAGGAGCCGATGCCTTCCTCGGATGAGATCGCGACGGCGCTCGGAACGACCTCTCTCGGCTTTACTTATTCGGGAGAACAGGACGACGAATACTCCTGGCCCTTCAAGATCGGCGAAAAGAACGGCGAGACCTGCGTTTATCCGACCAATAAAAATCAGGCGGGCTCCTACTCGATTATGTATGCAACGATGAACCTGAAGAAGGGTGACGTCGTGGCGCTTGATTACTTCGCTTCGAGCGAGCAAGGGGCGGATATCCTTTATCTTCTCGTAAACCGTGATGATATCTATCAGATCTCGGGTATCAGCGAGGACTGGGCTACCTGTTACGCATATGTTGCGCCGCAGGACGGCGAATATGAGCTGGCATTTTGCTATTTCAAGGACGGCTCCACCAATGCGGGCGAGGATACCGTTTACGTCAAGGATCTCCGCGTTGAGACGATCAAGGATATCGACGTCCCCACCTATATTCCGCGCAATGCGGCGACAAATCTGAAGGCTGACGGCTTTGGCTACGAAAATTACGTCGAGGTCGTTTATAACGAAGAGGACGGATATTACCACGTCGGCACCGCGAACGGTCCTCTTCTTCTCGCGGAGCTGATGACCGCTACGCAGTTTAGCGCCGACTCGGTCTGGACGATCGCGTACAACGGCCAGGTGTCTGCCGACTTCTACGATAAGATCGTGGATTACTGCTCGTACGCGTCGAACTCGGAGATCTACTCCTTCGTCCCCGTTACAACTGAACTGAGAGAATATCTCGAAATGGTTGCGGCGGCTGTCGGTATTGAGCAAAGCGAAAACGAGTGGCTGCAGATGTGCTCCTACTATGATGCATATGGTACGAACGGCGTAGAGCTCAGCGATCCGACGAAGGGTCTCTGGTGGCATTCCGCATACGACGCGCAGCTCGGAAAGAATAACACCGTGACCTATAACCGCGTGCTTATGCCGCGAGGCCTCTGGTATGAATTCATCCCTCAGAAGTCGGGCGTTTACCGTATCAACTCCCTCATCGACTCGGACGATCCCTTTGATGCAGTCGAGGCGTGGGTGTTCCTGCAGGACGGTACCATCTATTATCAGTATGAGAATGCTGAGCGTCTCCATAACGACGTCGTCAACTGCTCGATGGTCGTATATATGGAGGCGGGAACTCCTTACTATATTGATATTGCGTTCTGGGATATGTATAAGAACGGAACCTTCAACTTCGAGATCGCGTACGCGGCTGAAAAGCTCGAGGTCTTTACACTTGCTTCCCCCGGACCCTTTACCTTTTATGAGACGGAGGACGGCGCGACCGACCAGAACGAGATCGTTGCGGGCGGCATCGACGTCGCACTCGGCGATGACGGCTACTATCACGAGCTCCGTGCAGACGGAACGCTCGGTTCGATCATTTATGTTGATTTCCTGAATACCACGAGCATCTTTGAAAGGGCATCTCTGAAGGAAATGGCTGAAAAGACCGAGTCCTTCAACTTTGCGATCAGCGATGATGACCAGTGGGTGCTCGACTTCCTCGAGATCTTCGAGAAGGACGGCGTAAACTACCGGGACGGCTTCAAGATCGAGTGGGGCGATGAGTACGACTACTATATGGATCTTTATCAGGTCGAGGACGTCGTTGCGGGCAGATACCACGGTGGTGGCGAGGATTACTCGGATGTGATAAAGGGTTACGTTAAGAAGATGATCGCAGCAAGCTCTTCAGCCCCCGAGCTTGAGGGATGCGTTGCTGTGACCGAGGAGCTTGCAGAGATCCTGCAGCAGCTGATGGATAAATTCACCTTTGCGGGTGTTGAGCATTCCTGGACCAAGCTTTGCTATTACTACGAGACTGTCGGCGCTTAAGGCTGATAAATCTGTTTTGTGCGAGGAAAACTGAATGAAATCTTCCAATTATTATAAGAGACTCGCTTTGGCAATTCTCCTGATGCTTGCGTTGCTCGTGACTTTTGTTGCTTGTGACAGTGGTACGGGCCGGGATGATCCCACCGGGGGATCGTCCGATGAAACGACCGGAAGCGCCGATCCTTCGGATACCTCTTCGGGGGTAGGCGGAGCTGATTCGGGCTCTGCGGGCGGAGACGAAACGAGCGGAAACGCTGGCGGTGCTGAAACCGGAGGCTCGTCCTCTGGCGGAAGCGAAACGAGCGGAAACGCGAGCGGTGCTGAAACCGGAGGCTCGTCCTCTGGCGGAAGCGAAACGAGCGGGAGCGCGGGCGGATCGCAGATCGAGCCTCCCGTGGGCGGAATAGAGGCTGTCACGTATACCGTGACCGTCGTGGACGGCGCGGGTGATCCGCTGAAAAACGTCGTCGTCAAGCTTTCGAGCGGCAAGCAATCCGTAACCAATTCCTCGGGCGTTGCGACGCTGAGCGTAGCGCGCGGAAGCTACACCTTCACGCTTGAAAAGATCGGTGGGAGCGGGGAATACCTCTACGACACTGCGGCTTGCGTGCTTACACCGGATGCTCCCTCTGTGACAATCTCCTTTGTTGAGAAGGTGTCGACCGAGACTGAGTCGGGCGGAAGCGGCGCGGGTAGCGACGAGCCGACGATCGATAAGACGAAGGGCGATATTATCTGGGCAGACCCCGATGGAGACGGCACGCGAACCGAATACTACGCTCCTTATGTTTCGTCGGGAAGCGTTGCGGTCGAGCTTGTTGCAAACGATATGACCTACGTTCTCTTCTATCCGCAGGTAGCGGGGCAGTACCGCATCAGCGCGACCTGTGCGACGGCGACGGTCAGCGTCGGCAATTACGGTGTTCCGTCCTTCGTGCAGACGAATAACATCGCCGAAACGGCAGGTGTCTCTTTCTTTGAGATAAACGTTCGCGCAGGAAGCATCCGCACGCTTGAAACGGGAACGCTGATTATTGTGGTCGGGCTTAAAACCACGAACGGAAGCGCGGGTGATGCGATCCTGACGATCGATCGCTTTGCCGATCCGCTCACCGATATCTCGGACGTTCCGTTCAAGGAGATCCAGCCCGAAAGCGAATACCTGAAGGAAACGCCGGCAGTCAGCGGCGCTCTGACCGATATCGACATCACGAAGGAGGATATCGTGATCGTGAAGGGGGCTGACGGCTACTATCACTACGGAAACGAAAGCGGACCGATCGTAATGCTTCGCCTCTCGACTGCATCGCCGTACATCGATTCCTTTGTCAAGATTGGAGATTGTCAGTCGATTGCTTGCTATACATATGATGCGAGCGGCAATCTTTTGAAGAAGGAACGCTGGAATGCCGTTGTTACGGCATATGCGGCGTATGCAAACGGCGACGGTGTTGTGCCGCTGAATGATCAGCTGATCACGATGCTGCAGGATGTTGGCACGCATATGGGCTGGTGGGATCCGGATCATCCGCAATACCTCTTCGAAGAAGTCGGCGAAGTTACCAAAAACGCCTACCTGTTCGCTTGCTGCTATTATGCATAAAGCCGATTTTCCCCTTTTCGAGAAAAATATGCAAAATTTTTCTAACTTTTTTTGAAAAAACGATTGCATTTTCGAAAAAGTTGTGATATAATACGAAGTATGATAGCCGTTTGCGCTTTTGTGAAACGGAAATGGTTATAAATAATCAAAAAATATTTTAGATTATGGAGGTTCTTATGAACAATCTGATGAGACGCTCAGGAATCATCGCAGTGCTTTGCATGCTGCTTTGCCTGTGCCTCCTGGTCTGCTCCTGCGGCAATAAGGGTGGCGATGATGAGACCACTCCTGCAGGAAACGACAACGTTACGACCGCTGATCCCGGCGACGTTACAACCGCTGATCCCGGCGACGATGTTACGACCGCTGATCCCGACGATGACGCTACGACCGCTCCTACCCCCGACGTTGAGACTGTTACCTACACCGTAACCGTTAAGAACGAAGCAGGTGTTGGAATCGCAGGCGTTGGCGTTCAGCTCTGCGCTGAGCAGTGCCATCCCGCTGTTACCAATGCTTCCGGCGTAGCTACCTTTACGCTTCCCGAGGCAGTTTACCAGGCAGGCATCACCGGCGCTGTTTCCGGTTATGTTGTTGACACCTCTGCAAAGTACGACTTTGCTGTAGGCGCTACCTCCCTTGAGATCGTTCTCAAGGCTGCTGCTCCCGCTCCCACCGAAGGTGCTATCGACCTGAAGAACGACGAGAATGTCATTACCGACAACTATCCCGTTCTTGGCGAAATGGTCTACCTCCACGGCTATATTGTGGGCAACCTCGAAGCAGAAGAGGTTGAGGATGCTTTGGTAGATGTTCAGGCGGGTGATTCCGTTGTTTACACCTACGAGGCAACTGCAGACGGTGAAATTGCATTGCAAGTTATCCAGGCGCTCGGTACCAAGGTAAGCGTTAAGAACATTACCACCGGTGTAACCTATGAGCCCCTCAGCGGCATTGGCCTGATGCAGCTTCCCATTACTGCAGGCAATACTTATGAGATCACCGTTAACTACACGCTGACCGAGAAGGTTCTCTATGTGGTTGCAGCCGGTGCATATCCCGACGGTTCTAAGGACGCTCCTTACTACCTCGGCGAAGGAACTGTTGCAACGGACGTTGTGATTCCCGAGGGTGAGACCGTTTGGTTCTACCTCGAGGACTACTACTTCCTCATCGAGAACCCCTCCGTTAAGGTCAACGTAAACGGCATCCTCTATTCTCCTAACGCAGACGGTATCATCGATATGTCCGTGCTCGACTACCCCTACGGTCTCATCGGCATCTCCTCTTCCATTGCTGACGCAAAGGTTGAGATCAAGCTGAGCGGCTCGTGCGAGGACGCTCCTCTCACGATCTACTACCCCGAGGATCTCGCTGATCTGGACATCGCAGGCAAGACTGTTTACTGCCAGTTCATCAACGAGTCCGGCAAAGACATCTTCACCATTACCACTAACGGCGGCAAGGTTGAAGCACTCGGTCTCGCTGGTAGAAACGGTTCTGCAGAAGCAGTTGACACCAACGAAGCTGAAAACATCCTTACCGTTGATGCAGCAGGCTACAATGTTCTCTACGTTGTAATCGAGGGTGCAACCGGCGCATACGCAACCGTTGAGGTTCCCTCTGTTCCCGGCTCGGAGAGAGATCCTTTTGAGCTCACCTTCACCGAAGGTGCTGCAACCCTGACCATTACCAAGGAGATGGTTGATGAAATTGGTCCCCAGGGCTTTATGGGCTATGCAGTATGGTACACCTACACCGCTACGGCTGATTGCTCCATTACTCTCACCGTTCCTCAGATCGAGGGCGCAGGTATGTGGGATTTGAACGCCGTAGATTGCCCCTACGGCATCGAAACCGAAAGCGAACTCTCCGACTACTACCCGACCGAGACCGGCATGGTGATCGACCTCGTCGAGGGCGATTCGGTTCGTATTGCAGTTATCTTCGGTAGCGCACAGTATGAGGCAGGCACTGACCTCGTTGTAACTGTTACCCTCGCGTAATTCGAAGTTAACAAAGCTTGATATAAAGTCAATCCCCCGGCGCCGTTCTGGCGCCGGGGGATTTTCATTGCTTGTCTACGTGTTCTTAAAGAAACGAACAACGGCTCCCCACGAAAGGGGAGCCGTTGTTCTCATGTATAAGGCATCTGCGGCTTAATCCGCAAGTGCCACATCGATGATTGGCTTGAGGTCTCCCTCAAAGGTCACCGCATATGGGAGCGCGGCGAGGATCACGCCGTTTTCGTCGAGCACAAAGGTCGCAGGCCAAGCGGATGCGCCCTCGCCCACAAGTTGGTAGTAGTAGGACTCACCGTTGTCACGGCAGAGCGTGATATTCAGGTCATCGGGCAGATTCTCGTCTACCCACGCGATCACGTCGTCGTTCGAATCTCCAAATGAGGTGTGGATGGCGAGGATTTCAACCTTGTCGCCGTAGGCTTCTGTAATAGCGGGGAATTCATAGATCAGCTCGTGCTTACAAGGACCGCACCAGGTGCCCCAAAAGTTCACGACCGTGATTTTGCCGCGGAAATCGTCAATACTGATGCTTCCGCTTCCGTCGCACAATGCGAGCGGTACGCTGTAACAAAGATCGCCTTCCTCGTTTCCGAGCTCAGGCAGGGGAGCGGTCACTTCTCCCGATTCGTCCGTGACGTCGGGATCACCTGCCGTCGTGTCCGAGGGTGTAGCGCCGACCGTCGTTTCATCACTTGGTGGCTTGTTATTTTCGGATGGCCGTCCGTCTACGAAATTGTAGTAATAGAGCGCACCGCCGAGGAGTGCAAGGAGGAGCACCGCGACCACCGCGCGGGCAATCTTCGTCTTTTTCGGAAGAGGCTTCGTGCCGGGGAAAAGCTCGTCGCTTTCGACGGTCGAGATCTGTGCGCCTTTGGTTCGTCCGCCGATCTCGTTCGGTGGGAGCAGGATCTTCGGACCCTTTCGCGTGATCGCATTCGTCGGGCAAACGTCTACGCAGTCGCCGCAGCTGATGCATTCGTGGTCGCCGACCTTGCGGATATCCATTCCGCATTTTTGAGTGCAAAGGCCGCAATTCGTACAGCTCTTTTCGTCGACCTTCATCCCGAGAAGGGAGATCTTGTTAAAGAGCCCGTACAGTGCCCCGAGCGGGCAGAAGAAACGGCAGAAGAAGCGATAGAGGAAGATCGATCCCGCGATGAAAAAGACGAGCAGACAGAATTTCCAGGTGAAAAGCGGGCCGAGCATTTTCATCATCGTGTTGTTCGACTCGTTCGCGAGCAGACCGCCTGCACCGAGCAGGGTTCCCGACGGACAAATGTATTTGCAGAACGCGGGCAGGGGGAAATCGAGCGCATCCGCCGCGTAGATCAACGGCAGGATGACAACGAACACCACGAGGATGACGTATTTGAGGTAGGACAAGATCCGCGTGAAGCGGTTTTTCGGGATCTTCGGCGTTTTGATCTTGTGGAGCAGATCCTGAATGAGTCCGAAGGGACAGAGTAATCCGCAGATCCAACGACCAAAGAGGAAGCCGAAGAGAAGAATGATGCCGAATATGTAATAGGGAACGGTTTTGCCGCTCGACGCAAGTGCGTTCTGAAGCGCTCCGAGCGGACACGCCGCCGAGGCACCCGGGCAGGAGTAGCAGTTCAGCCCTGGGGCACAGATCTTTTTCAGATCCCCTTGATAGATCTTGCCGCTTCCAAAGCCCTTGAGGTTTGCGTTTGTGAGGAGTGCGGCGTAAAGCTGAATGATGCGCCGCTTGGTTGGTCGGTGTGCGGAAAACCACGCGCCGATTTTCTTGAGAAGATTCATTCCGACACCTCCTTAACCGAGCCCGATGCACTCGGTGCAGATGCGGATCGCCTTGCCGAGCACGTCGTCGATGCCGCCGTTCAATGCGCCGAGCACGATAAAGAGGACTGCGACAACGAGAATGACTGCGCGGATCACGAGTAGGCTCGTTCGCTCGTTTTCCTTCAGAGAGCGGCGTACGGAGGTGAGCGCGTTCTCACAGGAGCTCGTATCGGGAGCGGTGCGCCCCTCTGCGATCGCCGCCTTGCATAAGGCGATCTCGCGCCGCACGCTTGCGGTGCAAAGGAGGGAGCAAAGGATCGCGAGCACCAAGGTGATCGCAGCCCACAGGAGCACGGGTAGCACGCCTGCGATGACGTCGCCGTTCAGATCCTCAAGTCCGTAGCGCGAAGCACTGCAAAGCCTCACAAACGGCCATATACCGAGGAGCGCCACCAGCGTCGCCGCTCCGATGCGGAGTGTCATCCGAAGCTGAACCTCGCGGCTCGGTACGGCAGAGCCGACCCTTTTCCGAAGCCGCTTCAGCGTTTCGTATTCGTCGCGCATTGCCTTCGGACGGGATCGTTCAAGCGGAAGAGCGATCGACAGCAGGATGCCGCCGCCGACGGCGCCGAGCGTCGTATATACAAGCATGTCAATGCGGTCAAACGCCGCCGCAATCGACTCGCGTGAGAAGGGGCGGCTACCGCTTTTGTAGATCTCGATGCATAAAAGGATGAAGGCAACGCAAGAGGCAAGGATCAGTAGTGTGAGCACTGTGCCGTAGCAAAGATGCACGATCCTTTTTGCTTTTTGTGACATAAATGCCGTCCTTTCGAATGAAATTTGCCTTTCGCGCGTGGTGCGGAAATGCATACATATTTATTATAGCATAGAAAAAGGAAACCGTCAAGGCGTTCCTCGGCGGTTTCCCTTTGAAATTGCGCTTTTTCGCGATCAGTCGATCTTCGTGATGCGGTAGAGCGCAAAGGATGTATTCGGAAGAATTGCGTAGTGGAAGAGCACGCCGTCCTTCGACGTGTGGGTCTTCGATGCCGTTAGCTCAAGTGCGCCGGTGCCCTTGCCCGTGACGACGTTGTTGTCTCTCGGGGTACACTTGTACGAATCAAAGCGGTACGTGCCGTCGGGAAGACCCGTCACGGTAATACTGCTTTCGTCAACCTCTGCGGTCGGATTGACGCAGACGACCGCGATCGATCCGTCACCGTCCTGTGCGGCGATCGCGCGGAATTCTGCATCGGGACCGCTTGCCTCGGTGATCTCTAAAGCGAGGCGGTCACCGCTAAGGCTATGCAGCATCTCGATCGCGTGGCCGTTCGGCGTTGCCGAATAGGAGCCGTCCTCGTTCAGAAGGTACTGTGTAAAGGACATCTGCAGCTTCGGATTGTGGAAGGTGCACCACGGGAAGGGATAGAGATTATCAAGTCCCTCGCTGCCGAATGCGATCAGATAGGTCAGAATGCCGCAGGCGTTGTAGATCGAGTCGCCGTCGATGCCGGTCGTGCTTGCGCGGCCGAGCTCGTTCAGGAAGACGGGCTTTACGGGGAGTCCGATCTCGTCGAGAAGAGCATTGTGCAGCTCCATAATCTTGCGGAGCTTGCCGACACCGCCAAGGGAAGCGATCTCACCGCGGTTCTGGGTGAACAGATCAACCGAGAAGCTACGGTTGTAGAGATGATAGGAGTAAAAGTCCATCGGGCAGTCGCCGATCTCGGATTCACGGAGAAGTCGAAGTACCTTGTCGATCATATCCCAGCGTGCGAGGGTTTTCGCCGCTGCGTAGCCGCCGATCTCAAGGGGAATATCATAATTGTTTCTTGCGTTCAGACGCTTGACTGCGCGATGAGCAGCGAGATAGATCTTTACGTATTCCTCGGGCGTAAGATTGCCGAAGGATTTGCCGTCGACCTCGTTACAGCACTCGATATAACGGATGTTCGGCGCGAGAGACTTGCAGTAATCAACTGCCTTTTCGAAGATCTCCTCGTACTGCTCGTAGGTGATGACACCGTCCGAAACCTCGCGCTCGAGTCTGCGAACGTTCAGAAGAAGCTCGTCCGCGCACTTTGCGTGGGAGGTGAGATAAGCCTCAAAGCGCGTACCCGACGGTGCGGGAACGATATTAGCCCAGTCGTAAACGTAGTGAAGCTCCTCGGGCTTGTAGCGTGCGACGCCAATGTCGTAATCGGGGTAAAACCTTCCCGTCTTGTAATCCCAGTATTCGTCGAGCGTGATCCAGGTGCGCATAATTTTGGCGCGTCCGACACGAGTTTCGAGAAAAGCGGGGAAGTCCTCGGGCGGAGTATAGCGGAGCGTGCTGTTCTGCCACGCGGTCGGGTCAACGTATTTCCCGAGAGAGTGTTTGGCGTTTACTGTGATCTTCATATCAGGTCCTCCGTGTTGTGTTTTTCTTTTATTTTATACAAAAAAACCTTTTCCGTATATCCCATTCTAACGATTTTTATTCATATTCTTAAGATGTAACGAATTGCCGTCCACCTCTCCGTCGACGAAAAATCCTCTCTTACCCTGTAGAGGATTGAAAAAATATTTCGATATCTGTCAAAGAAACGATTATTTTCTTGACAGACGGAAAATGGTGTGTTATAATGAAGTTGTAACTTCACAGAACGGTCACATTCGGGCGGACAAGCCGTCTGATCTCGATTCGATTTATGAAGGCAGACGCCTTTGTAGATAAAAAAATATTTAGGAGGAACATCCAGATGTTCAAGAAACTGTTATCCCTTTGCATCGCTGTCGTTATGATTGCGTCGCTTGGCGCGGCAATGGTATCCTGCGACAGCGACGACGGCGTGTTCAGACTCGGCGTTATCCTGCTTCACGACGAGGACTCCACCTACGACCTGAACTTTATCGAGGCTGTCAAAAAGGCGGCTGATGCGCTCGGTCTTACTGAGGACCAGGTCATCATAAAGAGAGATATCGGTGAGTCCAACGCCTGCTATGAGGCGGCGGCTGACCTTGTTGACGAGGGCTGTGACGTTATTTTCGCGGACAGCTTCGGTCACGAGACCTATCTCTTGAAGGCAGCCAAGAAATTCCCGAAGGTTCAGTTCTGCCACGCGACTGGCACGATGGCACACACGGAAGGCCTTGACAACTTCCACAATGCATTTGCTTCAATCTACGAGGGCAGATACCTCGCAGGCGTTGCGGCAGGTCTCAAGCTGAACGAAATGATCGATGACGGCAAGATCACTGCTGAGCAGGCAAAGATGGGCTACGTCGGCGCATTCACCTACGCAGAGGTTATCTCGGGCTACACCTCCTTCTATCTCGGCGCAAAGTCGGTCTGCCCCTCCGTTACGATGGAAGTGCAGTTCACCGGCGAATGGTACGACGAGATCGAGGAGAAGAATGCCGCAACCGCTCTGATCAATAACGGCTGTGTACTGATCTCCCAGCACGCTGACTCGATGGGCGCGCCTTCGGTATGCGAGGAGAAGAACGTTCCCAACGTTTCCTACAACGGCAGCACCGTTGCGTCCTGCCCGAACACCTTTATTGTTTCCTCCAAGATCGACTGGACGCCTTACTTCAAGTATATCTGCGAGAGTGTACAGAACGGTACCAAGATCGACGTTGACTGGACGGGTACCCTCCAGACCGGATCGGTAGCACTTGCTGCGGTTAACCCGCAGGCTGCCGCTGAAGGCACACAGGCATATCTCGACGATGTGAAGGCAAAGCTTATCTCGGGTGAGATCAAGGTGTTTGCCACCTCCACCTTCACGGTCAACGGAGAGACGCTCACGTCTTATAAGGCTGACGTCAATACCGATGAGAACTTCGAAAAGGATACCGAGGTGATTTCGGACGGATACTTCCACGAGTCCGAGTATCGCAGCGCTCCTTACTTCGATATTCAGATCGACGGAATCAAGCTTCTCAACACCAATTTCGGTGACTGATACGCCGCAATGAGCAATCGACAAGCGGGGCTTTTGCTCCGCTTGTCTCAACTTTTTACAGTTTATACGCAAGTCCTCGGGGGAGGCTACCGAGGATTTGCGTCTGAATTGTACAAGGATGCTTTCTTTGGGAGGAATTTATGAACAAACCGCTTGCACTGGAGATGAAAAAGGTCTCCAAATATTTCGGCAGTCTCGCGGCGAACAAGGAGGTCGATCTGACCGTTTACCGCGGGGAGATCCTTTCGATCCTCGGGGAAAACGGCTGCGGCAAAACGACGCTGATGAATATGATCGCAGGAATTTATTTCCCCGATGAGGGAAATATTTTCGTGGGTGGCGAGGAGGTCGTGATCCGCTCGCCTAAGGATGCCTTTCGACACGGTATCGGGATGATCCATCAGCATTTTAAGCTGGTCGACGTTTTCACAGCGGCTGAGAATATCATTCTCGGCATCGACGACGGGATGAAGTACGATATCAAAGAGGTCAATCGTCGCGTCGCTGAGATCGCGGAAAAGTACGGCTTCCAGATCGATCCGAAGAAGAAGATCTACGAGATGTCGGTCTCCGAAAAGCAGACGGTCGAGATCATCAAGGTGCTGTACAGAGGTGCAGATATTCTGATCCTCGATGAGCCTACCGCCGTGCTCACTCCACAGGAGACTGAAAAGCTGTTCGACGTCCTGCGTCGTATGCGCGACGACGGCAAATCGATCCTTATTATCACCCATAAGCTGCACGAGGTACTGTCGGTTTCCGACCGCGTTGCCGTCCTTCGGAAGGGCGAGCATATCGCGACGGTCAACACAGCGGAGACCTCGACCGAGGAGTTGACCGAGATGATGGTCGGCAAGAGGGTCGAGCTCAACATTGATCGCCCCGAGCCGAAAAACGTTTGTGACCGTCTTGTGGTCGAGGATCTGACGTTGTTCGACGTAGAGGGTGTCAAGGTGCTTGACGGTGTGAGCTTTACCGCGCGCGCGGGAGAGATCCTCGGCGTTGCGGGTATCGCGGGAAGCGGACAAAGAGAGCTCCTCGAGTCGATCGCGGGACTTTGCCATCCTGCGAGCGGAACGATCGTTTATCATAATCCCAAGACCGGGACCTCGGAGAATCTGCGCGATAAGGATCCCTTGCAGATCCGCGAGCTCGGCGTCAGACTTTCCTTCGTTCCCGAGGATAGACTCGGAATGGGGCTCGTTGGAAATATGGACATCGTCGACAATATGATGCTCCGAAGCTATCGTAAGGGCCGTTCGATGTTCGTCGACCGTAAAAAGCCGAGTGACCTTGCGGATAAGATCGTCCGTGAGCTTGAGGTCTCAACACCAAATACGCACACACCGATCCGCCGTCTTTCGGGCGGTAACGTGCAGAAGGTCCTCGTCGGACGCGAGATCGCGGCATCCCCGACCGTTCTGATGGCGGCGTATCCCGTGCGCGGACTCGATATCAATTCGTCCTATACCATTTATAATCTGCTCACCGAGCAAAAGGAGAAGGGAGTTGCCGTCGTGTTCGTCGGCGAGGACCTCGACGTGCTCGTTGCGCTTTGTGACCGTATTATGGTCATTTGCGGCGGCCGTGTTACGGGTATCGTAGACGGAAGAAGCGTGACCAAGGAGGAGATCGGCATCCTGATGACAAGGTCGGACGTTGCATCTTCCACAGAATCCGAAAAGGAGGAACCGAACCGTGTCAGTGAATAAAAAACAGACGCGTGAGCCGCTTTTCCACGTGGTAAAGCGCGACACGATCCCGCTTTGGAAATCGATGCTCATCCGTGTGATCGCGGTCGTAGCGGCAGTCCTGCTTTGCTCGGTTCTGTCGATCTTCCTCATCGGTGCGAACCCACTTGAATTTCTTGCGACCATTTTTGAAGGAACGGTTGGCTCCACAAGACGAATCTGGAAGCTCGCCAAGGATTCCGCCGTGCTACTCTGTATCGCGCTTGCGATCACCCCCGCATTCCGTATGCGCTTTTGGAACATCGGCGCGGAGGGACAGGTGCTGGTTGGTGCACTCGCGTCGGTTGCGGTCGCCTTTTACCTCGGAAGCAGTGTTCCGAATTGGCTCCTGCTCATTCTGATGCTTCTCGCATCAATGCTTGCAGGCGCGATCTTTGGTGGGATCCCTGCGGTGTTCAAGGCGAAGTGGGGAACGAACGAAACACTCTTCACGCTGATGATGAATTACGTTGCGAGCAGCCTCGTTGCTTATTTCCTGGTGCTTTGGACGCCCAGCGGATCGAGTGTGCTCGGTGCGCTTTCGGTCGGTCATATGCCCATTATCGGTCACGAATATCTTCTCCTCCTCATCATAGTTCTTGCCCTTACCGCACTCGCTTACGTGTATCTCAACTATACGAAGCAGGGCTATGAGATCTCGGTCGTCGGTGAAAGTGAAAACACCGCGCGCTATATCGGTATCAACGTCAGTAAGGTCATCCTCCGTACGATGCTGATCTCGGGCGCGGTCTGTGGACTTGCGGGATTCCTGATCGTCGGCGCGCTCGACCACTCGGTCACGGTAAATACGGTCGGTGGTCTCGGCTTTACCGCAATTATGGTGTCGTGGCTCGCGAAATTCAATCCGCTGATTATGATCGGAAGTGCCACGTTTATTACCTTCCTCTCGCAAGGAGCCGAGCAGATCTCGACACGCTTCGACATCGACTCGTCCTTCCCGAATATGATGGTCGGTATCGTTCTGTTCTTTATCATCGGATGTGAATTTTTCATTTCCTACACACTGAAATTTCACAATGCACATAGCAAAGGAGGTGCCAAAGAATGAACGGCTTTCTCGATTATATCTTTTCTGCCGTCGCACTCGGCACGACCTTCCTTTACGGATGCACGGGAGAGATCCTGACTGAAAAGTCTGGCCATCTGAACCTCGGTATCCCCGGTATTATGTGTATCGGCGGTGCAACGGGCTGCCTTGCACTGAAATGGATGTACGGAACGGGCATCCCGCCCGTACTGATCGTCATCCTCTCGATCCTCGCCTCCTTTGTTGGTGGGCTTCTGATGGGTGTGATCTACAGCTTCCTCACGGTTACTTTGAAGGCGAATCAGAACGTCACGGGTCTCGCAATGACGATATTTGGCGGCGGAACGATGAAATTTATTATGATGGTCTTCAAGGGCAAGCCGAACGAATATCTCTATGCATTGGATTACTTCCGCTTTCCTTTTGCAGAGCGTACGGATGCGTTGAAGTATTGCGGTGTGATGGTCTATCTTGCAATCGTGATCGCACTGGTCGCATCCTTCATTCTCTCGCGTACCCGCGTTGGTCTGCACCTGCGAGCGGTCGGTGAAAACCCTGCAACGGCAGATGCTGTCGGCATCAACGTAACGCTTTATAAGTACGTTGCGACGGGCATCGGAAGCGGTATCGCGGCACTCGGCGGACTGTTCTATATTATGGATTACGCAGGATCAAACGAGGCGTATAAGAGCATTGAAGCCTTTGGTTGGCTTGCCGTTGCTCTCGTTATCTTTACCTTGTGGAGACCGCACATCAGTATCCTCGGATCGGTTCTTTTCGGAGCACTTTACCTTGCAGGCTCGCGCCTGCCCACCCTGCTCGGGATCACGCTCGATATGAGCGCGACGCCGCTCCTGCAGATGCTTCCGTACGTTGTCACCATCCTTGTGCTGATCATTACGAGCGTTCGTAAGAAGCGCGAAAATCAACCTCCCGCCTCTCTCGGACTTTCCTATTTCCGTGAGGAGCGATAACGCAAAAAAATACAAAGGGGGTGTCTCACTTTCGTGAGGCAGCCCCTTTGACGGTATATGTTATGTATGAAAAAAGATCGGTTCGGAATTCGGTCGAGCTTTGACGCATCACTTCTTCAAAGGCTCCGCCTCGCGCGCCTCGCGCTCGAGATTCCTGCGGTAGAGCCGGCGGAGCGCAGGGGTATTGAAGCGAAGGATCATCGTCGGCAGGAGACTTAGGATCATATTGATGACGGCGATGGGAAGCGCGACCGTGAGGGGGCGGAGCGGAGGGATCAATAGGATCAGGAATCCGAAAAATGCGCCCGCAACGTGTCCCGCAACGCCGTAGTTGGATTCTGTCAGAAAGCGCCCGAGATAGGTGCTGTCATTGGGATCCTGCATCTTGTCCTTGTGAAAGCCCGTGAAGCAGCCCCATTCGGGAACGTGCTTTTTCCAGGTGTTGATCTTCGTCTTTCGGTAAAAGTCCTTTTCCCGTTTCCCGACGGAAAAGAATCGCGCCTCGGGCAGAAACCATTTTTCGGGCAAACGGCGCGTCAAAAATGCAAACAGAGCATCGATCAGAAAGACCGCCGCGACGCCGAGGAGGGCAGTGAGTAGTTGCCACCCGAATGCAGAGAAGCGGTAAATGCCGTCTGAGAGGAAATTTCCGAGTGCAATGAGGAGGATTGCCGTCGCAACCGTACATAAATAAAACATCCGAGTTCTCCTCCTGAATGTCGAAATATCAGATGATTCAGTATAGCATAAAATTTGCGACTTGTCAATCCTTCGCACATCAGGCGGGGATGCGGGTCACAGAATTTCAAAGCCCGCGATCTTGCAGATCGGCAAAAATGCCCTTGTAAACGTCTACAATATCCGATACACCGTGGCACCCATTTGAAAAATGGATGTATGTGCTGTAATATATACAGAAAGGCGGTGAGAAATATGGACGAAATCAAAAAAGCCCTGCAAGACTTGGCAGATGCAATCGATAATCAAGACGCCGTCGAAAGTGTTCGGATTACGATTACATTGAAAAAGCCTAAGCCGAGCAAGGCAACCCCCAAAGCAAATAACGCTTTCAAGGCAGGGATGGGGCGAAAGCCCCTCCCCCGTGTGTGGGGCACACTTATTATATCACAAACAAAGGAGGATTTCAAGTGCTTATGAAAAATTTTTGGTTTATATCGCTTTGCGCTCTGCTTATCATCGCTTCTTTTGTTGATTGGGTCTTTCCAATTCGTGTAGCAGTAGCGGCAAATTCGATCGTCATTTTACTCGATGTAATCCGAGATGCAAGGAGGTTTCGCAATGGAAGAAACAAAACGGAAAACTAAAACGTCCGCTGCAGTCAAAAATCGCTATAATGCAAAAGCCTACGATCGCATCGCAGTATGCGCTGCTGTACGCCAAGGACCTCAAGGACCGTTACACCGTGCTTTGGATCTATTACGATCTGTTAGGCTGATCGACACGCTATTACCATCCGATGCATGATCATATACGAACCCATATGAAAGATTGTCTCAGAAGAATGCAATAATAAAACGGAGGAATTACCATGTTTTTTCAGGAAAAGCTTGTTTTCCCATCCAAGGATCGCTCCAATTACCGCATCCCTAGCATCATAGCCACCAAAGACGGTACCGTCCTTGCCTTCTGTAACGACAGAAAGGACACGCTTTCCGACCACGCCATTTATACCACCCTGGTATATGCCACAAAAGCACCCAACGGCGAGTGGACGTCCCCCGAGGAGCTTGCAGGCTTTGACGGCTGGGCATTTACCATGGGAAGCGCCGTGTATGACGCCATGTGCGACACTGTGCTTGTCACCAATTACCGCAATCCCATGGCACGCAAGGAGTTTGGCACGTATACCGACGAAGAGAAGGCAGAGCTGGACCGCCGAGAGCAGGAGTCCATCGAAAAGGCAAAGCCCTTCGGTATACATCCCGGTGCATTTTTACTCACCTCCACCGACCAAGGCAAAACCTGGAGCGAAGCTCCTCTGCAGCTCTCGAGTGTCGAGCAGGTACATTCGGACGGAAGCGTGCATACCGTTACCGGCCAAACCCACGGCGCCGCCCACGGCATTCAGCTGCAATACGGGCCCTATAAGGGTCGCTTGCTTTGTGCCTCCCGCACCTGCATCGGCACCTATATCGATTGGGATGGTGTGCGCAAATGCGTATACAACAACGCTATCTATTCCGATGACCACGGAAAAACGTGGAAAACCGCCAACTGTGTACAGCTGGCAACCGGTGAGGGCACGCTGATCGAGCGCGCAGACGGCTCGATTCTCTATAACTCCCGCGCATTCTATCAGGACGGCAAGCGATATCTTGCCACCTCCACCGACGGCGGTGCTACTTATGGTGATTTCCGCACCGACGACTTTTTGCAGGAGGAAAAAAGAATAGGCTGCAATGCCTCCTTTATCCGCATTCCTCCGGAACAGATCCAAAACCGCAACCTTCTGCCCGAGGGCGCTGAGGACGTAACGGTATTCTGCAATCCCCGTGCCGACACCAGACGCAATATGAGCGCCTGCGTCAGCTTTGACAGCGGAAAAACGTGGGCATTTGCCAAAGCGGTATATGACGGTCCCGCCGCATACTCCTCGCTGGTATTCAATCCCCAGGATCAGCATTTCTACCTGATGTATGAAAAGGGCGACGATGCCCACCCCAAAAAGCTTCCCTACACCTTCGGCATCAGCATTGCGGAATTTGATCTGGAATGGCTGCTGAAGCAGTAAGCAATATCAAAGAGAAGGGCTGCTTCATTTAGATGCAGAAGTCGCGGTTTGGTTCTCGTCGGCGTACCAAGGTACGCCGGAGAGCCAAATAGCGGCTAAAAAAACACAACTAAAATTTGAAATTCGTAAGAATTTCTACCTAAAAATACCGCTTTATCATCCATCCTTGGTAATAAAGCGGTATCTTTCTTTTATGTATTGCCGTGTGTTTTTGTTCTGCGCAAAATGAAACAGTCTCTTCTTTATTCTTCGTTGAGAATATGGATCTCGTAGCCTTGTAAATCATCAAAAGTGAAGTTGCGACAAGCCGCAGTGAAGTTTGGGCTATCGACCAAGTGAAGTATTGCGCCTGCGGCGATATGATGTTTTTCGCTTCGCTCAAAATGATGTTGCTCCCTTTGGTCGCAATGATGCGATGTTTGCCCAATGTGCCGTCAGGCACACATCATTGGAGGCGTGTTGACAAAAAAGATGCCGCTTGATTTTAAGAATATTTATCTATCAATTCAGAAAAAGCATCTGAATCAAAGGTCGTAGTCTGGGTGTGAATTTCACCGTTTTCAACAGTTGCTGTTCCGTAGTCCGTGATTAACTCGATATCTCCATTCGCGTAAGTGATACGGATTGCCACTCCTGAAATACAATCTATTCTGCTACCGAAAATTGGCTGATAACTCTTGATCTTCTTAAAATCGGAAAGAAATGCTTCGTTTTTATCGGTTCCTAT
The DNA here is from genome assembly GCA_017501345.1 of Clostridia bacterium. The sequence goes on from JAFVXC010000040.1 coordinate 42,341, forward strand.
AACCTTGATAACCGAAATATTCTCCTCGTTGTAAGAGGAACCTGCATGATATCCCATCTCTGTTTCCAAATTGACGATATCAATTTGGATCGTATCAATATCCGGCACACCATGCATAAAGGAATATGGAACAGTGCATGAAATCAATAAAACGGACAAAAGACAAAGTACCGCAATAAAAATACTTTTTTTCATAGTTCCACCGCCTTTCTAAGTTTATTATAGCATAAATTCGCTTGTATGTCAAATGATGCATCGCCTGCGGCGATATGATGTTTTTCGCTTCGCTCAAAATGATGTTGCTCCCTTTGGTCGCAATGATGCGATGTTTGCCCAATGTGCCGTCAGGCACACATCATTCGCGAAGCGAACATCATTAGGCGTAGCCAACATCATTTGCCGAAGGCAAACATCATTCAAAAAACGCACCTTTGTCGGTAGACAAAAGTGCGTTTTTTGTTGCGAAAGAGCAGTAAAAAGGTGTGTAAAGGTAGGTAAGAACAGTAAAAAGGTGTGTGGGCGAGGATAAAGATTAAAGCTTCATAAAATAAGGGCCGCAGGTACTTTCGTGTGTTTTTATATAAGTCCACGAGAAATCTGGAGCTATGACATAAACTTCTACCATTCTGTCAAGTGCACTTGCCGAATTCAACTCCCATGTTATATCGTGTGTCTTTTCATCCTCAAACCACTCTATATATTGAGCGCCCCTTTTGTTTATTTCATTATATGCTTTTCTGGCATTATCACCTTCCAAAAACTTGTTATCATCAAGCAATTTCCAAGAGAAGGTGTGCCATATTAAGTTTCCGGTGGAAACAACATATTTTTTTAAGTCTTTCGGGGGAATTCCAACTGCAAAATGTTCTAACCAATGCTTGTAAAACTCATTTTTTGTCATTTTCATTCTCCTTTGCAGTATTGATTGATGAAATCAACATTCTGCGAATCGTTCCGCACTGATTATAAAGTTCTTTTGCAATCTCACGGTTAAGCAATTCGGATTTTACAAACAATTCAATCCAATATTCCGTTTCGTAGCATTCTTTCAGTGCGATTTGAAATTTGGCAATAAAGTCGGCTTTGCTGTGAGCATAATTCGCTTCGTGAATGTTGGCTCCGATAGAGGTTGACGAACGCTCTAACTGATTTACAAGAGAATAATGTCCTTTTACGCTATCGCACAACTTAATTACTTTAACTGCAAAGTCTGTGGATAGATCACGAAGTTTGGAATCTGCCATAATAACACCGCCTTTCTGAAGATATTATATCATAAATCCAATATTTTTTCAAGTGAAATATTCGGCTTACGCCGAATGTGAAATAATTCACTGCGTGAATTGTGAAATATTGCGCCCTTCGGTCGCAATGTGAAATGAAATTTGCCCACATTCGCGTCAGCGAATATTTCACATTTGCGAAGCAAATATTTCACAGCGTAGCTATTTCACTTGCCCGCAAGGGCAAATTTCGTTGAAAAAAGCACACATTGTCTTGGTAGACAAATGTGTGCTTTTTTCTGGCGGAGAAGGAGAGATTTGAACACTCTCGTAAAAGCCTTTAATCATAAGGCTTTGCGCTGTTTTTGACGAACTTTTGACGAACTTATGCACTTTTTAAGGGGTTATGCGGAGGTGGATCTTCTCGTCCTGCATTTCGGAGTGCACATAGGTTTTTGTAGTGATCCCTATATCGGAGTGGCCGAGAAACCTTGACACAAAGTATATATCCTTCGTCTCTTCATAGAGGAGCGTTCCGCAGGTGTGACGAAGCTCGTGCGGAGAAAGACGCTGTTCTTTGGGCACCTTCATGGTGTTGTAAAATGCCTCCATGTGCCGATCTCCGAAGTGGTTCGGTGTAATGTGTCTGCCGTTCAACATTGCGAGATAGCCTTCCCCGTGGTTGGCTCGAAGTCGTTCCAGTAGATCTTCGGGGATCTTCAACTTTCGAACGGAATTTGCCGATTTAGGAGGACCGATATAGACCTCGCCGTTTTCTGTGGTGAGAGCTTGCCTGATCGTCATTTCGCCTGTGTCGAGGTTGATGTCCTCCCAGCGTAGACCACACATCTCTGAGCAACGTAGTCCCATTCGGAGGAGGATATGGACGTACAGTGCATACTTGTGATTCGATGAGCACAGATATTCCACGGATTCTCTGTCGTATGTACGCTTACGTTCTTTCTGCTTCTGCGATTTACAGGAGATATTTCGAGCAGGGTTTTTGCGAATCAAGTCGTTGTCAATCGCAGCTTCGAATATACCGCGTAGGCATATTATCACCTTATCGATCAGGGATTGCGAGTGAGAGGTTAAGGTATTCAAAAAGCCCTTGATATGCGCTTGCGTGATATCTTGCAGGATGCACTCATCGAAATAGGGGAGGATGTAATTACGACAAGGACGTTCGTAAGTAGTGAGAAAAGTAGTTGGCTTGACATCCGGCTTCTTATAGGTTTCAAGCCAGCGATTTACCCACACGGAGAAAAGGATTGCTTTTCGCTCCGCACGTTGTGCCTCTTTCGCTTGGCAAAATTCTTCGTACTGCCGCAAGGCTTCACTTTGAGACCTCCCGTAGAAAGATTTTTTTATTCCTCTTCCCTCGGCATCGTAACCGATCACTCGTTTGATCTCATATCTGCCGTCGGAACGGTTTGATTTTCTCGGTCTCGCCATAGAGGGCTCCTTTCTGAGAACTTTCTGTTTACACGTATCCGTACTGCTTTATAGCTTTCACCCGATCCACCCAAAAGGGTATTTGAGCTATCGCATCCTCTGTCGAGGTGCAGGCGATCCATTCCATTTTTGTGTTTTCAAGACCCTTGTAGACTTTTTCCCAGTTCCCGTTTTCGGGGTAAATGATCTGTATTCGATAAACTCTGCCTCGTAGCTTCACATCCCCGATATCGCTTCCGAAGGCATAAAACGAAAGCCTTTTTTCTCTATTCTCAAACAATTCCACTTGCAAATCTTTTTCCTCGCAAACTCCGGATAATTGTCGAAGCAGTTCTTGATAGAAGATTTCTTCGTTTTCGTTGAATTCAATATCGCCGTGTAGGTAGGTTTGAGACTCTCCGTTCTGTTTCTTGGCGGGCTTTTCATCGACGAGCTTTTTGGGGGAGCAGTTGATCTTGGCGACGTCGAGGGCGACCTCGCAAGCCGCGCGGAAGCTCGGGAGTTCGGTAAAATCATAGATATAAATGGAATCGCAATGTAGAGAGGGGTTTGCAAACGGAATATGTTCTCGACGTGGTAGGTCCTCTTCTTTCGCAGCATCGAGGAGTGAATCGAGCGGAGTCTCGTCCGTTCCCATTACAGTCTTCATCGCTTCGCGAAGCTTCTCGAGAAATACATCCTCTTTTTCGGGTAGATATTTGGATTTTAAGCCGAGGAGTTTGCTATAGTGAAGAAGGTCCTCGGGAGTGAAGGGGAGCTTTGCTAAAATTTTTGCATAAATAAATGTATTTACGTCGAGTCGGTATGCGATCCCTGAAGTGATCATTTTTCGAATAACATTGACCGCCCTGCGTCGCTCTGCAGAAAAGAACAGAGACTTTGCGGCATAGTTTTGAAAGGATTCGTCAGAGCACGCCTTCAGCAAGTCGAAAACGACCTCTGTCGCGCGCTCGAATTTTGGGGTTTGCAGCTGTCGTTCTATTCCATAGAACAGGCAGAAGAAATACCCGGCATCGTAATGCCAGACGAAAGGATTCGAAAGAAATTGCAGATACTCGTACCGCTGCTCGCGGCCGAACTGCGCATATGCAGGCAAATAACCAGGGGCGGAGACAACGGTGCATGCATCCGGTTTGGTGACAGGTAGGTCGAGATAGATCGTGCTCGGCTCGTGCCGGCTCGGGTCGAATCTTTCGGGGACGTGTTTTTCTATATATACGAGATCTTTTAAGCTGGGATGGATCTCGTTGATGTATTTTTTGTTTTTTATGGCATCAAAAAATCCCATATAATTCCTCCTCAGAACGCTCTCCGCATTTCAACGACCTTGCCGAAGATGCGGACGGGCAGGGACTCGATCTCGGCGTTCGTGTAGAACATCGGGTCATAGGCAGCGTTCAGCGAGATCAGCATAACCCCTTCGGGGGTCTTTTTTATTTTCTTGCAAGTCGCCTCATCGCCGTTGACAAGAACGATTGCGATCTCTCCGTTCTCGATCGTATCTTGGACGCGCACGATCACAACGTCTCCTGCAAGGAGTGTTGGTTCCATAGAGTCGCCCTTGATCTTTAGTGCTACAAATTCTCCTGTTGCGGCGAGGTCCTCCGAGATCTCCTCATAGTCCTCGATGTCGGTGATCGCCTCGATCGGGATGCCTGCGGCCACAGATCCAAAAACGGGGATCTTGACGCCGCGGGTGCGAGGCGGAGCAGGCTCGGTGCGCTCGGCGAAGAGTTGAAGATCAAGAGTGTGACGGAATTGCGTTTCGCCGCGAAGATATGGAACGGATACGTGAAAGTAATCGGCAAGCTTTTGTAATGTTGCAGCTCTCGGTATTGATTCATCAGTCCATTTTGAAAAAGCTGCTGCCGAGAGTCCGATCTCTTGGCACACCACGGTGGGAGCAACGCCTTTTTCGTTGCAAAGCTTTACAAATTGCTCTTTGAACATAAAACACCTCCAAAATACACAAAGTTAAAAAACTCAATTTGTACAAATTTCACGAAAGTTAAAAAACTCAATAATTTGTGTTGACAAATTGAGTTTGTTGAGTTATAATTAACACAGTTAAAGCGAGGAGCAAAAAAATAACTCAAAAAAGAGTTGTTACTCACATTTTATCACAAAACTTTAACAAAGTCAATAGAGGAGAAAAAGAAAATGGCAAGAAGAAACGAAATCACGAACGCAATGAAGAAGCTCGGCGTAAAGAGCCGTAACGTACAGATCGTCGAGGGTGGTCTGTTCACTCCTGTCGCACAGATCTTCGCTGACGGCGAATACTTCGGAATCTATGATTTCGAACGTCATACCTTTGTCGACTAATTGAAGAAAGGAGAAACGATATGGTAAACGGAGAAAAGATCGCCGCTCTTATGAAAAAGAAAAATATCACCTGCACTCGTATGGCAGAGATCGCAGGCGTCAGCGTGGCAATGATCACCTTTATCACGCAGGGTAAGCGTGAGCCGAACATCAAAACGCTCGCGCTCATTGCCAAAGAGCTCGGCTGTACGGTCGATGACCTACTGATTTGAAAGGAGAAAGGAAATGACACTTGAAGAACTTATTGATGCTCTTCCAAGATCGCAACACGTTGTGATATTTGACGACACGAAACAACAGCTCATTTTTACGGGGCATGCGGCAGAATTGAAAGCGAAAATATGGATACTGGAGGGGTATGTAGTGTGGGTGATCTGCACGGAAGTCAATCCGTATGATTCCGTTGATTATCTCGTTATTCATATTAGTTATCAAAATGAGCCCGATCCAAAAGACAGAAAGGAGAAAGAAAATGGCAAAGTTTTTAACCGATGAAGAAGTAGAGCAGGAGATCGCGCGTCTCAAACAATCGGCTGCAGTTTCGCTTGCGAGAAAGGCGGACAGGCTCAAATACCGTCAGCAGCATCGACGCAGACAACAGCTTTATGCGCTACGAGATCTTGAGAAGCGCGGGCGCGCTATGATCGAGGCGGGAATCACGAGAGAAATGCTCGAAACGATGTACGCAAATGAGGATTAACGGATGCGAACGGAATTGTGTGCTTCATCTTGCATACTTAAAGTGCAGTTTGCGTCGAACCCCTCGCGGGCGGAAAGGAGATGGTAAAATGCTGGACGCTAAAATTCAAGTACGTGTTCCCGGTGGCGAGCAGTGCGATGATTGCAGATTTTTACATTCAACAAAGGTGCCAAGTTATGACCGCTCGTTCAAAAAAGAGAAAGATATAGTTTTCTACAACTGTGGGCTGTTCGGAACCGATATCGGAGAGAAACGAAAGTGTATCGCGTGCCTTATTTGTTGTGAGCTAACAGAAACCGTAAATCTGTATAGTGATGAGACGTTAACGGCATTACGGCAAGAACTTTGTGAACGGTACGAAGCGGGAGAGCGGTCGCTCAGATTTGTGGACGATTTACTTCGCGAAAAGTCCTCTCGGAACGGGGACGGAAAGGAGAACAATGGAAAAGAAAGGTTACACTGAAACGCTTGAATGGCTTCAAAAGTTATATCCGGATCGTGCGACGATCTCGGTGAAGGAGGCGGCGAAAGCGATGGACGCGAGTGCGCTCGACTGCAAAGTCGATGATCTTTTGAACTAAATTTGAAAGGAGAAGAGAATGGACGCAATCAAACAACAACTTGAGCGCCTCGAGGAGCTTGTGAAGAAATATCCTCTAAAACTCCCGCTTAGAGCAGTAGCAGACTTTCTTGGTATGAATGAAGAAGGGCTCAAGGCGGCGCTGATGCGCGGAAATGCACCGTTCGGATTTGCATATCAAAAGACGGACGGTGCGTATCGGGTGATCGTGATCCCGACGGTCAAGTTCTATCTGTGGTACACCAACTGCAACGCGCAGATGATTTTAATGCCGGAAATTATTATGAAAGAGAGGACTCGACAGTGAAAGCATTTTTCAAAAAGCTCGGCGGCGCGATCGTCTCGCTCTGGGACGGCATCCGTTATCTTCCGATCCTGTGGAGGGAAGGGGGTGACGACGATGGCGACGAAAACGGTGTATAAGCGCGAGGGCTACGACTCAAAGAAGCAAGGCTACATCGTATGGGAATACGAGAACGGCTCACCTGTCTATCAGTACACGGGATACGACAAGGGGACCTATATGGATCTCTACCCGCATCACGCGCTTGTGAAGGGCACTCGTCGTGAGAAAAGGAGGGTGTCTATCTATGAGCTCGAAGCATAAAAAGAAGAGCCGCAGTGCTGGCACACCGTGGCTCTAAGAGGTACAAGTTTTGCGTCACAAAATCTTGTATTTCTATTGTATCACAAAATCAAAGAAAAATCAATAGAAAGAGGTAAAAATACATGAAAAACATCAAAATTCAGCGGCTTTCGCTCGAAAACTTCAAGTGTCACGTGAGCCTCACGCTCGATTTCGCAGGCAGGAACGCCTCGATCTACGGCGACAATGCGACGGGTAAGACGAGCATTTACGACGCTCTGACCTGGCTTTTGTTCGGCAAGGACAGCCTCGGGAACGGCGAAAAGAACATTGAGATCAAGCCCCTTAACGCACTCGGAGAGGTTCGGGACCATCTTGCGGTCACTGCCGTGGAGGCCGTGCTGCTTGTAGACGGAGAGGAGATCACGCTCCGCCGCACCTATCAGGAGGTATGGTCGCAGAAGCGCGGATGCAGTGAGGCGACCTACGACGGGAACACATCGGAGTATTACGTTGATGGTGTCCCGGTGAAAAAGTATGCGTTCACCGAGAAGGTCGGGGAGCTCGTAGACGAGAACACCTTCCGTCTTCTGACGAGTGTGTCTCACTTTGCAAGCGGGATCTCCTGGCAGGAGCGCAGAGCGGCGCTCTTCCGTGTGGCGGGGGTGATGGACGACGCGCAGATTATGGCGACGCGGGAGGATTTTGCGCCCTTGCTTGCGGCTACGAGCCGTCTTTCTCTCGAGGATTACAAGAAGAAGCTCCTTTCCGAGAGACGCGCCTATACGGGTGCGAAGAACGACATCCCCGCCCGCATTAGTGAATGCAAAATAACGATCTCGGAAGTAGAGGGAATGGATTTTGAGTCGGCGCGGGCAGAGGTTCAGCGGTTGAACGCACAGCGCGAGAGCCTTGAAGGGCAGATTCTTTCGATCGAGCACGATGCGGCGCAGGAAAAGAAGGCGATCGAGATCCGTGAGAAAAAGGTCGAGCTTTCGACGCTCGACGGTGAGAACCGCGTGTATCGCAGTGAGCAGAACACGGGAGACGCGGAGCTTCGTCGACTGCAGGCAGAACACGCAGGTCTTATGGCACGGAAGAAGGGGAGCGAGGGAGAGATCGCATCCCTCGAAAAGAGCGTGATCGAGTATGACAACGCGATCGCGGCGTCCCGCGCACGTTGGATCGAGGTACACGGCAGGACCTTCTCGGGCGGTACTTGTCCGACCTGCAATCAGCCGCTTCCTACTGATCAGGTGAAGGCGGCGACCGAGAATTTTGAGGCGTCGAAGAAGGAGCATCTCCGCGAGATCGAGCAGAGCGCGGCGACGCTCAAGGAATCGAAAGTGAGCACGGAGGAGCGGATCCGTGCGGAAAAAGAAAAGATCGCCGAGATCGAAGGACTCATTGCGGAGACCGAGTCGAGGGTCACGCTTCTTGCGGGGCAGAAGGTCGCGGTCACCGATATGCCCGGTTATGCAGAGAAGCGCCGTGCGATCGAGGAACAGATCTGCGCACTTGAAGGCGAGCTTGCGGAAATGGCAGAGGGTTCCGCTTCTATTAAGGCAAAGATTTTGCAAGAGCTCGGGAAGGTCAAGGCGGATGCAGAGAAGGAAAGAGAGACCCTTGCGAAGGAAACTTTGCTCGAGCACGCTCGGAAGCGCATCGAGAGCCTTCAGGAAGAGGCAAGGCACGCCGCGGAGTGTCTCGAACGGGTCGAGGCTATGCTCTACCTGATCGACGAATACACGCGCTATAAGACGCGCTACGTCGAGGACAGTGTGAACGGTATGTTCCGCATCGCGCGGTTCCGCCTCTTCAGGGAGCAGGCAAACGGCGGCGTCGAGGACAGATGCGACGTAGTATACGAGGGTGTACCCTACATCAATCTGAACAACGGTGCGCGGATCAACGTCGGGGTGGATATCATCAACACGCTGTCGAGGGCGTACGGTGTGACCGTTCCGCTCTTCGTAGACAACGCAGAAAGTGTGACGAGGCTTGAGGGCTCGGACAGCCAGATCATTCGTCTCGTCGTTTCGGAATTCGACAAAGAATTGAGGGTGAATTATGAAGGTTAAGGACAGAGCAAAGCCGAAGCTCCCGCCTGTGGAGCCGGGCGTATATATGGCGGTTTGTATCGGGGTGATCGACCTCGGTGAGCAATATTCCGAGATGTTCAAATCTTACTCGAATAAGGTGATGTTTGTGTGGGAGCTGCCGACCGAGACCGTAGAGGTTGACGGAGAGCAGAAGCCACGCCAGCTCTCGAAGGAGTTTACGGTTTCTTCCTCGAACAAGAGCAATTTCCGAAAATTCATCGAGTCGTGGAATAGCAAAAGCTATGGCGATGATGAATTCCTTGAATTTGATATCTTCGATCAGGTCGGCAAGCCGTGTCAGCTCAACGTGGTTTTGAACGAGACGAAGGAATATTCGAACGTCGACAACCTGATGCCGATCCCGAAGGGATTTCCCGCACCGCAGAGCAATACCGAGCGGATCTATTGGGATATGGACGCGTGGAATGACGAGGTGTTCGGAAAGCTACCCGAATGGATTCAGGAAAAAATTAAAAAATCATCGCAATATCAGCATGATCACGCACCTGCGACGACGGTTGAGGTAAAGCCTCCCGAGAATTCTGTATCAGAAAAGGAGTGCCCTATATGAAATTCAAATCGCTCGCGTCCTCCTCCCACGGAAACGCATACATCGTCAGTGACGGCGAGACCCGCATTCTTCTTGAGTGCGGGATCCCGCTGAAAAAGCTGCAGAAGGCGGCGCGGTTTGCGCTGTCCGAGATCCGCGCGTGTCTCGTATCGCACGAGCACAAGGATCACGCAAAGAGTGTCCTTGATCTGATCGAGCGGGGGATCGAGGTCTACATGAGCGAAGGGACGGCCGATGCTCTTGGCGTAGAGTCCGTGACGCTGATCGAGTCAATGGAGCAGTTCAGTGTCGGTACCTTTGATATCGTTCCGTTCACGACCTTCCACGATGCCGCAGAGCCACTCGGATTTCTCGTAAAAAGCCGCATTGACGGTGAGGTGCTTGCATTTGCGACTGACACGGTGAATTTGCGGTACCGATTCCCGGGCGTGACAATCCTCGCGATCGAGGCGAACTACGACAAAGACGTTCTCGCGCGCTCCGAGAAGCTCCCTGAGAAGGTACGCCACCGTATCGCAAACGCGCACATGGAGATCGGTGTGTTGTGTGGATATCTGTCCGAGCTTGACCTCTCGACGTGCAGAGAGATCTACCTTTTGCACCTCTCTGACGCAATGAGCAGAGAGGATGAATTCGTTTGGCGCGTGGCAGAAATCGTGCCGCGCGGGATCAAAATTATACCGTGTGATAAGTGAGGTGAGGCCGCTTGAGTGAGCTTCAATGGATCAAATTATACGTGGATATTTTCACAAATTCACGAAAAATAAAGAAGATCGAGCGACTGAAAAACGGGGATTCGTATCTCGTGATTTGGTTTAAGCTCCTCTGTATGGCGGGGGCGATCAACGACGGCGGTACGATCTACATAACACCCGAAATCCCCTTTGATATCGACGATCTCGTGGACGAGCTGAAGCGCCCCGAGACTGTTGTAGTAAAGGCTCTCGACACCTTCGAGCGGTACGGGATGATCGTGCGGGATGATGCGGGATATATCCGAATTGCATCGTGGGAGAAGTATCAAGGTGTCGATCGTTTTTTGGAGATCAGGGAGCAGAATAAGATTCGTAAACGGAACGAAAGAGAACGAAAAAAGTCGCGTGACAGTCACGCGACAGTCACGGACGGTGTCACGCAATGTCACGCCATAGAGAGAGAGTTAAGAGAAAAGAATAATATTTATAATACTCTCTCTACCGAGAGAGTTGCGAAACAAAACGTGACGTGTCACGCGCTTTCGGAGAACGATCTGAACGAGCTCTATGCACAAGGCGTCCCTGACGACTACATCGAATTCTACTTCAAAAAGGTTGAAAAGCGCGGGTATCAATATGACGATCACGCTTCAACGATCCTCTCTTGGTGGCAGAAGGACAAGCACCGCTGGTGCTCGCCGCCGACGGAGGAGGAGTCATCCTTTGACACGGATGAATTTTTTGAAGCCGCACTCCGTCGGAGCTATGGAGATCTGTACGACAAGATCTACGGGGACCGGGAGGAAGAATTATGACAAATCAAACCATTATAACCGACGAGGAGCGCATCGATGCACTCGCGCGTTTGATCGCAGAAGGGGCGGACAAGTCCTATGAGGAATGGAAGCGCGGTGTGAAGCGGCCCTCGGCGGTATGTATCGCAGAGCATCTCGTGCAGAGCGGGGTCAGGATCGGCGGTGAGGGATGATGTCGCAACCCATTAAATGCCGCAGGTGCGGGAAGCAGGCGAAGAATCCGCAGTGGATCACGATCGACGGGACGACGTATGTGGTCTCGGTCTGCCCGGCGTGCTACACCTATCTCACGGAAAGCGACG
>JAFVXC010000021.1 GCA_017501345.1 Clostridia bacterium
ATATCCTTCCGGTGTATACCATGTTAATGAGAAAAATCCGGAATAAGGTCCCTGCTTATGAGGCTTGCCAATGCGCTCAAAAACCTCAGGCATAGACATTCCTTGTCTAAGGGTAAATATATCCGCTTCGGTCGGCTTGTGCGTTTGAGAATAATCAAAATATGCATGCCCCTCCCAAGTGCTGGCCTCTGTTTCGCTTTCCGCTTCACCGGAGGAAAGATCATTTGTCACATCAGATATATCGCCTAATGGAGTCATAGTTGAATCCGAGGGGTCGGGAATCTCGGAGGACTCCGGGGGTGCCTCGCTTGCGCTGTCACACGCCGAAAGCGCGATCAAAAGAAGTGCGGCAGAGAGAAGTAGAACAAGTATTTTCTTATGCATCGGATTCCTCCTTTCGATTGATGGGGAAAAGCGGTCAAAAAAGCGCACAAAGACCGAGCGGGTATTTCCCGACGTCCTTATGCGCTGATTTTGTTTTCGAAGGTCTGATCTCCTGCGCGGTGTTGCCTTCCCGGGAGATCATCTCGGCAACAATTCCTTTTCGCATTGTTGTCGGGGCTGTCATTTGCTATGACAGATCTTACTTTACGGCTCTATTATACCATTTCCCGGAAGGATTGTCAAGGGGGACGGAATTTCGGGTGATTCTATTGCACCGCCTATCCCAGCTTCATATCTCCCTCTCGGATCCAACCGAGCCTTCGGAGGAGTGCACACACAGTAGCAGAAATCACGGCAGGCAGAATAAAGCAGATCAGCAGAAGTCCGATCCAATCGAGTGCGCCGACCGTCTCGGGGTATTCCCCCGAGAACCAACCAAGCACCATACTGATCGGTCCGAGCAGACCGCAGGTTCCCATTCCCGAATTGATCGCTGTTCCGTAGTGGCGCATCGAAAACACGGTCGTTGCAAGCGGTCCCGTAACGGCAGAGGCAACGATCGGCGGGATCCAGATGCGCGGGTTCTTCACGATGTTCGGCATCTGGAGCATCGAGGTTCCGATCCCCTGCGACAAAAGACCTCCGACGCCATTCTCACGGAAGCTCATCACGGCAAAGCCGACCATCTGCGCACAGCAGCCCGCGATCGCCGCGCCTCCCGCGAGGGCAAGTCCCTCGTAGTTCAGCGCCATCACCGAGCCGTCCGCCGCAAGAATTGCCATACCCGAAAGTCCGAGCCCTGCGCAGATCGCCGCCGAGCTGATCGGAAGCGTCAGTGCAATACCCATTACGACCGAAACGATGAGGCCCATCACGAGGGGCTGCTGCTCGGTCGCCCATCCGATAAACTGACTGAGGAATCCGATCGCCGTGCCGATATGCGGTGCAACGAACACCGAAAGAACACCGCCGACGAGCACTGTGACAAGGGGCGTCACTACGATATCGACCTTCGTTTCCTTCGAGATCGCCTTGCCGCATTCGACCGCCACGATCGCGATCAGAAGCACGGCGAAAGGACCGCCCGCGCCGCCGAGGGTGTTCGCGGCGTATCCGACCGCCGCCGTGGAAAAGATCACGAGCATCGGCGCTTCGAGTCCGCACGCGATCGCCGCCCCCATAGCAGGTCCCGCGACCGCCTGTGCGTAGCCGCCGATCTGTGCAAGCAGCGCAAGCCCGGGAATCATCCCGATCGCCTTCAGAATCGTTCCGACAAGCAGAGATGCGAAAAGCCCCTGTGCCATCGCAGACATCGCGTCGATCGCATAGCGACGCGGCGAGATCACGATCTTTTTTCGTGCGAGAAACGCCGAAAAACGGCTTGTCCCCTTCTTTTTTTCCCGGTTTGACATAATACGTATCCTCCGATAAGCCCCGCGCCCCTTCAAAAGCCCAAGACCGTTCGGAAAAAGCCGAACGGTCTTGGGAAACCAATCGGGTTGGTTACGTTTTACCGCATCAACCGCATTTGATCATCAGCAGCCGCAGCCGTTGTTGCAGCCACAGCCATTGCTGTATCCACAGCCGTTGTTGCAGAGCAGAAGCAGAGCAATGATGACGATCCAGATGCAACCGGTGTTACCGCTAAAGAGATTGCAAAGGCAGTTCATAAGGGCTTCCTCCTTGTCATAGATTCGAGAACCGATCGGTCAACGCCGCGCGTCGAGGTTTGTCGATTCACATTACCATTCTATGAAGAAGGTCGCTGCTTGGTGACGAAATTTTCTTTTTGTTTTTTATTGTCGATCTGTACGAGCTCTCACTCAAGACGGAGCTCATCACAGTTCAGAAAGGCGTGTGCCGCAAGGTAGGAATCGGTCGGAACCGAGCGCGTTGCGCCGCATTTTTGGCAGGTTACGCGGACGTGATCACTCGCGATCTCCACATCGTAGCTACCCTCCTCCTCGGGACGCTCCTCGCATTTGCAGAAGATCTTTCCCTCCTCGTCAAGCTCACTGATCACAAAGGTCACGATGTCACGGATCTCGGGATCGGGTAAATCCCCCTCCCCCGAAAGCTTATGAAGCGCCGCAAAGCTGTCAACACCGTTCTCCTCAAGGATCTGGAGCAGCTCAAGCTCGGTGCGCGAGAGCTCTGCCTTCACGAGATTGCTGTCTCCGATCATACAAACGTTGAGGTCGGAATATGCGCACGGCAGGCAGAAGAGCTCCTTCTCAAAAAAGAGCGAGCGACGCACCGTGTAGGTGTGCGGCGTCGGGCAGAGGATGCACGGAACCGACAGACGGACAAGCCCGTCTTTTGTAAAGACCAGCGAAAGCTCACTTTCGCCGCAATCACATTTCAGCTTCAGCATATCCGCGCCGAGGCTGAGCATTCCCACCACGCTGAGTACACCCGCGCCGCAATGCGGACAGCGGTATCCGACGGTTGTCTGTTTCGGTTCGAGTACCATATATTAACCAAGCCTTTCTCAAAACTGTATCTTTCTCCGTCGGCAAATACACCGACTGTATCAGTATATGTACGGTCATCCCTTGAGGGATCATCTAAACAGGCACAAAAAGCAAATGCACGGGAAAGACGATTCGTCCATCCCGTGCCTTTGCCTGTCGCTTCGGGACTTGCCGCGAAACGGTATGCTTTTTAGTCTGCGATACCGGAGATCAGCGAATTGTTCATCGTGATCTTCTTACCGATGGTTTCGGTTCTCTCGGACTCCCACTTCTTGTAGTTCTCGGAGAGGATATCGTCCTTAACTGCGGTATACCACGCCTCTTCGCCCTCTGCAAAGCAGTAGGCAACAACGTAGTATGCAGGCTCGGTCGTGTTATCGCCATAGATCGCGATCACGTCACCGGTACCGACGCGGGAGTCTTCAGCGAAGACCCACTCGTCAAATTCATCGTATCCGAAGTCACCTCTGAGGTAATCCTCAAGAACGTCGTAGCTCGTAAGCTTCTTATCCTTTGCATACTGCTTAAAGATCTCAGGGGTGAGCTTATCCTTTGCGAGAAGCTCCTCGAGATATTCCTTCGAAACAGCCTCTGCATCGACGTGGTCGTGATCGACCTCCTCGCCCTCCTCGTGGTTATGGTTCTCAACCTGGGTCAGGATGTAGCCGATATCGAGCGTCTTATACTCGTCACGAGCGCCGGGCTTCTGCATATAGTACGCGCTGAAGGAGTATTCCTCTCCTGCGTACTCGCTCTCTACCTTGTTCGAGTCCTTATCGTCGTCCTTATCGTCGTCCTTGTCGTCGGAATCCTTATCCTCGGACTCAGAGTCCTCGTGATCGTGGTCGTCGTCCTCGGATTCCTCCTTGTCCTCTTCCACGTCTACGTATTCAAGCTCAGGGTAAGCATATACCTTTTCGGTGCCGTCGAGCTCGGTGATCACAACGAGCACGTTACCGACCTTCTGATCGATCGCCTTGAACGCCCAATTGCCGAGCGCGTCGTTGTCATAGGTCATATGCTCGAACGGAAGGAGATCCATCTCCTCGTATACGAAGGATGCGATTCTCTTTTCGATCGGGTCGCTGTCCTTGACCGTAGTCTCGTCGGTCATCGTCTTGAGGAATTCGATCGCGTCTGCAACAACGTCCTCGATCGCAAGATCCTTGTCGGTCTTTTCTACGTATGCGTCAAAGTAGTACATATACGAGAAGATCTCCGCAACGAGATCGCGGTACAGCTCCTCGTTTCCCTTAGCCTCTGCAAACTTGGGAGCGATCTCCTTCAGATGTGCAAGACGGATGCTGTACTCGCGGTCTGCCTTCTTAACAGCCTCGTTGTACTCGTCATCCTTGTAATCATCGCCGAGCTTGTCCACGTATCCTTCAAGGATATCGTCATACTTCAGGTCGATCGCGATCGAAAGCGCATCAGCATAGTGATAAACGTACTTATCATCGTTGTACTTCTTGTCAACGTCCTCCGAGGTGATCGCGTTTTCGATCTTCTCCTCGATCAGCTTCGAGTATTCGGAAGCGATAGATGCAAGCTCAAGTGCCTTGCGAACATCCTTCACGGTAACGCCGTTGCCGTAAAGCTGCGTCAGGTAGCCGCTCGTGCTATAGCCTGCATCGGATGCCGTCTTCTTCAGCTCAGAGATAACATCGTCAACGTCCTTCTTCGCGTCGGGATTCAGCGAATTGAGGGAGGTGTAGCCATCCTCATAAGCAGCCTCGCAGAACACAAGGACTTCCTTTGCCTGCTTGATGGCGCTGTCCATAAAATAATCCCACCAGGTGTATACGGTTCCGCCGCGGAGATTGATCGCAACGCTGTCGTAAAGAACGTTTCCGTTCTCGTCCTTCATCTCCTTGCCGTCCTCATCCTTGAGGGTGGTTCCGAGCTTGCACGCATTGTTGAGCTCGTCGTCGTGCGCAAAGTTCGACTTCAGATTCCAACCGAAGTAGGAGATGTAATCAGCACTGCCGAGGTACGAAACAGCCATTTCGTAATACTGCGTATAGGTCTGCTGGTACTGATAGTAGTAGTAGTACTGCATCATCGTACCCGTGATCTCGTAGTGCTCGCTCTTCAGTGCATTCTTCGAGCGAAGGATCACACCCTTTTCATAAACGACGATGAGCGAGATCGATCCGAGCAGAATGACTGCAACGAGAACGACTGCAAGCACGTTTGCCCAGGCAGGCATTGCACTCTTCGACTTCGACTTTGAAGCGTTCTTTCCCTTCTTCTGGTATTTCTCGGGATGATTGTAGCGATCCTCAGCAGCCTCCTGCTGGGTCCGCTGTCTGTTGCGGTTTCCTTTTCCCATTGTTTCTAACCGTTCCTTTCTGTTATCGGTGCGCGGATACCGCTCACCGATTTTTCCATAATAATTCGTTACGGATTGCCGACGCCTTTTAAGGGCTATCGGCATACCTTAACATTTTAACACATTTTCTTGTACAGTTTGTGCTTATTTATTGGCGACATTGTGAACACCGTATAAATTTTCACTTGATTTCCCCGATTTCACTCAAACGTCCATAATGACGGGGAGGATCATCGGCTTTCTCTTGGTCTGCGAATAGAGGAATTTCGTCAGATCATCGCGCAGGCGTGTCTTGACCTGCATACGGTCAAAGCCCTTGCGTGCGTTGAGACAAGCGTTCAGCGTCTCAATGGCGATCTGTCTCACCTCATCCATCAGCTCCTCCGCCTCGCGCACGTAAACGAAGCCGCGCGAAATAATATCGGGGCCGGAGATGATCAGACCTGCGTCCTCGTCGATTCCCGCGACGACGACGATGAGACCGTCCTGTGCCAGATGGCGCCGATCCCTGAGGACGATGTTCCCGACGTCACCGACGCCATAACCATCCACAAGCACCTTTCCTGCGGGAACGGGCTCTCCCCAATCCGCGCTGTCAGCCGTAATTTCAAGCACCTTACCGATATCCGCAATGAAAATATTGGTCTCGGGAATACCGATCTCCCGCGCGAGCTCGCGGTTTGCCATCATATGGCGGTACTCTCCGTGGATCGGCATAAAGAACTTCGGCTTCGTAAGTGCCTGCAAGAGCTTCAGCTCCTCCTGGCAGGCGTGCCCCGAAACGTGCACCTCGACCGCGGCGTCGTGAAGCACCTGCACGCCGTTTTTCGTAAGCTCGTTGACGATACGTCCAACCAGCTTTTCGTTCCCCGGGATCGGATTCGAGGAGAGTACGACGAGGTCGTTATGGTTCAGGATCACCTCTCTGTGATCACCGAACGCCATTCGGTAGAGCGCCGACATCGGCTCACCCTGGCTGCCCGTCGTGATCAGTGTGATCTCCTCGGGCTTATAGCGCTTCATATCGGAGAGCTCGATCAGCACGCCGTCGGGCACGTGCATATATCCAAGCTCCATTGCGGCAGACAGGATATTCAGCATACTGCGTCCCGTGACCGCAACCTTTCTGCCGTGACGGACGCTTGCGTCGATGATCTGCTGTACTCTGTGAACGTTCGACGAGAAGGTCGCGATCACGAGTCTTTTATCCGAGTGCATCGTAAAGATGAATTCGAGGGATTTCCCGACCTTCTTCTCCGAGGGCGTGTAGCCGGGACGCTCGGCGTTTGTCGATTCGCACATCAGAAGGAGAACCCCTCTGCGTCCAAGCTCCCCAAGACGGGTCAGGTTCATCATTTCACCCTCGATCGGAGTGGTATCGAGCTTAAAGTCACCTGAGTGCAAGATCGTACCGACGGGTGTGGTGATCGCGAGACAGCACGCGTCAGCGATCGAGTGATTGACGCGAATGAACTCAACGGTAAATGCGCCGAGACGGACGGTATCGCCCGCCTTTACGCAGTTCAGGATCGGCTCCTCGGGGAGGCGATGCTCCTGCAGCTTATTCTGTATGATACCGAGCGTCAGTCTCGTGCCGTAGATCGGCGGATTGATCGATCGGAGTGCGTAAGGGATCGCACCGATGTGGTCCTCGTGTCCGTGCGTCAGACAGAGCCCGCGGATCTTGTCCTTGTTTGCTTCGAGATAAGAGATATCCGGAATAACGAGGTCAATGCCCGGCATATCCTCGTCCGGAAATCCGAGACCGCAGTCCACGACGAGGATATCGTCCTCGTATTCGATCACGGTCATATTCTTGCCGACCTCGTTCAGTCCGCCGAGCGGTATGATCTTCAGCTTCGACTTCGGCTTCGGCTTCGCCTTTGCGCGTCGATCGGTCGGTTTTTTGCTTCCGTATTTCATTGTTGAATTTTTAATACTGATCGTTCCTTTCTGTATTTCTTTTTTGTTTTATATCAGCGCCGTGCCGTGATGTGCGAGAGCACCCTCCGAAGAGAGATTTCTCCCTCTGTAAGAAGGCTTTCCGATCCCCTCGCTACCGGATAACGTGGCGCTTATGATCTTTTTTCTGAATGAGATGCCCGATCCCAATTTACCAAAGTAATATTCTACCACAAATCTTTCCTTTTGTCAAGAGAGGACGGTAGGATTTTCAGTGGGGGGGCCAATCGGAGAGACAGGTGGGAGGTGTCAAAGCAGCGCGAAAAGAAGCCAGACCACACCGACGGTGCCACTCCCCAAAAGACCGCCGAGCAAAAATCCTCCGAGTCCGATACCGGAGCTCCGCCTTCTGTGGCGGTGCTTGCCGCTCGCGATGCCGAAGCCCGCATCCTCAATGATACGGTTCGCCTCTGCCAGCATATCGTCCTCCCCCGTGGAGAGCGCCTCTCCCTCTGTCCGTAGCACAAGATGCGCCTCCTCAAAAATTTTACTGTCGGGTGTGCGGATCTGCACCATTTTTCTTTGAATTCCCTTAATCAAAATCTTTTCCTCTTTCCTTTTTTATGTATTCCGCTTAAAAAATGCGTGGCAAGCCTATTATTGCCGAAAAAGCACCGTGTTAAACCACAGCCGTGCAATCAGGACCGAAAAAAAGATTCCGAACAGCATCACGAGAAAGGCGTAGAAAAAGGTCTTACCCTGCTTTTTCACTCCGATCGAGGCATAGTAGACCGTCACGACGTATACGACCGTATCCCCTGCCCCCATAATGACCGAGGCGAGAAATCCCGTGAGGCTGTCCGCACCGACCGCGTGCAGAAGGTCACGGAAGGCGGCGTTTGATGCGCCGCCCGAGATCGGGCGCGCGATCAAAAGAGTCAGAAGCTCACTCGGAATACCGATCCTCTCGCTGTATGGCGAAAGCAGACCTGCAATCGCATCGGCAAGTCCCGACGCACGAAAGAGGGTGACCGCCGCAAGAAGCCCGACGAGCGTCGGAAAAAGCCCGAGAGCCGCCCTTGCTCCCGATTTTGCTCCCTCCGTAAACGCCGAGAAATAATCACGCCGTCCCAGTAGCATAATCCCACCAACAAGCGCAAAAAGGATCGGCACCGCAAGGCTTGAGAGCGCACTGACGAGAGCCCTCACTCCTTTACCCTCATATAGGAACGCTTCCTCGTCTCGATCCTTCCCACAATTCCCGTAAGGAGAAGCCCGAATACCGCCGTCCCAAGGGATGCGATACAGATCGGGAGAAGCACCGAAAAGGGATCGGCACTTCCCGCCTCTCCACGCAGAGCGAGGATCGTCGCGGGCAGAACACAAAACGGTGCGGTGTTCAGAACGGTCAGGGTTACCATCTCAGGCGTCGGACGGTCAGGCGTCGGATTCCTTTTTTGCATTTTCAGAAGCGCCGAGAGTGCAAAGGGCGTTGCGGCATTTCCGATCCCGAGGAGATTGGCGGCAAGACAGCAAGAGATATCCTCTCGGATCTCCCGCCCCTCCTCGCCCTCCGAAAGCCGCGGAAGGATCACGCGAAGGATCGGTGCGAGGAGCCGTGCAAGTCCCTTGATCGCGCCCGCCTCCCGCAGAACCGACAAAACCCCATTCCACAGCGCCATCGTTCCGCAAAGGAAAAGTACAAGCTCGACCGCGCTCTCCGCACCGTTGAAAATTGCCCCCGCAAGCGCCGCTCCCTGCCCCGTGGCGATCCCATATCCAATCGAAAAGAGACAAAGTATCCCAAATATCCTTCCTGCCATCCAAAATCCTCCCAAAAATACCACGTATATATCAATATTGGCAAAAATTGTTAATCTTCTGTGAACTTCGACAAAAACCTATTGACATTGACTGCTCCTCGGTATATAATACCTATAGTGACAAATTCCACCAGTTTTAACGTATAAAAACCATTTTGCACACATAAAAAATCAAAAAGAAAGAGAGGTTACAACCATGAAATCTACCGGATTTGTAAAAAAAATCGACGAGCTTGGTCGCATCCTGATCCCCAAGGAGCTTCGCTCCAATATGGAGCTCGACACAAAGGACGCCCTTGAAATGTTCGTCGACGGCGACCGCATCGTTCTGCAAAAGTATCAGCCCGCCTGCATCTTCTGTAATAACGCCGACGATATCATCTTCTTCGAGGGTCGCAGAGTTTGCGCTTCCTGCCTTTCGAAGCTGAAGTCGCAGTACTGATCGAGATCCCCTACATCTATATGCCAAAAGAGCGGCTCACTATGCGTGAGCCGCTCTTTTGGATTTTATAGCCTGATGCTGACCTCACCCGCACAAATGCTTTTCTCGCATCCATCGGAACAAATGACGGTCAGGTTGCCGTTTTCCTCGATCCGCTTCCCCACCGCCACGTAGCTACGGTCGCCCGTCACTACCGTGATCTCTCGTCCGAGAACAAGATTCCGCGCGCGGTATTCGTCCATATATCCTCTCGGTGCGTCCCCCGAAAGAAGGGGGGATAGCTCCGAAAGAAGAACGGCGGCAAGTCGACTTCGGTCGACCGTGCGTCCGCATTCAAGGAGCAGCGACGTTGCGATCCCCGAAAGCTCCTCGGGAAACCCGTCACGGTTTACGTTGATGCCGATCCCGAGCAAAACGTACGAGAGCCCCGTTCCCGCCGGGGAAAGCGCCGATTCGGCAAGGATCCCACATACCTTTCGGTTTCCGATCCATACATCATTCACCCATTTCAGAGAGGCGTGAAGCCCGGTCACGCGCTCGATCGCGCGCGCAACGGCGACTGCCGCAAAGGTCGTGACCGACGACGCCTCCTCGGGCAAAAAACGCGGACGGAGCAGGAGCGTCATATAAATACTACTCCCCGCAGGCGAGTAAAAGGAACGACCGAGCCGACCGCGTCCTCGGGTCTGCGCATCCGCGAAAACGACCGTTCCGCTCGGCGCTCCCGCCTCAGCAAGCGCCCGCGCGGTCAGATTGGTCGATTCGAGCGTCGGATAGACCTCGATGTGATACTGCTCGAGAGACTCCCCCGCAGAGCGGATCGAGCTTTCCGAAAACGCCGTGCTCTTTTCGGTCATTCCCGTGTATCCTCCTCTATTTCAAGATCTCCCTCTGTTCCGGGGGTATCCTCCTCCCCGGGCTTCTCCTCTGCGCCGGGGGTGGCCTCCGATCCGGAATCCTCCTCGCTCGCACCGTCCCCCGCCCTCTCAACGCTCGGTGAGAGCGGCGTCACGCAATATATGATGCATCCAACGGCCAGAAGAAGGAGCGGGAATACAAACAGCATCGGATAATACGAAAGCTTTTGCCATCCGAAAAGATAGAATAGGTAGCCTGCAAAAAGGACCGCGAGAGCCGCGATCAGCGGCTTCAGCCTCGGCAAAGCAGCGAGAAGCACCGACAAAAGGATTCCAGAAAGAGCGGCGACGAGATAATAAACGTGATTTCCCGCCTCAAACACCTCGGCGAGCACCCTGAGGCGCTCGTATCGCCAGACGGCAGAAAGTCCGTCGAGTGCCTCGTCGGGCTTCAGGATCGAAAGGAGACGCACGGATGCATCGGGAGCGCAAATATAGACCTTGAGCGCCCACAGGGATGCCGTAGCTCCGACAAATGCGGTAACGTACCGATAGAGATCGGCGGCAAGCCTTTTTTTGCTGCAAAGCGCCACGTAGGTGTGCCCCGCGACGGTGAACAGTGAGAAAAGCAAGAAGGTCATCGGCCCCGCCGTCAATACGTCCGCATCATAAAGAAGCAGAACGTAGGTCGCTGTCACGCAGGCGGGCAGAAGTGCGAGCGCGGGAAGCCGCCGAAGCAGCCCTGACACGATCGGTACGAGAGCAAAAAGAAGGAACAAAACGATATAATATCGGTACTCCGCAACGTCGAGAAAGCTCGGGACCTCCCCTGTCGCCTCATTCGGCGTTTTGTCAAAGCCCATATATCCGAAAAACACGTGCATCGCGGCAAAGGTCGCCCCCGTTCCCGCAATGACGTTCGTAAAATTACGAAGCATCGATATCTCGGGCATATAGCCACATTCGGAAAGATCAAATTTCAGCCGCTTCATTCGGATTTCTCCTCTCCGTTCGTTTCAGAAGCCTCCTCTGTCATAGCAAGGCTCGGATAATATTTTGCAAGTCCGCCCATTGAGGTCTCTCGGTATCCGAGGGCAAGATCCTTCCCCGTATTGTACATCGTCTGCACGACGACGTCGAAGCTGATCTTGCGGGAATCGGCAAGGAAATTTGCAAGAGAGAGCGCATTGATTGCACGCATTGCGGCAACGGCATTCCGTTCGATGCAGGGAATCTGCACGAGCCCCGCGATCGGATCACAGGTAAGTCCGAGATGATGCTCCATCGCCACCTCAGCGGCGTATTCGATCTGTCCGAGCCCCATTCCAAAGAGCTCCGCAAGTGCGGCGGCAGCCATCGAGCAGGCAGAGCCGATCTCAGCCTGACAGCCGCATTCCGCTCCGCTGATCGAGGCATTCTCCTTGATCAGGTTTCCGATAAGTCCGCCCGTTTCAAGCGCGTGAACGATCTCGAGATCGGAAAATCCGCGCGTGTCCTGCATATATTTCAGCACAGACGGCAAGACGCCGCAAGCACCGCAGGTCGGTGCGGTCACGATCGTTCCGCCCGATGCATTCTGCTCACTGACGGCAAACGCATACGACGAGATCAGTCGATTCTCACGCGTCTGTGCCGACTCATCGATATGCCGCTGATGATAGAGGATCTGCGCACGCCTCCTTGTGCCGAGCCCACCGGGGAGGATCCCCGAGGTTGTAAGCCCCGCGTGGATCGCATCCTTCATCGCCCCCCAGACCTCAAGCAAATAGGAGCGTATGTCTTGGCCCTCACACATCTCAACGTATTCCCAAAGGCGGAGGTTATTATGGAAGCAGTAGTCCTCGATCTCGCGGAAGGTGGTAAAGGTATAGATATGCGCGCCGCCGACCGTATCGTGGGGTTCGCCTTCGATCTCGATCGTGCCGCCGCCCACGCTGTAAATACGTAGCGTTCCGAGCGACTGCTCTCCCGAGATCGCCTCCACATCCATCGTGTTCGGATGCACAGAGCAGACGTATTCGGTATCAAAAAGGATCTCGCAGGGCTTCGGGAAAAAGGTTTCCGCGATCACACGGTCGGTTCCGTGGCCCTTCCCCGTCAATGCGAGCGAGCCGTAAAGGGTAACGCGGAAGCGATCAGCCGACGGATAACGCCGAAGCGCAAGATATGCCGCGCGCTCGGGCCCCATCGTATGTGAGCTTGACGGACCGCGCCCGATCTTATAGAGTTCCCTGAGTGATTGCATCGCTTGCTCCCCCTAAAATACATTTATAGAATCATTCTATCATACTCATAAGCCTTTGTCAAGAGGAGACGGCACTTCGATCGAGCCGCCGAGAATCGCGAGGAAGACCACGACACAGGCGGCGATCACCGTGAGCCCCGCAACAAGGACGATCACGGATCTACGGTCAAACGTAAATGTGCCGACGTCTCCCTTCAGGATCCCCGCACGCTTCAAGGCAATCGAAAGAGGCTTATAGATGACGAAGACCAACCCTGCATTCAGGAGCGCCTTGGTCAGATTAAACGGCAAAAGGAGCGTCGGGATGAGCGCAACGATATCCTGTACTGCCATTCCCGTGTAGATCGGGGTCAAAAGCAAATTGCAAAGAAGCATCACGCACACCATCGAAAGAGCACCCGACAGAAGTCCGATGATCGCTCCCTGCATCGTGCGCTTATATCGGTAAATCACAGCGCTGACACAAACGAAGGTCGCGCTCGACACAAAATTCATAATCCATCCGATCCACGCAGTTCCACTGATGCTGATCGCTTCGATCGAGGAAACGATCAACGCCATAACAGCGCCCCATACGGGTCCGAACAGCATAGCGCCTACTGCCATAACGGCATCCTTTGCATCAAAGGTCAAAAAGAGAACGTGGATCCGAAAAACGAACTGACAAACGTACGCCACCGCGCAAAATACGGCAACAGCCGCCATCGTGCGGATCATTGTGCGGCGATCAAGTGTTGATTTCATAGTAGGATCAATCCTTTCATATAAAGCAATGGGAAGAAAGGCTTGAGAAATAAAAAAGCCTCCCCGTACAAAAGGGAGATAAGCCGAACGGCGGGCGCACAAAATGCCCCCTTTCGGTCTTTTCTTTTCTCATCCGGACTTTCGAGTGTGAACGCAGTACGAGCATCACACCCCTTCGCCGCAATACAGCGAAACCGTCGGCACAGGAATCACACCTGTTCAGCTCACGCAACGCGCAAGCTCGCGGGCTATACCGCCGGTATGGAATTACACCAATCCCCAAAGAAAATATTACGATTATGATAGGGCTGTGCCCTTTTTCGCACAAGAAATCTTGCGCGGCATATGGGGGCAACGCCCCCGACAAGAGCAAACGGCTGCCGCAGTAGGACCGCGACAGCCGCTCGCTTCGCAAGACGGTACAACCGTCAAGCGGAAATATCCTTTTGATCCGTAGGGATCAAATTAAGCAAGGATCTCGGAAACGACGCCGGAACCAACGGTTCTACCACCCTCACGGATAGCGAAACGAAGACCCTTTTCCATAGCGATGGGGTTGATAAGCTCAACGGTCATATCAACGTTATCGCCGGGACGGCACATTTCAACACCCTCAGGAAGGCCGATAACACCGGTAACGTCGGTGGTACGGAAATAGAACTGAGGACGGTAGCCTGCGAAGAAGGGCTTCTTACGACCGCCTTCCTTCTCAGTCAGAACGTAAACCTGGCCAACGAACTTGGTGTGGGGGTTTACGGAGCCGGGCTTACAAAGAACCTGACCTCTTTCGATCTCGTCCTTTGCGATACCACGGAGCAGAGCGCCGATGTTGTCGCCTGCTTCTGCCTGGGGCAGGAGCTTGTGGAACATCTCGACACCGGTAACGACAGTGGTCTTACCAGCTTCAGCGCGGAGGCCGACGATCTCAACAGTATCGTTAACCTTGATGGTACCTCTCTCAACTCTACCAGTAGCAACGGTGCCACGGCCGGAGATGGAGAATACGTCCTCGACGGGCATCAGGAAGGGAAGATCTGCCTGGCGCTCGGGAGTGGGGATGAAGGTATCAACCTCGTTCATAAGCTCAAGAATAGGAGCGTATGCGGGGTCGTTGATGTCGGTGGATTCGCAGGTGAGAGCGTCACGAGCGGAGCCGCGAACGATAGGAGTATCGTCGCCCGGGAAGTCGTACTCGGAGAGAAGATCGCGGATCTCCATGTCAACGAGGTCGAGAAGCTCTTCGTCGTCAACGAGGTCGCACTTGTTCATGAATACAACGATTGCGGGAACGCCAACCTGACGAGCAAGAAGAACGTGCTCGCGGGTCTGCTGAAGAGGACCGTCGGTACCTGCAACAACGAGGATAGCGCCGTCCATCTGAGCTGCACCGGTGATCATGTTCTTGA
>JAFVXC010000022.1 GCA_017501345.1 Clostridia bacterium
AAATATACCACGGGCTCACCGTTCTTCGTCACGACACGCGCAATGGCGTTATCTCGATCGATCACGATGCTCTCACCCGTCGACTTGTTCTCTACCCGCTGAAGATCGGTAGCCTTCTCTCGGATCGCCTCGGATTTCGCTGTCCTCCCATACTTTTTTGCTTCCTTCGCCAAAGCGCGTCGCTTTGCTTTAAGTTGCTCGGGCGTCAAAAACTCGTCCGGTATGTACTTAAAGAAATTCTCATCAGCAGTATTGACTTTTTGAATCAATTCTGCTATACTATAATCAGAGACAGGTAACAGGCGTGTCCGTCCCTCTCCTTGAGGGGCCGTATCGCTGACGACACCTGTCTCTATTTTCGTCAGTGCGACCGCAAGATACAAACGATTTTTGTTGTCCGTATATTGCTTTATCTCGAACTGCACAGGTGTGCAGAAGTTACCCTCTTGAAACGCTCCCAACAGCACATAGGTTTGTAACAGTCGAGAATTTTCTTTTGAAGTCCCCACCGCTTTGTCGTTGTGAATCTCTAACAAAACCGCTCTGTCAAGAATTGCTTGAAGATTCATCACTACTTTTGCAAAATCTCCTAAACTTCCGCCGTAGTCAAGAATTTGAGAGTTTGCACTTTTTAATGCGCCATTACCTGTAAATTCAAAATCCACATCAATGGCCTCTGTTCTATAATTTTTCAAAAAGCCCAATTCTCTCAGTTTTTGAACGATCGGTTTTTTGAGTTTTTTAGCTATCTCCCAGTCTTTTGTTTCAAGCGTCTCCGAATCTATATCGAGATCCGCGTTTTTGGAAATCGGAGCAGGGGAAATTCTTTTGTTTCTCAAAACAGCTGCACGCTCACCTTCACTCATTCCGACGGTGATTTTTTCTTTTTCGGCAGATTTTGACTTTTCGTTCAAATCAGCCGTTTTTTTGTCGGTCTTTTGCGTTTCGTCTCCATCTTTTTCCTTCGTTTTGAGGGCAGAACGCTCACGCTGCTCGCGGATCTCCGCTTCCCTCGCGGCATCCTTCTCCGCACGAACCGTCGCACCGAGCTCGTAGCAGGGCCTAAAAGCCCTGCTATTTTTGACCCCATTTTGACCCCGCAAACGGTTCTATTTGATGGTATATCAGTACACAAAACGCAACATTCACCCCATCAAGGCAACGCCGAAAATGCAAGAAAAATCAAGAAAAACAAAGAAAAACCGCGAAAACGTGAGCTTTCGCGGTTTCTTCTATTCAATGACCCATCGGAGACTCGAACTCCGGACCCCATGATTAAAAGTCATGTGCTCTACCGACTGAGCTAATGGGTCATAGGCACGCTTTTCGCGTACCCATATATCATACCACAAGCGCCTCTAATTGTCAAGTCCTTTTTTTGATTTCCTGACAATTTTTTCTTTCAATCAGTTCAGCTTTTCGGCGAAGCGGCTGATGCTATCGGGATTGATGGTCGGAAGAACACGGGTGTACTCTCCGTCCTCGGGGGCATCGTCGTCTCCCGTATCGGTGATGGTATTCCGCATAAAGCGGACGTAAAGCTTATCCTTCCAATTCTTTTGCCTCGAAATATCAAGCGTGCCGCCGAATGACACGACGTCATACGCGCAGTCTCGGAGATCCTTCGGGAAAGCCTTCTCAAGCTGCTCCTCTGCCTCATCGGCAAAGCCGCAGACGATGAAGTATCCCGTCTTTTTTGTTTTCAACACTTCGGCGTTGTCCTGTATGTATTTTGCAACGGTCGGATGCAGCTTCGCGTGACGGATCGGTCCGCCGACAATGATAGCATCGTATTCGGATGGGTCAGGGGTTGCCAGCGTCAGGTCGACGATCGTCGGACGCCGTCTTCGCAAAAAATGCCGAAGCAGCCTCACACATTCGGTCGTAGTACCCGTTACCGAGGCATAGACAATTAAAATCTTCATTTTTTCTCCTTATCGATCGAACGAGGATACAGATTCTATCCCGAGGAGGAAGCACATCAAAGTCTTTCACGAAGCGCAGAAAGAACACGCTCAAGTGCGCTGTCTATATCGGCAGCCCCCTCGATCGTAGCGCCTGCGGCTCTTACGTGACCGCCACCGCCGAATGTCGCACAGACCTCAGAAACGTCAAAATCAATAGCGGATCGCATCGAAAGTCGGAACAGCGGTGCCTCGTCCGCTTGCTTCAGAACGAAAGCGATATCCACGCCCTCGATCATACGCGCAACGTCGATCAACGTTTCGGTATGCTCATCACGAAGCCCAAGCCTTTGCTTGATCTCATATGGGAAGGTGATCGCCGCGATCCGACCGTTTTCAAAGAGCTGAAGGCGACTGAAGCCCTCGTGCTCTGCCTGCATCTGCAGATAGGATACCGATGAAAAGAGGCGTCTGTTGATCTCTGCGGCATCAATACCGGAAAGCAACAGCTCCGCTGCGGTACGATGCGTCTCGGGCGTTGCGTTTGAAAATCGGAAGCACCCCGTATCCGAGCTGATCGCGGCATACATACACGCCTCTGCCTTCTGCGGAACAGTACGCAGTGCGCCATCGCTCACGAGAAGACGCGAGAGCGTAAAGATCATCTCACCCGTCGCCGATGCCTCGGGCAGGACCCAATGATCGGTAAAGGGTGTTCCCCTTCCGTGGTGGTCGATCATAAGCGTGTAACGATCACCGTAGAGATCCATAAGCGCACCCGCCTGCATCGGAGATGCGGTATCGACCGCGATGATACGGGAAGCGGCAAGATCCTGTGGGACCGACAGGGGTAAGATCGACTTCTGCTCGCCATCAAGCAAAAACGCAAGACGGTTCGGGCATTCCTCGGCACAAACGACCCACGCGCGGCTTCCGAGTGCCTCAAGGATCGCCTTCAGTGCAAATGCCGAGCCAAGGCAATCGCCATCGGGCTTGACGTGACAGGTGATGAGCGTATCACACGGACGCTTCAGTTCCTCAGCGACATCCCTTGGGGTAAGCGAAGAAAACTCACGCATCGGTTTCTTCCCCGCTATCGCCGTCAGTCGCCTCCTCGGACTCCTCGGCATAGGTGATCCTGCTGAGCACCTCCTGGATATGTGCGCCGTACTTGATCGAATCATCGGCTATAAAGGTGAATTCGGGAGTCTGACGCAGGTTCATAATACGTGCGATCTGTCCGCGGATATAGCCCGCCGACGACTTCAGCCCCTTTGCGATCTCCTTCGGGTCACCCTGCATCGCGGAATAATATACGCGCGCGGTCTTGAGATCACCTGCGACCTCGCACGCCGTAACGCTGATAAAAGCGTCCGAAACGCGCGGATCCTTAACGGTGCGAAGCACCTGGCTCATAACCCTCTGCATCTCGTCGTTGATTCTGCCTCTTCTGTATTTTGCCATAATTCTTAAATCCCTTCCGTTCCTTGTGTGCTTCGCGCAAAACGCGCGGGATACAATCGTCTTGCACCCCGCGCGATCGGCCAACGGCCACGCTGACTTTACGTAATTACTGTGCAGCGTCTACGATTGCGGTAAACTTCGATGCAACGAGCGAAGCGCCGCCGATGAGACCGCCGTCCACGTTGGGCTTCGAAAGAAGCTCTGCCGCGTTCTGGTCGTTCATCGAGCCGCCGTACTGAATGGTAACGGTCTCTGCAACGTCTGCGCCGTACATTTCAGCGAGAACGCCGCGGATCACGCCACAGGTCTCTTCAGCCTGCTCGGGAGTAGCGGTAAGACCGGTACCGATCGCCCATACGGGCTCGTATGCGATGACAACGTTCTTCAGCTGCTCCGCGGTGATGCCCTTGAGGTCGAGCTTGATCTGCATAGCGCAGACCTCGTTCGTAATACCGTCAAGTCTCTCCTCCTTAACCTCACCCATACAAAGGATGACGCGGAGGCCTGCCTCGAGAGCCGCCTTCGTGCGGAGGTTGACGGTCTCGTCAGTCTCGCCGAAGTACTGGCGTCTCTCGGAGTGGCCGATGATAACGGTGTCAACGCCGATCGCCTTCAGCATTTCAGCGGAAACCTCTCCGGTATATGCGCCCTTCGGTGCGAAGTGTACATTCTCTGCGCCGATGACGATGTTCGAGCCCTTTGCTGCCTCCATAGCTGCCGCGATGGTAACGTAGGGAGCGCAGAAAATGATGTCGCAGTTATCCTTACCTGCAACCATAGGCTTGATCTCATTGATGAAAGCAACTGCTTCAGCGGGGGTGAAGTTCATCTTCCAGTTGCCTGCGATTACGGTTCTTCTCTTCTGAGGATTCATTTTGGGATTCCTTCCTTACAAAAACTAAAATTCAAAGAGACATTCCGCGAAAACAGTATTCCCGCGGAAGGTCCCGATTATGAAAATATACGATTACTTGTCTTCGAGGCAAGCGATGCCGGGAAGCTCACAGCCCTCGAGGAACTCGAGAGAAGCGCCGCCGCCGGTGGAGATGTGCGTGATCTTAGATGCGAAGCCGAGGGTCTCACAAGCTGCTGCGGAGTCGCCGCCGCCGACGATCGTGGTAGCGGAGGAGTCAGCAAGTGCCTGTGCAACTGCCTTGGTGCCTGCAGCAAGGATGGGGTTCTCGAACACGCCCATCGGGCCGTTCCAAACGACCGTCTTTGCGTTCATAACAGCCTCTGCGAAAAGCTCACGGGTCTTCGGACCGATGTCAAGACCCATTCTGTCAGCGGGAATGCCTGCCTCAGCGTCGACAACCGTCGTTTCAACGGGAGCGTCGATCGGATCCGGGAAGGAAGCCGCGGTAACGGTATCGATGGGGAGAAGGAGGTTTACACCGTTTGCCTTTGCCTTTTCGATCATTTCCTTGCAGTAGTCGATCTTCGTCTCGTCTACGAGCGAGGTGCCGATCTCATATCCCTTTGCCTTTGCGAAGGTATAAGCCATACCGCCACCGATGATAAGGGTATCGACCTTGGTGAGGAGGTTATTGATAACGTTCAGCTTGTCTGCAACCTTTGCACCGCCAAGAATTGCAACGAACGGACGGTCGGGATCAGCAAGAGCCTTGCCCATAACGCCGATCTCCTTCTGAATGAGGTAGCCGCAAACTGCGGGAAGGCCTGCATACATCGAAACGCCTGCGGTGGAAGCGTGTGCACGGTGAGCCGCACCGAACGCATCGTTTACGAAAATCTCAGCCATTGAGCCGAGTTCCTTTGCAAATTCGGGATCGTTCTTTTCCTCGCGTGCGTCAAAACGGGTATTCTCAAGAAGGATCGCTTCGCCGTTCTTCAAAGCCGCAGCCTTTGCCTTTGCATCGGGACCGATGGTGTCAGCGCAGAGCGGAACCTCCTTACCGAGAAGCTCGGTGAGACGAGCTGCTACGGGAGCGAGGGTATACTTCATATTGACTTCGCCCTTCGGCTTGCCCATATGGGAGCAAAGAATAACCTTTGCGCCGTGCTCCATCAGGTACTTGATGGTGGGAAGAGCTTCGACAATACGCTTGTCACTGGTGATAACGCCGTCCTTCAGCGGTACGTTGAAGTCACAACGAACCAGAACGGACTTGCCGGATACTTCAATATCCTCAATGCTTTTCTTGTTGTAGGTCATGGTAATGATAAACCACCTTTCAAAAATTTTATCTTACTATGGTATTGTAGCATATTGTGAGAAATTTATCAAGAGATTTTTTCGATTTTTTCTTGTAAATTCAAAAAAAACACACAAATTGCAAAAAGAACACCCTTCTCGGGAATTTTTCCGTGTTAAAACCAACCTGATTTGTCAAGGACGGATAGGATCTCCCGCCCCTTCGATGTAAAAAGCGCGATCGCCGTTACCCTTCCCGTTCCCGAATCGAGAACCGAGAAGCGCAGGGTACGCTCCGATGTGATCTCGGCTGCCAGCATTGCCTCGCGTGGCAGACGGAAGGAGAAATGAGGCTTACGGTCTCTCGAAAAGAAATACATCGCTTCCTCTGTCACGCACAGGTATCCGCCGCGACCGCTTTGCGGAAAGGAAAAGCTGATCTGCTCCTTCAGGAGGACTTCCTCGGGGATATCGTCCTCAATGTCACGGTAACGTCTGTCAGCGTTCCACTCAAAAAACGGAATGAGAAGCCCGACGATGAGGCTTGTCCCAAGCCCACAAAGTAGCGCGACCGAAAAATCCTCCGTAAAGATCGCAACGAGCAAAAGAACCGCCGCGCCTGCGATGAGGCCGACCGCACAAACGGCAAAGGAAAAATACTGCTTTCCCTTCATTCCTCATCACTTCCCTTCGCTTATACGTCACGCAGAAACCGCGTCGTTTTCATTTCTATCTTATAATTATACACGATTCGTCCCGATCTGTCAAGTCCCCTCTTTTTTCGAAAATTCACTTCGATTTTTTTGTAACACGAGGTTTCTTTGGGGTACAATATAAATACTCTCAAAAAGAATAGAATCCACGGAGGAATACAAGATGTCAAAGAAGGAAATAAACTCACGGGATCTGAAGATCTTCAGATCTCATCTGATAAATGAAGAAAAAAGCGCCGCGACGGTAGAGAAATATCTCCGCGACGCGCGCGCCTTTATACGGTATGCAAAGGGCAAAATCCTATCCAAAGAACTGACCGTAGCCTATAAGCGGTCTCTTGAAAATACGGGCTATAAGCCTCGGTCGATCAATTCGATGCTTGCAAGCCTCAACCGATTTCTTGATCTGATCGGTGCCGCAGACTGCAAGGTAAAAAGCGTCCGTATCCAAAGAGAGGCATACGAGTCCGAGGACAAGGAGCTTTCACGAACGGAATACGAGCGTCTTCTCTCGGCGGCAAAAGGACAGGAGCAGCTCGGTTTGATCATACGGACGATCTGTGCGACGGGCATACGCGTTTCGGAGCTTCGTTTCTTTACTGTTGAAGCGGTCCGGCGCGGTGAAGCGACGGTAAAATGCAAGGGCAAATCCCGAACGATTCTGATCCCGAACGAGCTCAAAAGGCTGCTGCTCCAATATCTGAAGCGAAAAAAGCGCGGAAGCGGCGAGATCTTTGTAACGAAAAGCGGAAAGTCGCTCGACCGAAGCTATATATGGGCAAAAATGAAGAGTCTTTGCTCGGCGGCAAACGTTTCACCTTCGAAGGTCTTTCCGCATAATCTCCGAAAGCTATTCGCACGCACCTTCTACAGCATTGAAAAGGATATCGCAAAGCTTGCGGATATCCTGGGACACAGTAGCATCGAAACCACGCGCATCTATATTATGACAACGGGGCTTGAACATCGAAAACGGATCGAAAAAATGGATCTCGTCTTTTCCAATCAATATTTATAGGAAATAAAAAACCACATAATTCGCATTATGTGGAGCTACGTCAATATTTTGATTCACATAATTCGCATTATGTGGAGCTTGTGTTTCGGAACGGCACGAGCAAACTCCTTTTAAGGGTTGAACGATAAAAATAAGCGCACAAAAAAAGAAGCCCTCCCAAAATCTTCAAAAAACGACATTGAGAGGGTGTTTTTTTGGTGCGCATGTCATAATATCGCATCCGAAAGTAACCGTATCTTGTTGAATTTTTTTCTTGAAATCTATTGACTTTTTTGTGGATTTAGTCTATAATTATACACACAACTCGTATGTACCAAACACCGATCTCCACATAATGCGAATTATGTGAATCAAAATATTGACGTAGCTCCACATAATGCGAATTATGTGATACCAGGTGAACCCGGTCGAAGAGTAGAAAGGATTACCCAATATGAAAAAGAAAGTTTTATTCACCTCAATTCTGACGATCGTGCTTTGCCTTTCTCTGATATCCGGTGCGACTCTTGCCTTGTTTACAAATAAGAGTGAGGTCAACATTGCCGTGACCTCCGCAAGGGTAAAAATGCTTGCAAGCATTGAGAACTTTACGCTTTACTCGGTCGAAGCCAAAACCGGCGGAAGCATCGTTGACGAGCGCGGCGGAACGTACGAATACGTCGAGCGCGCCGATGACAAATTCTTCAACGGCGGAAGCGCGACCCTCAACGGCTCCACAATCACGCTTGATAAGCTCACTCCCGGCGATAAGATTTCGTTTGGCCTCAAGGGAACAAACGAAAGCAACGTAACGATCAAATACCGCTACGTCATCGAGTGTGTGGGTGATGCAGAGCTTATGAAGGGCCTGCTCGTATACGTCAATGGCGTAGCTTATCCTGCCCTCAAGTCCTATACCTCTGCGTGGACTACGCTTGAGGTTGACGGAATCGTCTCCGACGTCGAGATCGCCGTCGAGCTCCCTGTTAAGGCAGGCAACGAATACCAGGAAAAAACCACTTCCATCAATGTCTCCATCGAAGCGGTTCAGGGCAACGCTATCGCGGAGGATGCCCCGACAGTCATTTATTACGATGAGAATGGCGAATCCTACTATGCACTCGTTATGGATGAAGCAGGCTTTCTGAAAGCAATCGCCACAGGTGGGCGTATCGAGTTGGGGGCGAATATCGCCTTGAGCGGTGAATCCACCGTCCTCTCGAAGGATGCAAAGATCAATTTGAACGGATATACGCTGTCTGCTACCCGTCCGTACAATGAATCGAACGACAATGCCAACGCTGTGTTGGCCGTTTCCGGCGCAAGCCTTGAGATCATCGGTGACGGTGAAATCAACAACAACGGATACTGCGCGCTTCTTCTGACTGACGGTGCAAAGGTAACGATCGAAAGCGGTACGTTCATTGCAGATACTTCCGCGATCTACGTGCAAAGCGGTGAGCTTTTCATCAAGGACGGCTTTTATCAGGCTCGAAGCGCAACGAGTCCTGTTCCGGACTTCACGAGAACCTGGGAAGGACAAACGTATATAATGTACCTTGCCGCTGTTATAAATTGCAGCAAGGGAGCTTATATCAACTATTGCGATGGCAACTTTGATGAAGCATGGGCAAACGTTGATATTAGTGGCGGTATTTTTGTGAATGAAGATCCTTCCAACCTGTATGAAGGATGGATCATTAACGAATCTCACCTCATTGACGGCTACAAGGTAGTACGCTCAGAGCAGGCAAACGGAGACGCCTGGTACTCCGTTGTACCCGAATAATAAACGCACTCGATCAAACATCGATTCACATTTAACACCAGCGAGCGACGCAGACGAGGATTCTCTTTTCAATATTGCTCGCAGAAAGGATTACCCGAAATGAAAAAGAAAGTTTTATTCACCTCAATTCTGACGATCGTGCTTTGCCTTTGTCTGATATCCGGCGCGTCCTTTGCTCTGTTTACGAGCAAGAGCGAATTCAACATTGCCGTGACTGCCGCAAAGGTAAAAATGCTTGCAAGCGTCAATAACTTAAAGCTTTACTCGGTCGAAGCAACAACCGGTGGAAGCATCGTTGATGAGCGCGGCGGAACGTATGAATACGTCGAGCGCGCCGATGACAAATTCTTCAACGGCGGAAGCGCGACCCTCAACGGCTCCACGATCACGCTTGACAAGGTCACTCCCGGCGATAAGATTGCGTTTGGTCTCAAGGGAACGAACGAAAGCAACGTAACCATCAAGTACCGCTACATCATCGAGTGTGCGGGCGACGTTGAGCTTATGAAGGGCCTGATCGTATACGTCAACGGCGTTGCTTACCCCGCTCTCAAGTCCTACACCTCTGCGTGGACCACGCTTGAGGTTGACGGAATCGTCTCCGACGTCGAGATCGCCGTCGAGCTCCCTGTTAAGGCAGGCAACGAATACCAGGAAAAAACCACTTCCATCAATGTCTCCATCGAAGCAGTTCAGGGCAACGCCGACGTAAACGGTGCTCAGCCTATCTATCAGCTTCTCGACGGAAAGACCGAGCTTACCGATCTTACCGTTCAGGATACCGTGATCAATTACGGCACCGTTGAGCTGATTGGCGGTATCTACGACGTTGACACCTATGGCTTTGAGAACTACGGCACTGCAACGGTTACCGATGCAGTGATAAGCGCAGGTAATGCCTCGAACTACGGCTTCATCGGCAGAGGCGCGAACTCCGTGACCGTTTTGGAAAATGTCGAGCTCAATTCCAAGGGTGGTGGCATTGGCATTGCGGATGGCGCAAAAGCAACCTTCACCTCGGGCTCGGTATACGTCGACACCGCATCCACCTCCGGAAGATACATATTCTATGTTGAAGGCGCAGGATCTGAGCTCACCATCGAAGGTGGCACCTTCTCCTGGGACAAGAATGATAACCAGAAGAGAGCCTACGTTTACGCAGGTGCCGGCACGACAGTTACCATCACGGGTGGCACCTTCGGTAAGGCCTCCACGCGTAGCGGCTACACAGACGGACTCCTCGGCAGCGGAACCATTATCATCAAGGGCGGAACCTTCGGCTTCGATCCCTCAAAGTGGGTCGCTGAGGGCTATGAGGCTGTCAAGACCAACGGTGTTTGGGTCGTTTCCGCTAAATAATATTTTTCTTTGAGTGCGTTTTTTCGAGCGTGAATCGTAAACACTCTCCGTTCCTCACTTCGGAGAGCTCGTAAACGATCCACAATCGAAAATGGGGCGAGTCAATTCGTTGACTCGCCCCTCTTTTATTGGAAGCCCTTCCCCTCGGTTTACTGAAAGCACTTCCCTTGCCAAAGGTCATTTTCATAGAGATATTTATCGATATCATTCAGCACAGTCGTTTTTCGCGTGCTCCACATCGGCGCGAGGAGCGTCTCCTGCATTCCGTCCCCCGTCAATCTTCCGATCACGGTTTCGGGGGGCAGGAGGCAAAGAGAGCGGGCAACGAGCGATATATAGCGCTCGCGTTCGAGCGGGCAATATTCCCCGCTTTCGTATTCCCGCGCAAGAGCCGTACCCTTGATCACGTGCAAGAGGTGGAGCTTGACCTCGTCGGGGCGAAGCCGTGCGACCGCCTTGACGGTCTCAAGCATCATTTCGTCGTCCTCCCCGGGTAGTCCGAGGATGATATGGACGCCGATCCGAATTCTCCCACCCGCCGCACGCAGGCGACTGTATCCCTCAAGGAACGCCGCAAAGTCGTGTCCTCGGTTGATGCGGCGCGCCGTCTCGTCATTTGACGACTGAAGCCCGAGCTCTACTGTCAGGACAGTGCGATCAGAAAGCTCTGCAAGATATCGGGCAACATCCTCTTCGATTGCGTCGGCGCGCGTGCCGATATTCATACCGACCACGTTCGGAAAGGACAATGCCTCCTCATATTTCTCCCGCAAAACGGGAAGAGGCGCATAGGTATTCGTATGCGCCTGAAAATATGGGATGCACCGTTCGGTGCTCCATTTGTGACCGAGCTTCTCTCTCGTAATACGGTACTGCTCCGAGAGCGGGAGCAACGGACTTTCTGCAAAGTCTCCGCTTCCTCGTCCCGAGCAATAGGTACATCCGCCGACACCGCAGGTCCCGTCAATATTCGGACAGGTAAAGCCCGCATCAAGGGGGATCTTGGCGCACTTGCCGCCGAAGGTCTTCTTCAACCAGTAGTCGTAGGAATAGTACCGCTTATTGCTGTCGCTGTGCGGAAAGGGATTTCGGTCCTTTTGCGTAAGCCTTGCCATTACTTCTCTTCGAGGAGCTTCTCTACCGCCGCGAGCTTCACGCAAGCGGTCAGAATGCACATCGCGGTGCGAAGATCTCCGTCGGAGGGATAGGTCGGAGCGATTCGGATGTTCGAATCGTGTACATCGTTTCCGTAGGGGTAGGTCGCGCCAACCGTGGTCAGGGTTACGCCCGCTTCCTTTGCGAGCTGATAGGTGCGCTTCGCACAACCGTCAAGAGTATACAGACTAATAAAATACCCACCGCGCGGCTTCGTCCAATGCGCCGCGCCCGTACCGCCGAGCTCGGACTCAAGCACCTCGAGGACGATATCAAACTTCGGTCGGATCACCTCTGCGAGATCGCGCATATGCTTGCGGATGTTCTCTGCATCGCCCTTGAAATAACGGACGTGACGGATCTGATTCAGCTTATCGTAGCTGATGCATTGCGCCGAGAGGATCGGACGGATCTGATCAAGGTTCTTTTCGGATGCCGCAAA
Organism: Clostridia bacterium; assembly: GCA_017501345.1. The sequence continues at coordinate 11,979 of JAFVXC010000022.1, forward strand.
GATCGCCACACCGGAGCCCGGGAAGGTGATCTTGGAGGTCGATGCGAAGAAGAATACGCGATCCTCCGTGCCGTACTTCTGACAAAGCTCGTAGACGTTTGCAAGATGATCGACGCCCTCCGGATAGAAGAGGTCGTGCACGCAATATGCGTTATCCCAGAAGATGCGGAAGTCGTTTGCCGCCGTCTTCATTTTTGCAAGGCGTTCGACAGTTTCGTCAGAATAGGTGATACCGTCGGGGTTCGAGTACTTCGGGCAGCACCAGATGCCCTTCACCGAGGGATCGGATGCAGCAAGACGCTCGACCGCGTCCATATCGGGGCCCGTAGGAGTCATCTCAACCGTCAGCATTTCAATGCCGAGGGACTGACAGATGGCAAAATGACGGTCATAACCGGGGGCGGGGCAAATAAACTTCGGATTCTGCCCGCACCAAGGCTTTTCACTTCCGTACACGCCGTACAGCATTGCACGTGCGACCGCATCGTACATCAACGTCAAGGAGGAGTTACCGCCGACGAAGATCTGATGCTCGGGAATGTCGAGCAGCTCGGAAAAGAGCTTCTTCGCCTCCGGAACGCCCTCGAGAAGACCGTAATTGCGGTAATCAACGCCGTTCTTCGAGCGGCAATCTGCGCTTGTCGAAATGCAGGTCAGCATATCGGTCATCATATCGAGCTGAGCATTTCCCGGCTTTCCGCGGGAAAGATCAAGGTCGATATGCAGAACCTTATACGCCTCATATTTTGCCTGAAGCTCTTCCTTAAGCTCAAGGAGCTCCTCACGCGACAATTTTTCGTAGCTGTTCATAAAATGAAATCCTTTCTCACGGCATTTCGGTCGATTCCTATATACGACAAAAAAGCCCTCTCTTTACAATGCTTGTATTATATCACACCACAAAGTAAAAATCAAGGGCTTTTTCAAAATTAAATTCGTATTTTTGAATGATTCTTTCGTCTTTCATTCGGAATTTTTGTTATTTTTGTGCTTTTCCCCAGAATCTGCGCAGGATTTCTGCAAGAGACGCCGAATTTCCTGCATATTGAAGCCCTTCCCAATGGGGTGGGAACAAGGTTCTGTACAAGGGCTGTGCATAGCGGTCGTCGATGAGAACGATCACCCCCTCGTCACGGTCGGTACGGATCACGCGCCCCGCCGCCTGGAGAACGCGATTCATCCCCGGGAAGGTATATGCATAGTCGTATCCGCGCTCGCATTTGTTCTCGTAATAGTCCCTGAGGATATTTCCCTCCTCCGAAAGTCCCGCAAGACCGACGCCGACGATCACGCTTCCGATCAGCCGCCCGCCGGGTAGGTCGACGCCCTCGGAGAAGGAGCCTCCGAGCACACAGAAGCCAACGCGAAGCTTACCGTCGTCACAGAAGGCATCGAGAAACTCGTCTCGCTCCGACGGAGTCATTCCCCGCTTCTGAAGGATCAGACGTACCCTCGGATATTTCTGCGTAAAGGCACGCGCGACCTCAGAAAGATAGGCGTAGGACGGAAAATAAACAATATAATTCCCCGCCTTGCCCGACACCGTAGCCGCAATCAAAGATGCGATCCGCCGATAGGATGCGCTGCGATCCTCAAAGCGCGTCGAGACTGCATCACACACGGCAACACAGAGGTTTTCGCGCGGGAAAGGCGACGGAAGCGAGATCGTCACGGACTTCTTCGTGCCGCCGAGCAGATCGGTAAAATAGTCAAGCGGCGTGAGCGTCGCAGAAAAGACCACCGAGGCTCTCGCTCTTGAGAGGCATTCGTCGAGCACCGCCGAGGGATCAAGGCAGAAAAGCCTCACCTCAATATCACCACCGCGCACACGAACCATCGTGAGGAACTTTTCATCGTAATAGCCACGCAGAAGTCGATAGGTGCGAAGCTCGGAGAGCAGGTCGTCGATCTCGCCTTTCAATTCCGAGCGGTGCGCAATACGCTGCCAATCCTTGAGAGACGCGACCGTCTTTTCGAGAAGGACGTCAAGAAAGCGAGGTGCCTCCCTGCTCATCCAGAAGCCCGTCTCCTCGCCGTCAGTCGTATGCGTAAGCGTATCCGAGCATAGCGACTTCAGGTCATCAAAGCCCGAAAGCAGGCGATTCAGCGTCTCCTTCAGTACGGCCTCTCCGTCGGGGATCCTTCCGAGAAGCCCCTTGACGTCGCGCTGATGCAGGCTTGCCGAGTACATATCCCTTGCACGGTCGGCAAGATTGTGACCCTCGTCGATGAGGAAGGCGTATTGACCGTCGACGGTTCGCTCCTCACCGAAATAGCGGCGGAAGTACACCCTCGGATCGAATACGTAATTATAGTCACAGATCACAATATCGCACTTTTCGGATAGATCGAGCGAAAGCTCGTAAGGGCAGACTCCGTATTCCCGCGCCGTCTCAAGGATCGATGCACGGGTGTATCCGCTTTGCTTTGAGAGCAGCGAAAGGATCGCTGCGGGAGCACGCTCATAATAGCCGTCCGCGTACGGACAATCGAATGGATTACAGTGATTCCTCCCTGCCCCTTTTTCCTTTTCGCAGAGACAGACCTGCTCCTTTGCGGAAATGATGCAGGTTCGCAGTCGAGCGCCTGCGTGATAAAGCTTTCCTGCCGCAGAAAATGCCTCTCGGCGCGTGCTTGCCTTCGCCGTGAGATAGAAGATCTTATCGATATAACCGCTACCGAGCGCGCGGACCGCCGGATATAGCGTCGAGATCGTTTTCCCGATCCCCGTCGGTGCCTGCGCAAAGAGGCGTCCCCCTCGCCTTACAGTTCGGTAGACCGAACGGATCAGCTCCTCCTGTCCCTCCCGAAGTCCGCTGTACGGAAATGCGACCTCTCCCGCCTTCGGCACGGTCAGGGTTCGGTGTCTTACGAGAAAATCGGTGGTAGGCCGCGCAAGGCGGAGAAGCTCGGAGAGCGAATCGCTGAGCCGCTGTACCGTACACGATTCCCGATTGGAAAACAGACGTGAGCCGTCCGAATGCACGGTCACGGTCGACAGCTCGATCTCCTCCTCCCCGACGGAAAGCGCGTAAAGCGCGGCGAGAGCGTGAGATTCCGCCCGAAAGCGCGCACGAAAACGACCGCCCGCGTCATATCCGCCCGTCGGCAGGAGCATATAAAGAACGGTTTTCTGTCCCTCGGCAAGGGAAACACCGTCAATGCGGCCCGACAGATGCACAGAGTACGGTGAGAGTGCCTCTTCAGATTCGGAGAAGGTTTCGGCAACGGTTTCTCCAGGCTCGATCGTGACAGCGTATGACACCGCTACATCGCTTCGGAAGCCTGCTTCCGAGCCGTACGCCTCGAGAAAACGAGCGCGGGCAGAGGCAGATACGCGCGGAGCCGACGAAAAGCCCGAGCGGATATCACCTAAAGGATATGCGATTTGTGCAAGCTCCGACACAGACAGCGCGATGCCACCCGATTCCTTATGAAAATTCATAGCTTTTCCTCGCCTCCTTTCGCGTGATTTCGGCACAAAGCCGCATCGATCTGGAAATTACCAAAAATTTAGGGGTACCCTTTTTCGTGCTTTTGGATTATAATGATGGGTACGGGAGAGATTTATTCCGATTTGGGATCTCAGATACAGAATACCGCCCTCCATCCCCTTTTGCCGCCAAGAAAACAGATAGCGCTACGAGGCACGGGCGAATTCCAAAACTTTTTATGCCGCTGAGCGGCAGAATGGAGATTATTATGGAACTGATACGAATCAGTAAAAACAAGATCAAGATTATGCTCGACGCGGGAGATATGTCCGCGTACGATCTACCGACCGAAGGTATCGATTACTGCGAAAGCGCCGTAAGAGAGGCATTCCGCGCGGTACTGAAGGATGCTGGCCGCAAAACCGGTATGGATTTTTCGGACAGTCGGCTGTCGATCCAGCTCTACCCATCAAGAGGCGGCGGATGCGAAATGTTCGTAACGCGTACGAATGACCGCCCCGAGCCCCTCGGCGAGGAGAAGCAGAGAGAAGGAGACGTCTATGCGGCCCAAGAGCTGTCTGCGGACGTGCGAAGCAACGAAAAGCACCCGAGGTGGGAGCGGTCCGAGGCATTCGGATTTGAATCGATGACCTGGCTGCTCACGGTCTGCAGACGGTTGAAGCGGATCGGATTTTCGGGTAGCAGTGCGGCATTTCACGACGAAAGCGGAAGGTGCTTTCTTCTGATCGAAGCTCCCACAAGCATTCGCCCGCTTATCATCGAATACGGAACACCCGAAAGCCCTGAGGCAGTGCGTCTTTACATAAGTGAGCACGGCAGTACGATCTGTCCGAGACGTGCGGTGGAATTGCTCGGAGACTATTGACGCGTCATAGCGCAAATTGTCCGCGTTTTTTCAGCGATATACTTGCAAAACGGGTGGTTTTGTGGTATCATTATCCTAATAGAAACGAAAGGTCGGTGAACCGAAGGATGAACGAAGAAAATCGCACGAAAGAGACTGCCGCGGCGTGGGAAACGCTGCTCGAGAACTGCAGGAGCTGTTCTGCCTGCCCGCTTTCGAAAACTCGGACGAACTGTGTCTTCGGAACGGGCAATCCCGACGCAGATCTTCTTTTCATCGGTGAAGCACCAGGACGCGAGGAGGATCTTTCGGGCATTCCCTTCGTCGGGCGGGCGGGAAAGCTCCTCGACAAGTATCTCTACGCCGTTGATATTCCACGTGAAAGCGTGTATATCGCCAACATTCTGAAGTGCAGACCGCCCGAAAACCGTGATCCGCTCCCCGAGGAGGAGGATGCGTGTATCGGTTACCTGCGCGAGCAGCTGAAGCTGATCCGCCCGAAGATCATCGTATGCCTCGGCAGGATCTCCGCGCTTCGTCTCATCAAGCCCGATTTCAGGATCACGAGGGAGCACGGCGTGTGGTTTCAAAAGGGTAATTATCAGATGACCGCTGTCTTTCACCCCGCAGCACTTCTCAGAGATCCTACAAAGAAGGAGCTGATGCTGGAGGATATGAAGGAGATCAAGAAAAGGCTTGATGCACTTTCAAACGGTTGACCTACAGAAATTTTTCGGCCAAATTTATTATACAATATTCCTTCCCTTTTTTCAAGTACCGTGCGGGGAGAAGTCGAAACTTTTTATAAAAATGCCGAATTTCGGGACGGAATTTTCAAAAACACCTTCTTTTGTTAAAATTTATTCATATATTTGCGTTATACTATAATATGGTAATATGGATATATTACGGCATATCTCTGCCGAAAGGATACTTGGATATATGAAGAAGGCCCCGAAAAAGCTGATATACGTCTACTCGCTCCTTGCGTGGACACTGACCCTTTTAGCGCTCGTTTTTCGTGTGCTCGCCCGCGTTTATTCCTACGACGTCGAGGTCGGATACTTTGAAAGCAACGCGCTCTTCCCGACACTGCACTATATTTGTCTTGCACTGATCGCCACCCTTTCCGGATCTGCACTCATACTCTTCCGCCACTTCTCGGTCCCCGATACGGTGATAGCGAGTATGCAGAAGACCTGCGTGATGGAAAAGATCGCGGCATTTGTCGGCGCCATTTCAATGCTTATCGTGTCGATCTGTACGGCGATCTTCTATTGGAGCACGGGCTCTTTGACACCGTCTGGATTCACTGTTTTCGGACTTCTCTCAGCAGTCCTCTCGGTCTTCTTTTTCTTATTTTTCTTCGTTCCGTCAGCAATCGGGAAAAATCTGCACCTCTTCAGCGGATTCGCGCTCGTGCTTCATTTCGTGTATGTGCTCATCTCCTCCTATTTCGAGCTTTACACCCCGATGAATAATCCCGTTAAGCTCCTGATCCAGCTTACAGCGATCGCCGCTGTTCTCTATCTTCTGTGCGATCTTCGCTTTTATCTCGGCATCGCACGCCCCATACGTTTCATCGCCGTCTCCACTCTTTTCCTTGGTTTTTCCGTCGTGGCAGTCCTTTCGAGCGGAATATTCTCGGTTATGACCGAGGCGTATACAAAGCTCTACTATCTCTATGCCCTCACCGCCTTTGCACTCCTTCTTCCCGCCGCAGTCCGCATCACCCGAATGCTGATGCTGTGGGCACAGAGCGGCAACACACCTGCTCCTCTTGAGGATGACGAAAAGGGATCGGACGATCACGAGGTGCAATCCTACGAGAACGACGCGAGCCAAACGGCATCCGAAAGCAATGACGGCGCCACCTCCCTCGAGCCAGATGAAGGCGACTATACCGACGAAAGCATCAATGCAAGGAAGGTCTCGGAAGAATGAAAAAAGCAAGTGCCAACAAACGCATTCAGTGGTTTCACACCACCGTTCAGGCAAACGGTTTCCCAAATTCAACGCTTCTCTGCGAACGGTTTGATATCTCCCTAAGCCAAGCCAAAAGAGATATCCGCTTTCTGCGCGAGGTTCTGAACGCACCGCTCGAATACGACGCGCTTCGCCGCGGCTATACCTATTCGGAGCCCTTCTCTCTTCCCGTCACGGTCACGACGAGCAACGATGAATCCCTGAACGGACTGCTCCCGAGCCTTGACGAGGGCGACTATCTGCCCGACAGCGACGCGGGAGAAAGCGCTAATATCACGCTTCTACAGCTTCAGATCCCCTACACGGCAATTCTCGAGATCCGGGACAAGCTTGCAGTGGCAGAGCTGAAATCCTATATTCAATACGAAAAGGGGAGCTCCGGAAAGCTTGAAAGGAACTGCTACAAATGCGAGTTTCACAGCGTTGACCGCTTCCTTGGCGCTCTTCTCTCGGTAGACGCCGACATCCGCATCGTTTCCCCGAAATGGCTGCGCCAAAAGCTCGTAAATTCCGCCGAGCGCATCCTGCGCCTGAACAGCGATCCTGCTGATTCGACGGAGTAACGGCTCGCAAAGGCCTTCGTAAAAATTCTTGAAAATTTTCAATTTTTTTCAGAAAAACTATTGACAAACCGATTTTGTTGTGGTATAATGTTACCCGTTGCGGACAAGATTCCGCAATTTGACCTAAGACAGCAGGTTCCCGTAAAACGTGTTCTTTGAGCACTTTCCTGCCGAGGCGAAGCACAATCGTATCTATGCAGACCATCCCTTGGTTTGCCCTTCGAATTGTCTTTCTTTCGGCACGGTGCAGAATGAACCGTACGGGAGAAAGATATTTTTTTGCCCTCTTTGGTGCAATCCTTTAATTTTCATTGGGAGGTGAAAACAAATGGCCAGCAAAGCTATACTGGAACAAAAGCAGGCGAAAGTAGCTGAAATCGCAGAGCTTCTCAAGGTCTCCGCAGGCGGCGTTGTCGTAAACTATCAGGGTATCACCGTTGATGACGACACGAAGCTCCGTCGTGAGCTCCGTGAAGCAGGTGTTAAGTACACCGTTCTGAAGAATTCGATCACCGGCCGTGCTTGTGACGAGGTAGGCCTCAGCGATATGAAGCAGCACCTGACCGGTATGACCGCAATCGCGATCGGCAGCGAGAACGATCCCATCGCTCCCGCCAAGATCCTGAAGAAGTATGACGAAAAGATCGAGTCCTTCTCGATTCTCGCAGGATACCTCGAAGGTAAGGTCGTTGATGCGAAGACCGTCAATGCTCTCGCTGATATTCCTACGAAGGACGTTCTCATTGCTACCGTTATCGGAAGCATTCAGGCTCCTCTGTATTCTCTGGCATACACACTTCAGTGTGTTGTCGACAAGGCTTCGGAAGAAGCTCCTGCAGAAGCGTAATTCTCTGCTCTGCTTAAACACTTTAAAAATTTTTAACCTAATTTTAGGAGGTAATTTAAAATGGCATCCGAAAAGATCACTGCTATTGTAGAGTCCATCAAGGCTCTTTCCATTCTCGAAGTTAAGGAACTCGTTGACGAGCTCCAGAACGAATTCGGCGTAACCGCAATGGCTCCCGTTGCAGGTGGCGCAGTTGCAGGCGGCGCAGCAGCTCCCGCAGCTGAAGAGAAGACCGAATTTGACGTTGTCCTCGCATCTGCAGGCGACAAGAAGCTCAACGTTATCAAGGTTGTTCGCGAACTCACCGGTCTCGGCCTGAAGGACGCTAAGGACCTCGTTGAGAGCGCTCCCAAGGCAATCAAGGAAGGCGTTTCCAAGGACGAAGCTGAGAAGATCAAGGCTCAGCTCGAAGAAGCAGGCGCAACCGTCGAGCTCAAGTAATTTGAGTGAGCGATCTACATCGCGCTTCAAAATCCTGACTGTACAAAAAATCCGCTGTGTAGAACAGCGGATTTTTTGTTTTATCGACTTCTTGATCAGTCATCTCCCCCGAAGGCTTCGATTCCCTTCTGAGCCACGGGCTTGACGTCACCGTGGCGCACGAAGAGCATCGTCAGGAAGGAGAGTCCCGCAAATACCGTTGCGTACGGAAACAGCGTTGTAAACGCGATCTTATCCATAAAGAGACCGGAAAGAACGGGAGTGAATGCTTGCGCAAGCATTGATGCGGTATAATAATAGCCGGTATACTTGCCGACGTCACCGCCGCGCGCAAGCTCGACCACCATCGGATAGGAGTTGACGTTGATCGTTGCCCAACCGATCCCCGCCATTGCAAACAGGATCGTCATAACGATCACGTTCGTTCCCTCGCGTAGGAAGGATGCGGCACCAAAGGAGGATGCAAGGATCAGAACTCCGACAAGGATCATTTTCTTTCGTCCGAATTTTGAAGAAAGAAAGCCGATCGGCAGATAAGCGGCGATCGCTGCTGCCTGCGCAATCAAAAGCGTCATATTATAATCAAGTCCAAGCACCTTATCGGCATATACGGAATACTTGCTCGTTACGGCGTTGTAGCCCATATACCAAAGTGCGACCGAGGCAAGGATCAGGATCAGTGACCGAAGCTCCGCACGCGTGATCCTGCGCTTTTCCTTTGCCTCCTCTTCTTCCGTCTCACTACCGTTTACCGCATCTGCCTCCGCAGCCCACTGCGGCTCCTTGACCGTAAACAGAAACAGAAGAAGCGAGACAAGCATAATTGCCGCCACCGCAATAAAGAAGGGCTGATATGCCATCAGAGCATTCTCAGGCTTTCCGGTCCCGAAAGCCATACCGAGCACGAGCACCAAAGCACCGCCGATGCTTCCCATCAGATTGATCACCGCGTTTGCCTTAGAGCGAAGGGGCTTCGGCGTAACGTCAGGCATCAGCGCGACGGCGGGCGAACGGAAGATGCCCATCGAGATCAGAATAAAAAGGAGGATCAAAACAAAGAATACGAGTGTCATCGGAGATTCGACCGTTTTTTGCCAGACATAGCTTTGCCGCGCGGGAACCACGTAATTGATATAAGGCTCGCCGTTCTCCGTCTTGTCATTCGTTCGGATCGCGACAAACTCTTCACGCGTGTAAAGATCCTTCAGGACGAACCGCTCGCCGTCGGGCGTCTTGAGCGTCACATCGGACTGCGAGTCGTAGATCTCCTCGAGAACCAAAGAATCGTCAACGCGCGACACCTCCCGAATCTTCATAAGCTGCATCTGATCGACGAAGGAAAGTCCGATAAACAGCACGATCGCGAGCACAGTTCCGATCAGAATAAAGGGTGTTCGCTTCCCTCTTTTCGATTTACTTCTGTCCGAAAGCGAACCGAAAAAGGGCAGCAGCAAAAGTGCGAGCAGATTGTCAAGTGCCATGATCGCACCCGACCAGGTCTGCGAAAGACCGAACTTATCGGTCAGGATCTTCGGGATAATGCTGTCATACGCCTGCCAGAAGGCGATGATCAGGAAGAACGCGAAGCCTACAAGAAGCGTACGCTTGTAATTCAACTTCACTTTACTGAGTTTTTCCATTTGTTTGTCGTTCCTTCCTTAAAAAATATGTAGATCGCGCGGTCAGATCTTCAGGATACGCGCCGCCTTAAGTACTGCCATTTGCGTTTTTCCGTCGGCGATCTCGTTTCGCTCAACCATTCCGACGAGCTCTGAAAGCGGCACACGCACAAGCTCAAGAAATTCGTCATCGTCGGTATGCAGAACACCCTTTTCAAGATCGGTCGCAAGATAGACCCAGATCCTTTCGTCGAGAATCGCGGGTGAAGAATAGTATTCCCCAAGAAAAGTAAGATTTTCGCACTTATAACCGGTTTCTTCTTCCAGCTCACGTTTCGCGGCAGAAAGCGGATCCTCAGAGAAGGAGTCGCGCTTACCTGCAGGGATCTCAAGAATGACCCGATCGAAGGGATAGCGGAACTGACGAACGAGAAGTGCATCTCCCTCCTTCGTGATCGGCAGAACTGCTGCGGCACCGATGTGACGGATATATTCCCGCACGCTCGTTTTTCCGTCAGGAAGCCTGACGGTATCTCTGAAGAGATGCACGACGGCACCGTTATAAATATCCTCGCCTGTAATCCTGCTTTCGCGAAGCATCTCTGTATCGATCTCGTTTGAATTCATCTCTGTTCTGCTCCTTTTACAAGTGACTGTACTTTTATTATAGCTGATTTCCCGGAAAATTGCAATAGGCAGGATAAATTTTTGCGTTTCCAAGGAGAATCTCTCCGGGAACGCTTGATTTCCGCTCCCGAATATGTTACAATATAACGGTAAGATTTCGGGCTCCGAATACGTGCGAGCCGATCGAGAGGAAAAAATATGAAGCATATTGATCTATACACCGACGGTGCGTGTCGCGGCAATCCCGGTCGGGGCGGATGGGGCGCGATCCTCGTATTCGAGGGTCATGAAAAGGAGCTTTCGGGCGGAGAAAAAAGCACGACGAACAACCGTATGGAGCTGACTGCGGCGATCGAGGGACTTCGCGCGATCAAATACCCCTGTGAGGTCACGCTGACGTCAGACTCGAAGTATCTCGTTGACGCGATCGAGAAAAACTGGCTCGTGTCGTGGAAGAAAAAGAATTGGAAGAAGGCGGACGGAAAGCCCGTTCTGAACCCCGACCTCTGGCAGGCGCTTGACGAAGAGCTCTCGCGCCACACGGTCACCTTCGTCTGGGTCAAGGGACACGAGGGACATCCGTACAACGAGCGCTGTGACGCACTTGCTACGGCATTCGCAGACAGCCTCTCGTAAGCCTTGCCACACCGAAAAAAATAACGCTACGGTCATCTCACTCTGTAAAGAGCTCGCCGTAGCGTTTTTTTATTATCGACTCACACGCGAAAGGAACTCCTCCGTGATCTTCACCGAAGTCTCGGCTGCAGCGGATGCAAATGCACCGAAGTTCTCGGGCGCGCTTCCGTCCGCATTGTCGGAGATCGCGCGAATCACAACGAAGCGTACACCGTTCAACGCCGCGACGTGTCCGATCGCCGCGCCCTCCATTTCACACGCAACAGCACCGAAAAGTCCGCGGATGCGCGTCTTCTGTTCCCCTCCGCTGATGAACTGATCCCCCGAAGCAACCGTACCGACGAGGTGGTTTACACCAAGCTCTGTCAGGATCTCGTCGATCAAGGCGACCGCATCCTCGTCGCACGGAACGTGGATCTTGTTAACACCGAGCACCATTCCCGGGGCATAACCGAGAGGCGAAATATCGTAGTCGTGCTCGACCGTATCGGATGCGATCGCAACGTCCCCGACGTTCAAGGTATCCGAAAGGTTGCCCGCAACGCCCGTATTGAGCAGAAGGTCCACGCCGTAACGTAGGATCATCGTCTGTGCGCAGATCGCCGCATTGACCTTTCCCTCACCGCAAACGGCAAGCACTACGGGCATTCCACACAAAACACCCTCGGTAAAGGTAAGTCCCGAGGTAGTCTCTTCCCTTTTATCCGTGATCTTCGCCTTCAGCGCCTCGGCTTCGATCTGCATTGCGGCAATAATGCCGATTTTTTTATAAGTATACCGCATAGCTCCTCCGTCCGTTTATACGGGATATGAAAAATCGTTGGGGTCGCCCGCGCGGAGGACATCGAGATACCGTTTTGCTTCAAGGCAAGCCGCGCTGACCGAAAGATTGCGGTAATTACCGCATTCCTTCGCAGTATTTCCGAACATTGCACCGTCGTGCGCAAGGATCTTCTCGAGGACCTCCACAGTCACGCGTCTCGCAAGGGCGTGATCGGTACCGCGCATCAGAAGATAGAAGCCGGTCTGACAGCCCATCGGACCGAAATATACGACCCTATCGCCGAATTCGCCATTCCTGACATAGGTCGCAAACAGATGCTCGACCGAGTGCATCGTGAGGTTGTCCATATAGTCGCCCATATTCGGCGTACGGGTACGCAGATCGTAGGTCGAAACGTCGCCGTCCACGCGCGAGAGATAAAAGCCCGGAACGATCTTGTCGTGATCGGCGTCAAAGGATGCGATGCGGTTTACGGGTTCATTTGTTTTCTTCATCATATTCACCCCAGATCCTTTGAGAGGATCGCTTCCTTGCGGGAAAGGATCTCTGAGGAAAGGATCTCTCTTTCTGCTTTTTCAAAGCCGACACGCGCGATTGTATCGGCAAATCGCTCCCCTGCCTTTCCGTTTTCACGGAAGAAAAGGATCGCCTTTTCTACGACGTCAAGCACCTCGTCGGAATCGGTAAAGACCTTCGAAAGCGGGATTCCGTTCGCCGATCTCTTTCCCCATCTGCCGCCGACATAAACGCGGTAGCCCGTGAGTTTTTCCGAGACCGCGTCGAACGGACATTTGCCGACGCATCTGCCACAGTTGATGCATTCGTCGGAGTCGATCGAGAGCTTGCCATCCCGAAGCGCTGCAGCTCCCATCGGACAGACCTTCTCGATCTGACAGACCTTACACCCACGGCACTTGTCACAGTCGATCAAAGGAACGCGCTGACCGATCACGCCGAGGTCATTCAGATCGGGCTTTACGCACTTGTTCGGGCATCCGCTTACGGCGATCTTGAACTTGTGCGGAAGCTTCACACTGTGATAGCCCCGATAAAACCGCTCGTGAATACGGAGCGAAAGATCATAGGTGTCAATGAGTCCGAACACGCAGGTCGTTCCCTTGCAGGAAACGACGGGGCGCACCTTCGCGCCCGTTCCGCCCGTTTCGAGCCCTGCATTCTTCAAAAATGCAACAAGCGGCTCGACGTTTTCGTACGGAACACGCTGGATCTCGACCGTCTGTCGGGTCGTCATCGCGACCTCCCCGCTCCCGTAGTGCTTCGCCGCCTCAGCGATCACAGAAGCCTCCTCTGCGGTGATCTTGCCGTTGCGGGTGATCACACGACAGTTAAAACAGTTTGGTGTCGTCTTATCGCGCAAAAAGCCAAGTCCCTTGACGCGCGCCATATCCTCGGGTGACGGAATGATGATGTCGTTATTTGCCATATATGTTTCCCTTCGTCGTTTTTCATGTTTGATGTCTTCATTATAGCACGGCAAAGAGACTTTGTCAAGCAGGTGAAGGGGCACCTTCTGCGAGAAAAGCCGCAATCTGTGCGGCGATCCGACCGCAGGCGTTCCCGTCTCCGTAGGGCATTCGGATGCGGGCAACCGTCTCGTAGTACGAGCTGTCCGTGAGAAGCCGCGCAGTCTCTCGGTAGATCCGTTCCTCGTCACTCCCACAAAGGATCGCACCGCCGAGCAGGACACCCTCGGGGCGCTCTGTCGATTCTCTCAGAATGATCACGGGCTTTCCGAGCGCAGGCGCCTCCTCCTGAATACCGCCCGAATCGGTCAGCACGACCGCACTTCGCGCCATAATATTGTGGCATTCGACCGTGCCGAGCGGCTCGGTGATGAATATACGGGGATGCCTCCCCGTTCCGAGCACCTCTCTTCCCGCCTCTCTGACGCTCGGATTTTTATGGATCGGGCATATCACGCGCACGTCGGGAAAATCCTCTGCGATCCGCAGCACGGCGCGAAAGATCCGCCTGATCGGTTCTCCGAAGTTTTCCCTGCGGTGACAGGTCAAAAAAAGGATACGTTTTCCTCCCGTCCCTTCGAGAAGCGGATGGGCAAAACTGTCGGAAACCGTTCTGCCAAGTGCATCGATCACGGTATTCCCCGTTACAAAAATGCGATCCTCACGCTTTCCCATTGCGAGAAGATTCGCGCGTGCCGATTCGGTTGGTGCGAAATCACACTCCGAAAGCTGCGAGATCAGTATACGATTCATTTCCTCGGGATAAGGAGTGGAGAGATCACCCGAACGGAGCCCCGCCTCAACATGCCCGACGGAGATCCCCGAAAGAAAGGCGGCAAGTGCCGATGCAGCCGCAGTCGCGGTGTCTCCGTGAACGAGCACGAGATCGGGCTTCAAGACCGAAAGAAGTGAACCGACCGACGAAAGGATCCGCGCATACAGCATAGACAGGGATTGCTCCTTCGAAAACACGTCAAGGCGGAAATCGGGCTCGACCGAAAAGCATTTCAGCACGTCGTCGAGCATTTCGCGATGCTGTCCCGTCACACAAACGAGTGTTCGGATCGTCTCGTTTTCCTTCAGAATTTTGACAAGCGGACACATTTTGACCGCCTCAGGGCGGGTTCCAAAGATCACGAATACGGTTTTCATAGCACACTCCCAAATAAAAATTCATATAACTCTATTCACTCGGGAAAGATGATATGAGAGATCGGTCAAAAAATATTTACATTATTTACATAGGTTTTTCACCCAATAGCGGCGGACAGCAATTATAATAAAGGCAAAATATCAGTTTTTGTATCCTCCAAAGCAATACAAACAGAAACGACCCCACGGAAAGGAATTACTTTATGAAGGATATTTCTCGCAATCTTACGATGCTCGTTGATTTTTACGAGCTTACGATGAGCAACGGCTATTTCCTCTCGGGAATGAAGGACCAAATCGTCTATTTCGACGTATTTTTTCGCAAAAATCCCGACAAGGGAGGCTACGCGATCGTCGCAGGGCTTGAGCAGGTCGTAGAATATATCAATAACCTCCGTTTTGACGAGGATGATATCGATTATCTCAGAAGCAAGAAGTGCTTCTCGGAGGAATTTCTCGACTACCTCCGCACCTTCCGCTTCACGGGAGATATGTGGGCAGTTCCCGAGGGAACCGTCGTCTTTCCCGGTGAACCCCTTATTACGGTACGCGGCAAGGCGATCGAGGCGCAGTTCATTGAAACTTATCTCCTTCTGATGCTGAACCATCAATCCTTGATCGCGACGAAGGCATCCCGCATCGTCCGTGCCGCAAACGGCAGAGCGATCAGTGAATTCGGATCCCGCCGCGCACAGGGTGCGGATGCTGCGATCCTCGGAGCACGAGCCGCTTATATCGGCGGCTGCAGCGGAACCGCCTGCACGATCGCAGACGAGGTCTACGGCGTTCCCGCCTCGGGAACGATGGCACACGCCTGGGTACAGATGTTCGGCGACGAATACAAGGCCTTCCGCACCTACTGCGAGATCAATCCGCACGCGGTCACCCTTCTCGTCGATACCTACAACGTTCTGAAAAGCGGAGTTCCGAATGCGATCCGTGCATTCAACGACGTTCTGAAGCCGCTCGGCATCAAGAAATGTGCGATCCGTCTCGACTCGGGAGACATTACCTATCTCTCACAGAAGGCACGCGAAATGCTTGACAACGCGGGATGGACCGAGTGTAAGATCGTCGCATCGAACTCACTTGACGAATATATCATTCGCGATCTTGTGATGCAGGGTGCAAGGATCGATGCCTTCGGAGTCGGCGAACGCCTTATCACCGCGAAATCCGATCCTGTATTCGGTTGTGTCTACAAGGTATGTGCGATCGAGAATGAAAACGGCGAGATCGAGCCGCGTATCAAGCTCTCCGAAAACGTGCAGAAGATCACGACGCCGCACTTCAAAAAGGTCTATCGCATCTACGATAACGAGACCGCAAAGGCGGAGGCGGACCTCATCTGCGTTCACGACGAAACAGTTGACTACTCGAAGCCGATCGAGCTTTTCGATCCCGACTTCACGTGGAAGCGCCAAACCTATACCGATATTACGATCCGCGAGCTTCTCGTGCCTATCTACAAGGATGGTAAGCAGGTCTACGAGCTGCCCGAGATCGAGGAGATCCGCGCACACTGCGAGAGAGAGCTGAACTCAATGTGGAGCTCGGTGCTTCGCTTTGAGAATCCGCACAACTACTACGTTGACCTTTCTGAAAAGCTTTGGACGATCAAGCACGATATGATCACGGGTCAGCGTAACGGAAAAAAATAAACACAAAAGGGGCTGTCTCACTGAGGTGAGACAGCCCCTTCTGCAGTCTATGCTTACTTCTCGAGCATCCAGACTGTCATTTCGCTCTCGCCTCTGTTTGCAAAGGCGTAGTACGGAATAAGCGTGAGATCGATCGGAAGGAGCTCCTCTGAGACATCATCATAGAGCTCGTCGCAGTCGGGCGTCGTATAACCCGTCGTCTTGATGCGCGGGAGGATAAAGTCACTCTCCCCAAGCGTGAAGCTTCCCTTTCTGTCGATGCGGATTGCCGCAAGATCCTCGCCGTTATCGACGGCCTCGGCACAGTAAACCACAGGGCCTCTCATCACCGCCACCTTACCTGCACTTGCGTGGATACGCTTATTCGGGCGGACGGTATAAACGGGCATTGCGAATTCGATCTCGATCTCCTGCACCGAGGGTGCAAATACGGCGTAGCCTTCCTTCTCGGTATAAGGCACACTCGCACCAAAGCTCTTGCACCAAAACGGAATGCGGACGGCGATCTGTCTGCCACCGCTCTCACAGCTGATCTGAACCTTTCCGTTTGCGGGGTAAGCGGTCTTTTGCACAATCTTCATTCCCTCGCACTCGGTCGTGCTGTCGAGGAACTGCTGGACGTAAAGTGTCTCATCGTCATACGTGTACGCGTAATCCGCGATCGAGGGGATGAATCTCACGATATTGGGGGGACAGCAGGAGCAGGAAAAGACCTCCTTTCTCTGTGTGATCGGATACCGTTCCTTTTTGATCGTCGAATGGTTTACGTTATTGAAGGCGGGCTCGATCTCGAGCGGATTTTCGTAGAAGAAGGATTTTCCATCCATCGAGGTTCCTGAAAGGAAGCCGTTATAGAGCACACGCTCGATGATGTCCGCATATTTTTTGTCGGTACTTATAAGCTGCATTCTTGATGCAAAATAGACGAGTGCAATCGCCGCACAGGTCTCCGTATAGGCTCCTCTCGGGGGCAGATCATAGTCTGCAGTAAACGCCTCGCCGAGATGAGTCGAACCGACACCGCCCGTGACGTACATTCTTTTCGTCGTCGCGTTATCGAACATTCTTTCACACGCCCGAAGAAGCTCACGGTCATCGCGAAGACGTGCAACGTCAGCGGCACCTGATGCGAGATAGAGCGCACGAACCGCGTGGCCATCAATGGTATTTCTGTCGCGAAGGAGCATTTCGTCCTGATTATAGATCTCGTTTCCGCATGAAGCAGAACTACTCGCCTCCTCTTTACGATTCTTACCGTGCTCGTCGATGAAGAATTCCGCAAGGGTGAGGTATTTCCCTTCTCCCGTTACCTCATAGAGCTTGACAAGCGCGAGCTCGAGCTCGGGGTGTCCCGGTGTTACAAAAGCGGCGCTCTGTTCAACGCGGAATACTTTGTCAATCAGATCGGCAAAGCGGCACATCGCGTCGAGGAATCTCCGCTCACCCGTCACCTTATAATATGCGATCGCCGCCTCGATCAGGTGTCCCGCACAGTAAAGCTCGTGGTCAGAACGAAGCTGAAAGCGCATATCCTGACGCGTGACGAGGAAGTGACTGTTGAAATAGCCCGTCTCGTCCATATTTCTGCAAATGTCATCGATCGCCTCCTCCGCAATTGCGCGAAGCTCGGGCTCTTCCCCCTTCTCAAGTAGGTATGCGACACCCTCAATCCATTTCGCTACATCCGAGTCGAAAAAAATATGAGGTGGCTTCCCCGGATCTCCCTCCTTCCAGGTGCACTTGAGGCCGCTAAAGCGACCCGTGTCCTTGAATCTGTTATAAACAGCCATCGCTGTGACGTTTCTGACCATATCCTGCTTGATCTTCCAGAAGCCGCCCGTGACAGTCGTATTTCTAAAGCTGATGTTTTTCATTCAGACCTCCTGTTCGGATTAATGTATTCATTTTATCACACAAGAAGCGACTTTCACAATGCAAATATCACAAAGCATATTGCAAATATCACTTTTATGGTATATAATAGATGCGGGGGTGATCATATGCTTGGAATTGATCTTGACAGACCGATCTTTTTTTCTCACGCATCAATGCGGTATTTTGAAGCGGGTGAGCATCACGTGACGCGCCTTTGCGGGGATGACGTTTTTCTTCTGGTCTTAGACGGAGTTTTGCGCTTTACCGAGGATGGTGTCGCATACGAGATCGGTCGTGGACAGTATCACATTCAACGTCATAACAGTCATCAATCAGGCCCTATAGCGAGCGATGAGCCGAAATATCTTTACGTTCACTTCCACTGTGAATGGGGCGAGGGGGATCACTTTCTTCCCCGCAACGGCGAATTTGATATAGAGTCCCTTCAAGAAAGGATGGAACGGCTCGACCGACTCTCCCATGCGCATCGTACGCTTACTGAGAAAAGCGGATGCTTTTTCGATATTCTTTCGACGATATATGCAAAAAACGCGCGTGCGGAAACAGTTGCCGCGCGGATAAAGGAATACATCAGATCCGTCTACAAGAGCGAAGTAAAGCTTGAAGAGATCGCCGAGCATCTTCATTTCAGCAAAAATCACGTTATTAATATCTTCGAGAGAGAGTATGGGGTCACGCCTTTCGAGTATCTTTCGGAGGTACGGATACGAGAAGCCAAATGGATGCTCGAGGCAACCTCTCAAAGCACCGAGGATATTGCCTTCGAGTGCGGATACAGCACCTATTCGAATTTTTACAGACAATTTAAGAAAACAACGGGGCTCTCCCCAAGCGAATGGCGAAAAAGAACAAGGATCACGCCATCGGTTTAGTCGAAAGAAGCGTAGGCTGGTCATCAACCTCAAAAAGAGGCCATCCCACCTGAATGAGACAGCCTCTTTTCTTTGTTTTACGACGCACTCTCCGCACCGCTCGGCGCATCGAATTCCGCGATCATACGGAATACCTCTTTCATCTTTTCGTAAGCATTTTTATCACTCGTGTTTCCGAAAACATAAGGCTTCAGGAAGCACACAACGGTTTCTGCGGGAAGCTTCTGTAAAACGCCGTAATATGCGTAAAGCCCGGTCTCCCCAAGCACGACGCCATATCCGTTTTCGTCAACCGAGGGTGGCATCGTCTCAAAGATCTCACGCATCGGAGTGAGACGATCGTTTTTTCGAAGCTCCTCGTAAAGCCAGGGATCAAGTAAGAGAACGGCGGTATCTCCCGTCATAATATACTCGTACAGCGCCTCGTAATTTTCCGAATTCATCTCGGAATTCACGAAATTCTGCTCGCTCTCCGCGTTCGTTTCAGCGCGGATCGATTCGATCTGCCCCTTTGAGTAAACGACGTACTGTGTAAGTCCGATCAGAGCTCCATCGTCCCCCATTCTTGTTTCGTAGAGCACCGACAAGAGATTCTCGATCTCGGTGAGCTCCGCTCCCGACAAATAGACAGGGCCCGAATAAACCGTCATAACGTCGCTTTTACGCCTTCCGAAAAGCGGAATTACGGTCACGAGCACGGCAAGCAGGAGTGCGATTGCCGCGATCACCTTTCCCTTGTGGTGAAACCAAAAGGAATCGAGTCTTTCGAGAAAGGGGCTCTCCACCCTCACCCCACGATCGCCGTATTTCCCGTCACGCTCTGCCTTATCCTTGTTTTCCAAATCCGACATATCTTCCTCTTTCTAAGTAAAAGGGACGCCCCGCAAGGATCTGTGAGCCGCCCCTTCTTTGTCTTATTTCTGCGCGCGAGAAACCTCGAGCACCTTCAATTCGATCGTACCGCCGGGTGCAACCACGGTGACAACGTCGCCCGCCTGTTTTCCGATCAGTGCTCTTCCGATCGGAGAAAGATCGGAGATCTTGCCCTCCATCGGATTTGCCTCGTTCGACCCGACGATCGTGTAAACGACCTCCTCGTCGAATTCCTTGTCGTACGCCTTTACGTACGAGCCAAGGCTGATCACAGATGCGTCAAGCTTTGCCTCGTCGACGATGATGGCGTTCTCCATCATCTCCTTCAGCTCTGCAATGCGAGCCTCGGTCTTTGCCTGCTCGTTGCGTGCCTCGTCGTACTCCGAGTTCTCCGAAAGGTCTCCGAACGAGCGTGCCTCGTCGATCGCGTGTCTGACCTGCTCCCTCTTTTCGGTTGTGAGGAACTTGTACTCCTTGACAAGCTCGTCATAGCCCTCCTGGGTGTACATCATTTTCTGTGCCATAGTAAAAATCTCCTTGTCTCAGACTTCGCATTTTCGCGAAGCTTATATTCTTTTTCAGTGATTTCAGGATGCGCTCGAGCCGTTAAGCTCGGAAAGTGCTCTCTGAAGCTGAGCGTCATCCGCTTCCGAAAGCTTGTAAATGTTAGTCAATGCCGCCTCTTCGGAAAGCTCGACGTAAGCGTCGGGAACGATCCCAATGCCGTCGTAGCCCTCACCGCAGGGCGGGAAATAGTGCCGCGTGGTCAATTTGATCGCGCCCTCGTATCCCCAGTAAGAAAGCGGATACATCGACTGCATACTGCCCTTACCGTAGGTCGTCACACCGACGATCGTTGCAAGCTCATAATCGCGGAGCGCGGCAGTAAAGAGCTCTGCTGCAGACGCCGTATTCTGATTCGTCAGAACGACCATATCGTAATCACGATATTTACCGATATCGGATTTTTTGATGCTGCAGCCTGCATAGTCTCCGCTGTATTTGACAGCTTTGACGAAGGTTTCCTCCTTATTGCCCTCACGGTCGACCGCACTGATGATGAGATCATCCTCCTGAAGGAAGAAGGAAAGCACAGCACAGATCGACTTCAGGTCACCGCCCGGGTTATTCCGTACGTCGAAGACAAAGCGGTTGATTCCCTTTTTGATAAGATCATCCATCGCCTTCTCGAGCTGCTCGGGGGTGGTCAGATCAAACTGAAGGATCCGAACGACTCCGACTGTGGAGTCGGTCTCGGAGATCTTATATTCCACCGACTGCATCGTGTATTCGTCGCGCGTGATGCAGAACTCGAGCTCCTCATACGTGCCGTCACTTTTCGGACGGAGCACCGTAAATTCGGCAAGCGAGCCCTTTTCACCGCGCATACGGTTCAGTGCCTCGGTATATCCGATGCTCTGCACGAGCTCACGCTCATCCCCGACGCCGACGTAAAGGATGAGATCCCCGGGCATCACACCTGCAAGGATCGCGGGAGAATTCGGGAATGTCGCAACGATCTCCATCGCGGTATAATCAACTCCGCTGACCTTAACGGGCGATTGGATCACGCTAATCCCAATGCCAACGCCCTCACCGCTTCGGTCCGCGAGCATCGCCTCGTACTCCTCTGCCGTATAATACTCGGCGTAAAGGTCGCCCGATGCCGCGACGTACGCCTTCAGAACCGCCGAAAGGAAATCGGCATCACTCAGGTCGTTATACGAATAGGCCTTGAAAAACTGATCGAGGAACGCAAGAGAGGAAAAATCCTCAAGCTCGCCCGAGCCTTCTCCCGTTCCGAGCCCACCGCCGAGTGCTCCCAAATCCTCAAAGCTCTGAAGATAACCGAGGCGATAGGTCGCCGAGGCGATCGCGGCAGCGAACATACTGCACACAAGAACGACTGCGAGGAGAGATGCCACAAAGGCAAAGAGCGAAATGCTCCTGTTCTTTTTCGGTGCTTTTTCCTCGGAGGTGTGCCGGATCGCTTCGAATTCCTCCTCCGAAAAAATGTTAAACCCCGGATCCTTACCGCAGTCGGTCGCGCTTTGTGCGCTGTCCGTGCCATCGGCTTTTGCGGCAGTTTCCTTAGAAGGATCGTCAGAGGCCTCGAGGTCATTTGCTATAGAAGTCTTGTTTTCGTTTTCTTCCACGCTTATCAGTCCTCACTTTCCGGTGCCATCCTGCCGTGCTCGGCAGAGAGGATACACGCAAATTTACAAACGAGGAGCGAAACGCACGGTATTCTCCGCGGCAGGCTCTCCCACCGCACGAAAACGTGCATTCCGCTCTTTATTTTCAGTTCATTATTATACCATACGGCAGAGGCTTTGTCAAGCACCGTGTGTGAAAAAGCGGTGACCGTTATGGGTTTCTTTCCGGATATT
The DNA here is from genome assembly GCA_017501345.1 of Clostridia bacterium. The sequence goes on from JAFVXC010000022.1 coordinate 34,109, forward strand.
TCAGAGATCCCCGTGAGCCGTTCAGAACTTGATCGGCTTCGAATTCAGATACTTCTTGACCATCAAGGCAACCTTGAAGGTGATCGCGTGCTCAAACTCACGCAGATCGAGCCCTGTCAGCTTACGAATCTTCTCGAGACGGTAAACGAGCGTGTTACGGTGGACAAAGAGCTTTCTCGAGGTCTCAGACACGTTCAGGTTGTTTTCAAAGAAGCACTGAATGGTCATCAGCGTCTCTCTGTCGAGTGACTCAAGGCTTCCCTTCTTGAAGACCTCCTGGAGGAACATTTCGCAAAGGGTGGTCGGAAGCTGATAGATCAGTCTGCCGATGCCGAGATTTTCGTAGCTGATGATATTCTTCTCGGTCTCAAAGACCTTGCCGACCTCAAGTGCGACCTGCGCTTCCTTATAAGCGCGGGCGAGGTCCTTGATGTTATCGACAGCGGTCGAGATGCCGATCGCCACCTTGGTGTAGAACTCGGTCGAAAGCGTATCCGCGATGTTAGTGGCAATCTTTTCAATCTCACGCACATCCGTTCCGGGACGGATGTCCTTGACGAGAACAATATCGTGCTCACCTACGCTGATCACGTAGTCCTTCGACTTATCAGGAAACATATTCTGGAGCATCTCAAAGGGCATCATATCGGTCTTGCCGAAGAACTTGACGAGGAATACGATACGTACCTCCTCGGTGTTGAAATGTAGCTCCTTTGATTTGATATAGATATCGCTCGGAAGAATATTATCGAGAATAATATTCTTGATGAACGAGCCCTTATCGTATTTTTCATCGTACAGATTCTTGATGTTGCTGAGCGAGATGACAAGAAGCTTCGACATCTTCTCCGCGAACTTATCCTCGCCGTCGACGAAAACGATGTACTCCGCTTTATTTCCCGTTCCGAGCGTACGGTATGTATATCCGCCCGACGCCAGAATTTCGGTGCTGTATGCAAGCTCCTCGCGGACACCCTGCCGTACCTCTCCGATCTTACCAAGCTCCGAGCAGGCGATGACAGTGCCTGTCTCGTCCATTACACCGATCACGCGGTCGATGGCATCCTTCATCTGATGAATGACACTTTGAAATAATCTGTTCGACATTAAATACCCCTTCACAAAAGACCGCGACTCTGCCGCCGTCCGAATTTACTTCTGAATATCAAAAAGCCGTTTCAACCCGTTACAAGCGTATGGTGATGTTCACTATATTGATATTGCCCTATATTATACCACAAAATTTGTGGTTTTTCAATAGGATTTTCATAAATTTTATGAATTTTTTGCAAAATTCTCACCCACAGTTGTGGGATTCGTGCATTCGTTCCAAAACGCATTAAAAAAACCCATCACGAATATCACAAAAAGTTCACAGATTCGTTCAAATTACAATATAAAGTGCTTAGTCTCCGCAAAGCTCGAGTGCATACACAAGACAGCCGAGGACAAAAGCCGCCGCCGTTTCGGTCCTCAGGATCCGCTTGCCAAGCCCGCATATCGCCATTCCCTTTTCACGGGCGCGCGCTACCTCGTCAAGTGAAAAGCCTCCTTCACTGCCGATCACGATCGACACGGTCGGGCATTCGCCGTCCAGTATCCGTTTTTTCAGAGCTTCTGCACGAAGCGCCTGTCCGAGCGGAAGCGTACCGTCTCCCTCGTAGCAGAAGAGGCATACGTCACTCTCGGCGGCAAGCTCGAGCATCTCGCTGTATCCGACTGTCTCCCGCACCGTAGGCAGCACCGCGCGTCCCGACTGCTTCGCAGCCTCGGCGGCGATCCTTTGGCGACGCTCGGTCTTTTTCCCCTCGGCATCGGGCTTCATTCGCACAACGCAACGCTCGCTCTCAAAGGGAGTGATCTCGCACACGCCGCATTCTACCGACTTCTGGATCACAGAATCGAGCTTATCCCCCTTCGGGAGTGCCTGAAAGAGCCGTGCAACGTATTGCGGCTCTGCCTCCGACTGCCGCTCGGATAGGATCCTCGCATACACCTCGCTGTCAGTAATCCTTTCAAGGATGCACTCGTATTCGATTTTCTGCATATCGCAGACGGTCAAGGGTTCCCCGACCGCCATACGGAGCGAACGAGAGATATGACGTGCATCCTCGCCCGTAATATGAACGAGACCGTCCGTAACAGCATCACGGCGGACAAAAAAACGCGGCATAATTCCTCCTAAGATACCTATCCGTTATTTCTTGCGTACCGCAAGCGCACACCATCCGTTTTCCTCGCGCTTTTCCGCGATCGTAAAGCCGTATTTCTCGAAGGTCTCGATCACGTCAGCGGCACGCTCGGAGATGATACCCGACGCGAGAAGGACGCCGTCGTCCTTCAGATACGCTCCGACGTCGGGGGTCATACGGATGATGATATCGGCAACAATGTTTGCGCAGACAAGATCGTACGGTCCATCCGAAAGATCGACCTGCCTGAGAAGATCGGACACCTCACAGACGATGTTCGTCTGTCCGCTGTCACGGATGTTTTCGTTCGCTACGCGAACCGCCATCGGGTCGATGTCGTAGGCATTGCAGGAGCGCGCACCGAGCTTTGACGCGCAGATCGCAAGGATACCGCTTCCCGTTCCGACGTCGAGCATACGGCATCCGGGAACGGTGTAGTCCTCGAGAAGCTCGATGACAAGTCGGGTGGTTTCGTGCGTACCCGTACCAAACGCCATACCGGGGTCCATACGAACGGTGATCTCACCGTCCGCGGGCTCATATTTTTCCCACGCGGGAACGATCACGATGCGTTTTCCGATCTTCAGCGTTTTGTAGTACTGCTTCCACGAATTCGCCCAGTCCTCCTCCTTGACACCGTTGATCTCGATCTCACATTCGATCCCCTCTTCACGGAACCGCTCCTGCAGGAAGGCGAGGCTGTCCGAAACGCCGCGCTCGGCGGGCAGATAGATCGAAACCGCACCGCGCGTCTTGTCGGCATTCAGGATGCTCTCGTCAATGAGATCGCCGTAGCAGGTCTTGAGGTCAATGTCGCTGTAATCCTCGATCTGTAAATTATTACAAACCATACTCATAATCGCGGTGACCTCGTTCAGAACGGTGAGCGGGATCGAAACGCGGATCTGCGTCCAGTCGGTCACGCCCGCGTACGGATCGGGCTCGTCGTCCGTGAGATAGTCGTATATCGTTGGAACCTCGTTTTTGAGGGTATCCTGTTCGGTCATTTGCTTTACCTCCGAGTCGTTCGTTTTCTTTACTTTTATTCATTTTAACACGATACGGCAAAATTGTCAAGGAATTTTCAGAAACCCGATGCCTCCCTGCCAACATTTACTTGACAGAACGAGTGAGTCCCGACCTGCCATCCTGAGCAGAATCTGCACGAGCCTTCGCTTTGGCTCTGTCCCGCATCTTCGTACAAACGTAAAAGCCCGACCTCGCGTAGAACAGCATAGGCTGCTGCAGACGAACCCATAGGGCGTCATCATATGGGGCTCGGTCGGATACGCGCTCTCCGCCCGGGCGGTTCTCCCGCCCTTTTTTTGTATATTTTTTTGAAATACTCCCAAATATTTCAGTGAGAGCCCTTGAAAATTTTGTTTTTTTATGATATAATGTAATTTAATATATTGACTCTCCCCGTTTTGGAGAGAAAACGAAAGGAATATACACCATATGAAGCTCGGTATTGTTGGGCTTCCGAACGTCGGAAAGTCCACTCTCTTTAACGCGCTGACCAGTGCAGGCGCGGAATCCGCAAACTATCCCTTCTGCACCATCGAACCGAACGTCGGCGTGGTTGCAGTTCCCGATAAGCGTCTCGACAAGCTCGCCGAGATGTACACACCCGAAAAATACACCCCTGCCGTGATCGAATTTGTTGATATTGCAGGTCTTGTGCGCGGCGCGTCCAAGGGCGAGGGGCTCGGAAACAAATTCCTGTCCCATATCCGTGAGGTCGATGCGATCGTTCACGTTATCCGTTGCTTTGAAAACGAAAACATCATTCACGTCGACGGCAAGATCGACGCAATGCGCGACCTCGAAACGATCAATATGGAGCTCATCTTCTCCGATATGGAAATGATGGAGCGACGTATTGCAAAGGTCACGAAGGATATGAAGGGAGACAAGTCCCTCGCGTCGGTGCTCGAGCTCTATAACCGTGTCCTGAAGGTACTCGAGGACGGCAAGTGCGCACGTACGATCGAGCTTTCGGACGACGAGCGCGAGATCATGTCCGAGGTTCAGCTTCTCACGATGAAGCCGATCATTTACGTTGCAAACGTTGCCGATAACGAGGCGGCAAAGGAACCGCTCGGCAACGCGATGTACTGCGCCCTGAAGGAAGAGGCGAAGAAGGAGGGGGCAGAGGTCATCGCGATCTGTGCGCAGGTCGAGGCAGAGATCGCAGAGCTTGACGCAGAGGACCAGGAGGCCTTCCTCGCAGACCTCGGTATCGAGGAGAGCGGTCTTGACCGTCTGATCAAAGCGAGCTATTCCCTGCTCGGGCTTATCAGCTATCTCACCGCAGGACCGAAGGAGGTCCGCGCCTGGACGATCACGAAAGGCACGAAGGCTCCTCAGGCAGCAGGAAAGATTCATTCTGACTTCGAGCGCGGCTTTATCCGTGCCGAGATCGTTTCGTTCGACGACCTTATGCGCGTTGGCACGATGACTGCCGCAAAGGAAGCGGGCCTCGTCCGCAGTGAGGGCAAGGAATACGTCGTGCAGGACGGCGATATCGTCCTCTTCCGATTCAACGTATAATTCACCGAAAGGCTTACGCAACTATGAGAATGCGTCACAAAAAGCACGGCGAGGAGCGCATCCTTGCCTGCTCTGAATTTCTAATCCCCTCACCCGAAACGAATGAATTCGGAAGAAGCATCGACACGGGTATCCCCGCGATCGTGCCGCGTGAGATCTTCGGGAACGATCTCCCCGTCGCACTTGAGATCGGGTGCGGCAAAGGCGGCTTTGCGATTAAGACCGCAAAGGCGAATCCCGACTGTAATCTGATCGCGATGGAGCGTGTTCCCGACGTTGCCTGCATTGCACTTGAGCGCACGATGCAGGAGCGCTACGGTGAAAACGGTGATCCCGAGGCACTCAAAAATCTCCGCTTCCTCATCGGAAACGCAGAGAATCTGCCCGCGTGGCTTCCACCCCATTCGATCGACTGCATCTATCTGAATTTCAGTGATCCTTGGCCGAAGAAGGGATACGCGAAGCGTCGTCTGACCTACCGCCGTTTCCTTGAAATTTATCGAGGACTTCTGAAAAAGGACGGCATCCTCCGCTTCAAAACCGACAATGATCTGCTTTTTGCATCCTCACTTGAGGAGTTTGAGATCGCGGGACTGACCGTTGAATGGATGACCGACGATCTCCATAACAGTGAGCGCGCCAAGACCAACATTATGACCGAATACGAAGAGAATTTCGCGTCGAAGGGTAAGAATATCCACGCGGCAGACGTTCGCTTCCCCGAAAAATAATGGTACAGCACGAAATTAGGAAAAATGACCTCCCCGAGCCTGACGGCGTTCTGATCGTGAACAAGCACGCAGGGGCGACCTCGCACGATATCGTCGGAGATATCCGTCACATATATCACACACGGAAGGTCGGACACACGGGTACGCTTGACCCGATGGCAGAGGGCGTTCTCGTCGTTCTGCTTGGACGCGCCGCAAAGGCGGCGGAATATCTCGTTTCCGACCGCAAGACCTACCGTGCTACCCTCCGTCTCGGCATCACGACCGACACCGAGGACACTACGGGGACCGTACTCACGAAAGCCGACACGCTTCCCAATGCGGAAACGGTCAAGGCGATCTGCCGCGAGAGATTCGTCGGTAAGATCGCGCAAATCCCGCCGATGTACAGCGCCCTGAAGGTCAACGGGCAGAAGCTCTGTGACCTCGCCCGTCAAGGCAAGACGGTCGAGCGACAGGCGCGGGAGATTGAGATCTTCTCGCTTCTTTGCGAGCCTGTTCCCGATTCACCGTCCGACTACACTCTGACCGTGACCTGCTCGTCGGGCACCTATATCCGTACGCTTTGTGCAGATATTGGAGCCTCGCTCGGCGTTGGTGGCGTGATGGCATCACTCACACGACTTGAGGCAGGCGGCTACCGCATCGAGGATGCCGTTCGCATTTCAACGCTGCGTGAGGAGAGCGCAGATGCGCTTTACGCGCGGCTCTTGCCGACCGAATCTCTTTTCGATTCGTATGCGGCTCTTTCCCTGCCCGAATTCTACGAGCGTCTCATCCGTAACGGCTGCTCGGTCGCACAGAAAAAGCTTCGCACGCATTTCCCTATCGGCGATCGCGTTCGGCTTTGCTCCTCCTCGGGTCACTTTTTCGGACTCGGAGAGGTGCTTCCGTCCGAGGAAAGCCCCGACGGTGCGATCAAATGCATCAAATTTTTTTCACTGTAGCACAGTGAGGTGATCCGCCCTCTTGTTTCCCGAAGGAGCGTAGGCTCCGCAAAGTCTGACATAGAATGGAGACCAATATGGCACACGACTCCGAACGAGAATCGACCGTTTCCTATCTCGGTAGGGTTCTGACGGTATTCGTCGAAAAACCGCCGGGCAAGAACCGTTGCCCTGCCGCATATTCAGGCTTCTTCCGCAAGGGCTCCTTCCGAATGCGGATCTATGTCGTCGGCATCCACAAAAGTCCCGGGCCCTCCTTCACGGGGCGCGTGATCGGTCTCATATACGACAAAAGGACCGATACACACCCCCACCACCGTCCTGATGCGATGGTGCTTGCTCCCACCTCACAGAAGCTGAATCAGGCAGAGATCGCAGAACGCATCTTCACCGAGGCGGATTCGGAGAAGCACCGCATCGAGCCCCTTTACCACAAATCCTGCGGTGCGATCGTGTACAGACGCGGTGCCGAGGGACTTGAATTTCTCGTTCTCAACGAGCAGCATTCGGACAAATGGGGCTTCCCCAAGGGGCATATGGAGCGCGGTGAGAGCGAGCACGAAACCGCAAAGCGCGAGATCCTCGAGGAGGCAGGCTTCACCCCCGAATTTCTGACCGGCTTTCGCGAGGAGATCCACTACCGTATTTCGGCAACGGGGGAAAAATCCGTGGTCTATTTCCTTTCGGAATACGACGGCCCTATAACGGTTCGCCCGAACGAGATCGCGGCGTACGCCTGGATTAAGCTCGACGTAGCGCGGCAATATCTCCACCGCGCGAACCTGATGCGTGCGATCGAGCGTGCAAACGACGCAGTACTCGCAGCAACGGAGGCGTGATACCTGAAATTTAACAAAAACCGTAAAAAGGTCTGTTCTTTCTCGGGAACAGACCTTTTATTTCGTCTGTTTTTATGTTATAATGAAAAAAACGGATAAAGTGAGGGTATTGCGATTGAAGGTTTTGAATTTTGGATCCTGCAATATGGATTACGTTTACAAGCTCCATCACATCGCTGTGACGGGCGAGACTGAGCACAGTGATCGTATGGACGTTTTCGCGGGCGGCAAGGGGCTGAATCAATCGATCGCCATCGCACGCGCGGGAGCGGATGTCTGCCACGCGGGATGCATCGGAAGGGACGGCGAGCTTCTTCTCACCGCAATGCGTGAAAGCGGCGTGGACGTTACGAACGTTCGCGTTCTTAACGAAAAAACCGGTCACGCGATCATACAGGTGAGCGATACGGGCGAAAACGCGATTATCGTCTACGCGGGCGCAAATGCCTGTATCACCGAGGCCTTCATCGACGAGGTACTCAACGGCTTTTCAGAAAGCGATCTGCTCGTTTTGCAAAACGAAACGAGCAACGTGGAATACATCATCGAGCGCGCCTATGAGCGCGGAATGCGCGTGGTATTCAATCCTTCCCCGATAAGCGACACGATCGGACGCGTAAATTTTGATCACATCTCCTTTGTGATCCTGAACGAAATCGAGGCGAAGTGTATCTCGGGCAGCGATATTCCCGAAAAATTTCTCGCCTATATGTCGGAGCATCACCCGAACACGCGGGTGCTTCTGACGCTCGGCAACAAGGGATGCATTTACCGCGACGGCGAGGAGACCCTCCATCAATCGGCGTTCTCGGTCGAGGTCGTGGACACCACCGCCGCAGGCGACACCTTTACGGGATATTTCGTCGCTTCCCTCTGTCAGGAGATACCCGCACGTGACGCATTGCGCCTTGCATCTGCGGCGGCTGCCATCGCAGTCTCCCGCAAGGGGGCTTCCCCGTCGATCCCCTACGCGGATGAGGTTCGGGAAACACTCCCCTCGCTTCGGGAATGCGGGGGCGGTGCGAGCGGTACGTCGGAACGCCTCAAAGGAACGGTCGACGATTATCTGAAGCGCACATACAAGGACGCCTCCCTAACGGAGCTTGCGGAGCTGCTCGGATATTCCGCGCCGTATGCGGGAGAGCTCGTTCGCAAAACGCTTGGTAAATCCTTCTCGGCGCTCCTTCACGAAAAACGCTGCGCGATCGCGGCGGAGCGGCTGATCGGGACCGAGGACTCCATCAGAGAGATCATCGACGGAGTCGGATACAGCAACGAGAGTTATTTTCGGAAGCTCTTTCGGGAAATTTACGGCAAAACACCGTTTGAATACAGAAAAATGAGGAGGAACAGCTGATATGAACGAGCTTCAAAGAAGCAAGAATCTCTCGGTTCCCGAGGGTCGCGTCGACGTCGTCCTTGACACCGACGCCTACAACGAGATCGACGATCAATTCGCCATCGCGTACCTGCTCAGCTCCAAGGAGAAGCTCACAACGAAGGCGATCTACGCAGCGCCCTTCCACAACGCAAAATCACGTGATGCGGAGGACGGTATGGAGCATAGCTACGATGAGATCCTGAAGGTACTTGACCTGATGGAGGAGACGTGCGAGGTATACCGCGGCTCGCGTTCCTTTCTCACGGACGAAAAAACGCCCGTCCTCTCCCCTGCCGCCGAGGATCTCGTGCGCCGTGCGAGCGCATACTCTCCCGAGAATCCGCTCTACGTTGTCGCGATCGGCGCGATCACGAACGTTGCGTCGGCACTTCTCCTCGATCCCTCGATTGCAGAAAAGCTTGTGATCGTCTGGCTTGGCGGACACGGATACCATTTCCGCAATACGAAGGAATTCAATATGAAGCAGGACGTTGCCGCGGCACGCGTCGTGATGCAGAGCGGAGCCCCCCTTGTTCAGCTTCCCTGCAAGGGCGTTGTCAGCGAATTCCGCATTTCGGGTCCCGAGCTCGACTATTGGTTTAAGGGTAAGAATAAGATCGCTACCTACCTCGCCGAAAACACGCTTCGCGTGATCAGTGATGAGCGGAAGAAGCGTAACTGGACGCGCGTGATCTGGGACGTCACGGCGGTTGCGTGGCTTCTGAACGATAGTGATCGCTTTATGCTCTCCCGCGTCACCGAAACGCGTTCCCCGAAATACGACTACACCTACGACACGGAGAATGCAGGTCACCCGATGCGGTACGTTTATTTCATCAAGCGTGATGAGCTGATGAATGATCTGATCGAGCGCATTACGGGCGTGAAATTCGAATAACGGTATAACAAAAAACGCGAAGGACCTCACGAAACGTCTTTCGCGTTTTCTTTCCCTTTTTCGCTCTTATTACACTTTTTCTTTTTTTACTATTTACAATCGATGATATTTGTGCTAAAATATTATCGTAGCAAAAATATACAAAAAACTTTTATTAAGCAGGCATATATATCATAGGAGGACTTATGAAAAGATCTACACGAATTTTAGCGCTTTTTCTTTCGGTCCTGATGCTCTTCAGCCTCCTTTCGCTTACATCGTGTAACACGGGTGGTGAAAGCGGCGGAGAAACAACCGAAAACGGCGGCGAAAGCACAACGGACGACGAAACGACGAAAGAGCCCGACGTCACCACGGATGGCGATGCATCGCCCGATCCCGAGGCGACTACGGCGAGCGATGTAACGACCGAAGCGGATGTTACGACGGGCGGCGACGGAACAACCGAAGCAGACGTCACGACAAACGGTGACGGAACGACCGAAGCAGATGTTACGACGAGCGGTGATGTAACGACCGAGGCAGACGTCACAACAGGAGGCCCATCGACCGAACCCACTCCCGAGCTCGGGAACGGGGTTGGTGATCTCTGCTACAGCCGAGAGCTCTCGCTCATCTTCGGAAGTGGCACCGTCAACATCGAGGATCTGCGCGGAAAGGTCATCATCCTCAACTTCTGGGGGGCGTGGTGCCCTCCTTGCAGAGAGGAGCTGGTGAATGAATTCCCAACCATTCCCGAGGCCTACGGAAACGACGTTATCGTTCTTACGATCCATAGCGTTTACAGCTACAACGCGGACTCCGTCGACACTCTGCTCACCGAGAGCGGTCTGAAAAACAATTCCTCGTTCCTCTTTGCGATCGATTCGGGTAACGAGGAATATTACAGTCAGCTCGGCGGAGAAGGCTATTGGCCGTACACTTTGGTCATTGACAAAAACGGCGTGATTATACAGAAGTTCGTGGGTGCGGTCACCTATGCAGAGGATCTGAAGCCGCTCCTTGACACAGCGGTTGGCAACTGATCCTCGGAATAAGACAAAAAACGCGAAAGACAAATGTCTTTCGCGTTTTTTGATTACCGATCTTGCTAAAATTAGATCTTTTCCTTAACCTTGGAAGCCTTACCAACGCGGTCGCGGAGGTAGTACAGCTTTGCACGTCTGACCTTACCCTGGCGGATAACGTCAACTGCAACAACGTTCGGAGAATGAAGCGGGAAGGTCTTCTCAACGCCGCAGCCGTAGGAAATCTTTCTTACGGTGAAGGTCTCGGAGATGCCGCCGCCGTGCTTTGCGATCACGGTGCCGTCGAACATCTGGATTCTCTCGCGTGCGCCTTCCTTGATTTTGTTGTGAACACGAATCGTGTCACCAATTTCGAAACTCGGTACAGTTTCTTTCTTCTGCTCAGCAGTAAAAGCCTTAATAAGATCCATCTTTAGGCCCTCCTTATTTCACCGGACGTTCGTGCGTGAGCTAAAGCAGAGGACCGCCCTGTATTTATTGATTCCTGCGGAAGCCCGCAGAACACGCAATATTATATCATAGAAGCGTTTGTTTTGCAAGGGGGATTCAATAAAATACCAAGAAAAATTTGTAAAGTTTTCGTGAACAAGTCATCCCCTCGCCCGTCGTGCGAGTGTAGTGAGGATCCCCTTCAGCGTTTCGAGGATCACCCGCGCATTGATGAGAAGGATCACAGCCGTAAGCCCTGCGGAGATCCACAGGCTGTATGCGTGCCCGACAGACATTGAGACAACCTCAGCGAGGAGCAATACGCCACACACGAGGATGCGCAGACGCTGTGGCGGAAAGCGGAGCTGCTTTTGCGCGTCGATATCTCTGACGATGAACTCAAGCAGATACGCTGCAAAGGTCGCAGCTGCCGCGCCGAACGCACCGTAATGCGGGATCAGAAGCAGATTCAGAATGACGTTCAGCACCGCCGCAGAGAGTGCCGTCAAAAACGAATGCACGCTCTTGCGCTTCACAAAATAAATGCTTCCGAGGAAGCGCGAAAGGCTGTAAAAGACCGTTCCGATCGTAAGGATCGGGATATACTGCCACGCCGCATAGAAGGCGTCTGAAAACAGAATTTTCGCGAAAACCTTCGAAAAGAGCACGATCCCGGCACCCACACAGAACAAAACCGCAACAAAGCCCTTATAGACACTACCGTAGAACGCGCTTTTCCGCGCCCGTTCCTCTTCCCCGTTGCCGCTGTCCTCAACGACGGCGGAGGTCTTCCACGCGGTCAGAAAGACCGTGCAAAGAAGCGTGAGCAGCGTCGGGATCTTCGCCGCCGCAACGTAAAGGCCGTTGATGTCGCTTCCCGACTCCAGCATCGCAGTGAGAAGATATCGGTCGGACACGCTGATGATCCACCAAAGGATCGTCGCGGGAACGAGCGGCAGGCTGAATACGATCAGTGCCTTGGCGGTCTTCTTCCGAACACTTCGGAAGGAAAAGACACGGTAAAGCCGCGCGTAAAAAACGAGGAATACCGTCGTGAGGAAATCCGCGATCACGACCGAGAGCACGTACCCCGTGATCCCTGCGTCAAAGCCGAGCAGGAGAATCAGGTTCAGCGCGATCACAAGCGCAGTATTCAGGACTCCCTGTACGGTGTAGAGCGTCGTCTGCTCGCAGGCGCGGACGTATTCTGCCGCGATCGAATGGAGATTCGCGGAGATGACGTAGAGCACCACGAGAAGTCCGTACGCACCGAGGTCACCGATGAAATACAGAATCGGCAGAGCGGCGAGAAGCACGAGGCTTCCGATCAGTGTGATGACCGTACAGGTCGAAAAGACCGACTCCCTCGAATGGCTCTGTGCATCCTTTTCCCGAAGCGAGAAGCGGAATACGCCCTCCGTCACGCCACAGCAGAAGATCGGGATCAGGAAGTTTGCCATATTCGTGATCAGATCTGCGGTACTGTATTCGTTTGTCGAAAGATAATTTGTGTAAAGCGGCAGGAGCAGAAAAACGAGGAGCTTTGACGCAAAGGTGCCGATCGACAGGATCGCGGTATTCTTTAGGAGTCTGCCGTATTTTCCGCGCCTTCCGCCGTTTTCGTTTCCCGTCTGCATATCTTGTTCCTTTCCGCTTACATAACAGCGTCAGCGTATTTTTCTAGCCTCGAGATAATAGCGCTTATCTCTTGCATGACCCATCGAGAAGGTCTTGCGCGGAAGTGCGCCGTCGTAAATAACGGTCGGGAACAGCTCGCTCTTTTCCATTCCCGAAAAGAGAAAGCCGCAGGCGCCGTTTTTCGAAAGAGACGCGAGCGCGTCCTCTCCGTGAATATAGTCGATCGTAACCGCGGGGTGCTCCTTCATATATCCGTCAAGGAAGGATTGAAGCGAGCCGACGGGAAGCATCGACGTCGGATTTTTGACTGTGATCTCCCCTGTCTCTCCGTCCGAGATCCAGGTGATCCTCTGGGTCCTGTCATTTCTCGGGCGGCTATTATCCGATGCATACGCCCCGAGTGCCGCGAGGAGATCTGCCTTGTCTGCACCGAATACCACACGGTAGATCGGTTCAAAGCGAAGAGCCTCACTATGTAGATTCACGATCTCACAAAGCGCGTAGCGCGCAGGATGCGTTGCTGCGGCAGCATCGCCAATCTCTGCCTTGATCTCCTCGTAATGCGCCTTGGCAGAGGCAAGCGAGTGGTTGCCGTCACCCACGGCAAAAAGGAGCGGAGCGATGTCTCTGCTTCCGTAGCGAGTGGCGAGTGCTTCCTTCGTGATCAGCGCCTCGAGGGCGTGCTTGATCTGCGGAAAAAGGTCGCTCGGGATCCATTTGCCCGTGACATGTCCACCGCCGAGCATCAGGTCGAAGTCATACGCAGTTTCGTATGCGTCGGAGCCACGCCCGATCGGCTCGATCACAGTAAACGCGGGGTCATCGATCAGCAGCATCACGTGCGGAAGCTCAAGTGCCGCTCCGCGGCGAACTGCCACGCGAGGCGGGATCCGCTCAAGCACGGTACCCTCGGTTGCTCGGATGACAGAGGTCGAGCCCTTATCATACGAGTAGTCCTCGAGATCAATGCGCGCGACAATTCCCTCGCGCACTTCACCGTCCGACTGCGTGCGGGAGAGGTAGATCATTCCTTCTCCGTTCCGGTTCTTCAGAACCGATGAGAGAAGCTCTTCCATTTTTTCGTGAATACGCGGTGCAAGCTCGTCGCGGCGATCAAGATAGACCTCGGGGAGGATCAGAGAAAGCGTGGAAGGCGCGTCACCGACGGTTTTCTTTACGCTTTCCCAGTATTCGGGCTCGCTTGTGAACTGATCGCAGGCGATCGTCGCCCATTTTCGCCACGCTTCCGAATCGTTGATCGGGAGATCGGGCAGAAGGATCTTAGCGGGAAAAAGATACTGTTTCATAGGTTACCTCAAATTAAGAAGGGGTAATGCGACAATAGCGCATTTATTCGGAGTCATTTGCGTCTTTGGGAAAATCCGCGGGCAAATACTCAAAGATAGGATATTGCTCTTTTCCGAGATACTCCTCGCGTAGGGCATTTCCCTTCGGAGTCCAGACGAAATGATCGGCTCGGAAAAGCTTTTTACACACAGTGACCGACGGATTTTTCATTCTGCCGTCCGCCGCGATAAAATCGGGACGGGAGAAGGCGTTCAGCAGAAGCCCGCTGAGCAGATAATCGGTGGGATTCTTCGAAAATGATCCGTCCTTCTTCTTGATCAGATTGGTGACGAGCTGACCGCGCACAACGTCGGGGCGGTGCTTCTTCCACCAACGGATCTGCATCGGGTTAAAGGACTCAACACACCAAAGCCCCTCGTACGTCCGCAGGAGCTTCTCCGCCTTTTCGCACAGACGCATATCGGTAACGCTCTTCCCCTTCAGCTCGATCAAGAGCGGGACCCGTCCTCTGACGAGCGCGAGAACCTCCGTGAGATACGGGATCTTTTCCGAGGTGCCCTTCAGACGAAGTGCACGAAGCTCATCGGCATCAAGCTCACACAGATTTCGGTCAACGCCCGTCATACGGAAGAGGTTTTCGTCGTGGAAAACCATCACCCTACCATCGCGCGAAAGCTGAAGATCAAGCTCAATTCCATACCCCTTCCCGATCGCGGCTCGGAAAGCCGTCAGCGAGTTTTCGGGGATGCCTGCTCCGTGCAGTCCTCTGTGCGCGTACGAGACGCGGAAGGGCTCGCGCTTCGGCGTAGCCTCGCTGATTTTACGCGGTGCGATCAGATAAAGATACCCGGCTCCGAGAAGCACGGATGCGGCGGCAACTGATTTCACAAGTTTTGACATAACGGTTCCTTTCGGCAAATCGATCCTTTGGGATCGGGCTTCGGTGTTCGGATGAAGCACCTATGTAGCTTCGATTCAAAGCGAAAGACGCGGGAAAGACGGATCATCCCTGAGCGCGTCAAAGCAGGACCTCGTAAGGAAGTCCTCCTCCATCTGTACCTTCATAGGACGCACCGATCCGGCGAGCACCATATGATCGGAGAAAAGAGAATCCGACAGAGGCTCGGAGGTTGCTTCGAGCACACACTCAGCCGCCTTGGAAAGGCATAGAAGCGCACGGGTGCTGTCACCGTTTTCGGCGTATGCCTCGGCCATATCCGCCGTGCAGATCGCCGCGTTTTCAAGATAATATCCGTCGTAATCCTTCTCGGCGTAGATCGTATCAAGGATCTGCAGGCGGCGCTTCGCCTCCGCAAGGCGCTTTTTCGGACTATCCTCGCGCGATGCACGGCGCATTCCCGCAAAAAGTGCGAGCACGGCGGCATCGACCGAAAGCTCCGAAGGAGCCGCGCACGTATCCGCCTCGTCGCCCACCTCGATCCCTGTCAGTTTTAACTGCTTCTCACGGCAATATTCAGCCTCGGGAAGGGTCATAAAGATCTCGGTCGCGCGGGCAGTCCTGCCGATCCTTGCAAGATAGCGACCGAGGTGTACCTTCGTGAGAAGGCGCAGTCTGTCATCGGTCGAATAGGTCAGAATACGCTCACCGAGCTCGGTGATCTCGCTCTCGGTCACAGAAACATCGGACTCCTTCTCTTCGGCGAATAGAAGAGTCTCAAAAAGCGCGTACTGCAATTCATAGCTGTTCGGAAATTCTCGTACGGCGCTTCGCATCAGATCGACCGCCTCAAGCACGTCTCCCGCCTCGCAAAGCTCCCGTCCGTGACGGAGAAATCCGTCAATGCGCTCCTTTGCGCGCGCTTTTCCCGTTCCGAGAAGAGCGTCGACTGTAGTCTCAAAAAATTCTGCGATCGAGGGGAGGAGCGCAATATCGGGATAGGTCGCTCCGGTTTCCCAACGGCTGACAGCCTGCGGTGAAACACTGAGCACCTCTGCAACCTGCTCCTGCGTCATACTGCGGCCCTTGCGCAGCTTCTTGAAGATCTCGCTGAAATAAATCGTCATAATAACCTCTCATTTTTCGCGTTTTTCGACGTGAGACCGACTTTTCGGGACATCTCTCGCGTTTTGTAAAGTTCTCCCCTATTTTATCACATTTTTCTCTGTCTGTCTACCGTTTTTCTTCATTTTTTGATATTTTTTATCACTCGAGCGGTCTTTTCCGCGTTTTGGTTTAGTTTTCGTTCATTCCACTCCGCCCGATTCCGTCAAATCTCTCATTTCGGTAGAATTGCGGAATTTCTCGCTTGACAGGATTCTCAAAATATGGTAGAATAGTTTTAAGAAAATTCACATATAATGTTTCACCTTACACAGAAAGGATCTCACAATGGCAAAAAAGCGCAAACGTCAGCAAAACCGTTTTCTTCCTTTTTTTATCATCCTGATGCTCGCAGCAGTCGTTCTGCTTTATAAGTTCGACAAGCTACCGCTTGGCCTTCCGAACGGCGACGCTGAAACAACTGCGGACGGCTCGCCGAATTCACCCGAGGCATCCGTCGGAAACGGTGTGACCGCCGACACGGTCTCCTCCTCCGAGCTTTCGATCCACTTTCTCGAGCTTGGGAACAAATACACGGGCGACTGCACCTACATAAAGGCGGGCGACACCGATATTCTGATTGATGCGGGAAGCCGTGTCGGAAGCATCGGATCGATCACCGCATACATTGACCAATACGTAACCGATGGGATCCTCGAATACGTAATCGTCACTCACGCGCATCAGGATCACTACGCAGGCTTTGCAACGGGAGAAAGCACCGACAGCATCTTCGATCTTTACGAGTGCAAGACCATTATCGACTTTGCCCTGACGAATCAGAAGTCCGACGGTGCGATGTATTCGAATTATATTCGCGAGCGTGACGCCGAGATCGCAAACGGTGCCGTTCACTATACCGCCGCTGAATGCATTACAGAAAACAAAAGCCGCTTTACCCTTTCCGACACCGTGACCCTCGAGATCCTCGACAGCTACTATTACTACAATGAAAGCTCGGACGAGAACAATTATTCGGTCTGCACCCTCATCACCGAGGAGAGCGCAGACGGTGACCGCAACTTTCTGCTTACGGGAGACCTCGAAAAGGAGGGCGAGTCCCATCTCGTCGATATGAATGAGCTTCCCGAGGTCGAGCTCTTCAAGGCAGGACATCACGGCTCTCCGACCTCAACGACCGCAAAGCTTCTTGAAGTGATCAAGCCAAAATACGTTGCCGTTTGCTGCTGCTGCGGAAGTCCCGAGTATACCGACAACACCGCAAATCAATTCCCCTCCCAGGATTTCATCGACCGCATCGCATCCTACACGAAAAACGTATACGTTACGACTTTGTGTGTTGATTATAAGAACGGCGAATACACCTCTATGAACGGTAGTATCGTTTTCCTTGTCACAGACGACGTTCTGTCGGTCTCCTGCAGTGCGAGCACGCTGCCGCTTTACGAAAGCGAATGGTTCAAAGCTACCCGAAGCTGTCCGAATGCGTGGAAGGCAGCAAGCTAAAGCTCTTGGCTTCAGAATGTTCAGAGAGAGAGGGGACTGTCTCACATTAGTGAGACAGTCCCCTTTTCAGTATCGGTACACCATTTCATTTCTATCAGTAGTAGTAATTGATCCCCGCCGATTTCATATCGACCGTCGCAAGCAGCTCCTCGTCGAGCTTGATCTTGTCCTTGTACTGATCCGCTTCCTGGAGGAAGAGATACTCGATGAGAGATGAGGCAAATTCGCTGAACCAGATCGCGTTATCCTTCTCGGCATACGCCCCCTCGGGGCATTCGTATTTCATAATAAGGTGATATCCGTAATCTGATTCGACAAGCTTTGTTTCTCCGACCTTCATATCGGCAAGTGCCTCGGAAATATCGGTCAGATACGCGTATCCGTAGGTGGTGCTCTTTTCAAGGAAATAGCCGTTTTCGTATTCCTCGATGCCCTCTACGTCCTCACTGTATTCGAGCATCAGATCCTCGAACTCCTCAAAGTCGCCGTTTTCGATCTGTCCCTTCAGAAGTTCGACGTTTGCCTCGATCTTCTCAAGCTCCTCCTTTGAGTAGTCCTCGGTCTTATAGTTGCCGTCCTTGTCCGATATGTACATCGGCTTTCCGTTCTCAGTGTCGTACAGCACCTTTCCCTCGGCATCGAAGAAGATCTCATCGCCGTTTTTATCCTTGATGATCGCGCCCTTGTCGTCGGTCATCGTGACACCGTTTTCCGTATCGTACAGATAAGTCTTACCGTCCTCGTCGTAATAGATCGTATTGCCGTAGGCATCCTTCTCGTAGACGTAATAGTAGGACGCAAGGAAGATCTGCTTGAAGCAAACGTAATTCTCCTGCATATACTGCTCCTTCACGCCTGCCGCGATCTTACTTCCCCCTGCACCGTACAGATAGGTACGGAGATAGTTGACCTTCTTCTCCGTGATATAAAACTCTCTGAGCATATCGTAATTCATACCGTACTGAGAGAGAAGCTGATTGAGCTGAGATTTCGAGCCGTCCCCATCACTGCTGTTGAGGAGACCGTCCATTTCCTTGTCGACCGCATCGATCTCCGACTTCGGAAGACTAAGATCATATTCATCAAAAAGATAAAGCGCGATCGCATAGGTCTTGGCGGTATCAAGCACCTGTGCGGTAAAGTAATCGTTGTAGGTCGTTCCGTCAAGCCCGATCGTGGTATCCCAGAAGCTCGACTTTACCGCGTCCTGATAAACGCGTGCCACGGTTCCCTTCATACGGGAAAGCAACAGCTCATATTCGTTGACCGAGATCGTCGCCGATCCGATGCTGAGCATCGTCTTCCCCTTCGAATTGCCGCACGACGCGAGGATCGGTACACACAGCATAAGAACGAGGAGAAGTGTAAGCGCTCGGACAAACAGCCCGAGCGGCTTTTTTGTTTTTTTCATAATATTATTCCTTCTGTAATTCGTAATTAAAAACAATTATAGCATACATTTATGCAAAATACCAGAACTATTTTTGCACATTTTCAAGATATTTTTGTAACAAATTGTAAATAAGCTTCACGGGATCGTCCTTGGGCGTGAGCTTTACCGCAACGCACGCACCTCCGTCGAGTGCGAGAATACGAAGCTTCCCCGGGAAATCGGCAGAAACCGCAAGCCACTGCTGGGGGTCAAAATCCCTTACGTACACGCGGACCGAGCTGCTTTCCTGCACGATAGAGGTAATGCCCGCGCGAATGGCGGCGGAGCGGATCAGTGAGATACTGAGCAGATTTTCCGCTTCCTTCGGCGGTGTACCGTAGAGGTCGACCATTTCGTCAAGAACGTCATCGCGGTCGTATTCGGTCTCGATCAGCGCGATGCGCTTATAGAAGCTGATCCGCTGTGCGGCGTACGGCACGTATTTCTCGGGAAGGTATGCGTTCACAAGAAGCGTGACCGTGCATTCGGGCTTCTCCTCGACCGTGACGCCCTTCTCTTCAAGCACCGCGTTGTTCAAAAGCTTGATAAAGAGGTCGTAGCCGACCGCATCAAGATGCCCGTGCTGACTTGCGCCGAGCAGGTCTCCCGCACCGCGTATCTCAAGGTCGCGCAGTGCGATCTTGAAGCCCGCACCGAATTCGGCGTAGTCACGGATCGCCGAGAGTCTCTTCTCCGCGATCTCGGAAAGCACCCGTCCCGGAGGATAGGTGAAATACGCATAGGCGCGGCGAGAGGAGCGTCCGACTCGTCCGCGGATCTGGTGGAGCTGAGAAAGCCCGAGCCGATGCGCATTATCGACGATCAAGGTATTGGCATTCGGAATGTCCACGCCGGTCTCTATGATCGTCGTACAAACAAGCACGTCGATCTCTCCCTGCAGCATCCGTCCCCAGATCTCCTCAAGCTCATCCTTTTTCATCTTTCCGTGTGCAACGGTGATGCGGGCATCGGGCAGAGCCCGACCGAGCCGTGCCGCACATTCGTCGATCGTCTCGACCGCATTGTGCAGCCAGAACACCTGTCCGCCGCGATGCAGCTCCTTCCGGATCGCATCGGTGATGATGAGATCGTCGTGCTCAAGCACGTAGGTCTGCACGGGCAGTCTGTCTCCCGGCGCCTCGTCGAGCACTGAGATATCACGGATCCCGCCCATCGCCATATTGAGCGTTCGCGGGATCGGAGTTGCCGTGAGCGTCAATACGTCGACGTTCTCCGAAATCTGCTTCAGCTTTTCCTTTTGCGCAACGCCGAAGCGTTGCTCCTCGTCGATGATCAGAAGTCCGAGATCGCGGAATTTCACATCCTTTGAGATCAGGCGGTGTGTGCCGATGATGATATCGATCTCACCGCGCAGAAGCCGCCTCAGGGTAACCTCCTGCTCCTTCGGAGTACGGAAGCGCGACACCATATCAATATTGACCGCAAAGCCGCGCATACGGCTTACGGCAGTCTGAAAATGCTGAAGTGCAAGAAGGGTGGTCGGCACGAGGATCGCAACCTGCTTCCCTCCGAGAACCGCCTTGTATGCGGCGCGAAGCGCGACCTCGGTCTTACCGAATCCAACATCTCCGCAGAGAAGTCGGTCCATCGGGATCGCCTTTTCCATATCGCCCTTGATATCCTCGATCGAGGAAAGCTGACCGTCGGTCTCCTCGTATTCAAAGGCGGCTTCAAAGCTACGCTGAAAATCGTCGTCGGGCGGAAAGGCGTAGCCCGGTCTTCTCGATCTTGCGGCGTAGAGCGCGATCAGCTCCTTCGCCATATCCCTGACCGATGCCTTTGCGCGCGACTTTGCCCGTGTCCAGTCGCGTCCGCCGAAGCTCGACAGCCTGATCTTACCGCTCTCGCTATCGGCACCGATATACTTCGATACCTTATCGAGCTTATCGACGGGCAGGAAGAGCTTGTCGCTTCCCGCATACTGGATGTTGATATAATCCCGCGTAACACCGTCGACCGTCAGGGATTCGATCCCCGTATAGCGGCCAATGCCGTAGGTCTCGTGTACCACAAGATCGCCCTCGCGCAGATCGGCATACGAAAGGATCGCTTCATTTGCCTTTTTTTTGCGCTTCGCCCTTCGGCGCGCCGTAGCTACGGAGCCTATACGCGTCTCCCCTGTCGTTGACAAAACGGCGATTTTCGGGATCGGCAATTCGTATCCCCGAATGCTCTGCCGCCATTTGATGAGGACGGTTCCCGCGGGGAAATCGGTAAGAACGAATTCCCCCTCTGCGACCTCGGGATATGCGCGGAAGCCCTTATCCGTAAGAAGCCCCGCAAGATTTTTCGCGGAGGTCTCGTTTTCGACCGTGACGATCGTCCTGTATCCGCGCTCGTGATAAGAAGAAAGATCCTCTATGAGAAGATCGGGATTTTCATAATAGGAAACAGTATGCTTCGAGCGGAAGCCAAAGAGTCCCCCAACCCGCTTTCCCGTCATTCCCTGACCGAGAGGGTCGATATGAACGGTAAGCGAACGGCCGAGGAAAAGCTCGAGAGAGCCGTGTGTTTTGCTGTAATCAAGATACTTTGAAGAAACCGTCTCCGAGAGGGATAGCTCCTTGATCTGCTCCTGAAGTCGCCACTCCGACGCCTTCACACGCTCGTTTACCCCAACCGTTCCGTAAATGAATACGGGTGTACGGTCTGCAAAATAATCAAGGAGAGAGATCCGTTCGGGATAAATGAAAGAGATATATTTATCGAGAAAGCCGACGTCGCGCATCGTTTCAAGGGATAAAAGCTCTCTTTTCAGCTCGTCGCGTGCCTTCTCATCCTTCACCCGCTTCTGCCGTACGGCAAGCTCTTTTTTGAGATCCGCAAGAGATCCCTCGTCAAGAAGCACCTCGCGCGCGGGAGGAAGTGCCGCCGATTCTATGCTTTCGATCGTTCTCTGCGTCTCGGGATCGAACAGGACCATACGGTCGACCTCGTCGTCAAAAAGCTCGATACGAAGCGGCTTCACCCGTGAAAATGAACCCTTATCTGCGGTAAAGGTCGCGTTCGGCGCGAATATATCAATGATCGAGCCGCGTATCGCGAACTGTCCCGTCTGGTCCACCATATCCACGCGGGCGTATCCCGCCGCCGAAAGCTTTTCTGCGAGCTTTTCGGGATCGATGCGCGTATCGAAATCGATCCTCACGGTGCGGTCGATCAGGTGCCCCGGAGGGATCGTATACCCGAGTGCTGTTTCGGGGGTGGTGAGGACAACGTCGCAATTGCCGCTGATAAGATCAAACAGAACGCGGATACGCCGATGCTCATACTCGTGCGAGGCTGTGATGTTGTAAAAATTCAGATCTCGCCCCGAGAAAACCTCCGCACGGATCCCGAATTGACCGAGAAATGCCTGCATCTGCTCGCAGGATCTCTCGTCCGGATAGAGAAACAGAAGGGTCGAGCCGATCCGCACGCCCTCTGCCGCACGCACTTCAAGAAGATCCTCGACGAGCGATAGCGTCATAGCATCTGCCGCACCGTCCGAAAGGCCGCTGACAAGAAGCGGGAGTGGATCGTTATCCCGCCGAGCGGCGTCGCAAAGCGCCGAAAAAAGCTGTCTGTATTCCCCATCAAGACGAATACCGTCGGTCAGTATCCGCGCGTCCCTTGCTCGCATCCGAGATCCCCCCTTTTTTCTTTTCTCAAAGCAATATATTTCATCAATGCAGCTTATTATGCGCGATAACCGTTACAGGCCTGCACCGCCTTTTCAAAGTCGCCCTCGGCTTCCGAAAGCATCAAGGGAAGATTCTCCGTAACGGTCGGAAAGACGCCCGCGATCTTTGTACGCACCTCTGCGGACGGCACGCCGAGTACCCAATCGGCAAGATCGTAATCCTTATGCGGCTTCGCGCCGACACCGATCCTCACGCGCGGGAAAGCATCGCTTGAAAGATGTCCGATGATGCTTTTCATTCCGTTATGCCCGCCGTCGCTCCCCTTTTTGCGGACGCGAACGCGCCCCGGATCAAGAGAAATATCGTCATAAACCACGAGGATCCGCTCGGGCGGGATCTTATAAAAATCTGCCGCCTCCTTCACCGCAATCCCCGAAGAATTCATAAAGGTCTGCGGTTTCACAAGGAGAATGCGCTTTCCCGAGAGGGTAACGTCCGCAACGAGCGAATGAAATTTCGCACGGTCGATCCTCACACCCTGCTTTTGTGCAAGGGCGTCGATAAAGCGAAAGCCGACGTTGTGCCGCGTTTCGGCATATTCCTTTCCGGGGTTTCCAAGCCCGACGACCAGATAAGAAACAGCGCCTCCCGTCTCGCGAGAGGTTTCGATCTGCCGAAACAGATCCATTATATTGACTCCACTCACTACGTTTCACCTCATAATATAGCTCTGATTTACATACAGGAACAAGACCGGAGATGCGCAGAAGCTACACGCCGCACATATCGCCGGTCAAGATTATCACACATATTATATAACAAATCACGCGTTTTGTCAAGAAGCGATCACAACTTTCGGTCTTTGTAATATAAATATAGGATAAAAATTCCATTTCCCTATCATCTTTTTTTCGAAAAGGCTTGACAGATCGGACAAGTTGTGGTATAATAGCGGTTGGACTAATTATAGTTATTTTATTTTGGAGGTAACTTGCAATGGCAAAAAAGTATTGCTACCTTTTTACCGAGGGTAACGCAAACATGCGTGAGCTTCTCGGCGGCAAGGGTGCTAACCTTGCAGAGATGACCAACATCGGTCTCCCCGTTCCCCAGGGCTTCACCATCACCACTGAGGCCTGCACGCAGTATTACGAGGACGGTCGTCAGATCAACGACGCGATCCAGGCAGAGATCAACGAATACATCGTTAAGATGGAAAACGTAACCGGCAAAAAGTTCGGTGATCTTGAGAATCCCCTTCTCGTTTCGGTTCGTTCCGGTGCACGCGCTTCGATGCCCGGTATGATGGATACCATCCTGAACCTCGGTCTGAATGAAGACGTCGTTAAGGTTATGGCTGAGAAGTCCGGCAACGCTCGTTGGGCTTACGACTGCTACAGAAGATTTATCCAGATGTACTCCGACGTTGTTATGGAGGTCGGTAAGAAGTACTTCGAGGAGCTCATCGATAAGATGAAGGAAGAAAAGGGCGTTAAGCTCGATGTCGAGCTCACCGCCGACGACCTGAAGGAGCTCGCTGAGCAGTTCAAGGCTGAATACAAGTCGAAGATCGGCACTGATTTCCCGAGCGATCCTAAGGAGCAGCTTATGGGCGCCGTTAAGGCAGTATTCCGTTCGTGGGATAACCCCCGTGCGAACGTTTACCGCCGTGACAACGATATTCCCTACTCCTGGGGTACCGCTGTAAACGTACAGGCTATGGCATTCGGTAATATGGGTGACGACTGCGGCACCGGTGTTGCATTCACCCGTGACCCCGCTACCGGCGAAAAGAAGATGATGGGCGAGTTCCTCACCAACGCACAGGGCGAGGATGTTGTCGCAGGTGTTCGTACGCCTATGCCCATCGCACAGATGGCTGAAAAGTTCCCCGAGGCTTATGCAGAATTCGTTAAGGTCTGCGGCATCCTTGAGAACCACTACCACGATATGCAGGATATGGAGTTCACCGTTGAGCACGGCAAGCTCTATATGCTCCAGACCCGTAACGGCAAGAGAACCGCTCCCGCAGCGCTCCAGATCGCCGTTGACCTTGTTAAGGAGGGTCACAAGACCGAGGCTGAGGCCGTTCTGATGATCGACCCCCGTAACCTCGACACCCTTCTCCATCCCCAGTTCGACGCGAAGGCTCTGAAGGCAGCAAACCCTGTCGGCAGAGGTCTCGGTGCATCCCCCGGTGCCGCTTGCGGTCAGGTCGTCTTCTCCGCAGAGGACGCAGAGGCTTGGCACGAAGCGGGTAAGAAGGTCGTTCTCGTTCGTCTCGAGACCTCTCCCGAGGACATCACCGGTATGAAGGCGGCTGAGGGTATCCTCACCGTTCGCGGCGGTATGACCTCTCACGCTGCAGTCGTTGCCCGCGGTATGGGTAAGTGCTGCGTTTCGGGCTGTGGCGACATCGCTATGGACGAAGAAAACAAGAAGTTTACCCTTGCAGGCAAGACCTACGTTGAGGGCGACTATATTTCGATCGACGGCTCGACCGGTAACATCTACGACGGCATCATTAAGACTGTTGACGCAGAGATCTCCGGCAACTTCGGCACCATTATGAGCTGGGCTGATAAGTTCCGCAAGCTCAAGGTCCGCACCAATGCAGACACGCCTGCCGACGCAAAGAAGGCACGTGAGCTCGGTGCTGAGGGCATCGGTCTTTGCCGTACCGAGCATATGTTCTTCGAGGCTGACAGAATCGCCGCTTTCCGCGAGATGATCTGCTCCGACACCGCTGCAGAGCGTGAGGTTGCCCTCGAAAAGATCCTTCCCTACCAGCAGAGCGACTTCGAGAAGCTTTACGAGGCTCTCGAGGGTACTCCCGTTTGCATCCGCTTCCTGGATCCCCCGCTCCACGAGTTCGTTCCTACCACCGAGGAAGAGATCGCACTCCTTGCAAAGACCCAGGGCAAGTCGGTTGAGACCATCAAGGCTATCATCCAGAGCCTCCACGAGTTCAACCCGATGATGGGTCACCGTGGCTGCCGTCTGGCTGTCACCTACCCCGAGATCGCAGCTATGCAGACCAAGGCTGTCATCCGTGCGGCTATCAACGTTCAGAAGGCTCATCCCGATTGGAACGTCGTTCCCGAGATCATGATCCCGCTCGTTGGCGAGGTCAAGGAGCTGAAGTACGTGAAGTCTGTCGTCGTTGCTACCGCTGACGCTGAGATCGCCGCTGCAGGCGCTGATCTCAAGTACGAGGTTGGTACGATGATCGAGATCCCGCGTGCTTGCCTTACCGCTGACGAGATCGCACAGAACGCTGACTTCTTCTGCTTCGGTACCAACGACCTGACGCAGATGACCTTCGGCTTCTCCCGCGACGACGCAGGCAAGTTCCTCGGCGCTTACTACGACTCGAAGATCTTCGAGAACGATCCCTTCGCGAAGCTCGACCAGACCGGTGTCGGCAAGCTGATGAATATGGCTGTTAAGGACGGCCGTGCGAACAACTCGCACCTCCACATCGGCATCTGCGGCGAGCACGGTGGCGACCCGACGTCTGTTGAGTTCTGCCATCAGCTCGGTCTCGACTACGTGTCCTGCTCTCCCTTCCGTGTGCCGATCGCTCGCCTCGCAGCAGCTCAGGCAGCACTGAAGTAATTTCAAAGAAGCACAGCTAAATAAAGAAACAACCCCGACGAGGAGCGATCCTCGTCGGGGTTCTTTTTGTTTATTGTGATTATTTTGCCTTGTAGAAATATACCTTCGCGGTTCGTTTTTCCTTGATCGTCAAAGACAAGCCCTTTTCGAGAAGCGTGTTGCCGCCGACCGTGAAGGTGCCGCCATCGGCGTCCTCAAAGATATATTCCTTGTCCTGCGACAGGCCGTAGAGCTTAAGGTCGGCGGTCGGATACATCGACTTCTCGCGTCTGAAAACCTGAAGAACGCCCGCATCCTCATCGGGATCGTGGTACTGCACGGCAGACCACGTATCCGTATAGCCGCTCGGGGAGGTCAGTGGATAAATGTCCTTGTAGAGGTAGGGACGAACGCGAAGAAATTCCTTCACCATTTTCCATAACCATTTGAGCGATTTCTCGTCTCTGTCGATCTTGCCCTCGATCGAATAGAATAAACCCGTTGCGAATATGGGAGCGTACGCACTGCGGAAGCGATAGGTATCAAACCAACACCGTCCCGTTCCCGTTCCGGAGTACGGCAACCAACTGCCGTAATTCATCGCGTGGTTCTGCGTAATATAGGGAGTCGGATCTACGGGGCACTGTGCATCGCTTCTCCACATCGGGACCGAGCGGCGCAGAGTTTCAACGTCGATCCGTCGCCCACCGCTTGCACAGTTGTCGATCAGAAGCCCGGGGAAACGCTCAAGAAGGGCATCCCAAAGGCGGTAAAGTCCGTTGATGTGCTTGATCTCGGTGATCCCGACCCGCTCGGGGGTATCCGCAAGGCGCCAATAGCCGAGCGGAGCAAAATTGAAATCCTGACGGTATACGGAGATCCGCAGGCGCGCAATGATATCCACAAGCGTATTAAAGCAGTACTGCCACGCCTCCTCGTTTCCGAGATCAAAGAGAATATTCTGATTCCGTTCGTCATCGGGAATAATGAGATACTCGGGGTGATCCTTTACGAGTGGAACGCCTCGGCGAACGCGCTCGGGCTCAAACCAAAGAAGATATTGCTTATCGGTCTTCTCAATGGCAGAGGCAACGTCAAGAAGCAGGTCGGGGTGCCGAACGCGGTTGACCTCCCAGTTGCCCACGTGCTGCGACCAGTCACCCTCGTGCTCGTCAATAGACGGAAGTACACCCGCGCCATACCACCCCGCATCCATCCAATACGTATTATACGGAATCCCCGTAGCCTCAATCTTTTTAATGACCTCAAGGCAATCCTCGGTACTCGTTCCGCCCCACAGCATCGCCGAGAACGGAAGCTCCTTCTCGGGATCCCTGATCGGCGAATAAACGTCTCGCACAAGCCGACGCCACTTGTTCTGTCCGTCCTGCATCGTGCCGCAGTACGGCATCAGGGTGACCGAGGAGGTACGGAAGCATTCGCCGGGAAGGATCCTGAAATTCGTATCCTCGATCTTACTCCTAAAGATCACCGAGTCCTTTTTTCGCTCGACAGCGGTATTCCACTGCCCCGTCCATCCGACGGCGGCAATGACACCGAGATTCTCTTTTCCGTGCTTGATATGGAAGAAGGGGGCGAGCCCGTCCGAGGAGCGTCCGCCTTTCGAGCCGTACACGCGCCGCGAGCCCTCGACAAACCAATTCGGGAAATTGACCGAGCGGTTGACGTCTATATTGCCATAGGAAAAGGCGTCGGGTGAGGAGTCTCCGCCTGCCATCACGTAGACCTTGACCACGTTCTCATCCTTGTGCAGCCAGGAGCGTCCCGAGGTTTTCGGCTCACTCTCGGGAAACGGGAGCTCAACGTCACAGTCCCACAGCTCGGATATGATATCGGTGGGAGCGTCTCCCGTATTTTCCCATTCGTTCACCCAATCGCAGGCGCCGAACTCGGGATAGACGCGGAAAGTGTTTATCATCCGCAGTCCGCCGTCAAAAATGTACATGGTTTTGGTAGTGCTTCCGTCCGTCTCGACCTTTACTGAGGGAGAGTGCTCTTTAAAATCCTTCCCTCCGAGTAAAAATGAGAACCGTGGTTGATTTTTCAAGGCTTCTAACATAGCTTGTTTCTCCTTTTGTGGGATTAAAAGTATTTTTTCGAAGCGTCCGCGCTCCGTCTCGTCGCCTGATACATTTTTCTATTGCAGCACTATTATAACACAAAAATACTTTTATTTTTATGACATTTCACTCATTTTATATGAAATTTCAACCATTTTTCCGAATAACAAGCTTTAATGAAAGCCCTCTGCAATGTAAAACGGCTTTCCGAATGCGCCCGCATAACGGTAGACGCGGTAGGTGTCGCCTATATCATAGGCGTAGTAGTTTTAGTTTTCTTTTTCACTTATAAACTTCTCCCATCAGATAAACCGATCAAACCACATCGGCAGCTCCTCGCGCATCACGGGAGAAACCTTGTGCTCCACGCCCTCGAGCAGGTGGAACTCAATGTAAGATCCCGATCGGCGAACCGATCTGACGAACTCCTCCACCATCACGGGGTCAACGACCGTATCCGCAGTTCCCTGCCAGATCTTGATCGGACAGGGCGGGATCACCACGCGCTCTCCCTCCGCGTTTACGAACGAGCGCGTGCGATAGGGATTGAAGCCGATCGTATTCGGTTCAAACCATTCCTCCGTCGGGAAGCGGTATATTTCCGTAATACGCTCACGCGAATTCATCGTATGTCCCGGCTTCCGTTCGATCTTATCCCACGTACCGATGCAGTAGTGCCCGTCCACGGTCACGCCGTCCATATTAAGACGCGGATAGAACATTCCGATCGCAAGCACAATACTCGGGAAGGTATTAGAAAAATTCATTGCAACGTGTCCGCCCATCGATGCTCCCATAAGGAAAACGCGCTCCGACAGATTAAAATGCTTCACGGCGTAGCGATAAGCCTTGTAAAGCGCGAAAATATGCTCGGGGCAGCCCATCGTCAGTCCGTGCGGCTCCGAGCCGCAGATATCAAGCACGGCATAGCCTCTGTCGATACAGGTCGTCGCATACTGTACGCCGCCGACCAGATTTTCGGCTTCGGAAACACGACCGCCTGCACCGTGGCAGGAAAGGATCAGCGGAGTCGGCTCGCCGTCGTCACGGTAGGTATCGGGCAGACAGAGAACGCACTCGCATTCGTGCATCTCCTCCCTGTCACGCACCGCGTGCTCCGTACTGTCACTCACGTCGCGAAAATGATTGAACGCGACCGTAAAGTAAATATATTCACGCTCAATTGCACCCTTGATTGGGCCACCCTTTCTGGAATTCGGAATCATCCTTTTTCTGATCTCCATACGTATTCTCCTTACTGAAAAATTTTATTTTCGGAATGCTTCAAAATTGTTTCTCCGTTGTGTGGGGATCTTCATTTCGGCATTTTTTGGAACGGTTACCGCAACGGCGATCGACACAAATTATAAAGTAGCGCCGTCCTCCGATCCTGTCACCGCGCGGTCACATCTGCGGTATAACACGCTTCTGCCGCGAAGTCCGTTCTCCTCAAAAAAACCGAGAGAGAGAAAGACTCTCAAAGCGGCATATACCGCTCTGCCGCGAAGTCCGAGCAGTGCACCGAATTCCGATGCGACAAATTCCTCGGGAAGCTCGGGAGAGAGAAACGCCGCATAGTCCTCGCGCGACGCGAGATCCACCCGACCGAGCAAGGCGATCGGCACGCGCTCACAGCGGTTCGAGCCGCGTTTTTTGTCGTAACTCCAGCCGTCGAGATAGCGATACTCCTCCTCCTCGAGGAACAAAAGCGTCACGTGCAAGCGAGGGCTTTGGAGCATCTCACGGATCCAGAAAAGCTCGCGGAGCGCATCCTCCGCGCGCCCCTTTTTCGGGGATCGCGTTCGGCTTTTCAGCTCGCCGCTTTCGGGATCGATCCACGATTTGTAACGGATCATCGGGATCGGATGTATGACCGTCACGTCGTAATCGGTCTCGCTAAGGTAATAGGATATTTTAGGGATCAGCGGGTAAAAGCCACCCGTTTGAATTTCAAAAATTTTATTTTCCGTGCAAACGTCGGCAACGTATTTGTGGATCACCTCGCCGCTACGCGACCTGATCGGAACCTCATATGCAGATTCATCCTCTGTAATAAAGCGCTTCAAAATCGAATGGAGGGATTTTTCCCCGAGCACGCCGATCCGCGGTCCGTCACCCGCAACCGTTTTTCTCGCGAGTCCGCTCCACGCATAGATCGCGTCACCAAAGCGCGCGGAATCCTCCGCGCATTCCGAGACGGGATAGCGGTAAAGCGATACCCGTCGGCGCGCGGTGCTTGCTTTTTTCGTTTTCTTTGCCGTTTCTTTTTTTGTATTTTTCTTCATTCGATCTGCTCACTTTCAGTGATTCCACCTTATTATAACACATAACGAGGAAAAAGTACAGAGAAAACCGCACTATTTTACGGAAAATACAGCCCCGATTTGATGGAATACAACGCGAATATTGGCTTCTATCAAAAAAATTGTTACTTATGAAGAGCACGACTTCGGAGCAAATTAGAGATAGCGGCGACCGTACACGCGGAACGCCGCAACTTCAAAAGTGTGGCATCCGCAAATGCGGAAACGGAAAGGTTTGGTTCAAAAAATCATGCAACGCAGTATTGGAAACAAATATATCAGTAGAAAAAAAGCCTCGGGGAACGTGATCCTGCGACTGCTCGTCATTGGTTTCGTGCTTCTTCTTACGCTTTCGCTTGCGGTACTGCCGATTGCCGCCGAAACGCCGAAAATGCTCTGCCCCGGCGGTATGCCCTTCGGCATTCGTTTTATGACGGACGGCGTCTTTGTGGTCGGCTTCTGCGACGTAACCGAAAACGGAACGGCATATTCCCCTGCCA
Source organism: Clostridia bacterium (assembly GCA_017501345.1). The sequence goes on from JAFVXC010000022.1 coordinate 65,139, forward strand.
AGGATGCGGGACTTCGGGAAAACGATCGCATCGTCAAATGCAACGGTGAAGCCGTGCAAAGCGCAGAGGCGTTCACAAATGCGGTGGAGGCTTCGGGCGGCAAATCCCTTTCGATCGAGATACGGCGCGGAAACGAAACGCTGACCTTATCGGTCACGCCGAAAAAATCTGATCTTGACGCGAAGTACAAGAGTGGGATGTGGATTCGCGACAGTGGAGCGGGCATCGGAACTGTGACCTACGTTGACCCCGACAGCTGTCTCTTCGCAGGGCTCGGTCACGGCATCTGTAACAGCCCTCACGGCGATCTCGTACCGATGACGCGCGGAACGATCTTTGACGTCACGGTCAGCGAGGCGGTACGTGGCAAGCCGGGCACACCGGGCGAGCTCAAGGGATATTTCACCGCCGAAAAGCTCGGAACGCTCCTCAGTAACACTGATGTCGGAATGTTTGGCGCTCTCACGGAAATCCCCGAAAAAATGAAATGCGATGAACGCTGTAAGCCCATCCCCATCGCCGAAAAGAAAGAGGTCACGGCAGGAAGTGCTACGATCTACTCGACGCTCGACGAAAACGGAATCGGTGAATACGAGGTCAAGCTTTCGGACATTCATCCGGATGCCGATGGAGGTAAATGCTTCACGGTCAAGGTCACCGACCCGCGCCTTCTTGAAAAAAGCGGCGGCATCGTTCAGGGGATGAGTGGCTCTCCCATCATACAGAACGGCAAGCTTGTGGGGGCTGTGACGCACGTTCTCATCAACGATCCCACCACGGGCTACGGGATTTTTATTGAGAATATGCTCAATGCCGCGCAAATTCCGATGGCAAAGGCATCGTAACAGCAAAATTTAATAAACTGTTGTCCTTATTATAACACACTCCTATTTGGTGTTATTTTAAGGACAACAACTGTTTTTGGGAAAAGATGTTGTCCTTATTATAACACAATACCCTTCCTTGAATAATTCCATCATATTTAATATTTTAATATTTTCATCTTCGATATTTACTTTATAAAAATATTATGCTATAATACTTATGCACAATAAAATTATTGGGAGGTTAAAATATGAAAAAAACGATCACTTGGCTGCTGATAGCGTCATTTCTTCTAACGTTTCTAGCTTCTTGCAACACACGACAGCCCGAGGAAAGCAAAGACGATACAGCATCCACAACCGAGCAGACGGAAAATAATCCTTCCAATGATATTTCAAACGAAGAAAAATACAAGCCTGTATTGGATATATACAAGGACGTTATTATAAATTTAGACGAGCAAATGAATTCCAAGGGTAATCCTTATTCCGAGGGAACAAAGGAATATGAATGGTGGGCTGCCATTATTGGTGCTGTTTCAACCTTCCATCTTTCGACGAACATCCCCGGTTATGCATTCTGTGATTTGAACAAAAATGAAAACGACGAAATGCTCCTGCTTCTTGATGACTATACCGTTTTAGCTATCTTTTCCTTTGCGGACGGCAAACCGATTCTGCTCGACAATTATTGGAATCGAAAGAAGTGCGCCATAGACGGGGACGGAACAATACAAGTATACGGCAGTAGTGGTGCGGATACATCTTCTTTTTCGATATTTAAAATATCCGATGACGATAAGGAACTTTTGCTATTAGAAGAATACGGAACAGACGGTCATGATCCCGAAACACTTCATCCCCGCTACTACAAAATTTCAAACGGCAACAAAACACCAATCACCGTTCTTGAATATGCTGCCGCATTAAGCCAAGGCGTACTTCCCCATATCGAATTTTTGGCTGAACATACACGAGAAAATGCAGATTTTGAATTTATTCCGCTCAGACTTGAAATCAGCTACAAAAGAATCTTTGAAAGAATTCTGGATTATGATAGCAAGATAACATCTGCCAACAAATATCTGTGGGAGCTTTATTTTTCTTTTGGAAACGGTTCGATAGCAAGTCTTGATAGCGTCGAGATGTGCTATTTGGATATGGACGGCGACGGAGTTGCTGAATTGCTTTTAAGAAGCGATATAGGAGATCATATTATTCTTAGATATCACGAGGGTTCAGTATATTTCTACGAGTTTTCATACAAAGAAATGGGTCGAGTGTATGAGGACGGAAGCTATTCTTGGAGTTCCCCAACTTATTTAGAGGATTACTCACATCAATATGGAATCTCAATGTAATGTATTCTATAAAGGGTAAAGTGAGTACGTCTCACAAAGCCTAATACAACATAGCTGTGACGGCTCATTTGTGGTGAATAGAACGGCAGTTATGAGGAAAGGAGCAATAAAAGCTATTCTCAACTGCTGAGAACCCACAAATCCATTACAGCGAAAGGAGTACAGTATGGAACTGCACTACAAACAAATCGGGGATCAGTTTTACCCCGAGCTTGAACTGCCCGAACAGACCGATTATGAGATCGGCAAGTACGGGAACTTACATCTCGCGTTTCTCAAAAATCACCGACGCGGGACTTACACCACCCTTTTAACAGAAGGCAGGCTCAACGAGCACCTTCACAGAATCGACGAGCAAGCGGCGGCACTGATGGAATCGGAGGTCAAAAAGTTTGCCGCCAAGAATGGCATCACCGAAGAACTGAAGGCGACAGATCAAATGCGCTGGGTGCAGGAAATGAATAACGTCCGCGCCTGCGCCGAGGAGTTTGTGCTGCGGGAGGTGATCTACAAATGATGGTACTGAAAGAATTATGGTACGGCAATATCTCCCCGAGCACCGATTGCAGAATTACCACAAAAGAAACGAAAGAATTGATGGGATATATTGCTACCCATCACGAAAACCTCGAAACCACGCTTGATGAAAAGCAAAAGGACATTTTGCAGAGGTTTGACGATTGTTGGTCGGAGCTATCCGAGATCAACGAGCGAGAGATATTTACATACGCCTTTCGGCTCGGCGCGAGGATTATGCTTGAAGTGTTACAAGGTGAAACATTGTAATATGCTTCAAAGGAGAAACCTATGGCTAAAAAGGTAAACGCATATATCGCCAAACTCATAGAGATCATACCCATAACTGAGGCAGAGGAAAACGAATGGTCTTGGCGAATGAGATACGTCGGGATAGAGGGTGTTCTCGGAATGTTTGAAAGCGAACACAAGCACCCGGGCGAACAATTTTTGTATATCGAGGATATAAACGGACGCTATCTCAAAACAAGCTGCGGAACGTATGAATACCGCGAGGATTATCTGATCTTCACGACAAAGCATAACATTTATACGTTTCAAATATATTCATAACGTTGCGGCGGTGGAAAACAAATTTCCACCGCCATTTCAATTTTTGGGCTGTTTTTACGAACAGCCTTATATTTTTGCCCCTTTCGCTGCCTACCACTTAGAGGGACATTTATTTTCAAAGATTTTTTCGTCCAAATCCGAAAGAAGTTCCCAACTGAATATTAGAGGACGTGTCGGGTTTTGCCCGTTCTCGTCGGCTACTACTTGAGGGCGCAAAAAATTTCTTCAACTTTTTTGAAAAAATTTTCGGCCAAATTCAAAAAAAGTAAGCAACGTAATAGTGAGGGGTATAAAATTGGCGTTTTCACCGGCTACAACTTAGAGGGACTTTTATTTTCAAAACTTTTTTCGTCCAAACCCGAAAAAAACTCCCAACTTAATATTAGAAGGGTGGCGGGTTTTAGCCGTTCTCGCTGGCTACCTATTGAGGGGATAATTATTTTTTCAAAATCTTGCCCTTTTCGGCTCGTTTCGCTGCCTACCACTTAGAGGGATAAATTTTTATGTGAATATTACGCAAAATTTCTCAAAAAAGTTCCCAACTAAATATTAGAGGACGTGTCGGGTTTTAGCCGTTCTCGCTGCCTACCTAATGAGGAGAAAAATTTTTCTGAAAACCTTGCCCTTTTGGGCTCGTTTCGTCGGCTACCACTTAGAGGGGTAATTTTTTTGAAGTAATGGTTGTCTTTTGGTCGATCTCGCGGGCTGCCAATTGAGGGAATAAATTTTTTGATACTCTCCGGCTATTATTTTGCAAAAAAGTCATTAACGAATATTAGAAAGGTACGCAAAATTCCCTCAAAAAGTCAGCAACGAATAGTATGAGAGAAAATTTGAGAGTGGTGAGTTTGCATACCCCCGATTTCAATGAAAAAATGTCCGTTGTCAAGTGAAGTAAAGTTTTTTGAAGATTATGGTTGTCTTTTTTGCCAATCTCGCTGACTACCTATTAGAGAGGAACTTTTTACAGACACTATACAATTCGCGTATTTTTGTCCTATTAGATGAGAACGTAAAATATTTTTCGATTTTGTGGCGGGTTTTAGCCGTTTTCGCCGGCTACCAATTGAGGGGGATAAATTTGAGAGCCGTAATTTGAATACTACTCCCATAATTTATCTTTATACATTTACGTTCCTTGAAAATCGAATAACGCCGTGTGGATATTACCGT
>JAFVXC010000023.1 GCA_017501345.1 Clostridia bacterium
AACAGACCACCTTGCGTGGTCTGTTTTTGTTTCCCTTCTCTTTGTTCGGCTCTAACCGGAAAGATATCGTGATTCGCGGAGCAAAGCGACGCATAATCATGATTCGCCTCGAGCGCATCGCGCTCGTAATTCGAGCCCAGCGGGGGGAGTCAAAAAAGAGGCTGAGTCAAAAGCTTTTCAGGAAGCCAATGGCTCAGCCCTTATTTTGTTATCTCATTCCGATGCCACGGTGAAGGTAAAAACATTGCGGTCAATGGGATAATAGCTCTCGCAGTACTCGATGACTCTCCCGTTTTTATCACACACCCGTGCCGTCATAAGGAAAAACAGATCGTTCTCGTTCGCAGAAAGCCAGCGACACTCACGCGGCGGCAGGCGCGTCGCAGAGATCGTAGTCGTGCTTTGTACCCAGGCGATGCGGTGGCTTTTCCGCACCTGATAAAGAGAAAATTTTTCAAAATCGCAGTCGAGGATCTGCATACCGATGTCCTCGGGGAAATATGAGGTCGTGAGCGTGATCGGTCCGTATTCTCCCTTCTCTCTGGAGTAGCGAAGCCGCTTCAGCTTTACCGCCGCCGTGCCAATCGGAATGCCGAGTCCCTCTGCGGCTCTTTCGTCACTCACACGGAGCCTTCGGAGCTCAAGCACCTCGGTTTTGCAGGTCAGTCCCTGCGAACGAAGCTCCTCGGCAAAGCTATGCGTAAAGAAGGTGGTTTTTTCAAATATCTGCGGACGGCTCACAAAGGTGCCTGTTCCCTTGATCCTTTTCAGCTTTCCCTCCTCGACAAGTGTCGAGAGGGCACGGCGCATCGTCGTTCGGCTCACGTCAAATTCACGGCAGAGATCGACCTCTCTCGGGAGCTTATAGCCCACTGCCCACTCTCCACACTCGATTTTCTTTTCCACAGTCCGTCTGACTTCAAGATAGCGTTTTGACATTGTTTTGCCCCCCGGTTCGTATTACGTTCAGTATAGCAGACCGATACGAAATTGTCAATACATATAGGTATATATGTATTCAAATGGCGAAAATAATCTGATACATACATTCTTTTTTGTTCTTTTATCTTGACAAACTGTCTTTCCCTTCTGTAAAATGAATCCATAGAACACACGGTATTACCTGAAAGGTTCTAACAAAATTTTGAATGCTGCGTGATCGCGGCAGAAAGGAATGGTCATAGATATGAAGATTGACAAGAATTTTGTAGGCGGTAACATTGAGGTTTTGGACGTTCAGGAGGACACCGTCTCTTTGGCGAACGAGTTACGTGATACAAGACTCGACCGCGACTGGTTTTATTGGGCGTTTCGTGTAAAGGGTGCCCAGGGAAAAACCGTAACCTTCCAGTTCCCGCACATCAAGCGCGTGGGCTATTGGGGCGCGGCAGTGTCAACCGATCTGATTTCTTGGAAATGGACGGGTGGACGAAAGGAATGGACCGCCGAGGACGGCACTCCCTACGAGGCTTTCACCTATACCTTCGGAGCAGACGAGGATGAGGTGTTTTTCTGCTATGACTTGCTCTATACGCCGGTACGCTTTGAGATGCTTTGCGAAAGAAACGGGCTGAAGGTTGAGCCGCTTTGCATCTCCAACAAGGGCAGAAGCGTTCCCTCTGTCCGCGTCGGAAAGGGTGAGAAAAAGATCCTGATCACCTCGCGCCACCATTCGTGCGAAAGCACCGGAACCTACGTGATGGAAGCTATGCTTCTATCCCTGCTGAAGGAGCCCCTGGAGGGTTACGAGCTCATTTGCGTCCCCTTCGTAGATATTGACGGTGTTATGGAAGGAGATCAGGGCAAGCATCGCCTGCCCCACGACTATTGGATCGATTATCCGTACGAGGGTGACAGCCTCTATAATACCTGCACCGCACTGCGTCAGCTTGTTGATAATAACGACGTGGTATATCTGTTTGATATCCACGCGCCCAAGCATATGGGAGATATCAACGATAAGGTACATATCCCTTACAACGTAGTAGAAGAAATTTCCCGTTTGGATCTCTTCTCAAAAATTTTCGAGAGCAAGATCCTCCCCGGCTCGATCCCCTTTGATCCGAGTAACAACATCGCGCCGGATGACGGCTGGAACAAGATCTCTATGCCCACCCTGCCGCGCTACGCAACGGTCAGACCGGCAAGCCAGCTTTCGTTCTGCTGCGAGGTTCCGTACTTTGGCGAAGAAGATGGCAGCGTAGTGGTAACCGAGGAAACGCTGCATCTGTTTGGCGAAAGCTTCACGGCAGCGCTTCGGGAGTATGATAAAACGGCACAGAGTCGGTAACTGCAAAGAGAGAAAAAGCTGTTATGAGAAAATTGGGAATCAATTTTGACGCGTACGCAGGACTTACCCACGAGGAATACGCAAAAAAGATTGCGGAGGTCGGCTTCGAGGCTACCTTTACGGGAGTATATGAAACCGTGGAAGAGCAAGCGGCGGTTGCCGATATTCTGGCACGCTACGGCATCGCGTACGAAGCCATTCACGCCCCCTTCCGCCTGTACACGAACCATTTGTGGCTGGATTGTGAGGAAGGCGATATGATGCTGGCTACACTGAAAAACTGCATCGACCGCTGTAAGCTGGTCGGAGCGCCCATTGCCGTGGTCCACCTGTCCTCAGGTGAGCAACCGCCTCCCGTCACCGATATCGGTCGGGCAAGATTTACGTCGCTTGTGGAGCACGCCGCAGAGAGTGGCGTTACCGTTGCCTTTGAGAATCAGAGAAAGCTGTCTAACCTCGCGTGGGCGTTTGAAGCCTTTTCCGCCGAGGATTCGGTTGGCTTCTGCTATGACTGCGGTCACGAGGCCTGCTTCACCCCGGGGCGGGAATATATGCCCCTGTTCGGCAAGCGAGTGGTCTGCCTCCATATTCACGACAATATGCTCGTGTATAACGAGGACTGCCATATGATCCCCTTTGACGGTAAGATCAACTTTTACCGTTTTGCCGAGCATCTGAGGAATGCGGGCTTCGACGGCACGCTGATGCTGGAGCTTGCTAGTAAAAAAGCGAAGAAGCTCTACAACAATCCCATTTATGATACTCTCACCACTGACGAATATCTGAGTCGGGCAGCAAATGCGGCAAAAAAGCTGCGCGAACTGGTTGACCCCGAAGCGTAAGTCATAACCACCCGCCGTACCGGTGGTTTTCGCAATCCAAAAAGGTGCTTTTGCCTCTCGGCAAAAGCACCTTTTCTTTATTCGGTTTTCACGATCATTCGGTCGTGTAGTTGTCGAAATAGCCCTGGATATAGATGATCGGCGTTCCCTTGTCGCCCGAGCCCGAGGTCAGGTCGCAGAGTGATCCGATGAGGTCGGTGAGGCGGCGCGGAGTCGTACCCATCTGTCCCTCCTGCTTCGTATCCTTGTGCTGGATCTTGTTTTCGATCGCCGCACGAAGCTCCTCGCCCGAGAGATTTGCAAAATCGTTGTCTGCAAGGTACTTCAGCTTCAGCTCATTCGGCGTTCCCTCGAGACCTGCGGTATATGCGGGGGATACGACCGGGTCTGCAAGCTCCCAGATCTTGCCGACGGGATCCTTGAAGGCACCGTCGCCATAGACCATAACCTCAACGAGCTTGCCCGTCTCCTTCAGGATGCGATCCTGGATCGCATTGACAAGGGGGTTGCAATCGCGGGGGAAGAGCTTGACCTTATTCTCGGTCGCCTTATTTGAGCCGAGAAGACCGTATTTTTCATTGTAACCGCTGTTTCCGATCGGAGCGGACATAATATCGTCCATACCGAACACTCTCTTTGCACCTGCGTTCTTCAGCAGACGCTTTGTACGGTGGCGAGTGTGGATGTCACAGCACAAAACGTTTTCGGTATATTTCAGGATCGCACGGGGATCGTTCGCGAAAATGATCTCGCAATCCGCACCCTCGGCTCTGACGAGGCTCTCATAATATTCTACGTAATCAACGCCCGTGAAGGTATGCTTCTCGTATCCGAAGCACTCACGGTAGCGCTTGATATCAAGCACGTCGCTGTAGGGGTTGATTCCCTTTTCGTCGATCGCGTCAAGGCTGACGAGATGGTTTCCGACCTCGTCGGAGGGATAGGAAAGGCAGATCACGACCTTCTTCGCGCCTCTTGCAATACCCGTAAGGCAAACCGAGAAGCGGTTACGGCTGAGGATCGGGAAGACAACGCCGACGGTCTCTCCGCCAAGCTTTGTGCGAACGTCCTCTGCGATATTATCGATGGTAACGTAATTTTCCTGTGCGCGAGCAACAATCGACTCGGTCATCGCAACGATGTCGCGATTTCTGATTTCATAGCCTCCATCCTCTGCGGCATCGAGAACGCACTTCGTAACGATTTCTACGAGATCGTCTCCACCTCGGATAATGGGGGCACGAACGCCACGGGATACAGTACCGATCATACGGCTCATAAAAGACCAACTCCTTCTTTTAGCTGCCGGGCGCAGCGTTTTCCGCCGGGCAGGGGTAACATAATTTTTATCACCACGCTATAGTATACCAAAAAAAATTCTCTTTGTAAAGGGATTTTTCAAAAAAAACCGAAGCTATTTTTGATTTTTTACGTTTTGAGCAAAAAATTTGTACTCATCGTCTGAAATCGTAATCATATTGCGAGGGGGAGACACCGATGATCCTCTTGAACTGCACGGTGAAATGCTTGTAGTCCCGAAATCCGCACCGTGCTGAGACCTCCTGGAGCGTAAAATACCCCGAAAGGATCAGCGACGCCGCGTGGCTGATGCGGAAACGCGTAACGTATTGCTTCGGAGACATCCCGAATTCCTCGCGAAACAGCCGTCTGAAATAGACCTCGCTCATAAAGGCGCGCTCCGCCGCGGAGGAAAGGGCGAAATCAGCAGAGAGACAATTCTGCTCGATATAACGCACTGCGGCATCGATCTTCCCGTGCGGAGGTCTTTTCTCCGCGTTTTCGCGGTAGATCTCGGCAAAAATGCGATTGAGGATCGCCGTGCAGTCATAGCGGTACGCCGTTTCCTTGCGGCTCCACGTGTCGAGAAGCTGCTCAAAAAGCGCGCGGTATCGCTCGGGCTCCCTTGGGCGATAGACCTCGATCTCACTTCCCTGAAAGTTCAGCGGGCTGAAATGAACGACGATCATTCTGTCCTTCTCCGAGCTCCGACGATAATCGGATGTGGATGGGAAATAACCGATCATACCGTCCGATAGACGAAGCTCCCTGTTCCGAGATTTGATGGAGGTGCTTGACTCAAGGCGGAAGGAGAGCGCGTCAAAATTCCGACCTCTCGTCCTTACCTCGGAGTTCCCTTGATTGATATATAGCACGTCAAGAATTTGAAAGGAGAGTGCCTCCTCTGTAAAGATCATCCGATCACCTCCAACCGTCCTATGTTTATTATAAAGCATTTGTTTCGAAAAGTCAACTCCCCCGAAAAATCCGGCACATTCGGGAAAAGACGGGATTTTCGGTCGATAAGGTTGCGAAAATCATACCTTTTTGTGCGAAAATGGGGTTGTTTTGGCTCGATAAATCTGCTACAATAAAAATACCGAACGGAAACTAAAACAGAACGCCGTATATCTGTCCGAAAGGAGAAATCAAAATGGAACGCACAAGTGAAAGATGGAAGGTTCTCGAGTTGTTTGAAGCGAACAAGGAGGAGCTCCGCACACGCATCAACGCAGGTATCGAGGTAAACCGCAAGGGGAGTATGACACTCACCGTCAACGACAAGAACGGGAATCCGATTCCCGGAGCACACATCAAGGCTGTGCAGAAGAGCCACGAGTTCCGCTTCGGCGCGAATCTCTTTATGCTCGACGAGCTTGAAACGCCCGAAAAGAACGCACGCTATAAGGAGGTATTCAAGGATACCTTCAATATGGCGACGCTCCCCTTCTATTGGGACGCGACCGAGCCCGAAAGAGGAAAGACGCGCTACGACAAGGACAGCGTCAAGTTCTACCGCCGCCCCGCGATCGATCTCTGTATGGAGTTCTGCGAGGAGAACGGTATCGAGCCCCGTGAGCACGCCCTTGCATACGATCACTTTTTCCCGAAATGGCTCTACGGTGCGAGCACCGCTGAAACCAAAAAGGCACTTGAACAGCGCTACAAGGAGATCTCCGAGCGCTACGCTGATAAGATCCCCACGATCGAGGTCACGAACGAGATGGAATGGTCATCCGGCAGAACCCAATTCTACGACGATCCCGAATTCATCGAGTGGTGCTTCAAGCTTGCCGAAAAGTATTTCCCCGGGAACGAGCTTGTCATCAACGAGCATACGGCACGTGCCTGGGCAGATAAGTGCCGTGCAAGCGACAAATATTACTCCTACATTGAAGCAGCTATAAAGAAGGGCGCACGGATCGACGCCATCGGTATGCAGTTCCATATGTTCCATAAAAAGGAGGTCGATCACGCGAGCACGCGCAACGGCTACAACCCCGAGTCGCTTTATCGCCATATGGATCTCTACTCGAACTTTGGAAAGCCGCTGCAGGTAACAGAGGTCACGGTCCCCGCGTACTCGAAGGATGAGGAGGACGAGGCGATCCAGGCAGAGCTCCTCAGCTACCTCTACCCGATCTGGTTCTCGCATCCGAATATGGAGCAGATCATCTATTGGAACCTCGTCGACGGTTATGCACACGTTTCAAGCCCCGACCCGATCAAGATCCGCGAGTCGCAGGGTAATATGACCCTCGGTGAGAATTATTACCACGGCGGTCTCCTCCGCTTCGATATGTCCGAGAAGCCCGCATACCGTGTCATCCGCGATCTCATTAAGAAGGAATGGCACACCGAGACCGAGCGCGTGACAAACGAGAACGGCTCCTGCACCTTCCGCGGCTTCTACGGCGACTACGACGTCGAGATCACGACCGAAGGCGGCACGGTCCATAAGACCCTGAAGCTCTCGTCGAAGGACAGAAATACGAAAACCATTTCCCTCTGACAGAGAGACCACCGAAATAAAAACATCCAAAAAAGGAGAAATGAAAATGGAACGCACAAGTGAAAGATGGCAGGTCCTCGAATATTTCGAGGCAAATAAAGAAGAGCTCCGTGCCCGCATCAACGCAGGCATCGAAGCAAACCGCAAGGGGAGCATGACGGTCACCGTCAACGACAAGGACGGCAACCCGATTCCCGGAGCGCGCGTAAAGGTCACGCAGAAAAACCACGAGTTCCGCTTTGGTGCAAATATCTTTATGCTCGACGAGCTTGAGACGCCCGAAAAGAACGCACGCTATAAGGAGGTATTCAAGGATACCTTCAATATGGCAACCCTTCCCTTCTATTGGGACGCGACCGAGCCTAAAAAGGGTGAGCAGCGCTACGACAAGGACAGCAAGAAGATATACCGCCGTCCCGCGATCGATCTCTGTATGGAGTTCTGCGAGGAGAACGGCATCGAGCCCCGTGAGCACGGACTTGCGTATGATATGTTCTTCCCGACGTGGCTCCACGGTGCCGACGCCTTCACGACGAAGAAGGAGCTTATCCGCCGCTATAAGGAGATCTCCGAGCGCTACGCCGATAAGATCCCCACGATCGAGGTCACAAACGAAATGGCACACGTTGCGGGCAGAACCGAATTTTACGAGGATCCCGACTACGTCACGTGGTGCTTCAAGCTCGCAGAAAAGTATTTCCCCCAGAACAAGCTCGTCATCAACGAGGGCACAACCGCCGCTTGGCGCGACAAGTGCCGTTCGAGCGACAAATACTACTCCTACATCGAATCGGCAATGCTGAAGGGCGCACGCATCGACGCAATCGGTCTGCAGTTCCACGTATTCCATAAGCGCGAGAACGAGATCGCCAAGATCCGTCACAACGACTACAATCCCGAGCGCCTTTACCGCCAAATGGATCTGTACACAAATCTTACGAATGCACTGCAGATCACCGAGGTCACGATCCCCGCTTACTCGAACGATGAGGAGGACGAGGCAATTCAGGCAGAGCTCCTCAGCTACCTCTATCCGATCTGGTTCTCTCATCCCGCAGTCGAGCAGATCATCTACTGGAACCTCGTCGACGGCTACGCACACGTTTGGTCGGACGATCTTGAAGCGATCCGCGCGTCGCAGGGCAATATGGAGCTCGGAGAAAACATCTACTACGGCGGTCTCCTCCGCTTCGATATGTCCGAAAAGCCCGCCCTCAAGGTCATTCGCGACCTCATCAAGAAGGAATGGCACACCGAGGCAGAGCGCGTAACGAGTGAAGGCGGCTCCTGCACCTTCCGTGGCTTCTACGGCGACTACGACGTCGAGATCGAGACCGAAAACGGCACGGTCCATAAGACCTTGAAGCTTTCGTCGAAGGCAAAGAACGCGATCGCGTTCAACCTCTGATCTTCTACACAGAAAGAGCACTGTTTGCGACTGCATTCGGTGCTCTTTTTTTCTAAACGTGACCGTGTCACGCCCAGTCAAAGAAGTTATGAAGAAACCAAAGATTCTGCACAAAACCACTAAAAAACAACGTCAAAATCCGTCAAAAAAACAGTGGTATCACGATACGTTTTTGCTTGACAAGTGATGCGGAATATTGTATAATTAAGTTGTAAGAACATAACTGACGGAAACGCGGAGCACCGCGAGGGAATGATTTAACGGTTATGCCGACCGTCTGGGCGAACCGTTTGCGAAAAAAAACACAAACGGAGGTCAAATTTATGGAACACTTAAACTGGTACGGCTTTCAGGCCGGCGTATGGCAGGACGAGATCAACGTCCGCGATTTTATTCAAACCAACTACAAGGAGTACACGGGCGACCACAGCTTTCTTTCGGGTGCAACCGCACGCACGAAGGGGCTAATGGACGAGGTGCAGGAGCTCTTCAAAAAGGAGCGTCTTGCAGGCGGCGTGCTTGACGTGGATACCGAAACGGTCTCCTCGCTCACCGCATATAAGCCCGGCTATATCGACAAGGATAAGGAGCTCATCGTCGGTCTTCAGACCGATGCTCCGCTCCGCCGCGGCGTCAATCCCTTCGGGGGCATTCGAATGAGCCGCCAGGCGTGCGAGGCATACGGCTATAAGCTTTCGGAAAAGATCGAGGAAGGCTTCCGCTTCCGCACGACGCACAACGACGGTGTTTTCCGTGCATATACCGACGAGATGCGTGCCGCACGCAAGTGCCACGTCATCACGGGTCTGCCCGACGCTTACGGACGCGGCAGGATCATCGGTGACTACCGCCGTGTCGCGCTTTACGGCGTGGATCGCCTGATCGAGGAAAAGAAAAAGGACAAGCAGGCGCTCGCATCTCGCGATTTCGATGCCGATACGATCCGCCTCGACGAGGAGCTCTTCCGCCAGATCGTCTTCCTCGGACTCCTGAAGGAAATGGCAGAGATGTACGGCTACGACATCTCCGCGCCCGCGAAAAACGCAAAGGAAGCGATCCAGTGGACCTATTTCGGCTATCTCGCGGCAATCAAGGAGCAGAACGGCGCGGCAATGTCGCTCGGCAGAGTCAGCACCTTCTTCGATATTTATATTGAGCGTGACATTGAAAACGGCCTTTTGACCGAGGAGGGCGCGCAGGAGCTGATCGACGACTTCGTAATGAAGCTCCGTGTCGCACGTCACCTCAGGACGCCCGAATACAACGAGCTCTTCGGCGGCGACCCGATGTGGATCACCGAAGCGGTCGGCGGTATGGGCGAGGACGGAAGGACCCTCGTCACAAAGAGCAGCTTCCGTATTCTGAATACGCTCTATACCCTCGGCTCCTCTCCCGAGCCGAACCTTACGATCCTTTGGTCTACTCATCTGCCCGACGGATTTAAGAAATTCTGCGCACAGGTCTCGGTCGACACCGACTCGATCCAGTATGAAAACGATGACGTGATGCGCCCGATCTACGGCGATGACTATGCGATCGCTTGCTGTGTTTCCGCAATGAAGATCGGTAAGCAGATGCAGTTCTTCGGCGCGCGCTGTAACCTTGCAAAGCTTCTTCTGATCGCTCTGAACGGCGGCTACGACACGACGAGCGGCATCCACATCGGACCGCAGATGCCCGTGCTCGAGGGCTTTACGCTCGACTACGACACCGTAATGCTTCGTTACGAGCACTACATCGCGTGGCTCGCGCGCCTGTATGTCAACACGATGAACGTCATCCACTATATGCACGACAAGTATGCGTATGAAAAGATCCAGATGGCGCTTCACGACTCCGAGGTCGAGCGCTTTATGGCGTTCGGTATCGCGGGACTTTCGGTCGTTGCCGATTCGCTGTCTGCCATCAAGCACGCATCGGTTCGCCCCATCAAGGACGAAAACGGCTACATCGTTGACTTTGAAACGATCGGCGCATTCCCCAAATACGGAAACGACGACGACCGTGTCGATCTCATCGCAAAGAACCTGACCCGTCGTATGATCAACGAGCTTCGTAAGACGCCGACCTACCGCAATGCAATCCACACCCTCTCGGTCCTGACGATCACGTCGAACGTGATGTACGGCAAGCATACCGCCGCAACGCCCGACGGACGCGCGGCAGGCGCTCCCTTCGCACCCGGTGCGAACCCGATGCACAACAGAGAGGAAAACGGCGCACTCGCGTCCCTGAATTCGGTCGCAAAGATCTCCTACGACGATTGCCGCGACGGTATCTCGAACACCTTCTCGATCACCCCCGAGGCACTCGGCAGATCGGAAAGCGATCGGACCGACAATCTCGTTTCGATCCTCGACGGATACTTCACGAAGAAGGCGCACCACATCAATATCAACGTCTTGAACCGTGAAACGCTGATGAAGGCTTACGAGGATCCCGAGGCGTTCCCGAACCTCACCATCCGTGTTTCGGGCTATGCGGTCAACTTCCACAAGCTTTCAAAGGAACAACAGAGAGAGGTCATCAGCCGCACCTTCCACGAGGTGCTCGGATGAGTCCAAACACATCTGTTGGATATATTCATTCGATACAGACACTCGGCACGCTTGACGGGCCGGGTGTCCGTTTCGTTCTCTTTCTGCAGGGCTGTAATCTGCGGTGCGGCTGCTGTCACAATCCCGATACCTGGAAAATGACAGGCGGTGACGCGCACACCCCTGCTGAGATCCTCGAAAAGGTTGAGCACTACCGCTCATATTTCGGAGAAGCAGGCGGCATCACGGTCTCGGGCGGTGAACCGCTTCTCCAGGCAGGATTCGTGACCGAGCTTTTTCGCCTTTGTCACGCGCACGGCATCAACACCTGCCTCGATACCTCGGGAAGCATTCTGACCGAGGAAACGAAGGAGCTTCTTTCCCATACCGACCGCGTTCTGCTTGACGTGAAGTATGCAACGGACGAGCAGTACCGCCGCTACGTCGGCTGCGGCATCAGCACGCCGCTCGCGTTTCTGTCCTATCTTGACATAGAGAAGATCCCCGTCACCCTCCGCCAGGTGCTTATCCCAACACTGAACGACAACGAGGAAAACGCCGCGTTTCTGAAATCGCTTCAAAGGAAGCATTCGGTGATCGACAAGCTCGAGCTTCTTCCCTTCCGCAAGATCTGTACGGTGAAATACGAAAAGCTCGGCATCGAGTTCAGATTCAAGGATCTCAGAGAGCCAACGCCCGAAGAGGTCGCAGGGATGTACGAAATGATCGACAAATACTGAGCGGCGGATCCGTCCCGTCTGCCGAAACGCTTCACACGAAAAACACAGGAGGGTCCTTATGAAGATCGTAGCCGCGATCGACTCCTTTAAGGGAAGTCTTTCCACAATTCAGGCAGGAAACGCCGTACGAGACGGCATCCTGCGCGTTTACAAGGATGCAGAGGTGATCGTTTCCCCGCTTGCCGACGGTGGCGAAGGAACGGTCGACGCACTCACACGCGGAAATCCCGAGGGTCTCTTATCCGTTTCGGTCACGGGCCCGATTGGAATTCCCGTGAACGCCGTATACGGAACGACGGACGGTGGGAGGACCGCGATCATCGAAATGGCGTCGGCAGCAGGGATCACGCTCGTTCCCGAGGATCGGCGCAATCCCCTTTACACCACGACCTACGGCGTCGGCGAGATGATCGCTGACGCGATCCGGCGCGGATGTCGCAATTTCATCATCGGCATCGGCGGCAGTGCGACGAACGACTGTGGCATCGGGATGCTTTCGGCACTCGGCTTCTCCTTCCTCGATGAAAACGGGCAACCCGTTCCCTACGGCGCAGACGGTGTCGGAAGGATCCGATCGATCGACCGCTCGGGTGCTCTCCCCTCCCTTTCGGAATGCTGCTTCCACGTTGCGTGTGACGTCAAAAATCCGCTTTGCGGCGAAAACGGTTGCAGCGCGGTCTACGGTCCGCAAAAGGGCGCAACGCCCGAGATCATACGGCAGATGGACGATCACCTCCGCGCCTTTGCACACCTCACGGCAGAGGTGATCGGGCGAGACTGCTCCGATATCCCTGGCGCAGGTGCGGCGGGCGGGCTTGGCTTTGCCTTTCTCTCATACCTTGGCGCATCGCTTGAGCCCGGCATCACGATCGTCATTCGCGAAACGCATCTTGAGGAAGAGATCAGATCTGCTGATTTCGTCGTCACGGGAGAGGGACGGCTCGACGAGCAGACCTGTATGGGCAAGGCACCCGCAGGGGTTGCTGCGATCGCCGCGAAATACGGCGTCCCCGTGATCGCTTTTTCAGGCTGTGTCACGGACGGCGCGCGTATTCTTCCCGATCACGGGATCCACGCACACTTCCCGATCCTCCGAAGGCCCTGTACCTTAGAGGAGGCGATGGACCCGAACACCGCATATCAAAATCTCGCGGATACCGCAGAGCAGGTGTTCAGACTCATCCGTGCGACTCGCACCTGAATGCGCACATTATAAAAGAAAACGAGGATTTCTCGCGTTTTGTGAGAGATCCTCGTATTTTTTGATGCTGTAACACAGCCTGTAAGCCGGGTTCTGTCGAGAACGGTCATCTATCTTTGCGTCGCGTCACCGCGCCGCTCCACGCCATTGGCGTATGCCACCCGGGGATATATGTCGGGCAAACGATCCCCAAACGGTGTTGCTTCGGATAGGGTTTACAGCGGACGTATGTTACCATACGAACTGGTGGGCTCTTACCCCGCCTTTCCATCCTTACCGACAAAATGTCGGCGGTCTATTTCTGTTGCACTTTCCCGGCGGTCACCCGCGGCTGATGTTATCAGTTATCCTGCCCTATGAAGCCCGGACTTTCCTCACCGCAAGACCTTTCGGCGTGATGCGGCGCGACCGTTTGGCTGTGTTACTTAGGTTAGTATAGCACGAATTGGGAATTTTGTCAAGTGCTTTTGCGCCGAGGGCTCTCCGTAGGCTTGTCTGTTCAAAAAGGCAATCTCGTAGGAAGATTCACGAATCGCACGCCCAAAAGAGCAACGCGTCCTTGGGGGAGATTTCAATTGTATTTCAAATGTTCGCGATACTGACGCGGCGAAAGAGAATACTTCTTTTTGAAGCACCGACTGAAATAAAACGGATCCTTAAATCCGCATTTGTCGCTTATTTGAGAAATCTGCAGATCGGTCTCCGCGAGCAAATCACAGGCTGTCTCAAGCCGCAGATTTATGATGTACTGCAAAGGCGTTGTTCCCGTAACACTGCGAAAGCTTTGCAGAAAAACGCTTTTTTGAATACGAACCTGACCAAGCAGATCACTTAAGGAATAATCTCTACAAGGGTCGTTATGAATGTAGGAAAGAACCTTTCGAATGCGCGCAACACTGATGGGCTCTTGCGTTGAATGAAGCCTTGTCAAGTGCTCACTCAGAATTTGTTGCAGGATTATTTCCTCTTTCCAAGCACCGAGATAGCCTTTTTGCCGATGCTCCACATAAAGCATTTTAAGAAGCTGATCCGCCCACTGCCTCTCTTCGAGATGTACATAATCGGGAATTTCTTTCATTATTTCCTTAGGCTGTGGGGTAAAATGGACTCCGTAAAAAACCATATAAGGCTCACGGCTTAACCAAAGACTGTGTGTAATTCCCGGCTTGAAGCAGATAAAATCGCCCGCGCCTACGGAAATCTGTTTTCCCCCAATCATAATTTCGCCGTAACCGCTGATCACGTAAACAAGCTCGTAATCCTTTATTTTACGAGGTCCGATCCTCCAACCCTCAAGCGTGCCTCTGCGCAGAACCATATTGATTTTGACATTCAAAATATACTCACCGCCTTGATCTTTTACATTCAACTCAATTATATCGGAATTTTGTCCATTTGTCAACCGATATTGCATTGTGCTTTGCCTGTTTTTTTACTATAATATTATTATAATAAAAATGTATAAAACAATAGTTGGGAGGAAGCTATCATGATTTGGAACAGAGAACAGTATATCGCTCACTGCAATTTTGAGTTTACAGGCAGAGAATTCTTCTGCTCCCTCTTCGGTCCACTGGTCGGACTTGCAGACGAGTGGGCAAAGCAGGGCGCAACCGAAAAAGAGATCGCATTGACCGCGTTCGACTGGGACTACGTAATACGTACCAAGATCGGTGCAAAGATCGGTGCGAGAACAGGTCTTGAGGCCCACGTGCTCGAGGACACACCGGAATATACGATATCGGTGGACACTATGGGGCGTAAGCAAAAGCTGATAAAAAAGAGTGCGACGATCCCACTTCCGATGGGATACCCGGTAGAAACGATGGAGGATTGGCTGAAGATCAAGCACTGGTATACCTTTGACGAATCACGCATAAACGTCGAAAAGCTTAAGAAGCAGAAGACGCTTCACAGCAAAGGCTACCTCACGTATTTGAGCATACCAGGTGGATTTGACGAGCCGAGACAGCTTATGGGGGAGGAAAATCTTTGTATCGCATATTACGAGGATCCCGAGCTCATCGAGGATATGCTGAGCACCTTCACCGATACCGCCATCAAGGTTCTCGAGCGTGTCGGAGAGATCGTACCGGTAGACAACATTTCGGTTCACGAGGATATGGCAGGCAAATCAGGCCCGCTCGCAGGTCCACTGCAGATAAAGAAATTTATCGCTCCCTATTACAGCAAGGTATGGGACTGCGCCAAGTCCTACGGTGCAAGGATATTCTCGCAGGACAGTGACGGTAATATGAATGCGGTAATGGAGGATTTCATCGACTGCGGAATCAACTGCTTCTTTCCGCTTGAGCCGGCCGCGGGGATGGATATGGTCGAGTTGCGAAAAAAATACGGCAAGAAGGCCTGCTTTAAGGGCGGAATCGATAAACATACCCTCCGTCTCGGGAAGGAGGCGATCCGCGCGGAGCTCGAATACAAAATGTCGGAGCTTATGCTCGGCGGAGGCACGATTTTTGCAATCGACCATCTCATTCCAAACGGAGTGCCGCTTGAAAACTACCGTTTCTACGTTGAGTATGGAAGAGAGCTACTCGGTCTTCCCCCCATCAAGGAGGAAGGCTATATGAGAATGGCTTTTTGAAGCCTTCGTTTCCTTGCGGCCTATTCGCAGCCTCTCGCGCCTATCAGCGAGGTAAAAGAAAAGGATGCACCGAGGCATCCTTTTCTTTTACCTACCCGACAGGATTCTGAACCTCTATTCCACCTCCTTCGGAGGTTGGAATGGCAACCACGCGTGAGGCTTGTCTTTTGCCGTTTGTCTTCGGGCGGCTTGCACGCAGCCTCTCTCGCCTATCAGCGAGGTAAAAGAAAGAGGATGCGTTGCATCCTCTTTCTTTTACCTACCCGACAGGATTCTGAACCTCTATTCCTCCTCCTTCGGAGGTTGGAATGGCAACCACGCGTGAGGCTTGTCTTTTGCCGTTTGTCTTCGGGCGGCTTGCGCGCAGCCTCTCTCGCCTATCAGCGAGGTAAAAGAAAGAGGATGCGTTGCATCCTCTTTCTTTTACCTACCCGACAGGATTCGAACCTGCGGCCTCGAGAGTCGGAGTCTCGCGCTCTATCCAGCTGGGCTACGGGTAGATATATTCTGTTCTGTTCTCACAGCCCTTATATTCTACCACATTCGGCGGCAAAAAGCAAGCCCTTTTTCGGCATTTGTGGAAGAATTTATCGCCCTTATTGTTGATTTTCCAACAGAATTATGCTATAATGAGCTCATTATTAAAGATATTTTGGAGGTCTCTATGGAAAAGCTCAAGATTCCCGCTTTTGGTGAAAGCAAATGCATCGAAAACCGCGAAAATAAAAGCACCCGTGTTTTTGTGATCCCGAACGTAAATGAAGACATCTTTGCCGCTTACGCTTCCCTTTTTGAGGAAAACGGCTATACCAAAAAAGAGGAATATCGCATTGAAAATCACCGATTTGCAGCGTTTTCCAAAAGGAAAAAGGGTGTTTTCCTGAACTACTTTGACTTAATTCGCGAGCTTTACATCGTCATCGAGGATAACTGTGCGTACTTTTCTTACAGCGACCTCTCACGCGGCATCTCGGTCGATCCACAAATCACGCAGATCGAGACTTGCGACTCGGCAATGTCCTACGCCATCCGCCTCTCCGACGGCCGTTTCATCGTCATCGACGGCGCGCAGTTTTTCAGGGAGCACTCCGAACGGCTCTTCAAGTGTCTTTCCGCGGGCTCCCCTTATGAAAAGCCCGTGATCGCCGCGTGGATCCTCAGTCATCCGCACTGTGACCATTACCTCTGCTTCATCGACTTTATGGAGCGCTACGCGGATCAGGTCATCGTCGAGAAAATGCTGTTTCAGTTCCCCGAGCTTGATGACGCTGCACACTATCCGCAAATGCAGGAAAAAGCCCCGGTCTCGGTTTGGGGTGACACCTCGGCGCTCACGAATATTCCGAAGATGTATGCGCAGATCGAGAAGCACGGGATCCCCGTATACACACCGCATACGGGACAGAGATACCGCATCGGCGACGCCAACGTCGTCTTTCTCTCCGGTATGGACGATGCGATCCACCGCTCAAATAAGCTGAACCACTCGTCGCTCGTCTTCCGAATGGAGCTCGGCGGAGAAACGATCCTTTGGGCAACCGATGCCGCGTGCAGTACCGCCAATCTCGCGAAGAAGCACGGCTCTTATCTGAAAGCGGATATTCTTCAGATCCCTCATCACGGCTTCCAGAGCGGAACCTCGGCGGGCGAGATCGAGGCATACGATCTGATCCGTCCCTCCGTTTGCTTCCTTCCCGTCGAAGACTATTTCGCATACAATACCTTTTCCTCCTATAAAAAAGGAGTAGATCACCTCATCAACGTGATTGCCGTTGACGAGATCATCACGCTTGCTCCCCAGCGAACAATCACGCTTCCGTACACCGCTCCCGCATATAAAAGAGAGGAGCTGCTGCGCAAATACCGTGCGGGACACGAGAGCGCGGGCGCATCGACTTGGATCTTCTCGGAGCTCTCAACCGACCGCCCCGAGGATTTTGAATTCACTCTGCTGAACACCACCCACGTAAACACCAGGGTCGATATTGAGCTTTATTTTGAATCCAAATCACAAATGGTCAAGCACATCAAGGTCGACCTCTCCTCGGCAAGCTTCCGCCGTATCAACATTGTCGGAGACGAGGTGGACGGAGACGCAGTTCCCTACAGCAAGTGGTCGCTGAAGGCGCGCGGGGTTCCCGAAAACGCTCCCTTTGCAGTTCGCTTTATGTCGAGCATTCCGATCGTCGTTTCCCACAAGAATCATAAGGAGACCTACCGCTCGTCGGTCATTTACTAAACGAATTTCCCGAGTTAAGCCGAGAACGGCTTGGCAGGCAACCAATAAGGAGCCGAGTCAGAAAGATCTGACCCGACTCCTTTTTCGTTATTTCTTTTCGTTATTTCCCGTCAAAGCGTGGGAGCACCTCAACGAGCTTTTCGTTTTGCTGTTTATCCTCAGTCAATCCAAGTAGCGGAAGAGAGATCGTCTTGTGTCCCTGATCTGCAACGACCACAAGAACAACGTTCTTCTGATTCATCAGTGAGCTTGTAACGACCGCCCATTGATAAGAATTTCCAGGCTTCATATGCGAATTAAGCTGGCTTTGCGTGTGAGGATACAGCGCAACCGACGGAGCGCAGTAACCGTAGAATTCGATCGAGCCACCAAGTCCGTGATGTGCGACCTGAAGAATATCACACTTCAGAGCCTCGCCATACATAGAGGAGAGACGTTCCGAAGCTCTTGTCATTACGTCTCCCGTGATCATCATCGTCTGCATCTCCTCGCCCTCTCCTATGAAAAAGCGCGTGCAAAGACTCGAGCTGTTATATCCTCCAACCGGATACGGATAAATATCCTCGGTTGTAAACACTACCTCAAATTTGAGGTTTCGGATCTGGAAGACCTGACCGGTATGTGCCTTATGAACGAACGCCTGGGTTTCAACAATACGCGTCGGCAACGTTTTCGCAATATAGTGACCACCCTTATAATAGTTGTAGATCTGCGTATCTGAAGCCTCGCTATGGATCACTCTCTCAAGCGTGAGCTCTCTGTAATGCTCGGCGAGAAGCGCGTTGAAGGCGTGTGTGTGGTCGGCGTGGCTGTGCGAAATGATCCACGCCGCAATGACGATCTTTCCATCCTTGCGCTTGTTCAAGTGCTTCAGAAGCTTCCACAGCTCGTCATCCTCCGTGCTTCCGTTGTTGCTTCCACCATCGTGAATGATAAAGCTGCCGTCCTCGAGCGTAATGATGAACCCGTTTCCTTTGTTTTTATGGGTCTTGTAGTCAAAATCAAACATCGTAAAGGAAAGCTCGGTCACCTTTTCGCCGTAGTTCGGGCTGGTATCCTCAATGAGGGGCAGCTCGGATTTACTCGCGTGATCGACCGCAACGCGTACCGCATTTTCGGTTGCGATATAGTATGCGTGGATTATAGCCTTGGAATTATAATAGGTCGCGTAAAGGTTGCCGCCGATCCGGTTATCCTGCCAAAAGTCGTATCCTGCCGCCTCAAGCTGCGTAAGATATTCCTTGTAGCTCTGCTCGGTTGCATTGGTATAGTACAAATAATAGCCGTCGTACATCATATCGAGAGTGCCCGAAAGCTCGCCGCCAGAGAACATCGGAATATCCGCGATCCACTTGTCGTACGTATACACCTTCTTCACGCCGTCTGCCATTACGAGGTTCTTCGAAGAGGCATCGGTATCAACGAGGTACTGCTCGCAATCCGCTACGAAGGCGTCGATCGCCATCGCCGAGGTATAGTCACCCCATCCTGCAATGACAAGCTTATTACCGATGACGCAGTAGCCGTATTCGTTCGGCTTCAGCATTTTGAGGAACACCTTGGTCTCGGGACGGTTGGTAGCACCGAGAAGGATCTCGAGATTTTCGTCACTCGCCGCCTTCAGATCGGTATCCGTTGCAATGTCCGTACCCGTTGCCGTCTTGATCTTCGCCACGATATCCCGGATAAACGGAACGATATAATCAATTCCGCTGTCAGGGTCGTTCACGATATTTCCAAATTCATCCTCTACGGTTTCACCTGCGACCTCTACGTCCTGACCAAATACGACCTTATACTGACAGGTATTGTCCGCACCGAGGAGGGATACGCCTCCCTTGCTGCCGTAGGTGTAGGCGAGATC
Organism: Clostridia bacterium; assembly: GCA_017501345.1. The sequence goes on from JAFVXC010000023.1 coordinate 19,538, forward strand.
CTTTGCGATCTCGAATTTGCCCTCCGAGCCGCCCGAAACGTAGTTGTTGACGAAGTAGCTCACCGCGTCGTCGATCATCATCACGTTCGTTGCGTTGATGACGATCTTGTTGTCAACCTTCTTTACGACGTAGCCGCTCTGACCGTTGAGGTCTGCGAGAACGCCCGCAGACTGTGCGCGGTTGGTCGAGCCGACGAGGATCTCGGTCTTCGTTGCGTCCTCAAGCTCCGCGTCAGTCTTTACGGTCGCGTCAACGCCCGTGTGCTGTCTGATTGCATCGACGAGGATCTGAACTGCCGCTGCCGTTTCGCTGTCTGCCGATGCAGAGGACACGATCACCGCATTCGATACCGTGACCGTCTCGGTATTCGCTCCCTGCTGACCGCCCGTCGTGGTCTCGTCGTCGCCGCTTGACGAATCGCAAGCCACGAAGACCGCTAAGGCGAGCACGAGACAGAGCAACAGCGCAAAAATGCGCATTCCAAACAACTTTTTCATTTGGATCTCCTTAAAAATATAAGAATCAAAAGCTTGTGTCTTTATTAAATTTTATTATATTATCGTTTTCCTTCGTTGTCAATACTGTTGCAGCTTCCCATTCCACTTTTCGTTTACTTGCACGCAGAGGGAGAGAGAGACTGTGCCGTTCAGTTATAAAGTCGGAAGGGCAAGCAACAAATGCGATCACGCATTTGTTACTCACACCATATTTCAGACTTTCGCCAAGCGATTATTTTCCGTCAAAGCGAGGCAATACCTCAACTAACGTTTCGTTTTGCTTTTCATCTGTTGTCAGACCGAGCAGAGGAACCGATATCGTCCTATGACCCTTGTCGGCAATGACAAGCAGGAGGACGTTCTCCTGACTGCATAGCGATCGGTTTATGCTTGGATATTTGCCCGAATTTCCCGGTTTCAGGTCACCGTTGACCCTACTGTACGTTCCGGGCCATACAACGACCGTGGGCGCGCAAAGTGCGTAAAGCTCGATCGATCCGCCCGAGCCGTGGTGCGCAACCTGAAGAATATCGCACTTCAGCGCCTCGCCGTAAATATCAACAAGACGTCTGGAGCCCATATCCTGCGTGTCGCCGACGGTCATCAAGGACTGTGCATTTTCACCCTCACCGTTCGTAAAGCGGGCAATAAGGCTCGTGCTGTTATAGCAGTCAGGCGCATAGGGGAAGGTCGTTTCGACTGCCATCATAATCTCGATCTTGAGGTTACGGATCTGGAAGGTCTGACCCGTATGTGCTCTGTGGATCGTTGCCTGGGTCTTTGCGGCAAGCGTACGGAGACTACCCGTCGCATAGTGTCCGTTCTTATAGAACTTATAGATCTGCGTCGTCGCAGCCTCGCCGTGAATGATGCGCTCGATCGTCATCTCTCTGTAATGCTTGTTGACAAGGCCGTCCCAACCGTTGTGGTGGTCCATATGTCCGTGAGAGAGGATGTATGCCGCAATAACGATCCTTCCGTCCTTACGCTTATTCAGGTGATTCAAAAGCTTCCAGAGCTCTTCACTTTCAACGCTGCCCGAGTTCGCGCCGCCGTCGTGGAAGATGAAGCTGCCGTCCTCGAGTGTAATGATGAATGCATTACCCCAGTTGCCCTTCGAGCCGTCGAAATCGTGCATCGTAAAGGTTACGTCGGTCACCTTCTCGCCGTAGTTCGGGCTGGTGTCCTCAATGGGGGGAAGCTCGGTATTTCTCGCGTGATCAACTGCTACGCGGACAGTGTTCTCTGTTGCGATGTAGTATGCGTGCAGGACGGTCTTCGAATCATAGTAGGTCGCGTAGAAATTGTTACCGATCTGATTGTCCTGCCAGAAGGTATAACCTGCCGCTTCAAGCTGCGCAAGATACTCTCGGTAGCCGTCGAGCGTTGCGTTCTCGTAGCACATATAGTAGCTGTTCTCGAGTCCGTCGATCACACCGACCATTTCGCCGCCCTTGAAGAGCGGAACGTCGCCGTTCCAGCTGTCGTGTGTGTATACCTTCTTCTCGCCGTCCTGCATCACAAGGTTGTTGATCGAACCGTCAACGGGAGAAATATACTGGCTACAGTCCGCAATGAAGGCTTCGATCGCCATAGCGGTGATATAGTCACCCCATCCTGCGATGATAAGCTTATTTCCAACGACGCCGTATCCGTATTCGTTCGGCTTTAGCGTTTTGAGGAATGCCTTGGTCTCGGGACGGTTCGTAGGACCGACAAGGATCTCCAGATTTTCGTCGCCTGCAGCCATCAGGTCGCTATCCGTCGCAACGGTAACGCCCGTCTTGGTGCTGATATCGTCAACAAGTTCCCGAATAAACGGAACGATGTAGTCAATACCCGCATTGGGATCGTAAGAGATGGTTCCGTCATCATTTTCCTTCGTTCCGCCCTCAGCATCTATGTTATGGTTGAAGACGATCTTGTACTGCATATTATTGTCAGCGTCGAGAAGCGTTACGCCTCCCTTGCTGCCGTAGGAATACGAGAGATCCTTTGCGATCTCGAATTTACCCTCCGAGCCGCCCGAAACGTAGTTGTTGACGAAGTAATTCACCGCGTCGTCAATCATCATCACGTTCGTTGCGTTGATGACGATCTTGTTGTCGACCTTCTTTACGACGTAGCCGCTCTGACCGTTGAGGTCTGCGAGAACGCCCGCAGACTGTGCGCGGTTGGTCGTACCGACGAGGATCTCGGTCTTCGTTGCGTCTTCAAGCTCCGCGTCAGTCTTTACGGTCGCATCAACGCCCGTGTACTGTCTGATCGCATCGACGAGGATCTGAACTGCCGCTGCCGTTTCGCTGTCTGCCGATGCAGAGGACACGATCACCACATTCGATACCGTGACCGTCTCGGTATTCGCTCCCTGCTGACCGCCCGTCGTGGTCTCGTCGCCGCCGCTTGACGAATCGCAAGCCACGAAGACCGCTACCGCGAGCACGAGGCAGAGCAGCAACGCAAAAATACGCATTCCAAACAACTTTTTCATTTGGTTCTCCTTAATAAATTATAAGAATCAAAAGCTTGCGCTTTTATTACATTTTATTATACTATATTTTTCCTTTGTTGTCAACACTGCTATGGCGCACTCATTCTTTTTTCGTCAGGTTGCACACAGATAACGCGCGTCATTTGGGTAAAAAGTAAGGGGCTGAGTCAAAAAGACTCAGCCCCTATGGGTATTTATTGTTGGATGCTCTTTAGGGCTTTCCGTCAAGTCGAGGAAGCACCTCTACGAGGAGCTCATTCTTCTTTTCGTCCGTTGAAAGTCCGAGAAGCGGCACCTTAATCGTCTTATGTCCCTTGTCCGCAACGATCACGAGAATAACGTTCTCCTGATTCAGAAGCGACTGGTTAATAACGGGATAATAACCCGTATTTCCGGGTCTCAAATGATCCTCGATCTTCCAATATCCGTGCGGCCACAAAACGATCGAGGGCGCGCAATACTTATACAGTGCTACCGATCCGCCCGAGCCGTGGTGTGCGACCTGAAGAGCATCGCACTTCAGAGCTTCCTCGTACATCGAAACCATACGAGCCGAAGCATGATCCTGCGAGTCGCCCGTGATCATCATCGTCTGTACGTCATCTCCCTCGGAGAAGTAGAAGCGCGTGTTAAGGCTCGTGCTGTTATACTGTCCGACGATAAACGGATGGTTATCCTCGGTTGTAAACATAATTTCCATCTTGACGTTACGGATCTGGAAAATCTGACCGGTGTGAGCCTTATGAACGATCGCCTGCGTCTGGGTAGCGCGGGTCGGAAGGGTGTTCACAACGTAGTGTCCGTTCTTATAGAAGTTATAGTTCTGCGTGGTTGCCGCCTCACTGTGAATGACTCTTTCAAGAATAAGCTCTCTGTAATGGTCTGCAAGCAGAGAATTCATTCCACTGGTGTGGTCAGCGTGACCGTGAGAAATGACCCATGCAGCGATGACGATCTTACCGTCCTCACGCTTGTTCATATGCTTCAGAAGGTTCCAAAGCTCGTTGCTCTCACAGTTACCCGGATTGGAACCACCGTCGTGAATGATATAGCTGCCGTCCTCAAGGGTCATAATGAACAGGTTACCCCAGGCACCGGTGGAGTTGTCGAAGTCGTGCATCGTGAATAAGGATTCGGTAACCTTCGGGCCATAGTTCGGGCTGGTATCCTCATTGGGGGGCAGCTCGGTTCTGCTCGCGTGATCGACCGCAACGCGTACCGAATTCTCGGTTGCGATATAGTATGCGTGGATTATGACCTTGGAGTTATAGTAGGTTGCGTAGAGATTGCCGCCGATCTGGTTATCCTGCCAGAAGTCGTATCCTGCCGCCTCAAGCTGGGTGATGTATTCCTTGTAGCCCTGCTCGGTTGCATCGGTATAATACAGATAATAACCGTTGTACAGCATATCCACGACGCCCGACAGCTCACCGCCCGAGAACATCGGAATATCTACGTTCCACTTATCGTACGCATAGACCTTCTTTACACCGTCTGCCATCACGAGGTTCTTTGCAGAGGAATCGGTATCAACAAGATACTGCTCACAATCCGCGATGAAGGCATCGATCGCCATGGCAGAGGTGTAGTCGCCCCAACCCGCAATGACAAGCTTATTGCCGATGACGCAGTAGCCGTATTCGTTCGGCTTCAGCGTTTTGAGGAATGCCTTGGTTTCGGGACGGTTGGTAGCACCGATGAGGACCTCAAGATTCTTATCGTCTGCCGCCTTCAGGTCGCTGTCGGTCGAAATGACGACACCCGTCTTTGCGGCAATATCGGCAACGATCTCCCGAATAAACGGAACGATGTAGTCAATACCGAGATCCGGGTCGTTAATGATATTGCCCGCCTCATCCTCGATATCACGGCCTGCTGCCTGTACGTTGCTGCTGAAGACGATCTTGTACTGCATCTTGTTGTCAGCACCAAGAAGGGTCACGCCGCCCGTGCTGCCGTAGGTATAGGCAAGATCCTTTGCGATCTCGAATTTGCCCTCCGAGCCGCCCGAAACGTAGTTGTTGACGAAGTAATTCACCGCGTCGTCGATCATCATCACGTTCGTTGCGTTGATGACGATCTTGTTGTCAACCTTCTTTACGACGTAGCCGCTCTGACCGTTGAGGTCTGCGAGAACGCCCGCAGACTGTGCGCGGTTGGTCGCACCGACGAGGATCTCGGTCTTCGTTGCGTCCTCAAGCTCCGCGTCAGTCTTTACGGTCGCGTCAACGCCCGTGTACTGTCTGATTGCATCGACGAGGATCTGAACTGCCGCTGATGTGTCGCTGTCTGCCGATGCAGAGGACACGATCACCGCATTCGATACCGTGACCGTCTCGGTATTCGCTCCCTGCTGACCGCCCGTCGTGGTCTCGTCGCCGCCGCTTGACGAATCGCAAGCCACGAAGACCGCTACTGCGAGCACGAGACAGAGCAGCAGCGCAAAAATGCGCATTCCAAATAATTTTTTCATTGTGCTTCTCCTTTTTGGATTTTGAATCAAAAGCATCGCGCTTCTTAACCAACCCTTATTATACTATAATTTCTTTTTGTTGTCAAGAGCCGAAGAGACTGCGTGGCGATTTTCGTCATTATGCACACAGAGGATATGTTCTATTCGTTCAAAAAAACAAGGGACCTCACGATAAAAAACCGCGAAGTCCCTCTCTGATTTCATTTTTAAATTCGCCCGACGGTCTTTAAGGTTTTCCGTCAAAGCGCGGTGTGACCACGACCAGCTTTTCGTTTTGGGCCTCATCCTCCGTCAGTCCGAGCAAGGGAATCGCGATCGTCTTGTGCCCCTTATCCGCAACGACCACGAGAACAACGTTTTCCTGTTCACATAGTGCTCTGTTAATGACCGCCCACCCGTTTGAATTCGTCGGCTTCATATGCGAGTTGACCGTACTGTAGGTTCCCGGCCAGACGACGATCGACGGTGCACAGTGCACGTAAAGATCGACCGAGCCGCCCCAGCCGTGATGCGCGACCTGCAGGATATCACACTTCAGATCATCCTTATAAACCTGAACGAGGCGCGCCGCCGCGTGAGGCTGCGTATCTCCGAGGACCAGAAGCGACTGCGTCTCCCCACCGTTTTCAACGGTAAATCGCGTGCAAAGGCTCGAGCTGTTATACTGACCGACCCGATGCGGGAACATCGTGTCAACGGTGAAGAACGCCTCGACCTTCAGGTTTCTTATCTGGAAGGTCTGTCCCGTGTGGGCTCTGTGTACCGTTGCCTGATGCCGGAATGCCAGAGCCTCAAGGGAATTCGTTGCGTAGTGACCGTTCTGATAGAAATTGTAGATCTGCGTGGTTCCCGCCTCACCGTGAATGATACGCTCGAGTATGATATCATTGCCATATTTGCTCATCAGCGCGTCAAAGCCGTCGTGGTGATCCATATGCCCGTGCGAGAGTATATATGCCGCAATGACGATCTTGCCGTCCTTGCGCTTGTTGAGGTGCTTCAGAAGCTGATACAGCTCCTCATCCTCAACGCTGCCCTCGTTCGCACCGCCGTCGTGGAAGATGAAGCTGCCGTCCTCCAGCGTAATGATGAAAGCGTTACCCCAGTTTTCGATGCCTTTGGAGCCGTCGAAGTCGTGCATTGTGAAGGTCACGTCGTCGTTCACCTTCTCGCCGTAGTTCGGGCTCGTATCCTCATTGGGAGGCAGCTCGTTCCTGCTCGTGTGATCGACTGCTACGCGAACCGAGTTTTCAAGCCCCAGGTGATAGGTATGAATGATCGCCTTCGAATTATAATAGGTTGCGTAAAGATTATCACCGATCTCATTTTCCTGCCAGAAGGTATAGCCCGCCGCCTCGAGCTGCGTGCGGTATTCCATATAGGCGTCAACGGTCGCATTCTCATAGCTGACGTAATAGCCGTACTTGAGCGAATCGATCACGCCGATCATCTCTCCGCCCTTAAAGAGCGGAACGTCAGCGTTCCACCTCTCATATGCCGATACCTTGCGTTCTCCCTCGACCATCACGAAATTCTTGACATCACCCTCGGTATCCACAAGATAATTCCCGCAATCCGCGAGAAATGCCTCGATCGCCATCGCAGAGGTATAGTCGCCCCAGCCCGCGATCACGAGCTTATTTCCGACAACGCCGTAGCCGTATTCATTGACCTTCAGTGTCTTCAGGAAGGTCTTGGTCTCGGGACGATTGGTACTGCCGACGAGGATCTCGAGATTCTCGTCCTCTGCCGTGTCGGCATCGGTCTCAACCTCGATCTCGGTACCGATCTTCTCCTTAAGCCCGGCATCGAGCATACCGATAAACTTATAAATGTAGTCAACTCCCGTGGTCGTATCATAGTCGCCCTCCTCGAGATCGGTGGCGCCACCTTTGGTATCGATGTTCTGGCTGAAGATGACCTTATACTGCGGGGTGTTGTCCTCCCCGAGCAGGGTGATGCCGCCCGTGCTACCGTAGACGAAGGAGAGGTCTTCGGGCACTGCAAGGGATGCACCCGCGGCACCCGATACGTAGTTGTTGACAAAATAGATCACCGCGTCGTCAAGCATCGCAGTGTGCGTCGCGTTGATGACGATCTTATTCCCGCTCTTCGTCACGACGAAGCCGTTCTGTCCGTTGAGCTTTGCGAGTGCCGCCTCGGACTGTGCGCGATTCGTTGCACCGACGAGGATCTCGGTCTTCGCTGCGTCCTCAAGCTCGGAGTCGTTCTTGACGGTCACGTCGACCGACATATGCTCCTTGATCGCATCGATCAGCACCTGTGCCGCCGCAGTAACGTCTGCGTCCGCCGTCGCTGAGGTCAGAATGACCGCGTTTGCCACGGGGATCGCCTCGACAGTCGGGCTCTCCGCTCCGGTAGTCTCGGTCTTGCTTTCACTGTCACTTTTACTTACACTGTCATCGCCGCCCGACGTATCGCACGATGCAAACGCCGCCGCCATCATCACAAGGCAGAGGAAGAGTGCAAGAATGCGGAATCCAAATAGCTTTTTCATTTTCGGGTTCTCCTTTGGGTTACGGAATTCAAAAGCGGTGGTTGATTTCGACAATGATTGCATCAAAAGTACCATTACTTTTGGTTAAAAGCATTATACCATATTTTTTCCGTTCTGTCAATACGTACGAAAGCACCGCACGCCGTATTACGCGAAAAAACGGGGCCCCAAGGTCAATTGACCCGAAGCCCCGTCGACACACAGGGGTTATTTTCCGTCAAAGCGAGGCAATACCTCAATCAGCTTTTCATTTTTCGTACGATCCGTCGTAAGTCCGGACAGCGGAAGTGATATCGTCTTGTGCCCTTCATCTGCTATGACGATAAGTACCACATTCTTTTGACTCATCAGAGACTGTGTGATAGCCGGATAGTAGGTCGGCGCAACTGCCGTCATATGACGGTTGTAGACCTCATACGTGGAAGGCCAGAGAACGATCGAGGGGGAGCAATACTTATAGAGATCGACCGTTCCGCCGCCGCTGTGGTGCGCAACCTGCACAGCGTCGCACTTGAGCGCTTCTTTGTAAAGCTCTACCAGTCGGTTTGATCCGACGTCCTGCGTATCTCCCGTAACCATCAGAGACTGTGCATTGTCGCCCTCGCCCGCCGTAAAGCGCGTGATCAGGCTTGTGCTGTTATACAGAAGCGGCGGGTTGGGGTAAAGCGTTTCGGTCGCCAGCATAACCTCGATCTTAAGATTACGGATCTGGAAGGTCTGACCGGTATGCGCTCTATGCAGCGTTGCTTGCGTCTTTGCGGCAACCGTAAGGAGACCGCTCGTTCCGTAGTGTCCCTTCGGATAGAAGGGATAGATCTGTGTTGTCGCGGGCTCACCGTAAATGATCCGCTCAACCGTCATCTCTCTGTAATACTTGTTGATAAGACCGTCCCAAGCGTTATGGTGGTCAGCGTGACCGTGAGAAAGAATATACGCCGCGATAACGATCTTTCCGTCCTTACGCTTATTCAGGTGATTCAAAAGCTTCCAGAGCTCTTCACTTTCAACGCTGCCCTCGTTCGCACCGCCGTCGTGGAAGATGAAGCTGCCGTCCTCGAGCGTAATGATGAATGCATTACCCCAGTTGCCCTTCGAGCCGTCAAAATCGTGCATCGTAAAGGTCACGTCGGTCACCTTCTCGCCGTAGTTCGGGCTGGTGTCCTCGACGGGAGGCAGCTCGGTTCTGCTCGCGTGATCGACCGCTACACGGATCGAATTGATGCTTGCAAGATGATACGTATGAATCACGGCCTTGGAGTTATAATAGGTGGCGTAGAGATTTTCACCGATCTGATGCTCCTGCCACAAATCAAAGCCTGCCTCCTCAAGCTGCGAGCGATATGCTGCGTAGTCCTCCCGACTTGCCCCATCGTAACACGCATAATAGCTGTTGTTCAGACCCTCAAGGACACCGGAAAGCCCTCCGTTCTGCGGGAACGGAACATTAACATTCCAGCTATCATAAGAAAAGATCTGCTTTTCGCCGTCTGCCATCACGAGGTTCTTGAGCCCTCCGTCTACATCAACGAGGAACGCATCGAAGTTCTCGAGGAATGCCTCGATCGCCATCGCAGTGGTGTAGTCTCCCCACCCCGCAATGACAAGCTTATTACCGACAACGCCGTAGCCGTATTCATTCGGCTTCAGGAATTTTTGGAAGGTCCTGGTCTCGGGACGGTTGGTGCTGCCGACGAGGATTTCAAGCTTCTCGTCCTCTGCGGGCAGCAGGTCGGTGTCGGTGGGAACCGCTACACCGATCGCCTCACCGAGACCGCTTTGAAGTCCGATGATGAACTTGGCAATATAGTCAACACCGACATCCGGATTGTAGACGACGGTACCGTCATCCTTCACCTCTGTGCCGCCCTTGGCATCGATGATCTGGCTGAAAACGACCTTGTACTGACAGGTATTGTCAGCACCAAGAAGGGTCACGCCACCCGTGCTGCCGTAGGTATAGGCAAGATCCTTTGCGATCTCGAATTTGCCCTCCGAGCCGCCCGAAACGTAGTTATTGACGAAGTAGCTCACCGCGTCGTCGATCATCATCACGTTCGTTGCGTTAATGACGATCTTGTTGTCAACCTTCTTTACGACGTAGCCGCTCTGACCGTTGAGGTCGGCAAGCACGTCCTCGGACTGTGTACGGTTGGTCGAGCCGATCAGGATCTCGGTCTTCGTTGCGTCCTCGAGCTCTGCGTCGGTCTTCACGGTCGCGTCAGCGCCCGTGTACTGCTTGATTGCATCAACGAGGACCTGAACTGCCGCTGCCGTGTCGCTGTCTGCCGACGCAGAGGACACGATCACCGCATTCGATACCGTGACCGTCTCGGTATTCGTTTCTTGCTGACCGCCCGTGGTGGTCTCGTCGCCGCCGCTTGACGAATCGCAAGCCGCGAAGACCGCTAAGGCGAGCAAGAGGCAAAGCAGTATACCGATCAAACGGATTCCGGTTGTTTTATTCATATAATAATGCTCCTTTCCTGATACACGATCCTGCTTTGAGGAATCGCGGCAAGGAGCATATCGTTTGACTCCTCGCCGATTCTGTTAGTTTAATTTTAACATATGAAATCAAGATTGTCAAGGACATTCTACGAATCGTTTACATGGGAGCTCAGATGCGGGTCCCGTAAATCACTCTCCCCGAAGGATCGAGCAAACGCCGACCGTACGAAGCGTCCCCTTGATGCGCATTCCGTTTCTGTGATAGCCCTCAAGACGCATCCCGAGCTTCTCCATCACCCGAAGCGAGCGCTCGTTCCCCTCGATGAATTTTGCCTCGATGCGTTCAAGCCCGAGCGTATCAAAGCCGAAGGCGAGAAGTGCACGAAGCGCTTCGGGTGCGTATCCCCTGCCCCATACGGCAGGATTCAGCACGTATCCGATCTCACCGCAGTCGTCTTCAAAGCGGAAGCGCGTAAAGCCACAGGTACCGATCATCCGTCCGCTTGCGCGCTCGACCACTGCCCAATCGAAAAAGTCGCCGACGGCACACCGCGATTCGAGGTATTCGAGATACTCCCGCGTGTACGAGAGTGATGTATGCGGCTCCCACGTGAGATACCGTGTCACCTCAGGATTCCTTGCGTAGTCGTACATATCCTGTGCATCCACTGCAGATATGCGCCGCAGGATCAGCCGCTCGGTCTCTATCGTCGGCTGGCTTTTGAAAATTCTCGATACTGTTTCGCGTCTCAATGTCAGATCTCCTCCGTATCGGTTTCGTTACGATATAAGTATAATCGATTTCCCTCCCATTTGCAAGGTAAAAAGCGAAAATTTTCAAAAAAAGCCTTTCCTTTTGTTCAGCTTTATGTTATACTAAAGGTATCGATGAGAAAAGGAGGAATGGGTATGCATCACGAAACGGAAAGCCGCGCCGACGTGCGGCACACGATCACGGATTCCTGCATTCCCCTGCTATGCGGAAGCCCCGGATCGGTACGCAGAACGGCGCGCCTTCTTTATCGCTCGTATGGCCTCACCTCCTACGTGCTTCTCACGGGTGGACGGCACCTTTGCACCCTCCTGCCCCTTTACACGAGACGCATCCCCGCACCGGCTGTCTCCGCACAGCTTCTCGCGAGGATCGCGATCCGCTTTTTTGAGAGCCTCGATCAGGCCGCACTGCCCGTTCTGATCGACTGCACCGAGGATCGGATCCTTCTCGACGATCCCTCCCTTCGCGCGGCACTCGAAAGCCGATGCTTTCTGTCGGATCCCGACGGTCACACGGATATCCCGCCGTTTTGCTATCTCTCACCCGATACAGGCGAGTCATACGCCGAAAGGAGCGATCAAGCTTGTTAACACGTCACACTCGTCTATTGTCCGATCTGCTCGCAGATGCCCCGCCGCAGGCGACCGTCGGTACACCGCAAGGGTACGAGGTCACCGTGCACGCGATATATTCTGACTCTCGGGAAGCGAAAAAGTACGGAAATCACGGCATTTTCGTTGCAGTCGTCGGTGCAACCTTCGACGGCCACAGCTTTCTGCAGTCCGCATACGATGCGGGCTGTCGCATCTTTGCGGTATCGCGCACCGTTCATCTCCCCGAGGACGCGCTGTGCCTCATCTATCCCGACACACGCATCGCGCTCGCCCTTCTCTCGGCATCCTTTTACGGCCATCCGTCGAGAGAGCTGACCGTCGTCGGCGTGACCGGAACGAAGGGCAAGACCACGACCTGCCTTCTTGCCGAATCGATCCTGCTCCGCGCGGGAATCCCGACGGGATACGTCGGAACAAGCGGGATCCGCTATGCGGGCGTATCGTACGAAAGCCCGAACACGACACCCGAAAGTCTCGTCCTTCAGCGCACGATGCGCGAGATGCTCGATGCGGGCGTTCGCGTCCTCGTGATGGAGGTCTCGTCGCAGGCATTGATGCAGCACCGCGTGTATGGAATGAATTTTGACGTCACGGTCTTTACGAATCTCTCCTCCGACCATATCGGACCGCGCGAGCATCCGAGCTTCTCGCATTACAAAGAGACCAAGCGCTCGCTCTTTACGGACTATCCCGCGAGAACGATCATTCTGAACGCGGATGATCCCCATTCGTCCGAGATGCTACCAAAAAGCGGTGCGTCAGGGGTCAAGTCCTTCTCGGTGTCGCAGAGAGGCTGTACGGACGGGGCGCTTCCTTCCCCTGCACTCTCGGCAACAGATATTGTACCCGCATCCCTGTCGGACGGCAGGCTCGGGGTAGCCTTCGCGCTCCACAGCGCGTCAAAGAATGAGCCGATCCCCGCGTTCCTTCCTCTCCCCGGTGCCTGCAACGTACAGAATGCACTCGCGGCGCTCCTGATCTGTGAGGCGCTCGGCGTGCCGCTTCGGAATGCCACCGAATATCTCTCCGAGATCTCGGTCGCGGGACGGTGCGAGACGGTACGAGCCGACAACGGCATCCGCGTCCTCATTGACTACGCGCACAACGAGGCAAGCCTCCGCGAGATCCTGACGGCACTGCGTGCATTCGACCCGAAGCGTCTGATCGTTCTCTTCGGCTCAGTCGGAGGACGGACAAGGGAGCGACGCGCCCCGATGGGGAAAGTCGCCTCCTCCCTTGCCGATTTCTGCATTCTGACGTCGGACAACCCCGACTGCGAGCCGCCCGAGGATATTCTCACAGATATCGAGCGCGGATTCGTCCGTGACTGCCCACACGTCAAGATCCCCGACCGTGGGGAGGCGATCCGATACGGACTCTCGATCGCAGAGGCGGGGGATATTCTCCTCCTCGCGGGCAAGGGACACGAGACCTATCAGCTCGTTGACGGAAAAAAGCAGCCCTTCTGTGAAAGAGCGATCGTAGAAGAGTGGCTTTTGCGGATCCAAAGCGTATAAAATTTCCGTTCCGCCCTTGACAATCCCGCTCTGTCGTTGTATAATAAAGGTTGATAAAATTTAATTCTCCGAAAGGAATTTCTAAAGAGATGGATCTTACCAAAATTCTCAAAAATCTTGAAAACTGCCCCTGCGGCAAAAAGCACACCTTTGCGACCGAGGTCGTTGAGATCGGTCACGGCGTTACCGAGCGCACGGGCGAAATCCTCGACAAGGCAAACTTCCCGAAGAACGTCCTCCTCGTTGCGGACAACACGACGCTCGCCGTTTCCGCAGGCATTCTTGAATCTCTCGACGGTGCAGGCTTCCACGTCAAGAAGCTGATCTACGAGAATATGAAGTACGCTCGTATCGAGCAGGTCAGAGAGATCGAGGCTCTCCTCCTCGACGTTGACGGCCTCATTTCGGTCGGCACCGGCTCCCTGAACGATATCTGCCGCGTTGCTTCCTTCAGAAGCGGAAAGAAGTTCTGCATCTTCGCAACCGCTCCCTCGATGGACGGCTTCGCTTCGGACACCGCTCCGATCCTTGAAAACAACTTCAAGGCCTCCTTCCAGGCAGAGCAGCCGAACGTCATCCTCGCGGACACCCGCATCCTTGCAGAATCCCCCACAGAGCTGAAGTCCTCGGGCTTTGGCGATATGGTAGCAAAGTACATCGGTATCGTCGACTGGAAGATCTCGAACATTCTGACCGGCGAATACTACTGTGACGCAGTTGCAAAGATCACCCTTGACGCGACCGACAAGTGCTTCGCACTTGCCGATCAGATCACCGCAAACAGCGAAGAGGCTGCAGGCGCAGTGATGGAAGCGCTCGTTCTCTCGGGTCTCGCAATGAAGCTCGCAGGCTGCTCCCGTCCCGCATCGGGCGCCGAGCACGTCGTTTCTCATTACCTTGAGTGCTACAAGGTCGTTCGCGGCATCTGGCCCGAATACCACGGCAAGAAGGTCGGTGTTGCAACCGTCCTCATCAATAAGGCATACCGTAAGATCGCCGATACCGTCACCGAGGTCAATCCCGTGAAGGATCCCTTCGATCTTAACGAGATCCTCTCCCACTACGATCCTCAGCTCCACGGCGACGTCACGAAGCTGAACACCCCGACCATCACCGAAAAGGTCGATCCCGCCGTTCTGAAGGAAAAGTGGCAGGAGATCCGCGAGATCATCTGGAAGTATCTCCCCGAGGACGACGTCCTGATGGCAAAGATGAAGGCGGCAGGTGCGGCTACCACGATCGAAGAGGTCCACGTATCCGAGGAGCTTCTCACCGAGGCGCTCCGCTACCACGCATATATGCGTTACCGTGTCCTTCTTACGAGACTGATGCCGATGCTCGGCCTTGACCTCCTCGACTTTATCAAGTAATTTTTACGCCCACCGGAACGACGGAAAAACGCTTTCGGTGGGCGATTTTTCAAACGTTTGTGTCGCCGCTCGGCGGCGGAATGGAGTCCCCAATGGCAAAAAAAGAAAAGATCGGCTATAAGCCGATCGACAACGCCTATACGAAAGACATCGACGCGTGGTTCATCATCGTTATGATCGTTTTTCTGTTTCCCATAGGCATCTACCTGATGTGGACGCGCACCTCGTGGGCAAAATGGCTTAAAATCACGGTGACCACCGTCATCGCGGCACTTTTCCTCGTCAAGCTCGTCACGACGTCGGTACAGTCGGCGGCAAATGCCAACGCGGGCAGTGAAACGACCTCTGCGGTCGTCGAATCGGTCGAAGACACATAGGCGACTTGCCTATATGCCCGCGACCGAATGAGAGCCGAAATATGTGACCACTTCCCCAAAGCGGTCACGCAGTCATTTCGTCGGAAGACCTCGACTGCGTGGCCCTTTTTTTGTTCAGAACGTAACCGGGCAGATACGGCATCGCGTGTATAAAAAGATAAAGGAAATACACAAGGATGACCGAAAACCAATCGGGAGTTGCCGCGCCGATCGGTGCAAAGAAGAAGGATTCAAGCTTAAAGAACATATAGTCCGAATCCACCTTTGAAAAGTTGATCGCGTTTGCAACGACCGATACCGCGAGCGCGGGGATCGCGGGGATCAAAAGCTGACCTGCCCGCGTAACGCGCTTGTAGGAATGGTAGCCCGATCGCAGCATCACGAGCGCGCAGAAAACGATCGCACCGTGGTAAAAGAAGGTGTGAAAGCCCGCAAAGGAAATACAGGAGTAGTTCGACAGAACGTTCGCGGGATAGAGAAAATTGATCGCACCGCCGAGCAGTCCGAGCGAGCAAACGTATCCGCAGCCCATATAGCGCACCCATCCCCTTCCGAAGATCGCGAAGGGCATCGCATACAGAAAAATACTGCACGGATAAAGCGGCAGGACACCCGTAAGCTCAAGGCTGACCGTGTTTCCCGCATAGGTCTCCCAAAAGATCTTCGCAAGCTCCAGAACGACCGTCGCGCCCCAGATCAAGGCAAAAACAGTGCGGATCGTTTTCTCGCTCCGCCTCGAAAGCAGAAGCCCGAGGAAGATCACGGCAGCAAGCACGACCGTCGCGAAAACGACGTGGAGCCACGTAAACAGAGTGCCCGGAAGCTCAGAGGCGGGCGGAAGGAAATCCTTGTGCGTAAAGAAATTGCGAAACAGAAGCTGCAGCATTTTAGCCTCCCACAGTAATATATTAAAGCCATTATACATCAGATCGCGGATAATTACAAGACGTCGCCGCAATTTTTCGGCTTTACCGAAAAATCAGGATCCGCACCCGAAAATTTTCAAAGGCTCGGTTTTCCCCTTGACACCGCAGGATTTTCGGCGTATAATGAAATACAGAAGCATAAGACCAAGCGGATGCCTGAAGGTAGTCGCTCGCAGTCCCCTTTCACTTATTCTATCAAGTAAGGAGTACGTATGTCCGAAAAAATGAAAAATCTTGCCTACTACTGCGGCAAGATCGACCTCATCGAAAATATGACCGTGCCGATGACCGACCGAGTCTCCTGGTTTGCCGACGGCGTTTATGACGCCACCTGTGCGCGGAACGGCGTGATCTACTGTCTCGATGATCACATCGACCGTTTTTTCAGGTCTGCCTCGATGATCCGCATCGAGCTTCCCTATTCCAAGGATGACCTGAAAAAGCTGCTCTGCGATCTCGTTTCCCGCGTTGACACCTCGGAAACAAACGGCGAATGTGCAGTCTATTGGCACGCGACCCGCGGCGCGGGCATTCCGAGAAATCACATTTTCCCGAAGGGGGACGTCAAGCCGACCCTCTGGGTCACGGTCACACCTCGCGCGCTTCCCGATACGTACGCCAAAAAGAAGCTGATCACATACGAGGATATCCGCTTCTATATGTGTAACGTCAAGACCCTTTGTCTCCTTCCGAACGTGCTTGCAGCACAGACGGCTGAGGACGTCGGGGCGGACGAATGCGTACAGTACCGCGTGAACTGCGACGGTTTCGACAAGCGCGTCACTGAGGGTGCGCACACGAACGTACACTGTCTGAAGGATGGCACGCTTTATACTGCGCCACTCGACAATCTGATCCTGCCCGGCATCGCGCGGAAAAATCTGATCCGCATCTGCAAGGATCTCGGCGTTCCCGTAAAGGAAGTGCCCTACTCGGTCGATTTTCTGAAAAACGCCGATGAGATCTTCGTCACCTCCAGCTCAAACTTCTGTCTCTCCGCAACACACCTCGACGGGGCGCCCGTCGGCGGCAAGGACACGGAGACGCTGACGCGGATCCGGGACGCACTGATGGCGGATTACAAAAAAGAAACCGACATATAAGCAAAAAAACACGAGGCTGTCTCGCTTTGAGACAGCCTCGTATTCGTTTTATTCCCCGTCGATGAGGACGCGCAGGCGGTTCGCCTGCATATACGCACGCTCGAGAAATTCCTCCTCGGTAAGCCCTGTATAGAACCCTTTACCGCGCCCCTTGGTTTCAAGCATAACAGAGCCACGGTAGCCCGATGCACGGATATGATCCGCAACGCGGCGGAAGTCGATGAGACCGTCAAACGGCAGATAATGCTCGTCCACGTTATAAAGGCAACGGTTGTCGTGAATATGCAGGCAAAGCAAACGATCGCCAAAGAGCGGCATATACTCGCGTCCGGGCGTAAAGCACGCTTCGTGTCCGTTATCCCAACAGAAGCCCACGTGCTGTTCTGCCGTATACCGCTCCATCAATGCCGCGATATTACCGATCTTGCGCTGGTTTTCCATCGCGACCTTTACACCTACGGTACCCGCGTGGCGGATCAGACGGTCAAAGCGCTCCACGCCAAGGTCATTGATCATAGGCGCGCCGACACCCGAGGAAAGATGGATAACAACGATCGGGATCTCGTTTTTTGCACAGCCGTCGACTGTAGCAAGCAGACGGTTCAGCATCTCCTCGCCTTCCTCGCCCTCTTCCCAGATCGTATTGATCCCCTTGAAGGGTGCGTGAATAAAATCGTAATCAAGACCTGCTTCGCGCACCTTGGGCGCAAGCTCCGCGAGGCGATCAGGCTCGGGCATTCCCGTAAATATAGCACCGAAGCCATATTCCTTCATACGTGCGAGGATTTCCTCATCGGTCTTGTCCTTCGGGCGCTCTGCGCGAAAATTCATTCCAAGCTTTCTCATCGTCAAATTCCTTTCTGTATAAAGCTATAATTATTATCGAAAGACAGTCTTGCCGTCCTCAACATACATTTCGGTGCGGAGAATACGATAGGATTCCTTCGAGAGATCTCCCGAAAGGAAGCCCGTTTTCTCCTTGATCGCAGTCATCAGATACTCGGGATTCAGATAGCTTTCACCCGCCGCCGAGAGAAGGGCGTCCATACAGATCGTGCCATCCCCCTGCTCGTAAGAGATCGAAAGCGAACGCACGAGTGGCATAATATCGAGCTCCCTTTCGCCCGATTTCGTTTTCTTCTTCATAATAACGGGAGAACGGAAGAGGGTGCGGATCTTTTCGAATAATGCTTCTCCGTCAGAGGCGGGGCAGATCTCGTAGTGATAGGATGCCCACTGCACGGCGGTCAGCTTCTGCTTTGCCTCGTAGACGTCGAGGACGCGAAGCTCGTCGGTAAGCTGATCGTTGAGACGGCGCATCATTTCCTCTGCGGAAATGTCACGCTCGACCCGCACGTCGAGATACTCGCATTCGCTTTCGGTACCGACCGACAGAGGAAGCGCGAATACCATCTTTGCGTGGGGATTGAAGCCCTGCGTATACCAAAGCGGAATGCCCGCGCGGACGAGCACGCGATTGAAGGTCCTGTGAAGGTCAAGGTGCGAGATGTACTGCAGACTTCCCGTCTTTCTGAACTTCACGCGCATCGTTTTCGGGGATGCGAGCATCGGAAAATCGAATTTTTTGACAAGCTCGTCGAACTTCTCGGTGCTTTCGACGGCGTTTTTCGCGCTTTTCGGCGAATTTTTGCATCCCGGACAATAGGGACTCTTGCCGCCGAGCTGATTTGCGCCGCAGCCGCTGCACTTTTCCGCGCAGTTCGGCGTAGTTGCCGCCTCATATGCCTTTTCTCTCTCGCGGTTCAAAAACTCCTTCGTTACACCGATGTCGATGATGTCCCACGGAAGGACCTCCTCGGGGCTTCTGCGGCGGCTTGCGTAGAACGCGGGATCAAGCCCCGCCTCAGCGAAGACCTCGAGCCACTTGTCGTAATCGAAGTATTCGGTCCACGAGTCGTATCGGAAGCCCTTTTCGTGCGCGAGCAGAAGGACACGGCACAGCTTACGGTCACCGCGCGCAAACACACCCTCGATCACCGAGGTGCGCGCATCGTGATGATCGTACCGCACCTTGCGATCGGTGATCTTCGTACGGAGATACTCCTGCTTTTCGCGGAGCATCTCGAGCGTATCCTGCGCCTCCCATTGGAAGGGGGTAAAGGGCTTTGGCACGAAGCACGCAACGCTGATTGTCACGGAGGGAGATCTTCCCTTCTGTCTGTTCGGATTCTGATAATATTCGTGCACGACGCTCTGCGCCATTTCGGCGATGCCGTCGAGGTCCTCGTATGTCTCGGTCGGAAGGCCCTCCATAAAGTAGAGCTTGACCGAGGTCTTTCCACCGTCAAACGCAACGTTGACAGCCTTCATCAGATCCTCGCGTGTAACGTTCTTATTGATGACGTCGCGCATTCTCTGTGTACCCGCCTCGGGTGCAAAGGTAAGCGAGGTCGAGCGAACCGAGGTGATCTTTTCCATCAGATCCTTCGGGAAATTATCAACACGAAGGGACGGAAGCGAGAGGTTCACCATATTGTCAGTCGTCCACTCGAGTAGCTGTTCGGTCATCGGAACGATGCCCGTGTAGTCACTGATCGACAGAGAGGTCAGCGAGATCTCCTCGTATCCCGAGGATGCGTACAGACACTTTGCCTGTGCATTCAGCGTATCGGGTGATTTCTCTCGAACCGGACGGCAGATCATACCCGCCTGGCAGAAGCGACAGCCGCGGATACAGCCGCGGAAGACCTCGAGCATAATGCGGTCGTGCACCGTCTCCATATACGGCATAATGGTATAGCTTGGGAAATACGCCGAATCCATATCCTTGACGATACGCTTCCTGACCTGCCTCGGTACGTCCTCCCCGACAGGAGTGTATTCCCGCACCGTACCGTCCTCATTGTACGTAACGGTGTACAGCGACGGGACATAAACGCCCTCGATCGTGCTTGCCGCCGTGCGAAGGAAGCCCTCTCTCGTATAGGTCCCCTTCTCCTTCATTTCGATGTAGAGTCGGGTAAATTCGACGATGATCTCCTCCCCTTCTCCGATGAGAAAGGCATCAAAGAAGTCCGCGATCGGCTCGGGATTAAAGGTACAGTGACCACCGCCGACCACGATCGGCACGTCGTCCGTACGCTCCGATGCGAGGAGCGGAATACCCGCAAGATCAAGGAGATTCAGGACGTTCGTGTAGCACATCTCGTACGCCATCGAAATGCCGAGGAGATCGAAGTCCCTTACGGGGTCACCGCTCTCCTGCGCCGTGAGAAGGGCGCCGCTCTTGCGCATTGCGTCCTCCATGTCGACCCAAGGTGTGTAGACACGCTCACACCAGACGTCGGGTTCTTCGTTCAGTGCGCCGTACAGAATGCGTACGCCGAGATTTGACATTCCGATCTCGTAGCTGTCGGGAAAAGCAAGCGCGAATCGCGCCTTCACCGCGTTTTTATCTTTTACGATCTGACCGTATTCACCGCCCGCATAGCGACCGGGCTTCGTAACCGATTTCAGAACCGAGCTGCCGCCTTTATCGAAGCAGTTGACACACGCGGAGGATTTTTCGTTCATATAGCACCTCTTCTTAAGACAAATAGTAATTGGAGAACAAATAAGAGATTAGTCCGAATCCGATCGGAAGCGCGGAGACGAGGATCGGATTTGCCACCACAGGCAGAATGCCGAATGCGGTCAGCAGTGCGAGGCTCGCACCGGTAATGACCGAGATCCACGCAAGAATCGCAGAAAAGCGATTGTACGCGGTGATCTTGTCAGCGTATACGAGGGGGATCCACAGATCCCTCGGGGCATTCAGTGCGGCAATTCCGCTGTCCGCCACACCGTCGCGGATCGCACTGCTCTGCAGACGCGCGGCAACGGTATCCTCCGACATATTCTGCACGAGGGGCGGCTTCTTCTTTTTTGATCCGGGATTCGGGATCTGAAGCGTCTTTTCGGTGAGGAACGGCAGGAAGGTATAGTGACATACGGATGCCCTGAGACCGTGGTCGAACAGTGCCCGCACGAGAGCAGGATATTCCGCGTCGTTCTGCACGTAAAGCGAGCAGGTTCCGACCGTCTCGCCCTCTACCGCAATGCCAAGCGGCAAGCGATACGCCGATTCACGAAGCGAGGCACCGGGATCGGACAATCGATATCCTACGTGCTCGTCATCCCCAAGACGAAGCTCAACGAGAACGCCGTCCACGTACGCTCGTACCGTATGGGACGAAACGTGGAGAAGCTTCACCCTTTCCGAGTATTCGGAGTTGACCGCACGAGAGAATGGCTCACCAAGGGACATCAGGATCGAGGAAAGATAATATTTCAGCCTTTCCGGATCGCTCCCCGCACATTCCCCAAGGCAGAAGGGATGCTTTCTGAAAAACATCTCACTGCGAACGGCTACCGTACGGAGCGATACATATTCAAGCGCCGCCGCATCCCCCGCAAGCGCAGTATTCCTCTTGCGCATCCGATCGGACACACGGAGAAGAGGCAGACGACGGAGCTCGGTCACAGCAAGCGGCATCGAAAGAAACAGCGTCCAGAAGAAGATGTTTACCGCGTCTGCGGCACGTCCGAGCATCGAGCCCTCTCCGACGGAGCGGAGCGCCGATACCGTCATTGCAAGCATCCCGACGAGTGCGAGAAGGAAGAAGAGCCTTCGGAAGCCCGGGAAGCCGTCGTAACGCTCCTCACTGCCAAGCCGCCGCTCCACGCCCTGCACGTTACCCGTAACCGAGAAGCAACGGACTCTCCCTCCGTCATCATCGAGCGCCGCACGGTTGCGGATATGCTCACACAGCTCGTCCTCGGTCAGAAGATATTTCGGACGCATCGCGTCAAACACAGCGTATGCATCGATTTTCCGACAGACTGTCGCGTACACGCCAACTGTGTAAAAGAGCACGCAAAGCGCCGCGGGATAGTGGAACATTCCGTATTCCGCATCCGATCCGAACAGCAATATATAACAAGAGCACAGATCGTTGAGAAAGGCGAGCATTACCGCAAACACGGCGAGCGAGCGCGGTGTACATCTGAGTGTAAAAAGCTCACGGAGAGACGGAAGCAGAGCCCTTCCGATCAGTGCAAGATCAAGGACGAGCAGCAGAGCCGCAAGTCCGATATACAAAAACGGATACTGCGTGTTTCCGATCAATCCGAACGGCATATACTGACCGCCCGGAAGGAGCGGAAGATATTCCCAAAAGCACAGAATGACCGCAATGACCCCCGTAAGGATCACACGGCGGAGTGCGATCTCCTTTGCCTTCTTCGGGTTTTCCCGAATACGTGCGTCCTCACGCTCCGAGATCCGCTCGGGCTCTTTTATCGTGCGCTTATGCGTTTCTCCGGTAAATGACCTCTCTCCCGCCCGCGCGTGGCTGCGTGTATCGTCACCGCTTCCGTTTTTCTTATGTACGGTCCTTCCATAGCGCAGATTCCTTTTCCCGCTTTTCCGCGAGGATGAATTCTGCTTGGTATACACTGTAACGTGTCGATCCCGTACACCGCCAAGCTCGTTGACCTGGGACACGGTGCGCTCACGGGACTCGGGAATATAGCCGAACTCCTGTGCCATATCGTAATCATACACGTTGTAGGGATCCTTTTGCTTTGAGGGCTCGGGACGCCGTGCGGCTTCGGGTTTCCGTGCATCAGCGTTGTCGGGACGCATCACCGCGCGGAAGGAGATCTCCTTCTCGGTCTCGGGGATAATCTCTTCCGCCTCTGCGGCCTCTTCAACCGTCTCGGGGATGATCTCTTTCGCCTCTGCGGCTTCTTCAATCACATCGGGGGTGGTCTCTTCCGCCTCTGCGGCTTCTTCAACCACCTCGGGGATGATCTCTTCCGCCTCTGCGGCTTCTTCAATCACATCGGGGGTGGTCTCTTCCGCCTCTGCGGCTTCTTCAACCACCTCGGGGATGATTTCTTCCCCCTCTGCGGCTTCTTCAATCACATCGGGGGTGGTCTCTTCCGCCTCTGCAGCCTCTTCAACCACCTCGGGGATGATCTCTTCCGCCTCTGCAGCCTCTTCAACCACCTCGGGGGTGGTCTCTTCCGCCTCTGCGGCTTCTTCAATCACATCGGGGATGATCTCTTCCGCCTCTGCAGCCTCCTCGACTGCCTCGGAAGCAATGCTCATTTCCTCATCAACAAACTCTTCGTCCGATACCGGAAGAATTTCCACGATCTCGGCAGGAGCCTCCTCGGTCTCGGGGGTCAGATCCTCATATTCATATAGATTCGAGCGCGATGCCGTACGCTTTTCCTCTCGCCCGAGTGCCTCAAGCTCTTTGCGATAATCCGCCATCAGCTGTCTGCGAGTGCTGACCGCTCTATCCTCGTCGTACTTCGGCGCGGGAGCCTTGTCCGTCTTCTCCTCACGAGCAGAATCGGACGGAGCCTCACTCTCCGATTGCAGCTTTCTAAACAGATCACGCATTGCCGCTACGGGCGAAGCCGTACGCTGCGATTCGGACTTTTTTTCTTTTTTTCTTGCCATCCGTTCCGCCCCCCTTTCCGACCGTCTTGATCGATCGCTTTATCGTTATGTAATATCTGTTTTATTTTTCTGCAAGCATCGCAAGCCTGTGTTGCTTTGCCGCCTCGCAAAGGATGACCGCCGCCGCAGTCGACACGTTCAAAGAATTCACCTGCCCGTACATCGGGATCGAGGTGATCATATCTGCCTTTTCCTTGACGATGCGTGAAACACCATCGCCCTCGCTTCCGAAGACAAGCGCGCAAGGACCTCTGAAATCAGTGTCATAATAGGCCTGTCCGCCCGCCTCTGCGGCGTAGACCCAAACGCCCTTTTCCTGAAGCTCCGCAACGGTCTGCGCAATATTCGACACCTTCGCAACGGCAAGATGCTCGATCGCACCCGCAGATGCCTTCGAAACGACGGGCGTAAGCCCGACCGCACGGCGCTTCGGAATGATGAGCCCGTGCGCACCCGCACCCTCGGCACAGCGGATGAGCGCACCGAGATTGTGCGGATCGGTAATACCGTCCGAAATGACGATCAGCGGCTTCTCGCCGCGCTCCTCTGCAATCGCAAGGATGTCATCGACCGTGACGTATTCCTTCTCCGCCGCCATCGCGATCATGCCCTGGTGCGGCGCGCCGAGAGAAAGCTCATCGAGCTTCTGCTTTTCACATTCGATAACGGGAACCCCGCGCGCGATCGTCTCGGAAACGAGCACGGTGATCGATCCCTCGCGTTCGCCGCGCTGTACGAGGAGCTTGTCGATCGCACGTCCCGATTTCAGAAGCTCTCTGACGGCATTTCGTCCGACAACGAGCCCCGAAGCTTCGGTATCCGAAACGGGAGCGTTGTCAAATCGATTCTCGGGAATCGCACGCCGATCCTCCGGATAGGGACACCTCGGGCGACCGCCCTCTCGAATCTGGCGTGCACCCGCATTTCCCTTCTTATTTTTATGTCCGTTATTTCTGTTGTCCCTCATCGGTATGTTTCCTCGTAATTTCAAAAATCTTGTCAAATCAACCTGTTTTGCGCCTTTTGCACAGTCGATAATAAGATTATAACATATTTTTTCGGATTTGTATAGGGGATTTTTTACAATTCCCGAAAAATTCCATCGACCTCTGTCGCACTTTTTTTACTGAAACAAACGATCCCCGACAGATTTTTTCTCCGTCGGGGATCTACCGTCTTTATTTACGAGAATCAAGCCTCGCCCATTTACTCCACCGTCACCGATTTCGCGAGATTTCTCGGGCGATCGATGTCACAGCCGCGAAGCACTGCCGTTTCATAAGCGAGAAGCTGCACGACGGCGAGAGACGCGAACAGCGTTGCCGCGTGAGACGAAATGGGCAAACGTATCACCTCATCCGCCGACGCCTCGGACACCTCGACATCCTCGCGGCAAAGTAAGATCACGTACGCGCCGCGGCTCCGCACCTCCTTGACGCTATTCTCGGTCTTGCCCGAAAGATGCTCTTCGGTCGAAAACGCGACGACGGGTGTTCCCTCCTCCACGAGCGAGATCGTTCCGTGCTTGAGCTCGCCCGCCGCGTATGCCTCGGCGTGGATATAGGAGATCTCCTTCAGCTTCAGCGCCCCCTCGACCGCTAACGCGTAATCGATCCCGCGCCCGATGAAGAAGACGTGCTCCTTCGCCTTGAGACAATCGGCAATGCGTCTGAACGCATCTTTCTGCGAAAATATCCCTTCCATCGCGCGTGGGGCATCCTCCGAGAGGCTCTTCACAAGTGTCGAGATCGCATCGTCCGACATACGCTCCCTTACGCGTGCGATCGCAAGAGCGATCATATAGAGCGTTGACACCTGCGTGCAGTAGCCCTTCGTCGTCGCAACGGCGATCTCGGGCCCCGCATAGGTGTAGATGCAATGATCCGCCTCACGCGCGATCGTCGTTTCGACCGCATTGACGATCGCAAGCGTCGGAAGCCCCGCGTCCTTTGCGTATCGAAGCGCCGCGAGGGTATCTGCAGTCTCGCCCGACTGCGAGATCACCACGACAAGCGTTCCATCTGCCGCAAGGGGTGGATGATAGCGGTATTCGGACGCGATACACGAAACGGTCGGAACCCCCGCAAGGCGCTCGATCAGTCTGACACCGACAAGCCCCGCGTGCATCGCCGAGCCGCAGGCAACGATCTGAATATTCCTGACCCTTTTCCAGAATTCCTCCGTAATACCGTCCGATGAGAAATCGGGAAGTCCGTCCTTCACACGGGTAGAGACCGATTTCACGATCGCCCCCGGCTCTTCGTGGATCTCCTTCAGCATAAAGTGGGGATAGCCACCCCGCTCTGCCGATTCGGGGGTCATCGCCGTCACGCTCCAGTCAGGCGTATAGGGAGCACCGTCCTTCGGATAGACCGTAGCGCCGCTCGGGAGCAGGCAGGCAACATCGCCCTCTTCGAGACAGTAGTATTCCTTCGTGAACGGCAGGAGCGCCGTCATATCCGACGCAAGATAATAGCCGTCCGTCCCCCTCGCGAGGATCAGCGGACTTCCCTGTCTCACGGTGTAGACCGCATCCGCACGGTCGGACAGCATAATGCCAAAGGCATACGAGCCCGTCATACGCATAGTTGCCTCTCGGATCGCACGGATCGGATCACCGCACTCCGTGTACGTCTCATTCAGTACCGCCGCCGCGACCTCAGTGTCGGTTTCAGACAAAAAGGTCACGCCTCGTCCCTGCATCTCCTCCTTCAGCTCTCTGTAGTTTTCAATGATACCGTTATGCACGAGCACCACGTGCCCGACACCGTGCGGATGCGCATTTTTGTCGGACGGCCCGCCGTGCGTTGCCCATCTGGTATGTCCGATCGCACAGCGGCAGCCCTCGATCGGGGCGGTAGAAAGCCTTTCCTCCAGCGTCCCGATGCGGCCGCGGCATTTGACGGTCTCGATCCCCTGCTCCGTCCGCGCCGCGAGTCCGACCGAATCGTAGCCGCGGTATTCAAGCACGGAAAGCCCCCTTGTGATCTTCGGAACAGCATTCTCGCTGCCCGTATATCCGATAATTCCACACATAAAAATCAACCTTTGGAAGAGCCGTGCCATAATTTTGGCGCACAAAAAAGAACCCCCACCAAGGAAGCCTTCGAACGGCTCTGTCCGTTCCCTTTCTTCTGAATTTGAGCACACACAAAAACCGTTCCCTTTTTGTGTGTTTTCGGGAACGGCAGTGTGTAGCCGCAAGAAATATGTTTTAGAGAACTTCAGGGGTTGTTTTGCGGTTGCCCGCATATTTGACCTGTTTTTTACGATGTCTCGTACACCGGAGAAGCACCCGCCGAAAGCTTCGATCACTTCTCACCTCGTTAACCGCTCGCTTTGACGTCCCCGAGCGGTCTGGCGCTATCATTACCCTGATTTACGGGAGGAATTTCCTGTTTCTTATTTGTTGAGGCGCTGCGCGTCAGCTCTCTCGCTTTTCAGCGATCTCGCCGCGCGACTTGTAAATGCTGTTCCCCGGGACGTATCCGCGCACCGAGGAAAGGGGGTAGACGTTCGAGTGCGAGCCTATCACCGTTCCGGGATTGAGAACGCTGTTACAGCCCACCTCGACAAAGTCGCCGAGGATCGCACCGAGCTTTTTGCGACCCGTCGGAAGTCTTTCGCCGCCAACGCTGACCGCCACAAGCGTTTTATCGCTCTTAACGTTCGACGTTATGGCACCCGCCCCCATATGAGACTTGTAGCCAAGGATCGAGTCGCCTACGTAATTGAAATGCGGAACCTGCACCCCGTCGAAAAGAATGCAATTCTTCAACTCGACCGAATTGCCGACCACAGCGCCCGCTCCGACGATCGCACTACCGCGGATGAATGCGCCGTGGCGGATCTCCGCTCCGTCCGAAATGATACACGGTCCCCCGATAAAGGCAGTCGGTGCGATCTTCGCGGTCTTCGCGACGTAAACGTCGTCCCCGCGGCACTCGTACTCCTCCGCGGGGAGAGTCTTGCCGAGCGTACGGATGAACTCCTTCAGCCCGTCAAGCGCCTCCCACGGATATTCGAAGCCCGAGAGATAGTCCCACGCGAGCGAATGCTCGGGGTACCGATAAAGATTTTTTGTTTTCAGTTGTTCGAAAGCCATATTGATCTCCATTCGAAATCTCCGATGCTTTTACGCAAGCCCCTCTGCACGGATGACCTCTGCGACCTCCTCTGCGTAGGCGTCACAGATCTCCTTCGTCGGAGCCTCGACCATCACGCGCACAACAGGCTCGGTCCCGCTTTCACGCAGCAGGATCCGTCCCGTCTGACCGAGACGCTCCTTGACCGCCGTAACGCTCGCCTGCACCTCATCGTTCTCACGAACCGCCTTCTTATCGGCAACGCGGATATTCTTCGTCACCTGCGGAAGCATCCTTACGGGCTCCGAGAGCTTTGAAAGCGGAAGCTTTGCGCTGATCATCGCTTCCATAATCTTGATCGCGGTCAGAATGCCGTCGCCCGTCGTAGCATACTTCGATAATATAATATGCCCCGATTGCTCGCCTCCGATACAATAACCGTTCTGCTGCATATTTTCATATACGTAGCGGTCACCGACCGTCGTCTGCTCGTAACGGATCCCCTCTTCGTCGAGCGCGCGGTAAAGCCCGAGATTTGACATAATCGTAGTCACGACGGTATTGTGTACGAGCCCTCCGCTCTTCTTCAGATGCTGCGAAAGCACGTAAAGAATGTGGTCACCGTTCACGACGCTTCCATTTTCGTCGACCGCAATACAACGGTCTGCATCCCCGTCAAACGCAAAGCCGACGTCGAGGCTGTTCTCGCGAACGTAATCCTGAAGCACCTCAATATGCGTCGAGCCCGCATTGTTGTTGATGTTAAGCCCGTCGGGGCTCGCATTGATCGTGTAGGTCTTTGCACCAAGCGCATCGAATACGCTCTTCGCGATCATCCACGAGCTTCCGTTCGCGCAGTCAAGTCCCACGCGGAAATTACGGAAGGAATAGCGCGACAGCGAGATCAGATAACCGATATAGCGATTTCTGCCCGCCGCATAGTCGACGATCTGTCCAAGGTCCGCGCCCGTGGCAAACGGAATACCCGATGCATCAAGTCCGAGCTCGTCGAGCCTTCCGTCAAGATAAAGCTCGATCTTCTCGATCGTTTTGTCATCGATCTTCTCCCCCTTACCGTTGACCAACTTGATGCCGTTGTCGTAGTAGGGGTTGTGGCTTGCGGAGATCATAATACCGCAGTCGAAATCATCGCCGATGACCGCATACGAAACGCTCGGAGTCGTCGTCACGTGCAGCATATAAACATCCGCCCCTGACGCAGTCAGTCCTGCAACGATCGCATATTCAAACATATAGCTCGATCGTCTCGTATCCTTGCCGATGACAGCGCGCACCTTATGTCCGTAGTCCTTTGCGTAATACCAACCGAGAAAACGCCCGATCTTATAGGCGTGATCGGAGGTCAGCGTAACGCCTGCTTCACCGCGGAAGCCGTCTGTGCCGAAATATTTTCCCATAACTCTATTGACCTTTCCTTTCCTTCAATCCGCACCGCCCGATAAAAGCTCCGGGCAGTGCAAATCCGGCTCTGTCGCAAAAAGCGGATCGCTCCGCCGTAACAGCGAGAGCCGCCTCTGTTTTCTGTTTTGCGCCTCAAAAAAAACAGTGGCAGAAAATAGCCTATTATAATTATAACAAAAAAGCGCTTCATTGTCAATCGCTCTTTTCTATTCTTCATAATTTTCTCGCCAAAAATGCAAATTTCCCAAAGAAATGCGGCACTTTTTTTCAAATACCCCTTTACAAAACCGAAAAAATGTAGTATAATACGAGCATAGCGCTTTAGCTTATTAAATTATTAAAGCAAAAAAGAAAGGAATTTATTATGAAGCGTACACTTACCCTCATCCTTGTCCTCCTTCTCACCGTCTCGTCGGTGCTGATGTTCTCCTCCTGCGGAAAGACCTCCGACTGGAAAAAGATCGAAGACCAGGGCTACTTTGTCTGCGGCATCACGGTTTACGAGCCGATGAACTATTTTGACGCCGACGGCAATCTCATCGGCTTTGACACCGAATTTGCAACAGCAGTTGCCAAAAAGCTCGGCGTAGAAGCAAAATTCCAGGTTATCAACTGGCCCTCCAAGTACGTCGAACTGAACAGTGGCGCGATCGACGTGATCTGGAACGGCTTTACCTTTGGCGAGGAGAAGGATGGCGTTTCGCGTACCGAATACGTTGACTTCACCTACTCCTACCTTGAAAACCGTCAGTGCCTCGTCACGAAGGCAAGCCGTCTTGAGGAGCTGAATACCAAGGCTTCCCTGAACGGTCTCAAGGGAGCCGCAGAGGGCGGCTCGTCGGGTGAGGCTGTTGCTGTCGAGCTTACCGGTGAAAACAACGTAACCACATTCACCGCACAGTCCGCAGCTCTGATGGAGGTTCTTGCGGGAACCGCCGACTTCGCCGTGATCGACTATCAGATGGCGCGCGCTATGGTCGGCACGGGCGACTATGCAGATCTGGCGATCAACAATGCGGTCGAGCCCGAATCCGAGGTCTACGCAATCGGTTGCCGCAAGGGCAGCGATTTCACCGCGAAGATCAACGAAGCGATCAAGGCGCTTGCCGAGGACGGAACGCTCGCAACCCTCGCTGAAAAATACGATCTCCAGAACGATCTGATCGAGAACATCGGAAGCAAATAATGGATTTTTGGTCAGTTACCCTGAAGCTGCTTGAGGGATTTGGCACCTCTTGCTTGCTCTTTCTCTTGACGCTCCTCTTTTCTCTCCCCCTCGGTCTTGTGATCTCCTTCGGCTCGATGTCGAAGTGGAAGCCCCTCTCTTGGCTGTGCAGGACCGTTGTCTGGATCATTCGCGGAACACCCTTGATGCTTCAGCTCTTCGTCGTGTTCTACGTTCCCGGAATGCTTTTTAACGTTCAACTTTTCGGAGGTGAAAACGGACGCTTCACGGCTGCCCTCGTTGCATTCGTGATCAACTACGCCTGCTACTTTTCCGAGATCTACCGCGGTGGCATCGAAAGCATCCCGCGCGGACAGTATGAGGCGGCGCAGGTACTCGGTATGACGGCGAAGGAGACCTTCTTCACGGTCATTCTGATGCAGGTCGTCAAGCGTATCCTCGCACCGATCAGCAACGAGGTCATCACACTCGTAAAGGACACCTCCCTCGCCCGCGTGATCGCGGTTGCGGAGATCTTCTACATCAACGAAATGGATTTTCTGCCGAAGGGTGCTGTTTGGCCGCTCTTCTACATCGGCGTATTCTTCTTACTCTTCGTCGGCGTTCTCACCGTCTTCTTCCGCTTCTGCGAAAAGAAGCTCTCCTACTATAAGGTGTGAGGTGCGATATGGCTTTTCTTGAAATCAAAAATCTGAAAAAAAGCTTTGGAAGCACCGCTGTACTTCACGGCATCGACTTCTCGATGGAGGAGGGCGAGGTCGTCGCAGTGCTCGGCTCGTCGGGCGGCGGAAAGACCACCTTCCTGCGTTGTCTCAATTTTCTCGAAATGGCGAACGAGGGCACGATCGAGATCGAGGGCGGCTTCTCCTTCGATGCCGCAAGGACCTATACTCCCGCAGAGATCCGCGCGATGCGGTTGAAGCTCGGGCTTGTCTTTCAGTCCTTCAACCTTTTCCCGCAGTACTCGGCGCTTGAAAACGTATATCTCCCCCTTCAGCTTCGTACGAAGGAAAGGATCCGTGAAACGGTTCCCTTCGGAAGGAAGCGCCGCGAGGCGGTCTCGGAGGCACTTGCGGAAAACAAGGCACGCGCCGAAGCCCTCCTCCGAGGCGTCGGGCTCGGAGATAAGATGGGCAACTACCCCTGGCAGCTTTCGGGCGGTCAGCAGCAACGCGTTGCGATCGCACGAGCGCTCGCGCAGGAGCCCGCGATCCTCTGCTTTGACGAGCCGACGAGCGCACTTGACCCCGAGCTGACGGGCGAGGTGCTCCGCGTCATTCGTGAGCTGAAGGATCAGGGACGGACGATGCTCGTGGTCACACACGAGATGGATTTTGCGAAGAACGTCGCCGACCGCATTATCTTTTTCGCGGACGGTCTGATCGAGGAGGACGCCTCCCCCGAGGAGTTCTTCTCAAATCCGAAATCCCCGAAGGCACAGGCATTCCTGAGTCACGCAAGGAGCAGTGACGGAACGGAATCGTAGCCTACAAAAAAAATGGCTGAGTCGTTTGACTCAGCCATTTTTTACGCACCGATACGTATTCACGCAAGAAGTGCAACAAGCCTCCTCCAGAATCTCTCGGTCGACGCGAGGTCAAGTGCCTCCTCGGGTGAATGGATATCCGAAAGGTTCGGGCCGAAGGAGATCGCATCGAGCCCCGGGAGACGAGATGCGATCACGCCGCATTCGAGTCCTGCGTGGATCACGCGCACGGTTGCGGGCATTCCGAGCTCTTTTGAGACCTGCAAATACTTTTCACGGATTGGAGAATCGGGACTGTATGCCCATCCGGGATATCTGCCGTGGTGGTGGATCTCTGCTCCGATGAGACGCGCAAGCGCATCAAGCTCTGCGATCGAGGCGTCAAGCTGGGATTCGATCGACGAGCGGCTCGAAAAGACCACGCGGACCGTGCCGTCCTTCGTTTCGATCACGCCGAGACTGCGCGACCACTCGACAAATCCTGCAGCGCCGTAGCTCATTTTCAGTACGCCGTTCCGCACCGAGGCGAGGAGGGTGATCAGTCTTTCCGACGACAGACGATCCGCCATCTGCGCGGGAAGCGCGTTTCGCTTCACCCGCGTGACCGCACCGACGAAGCCCGCGTCATCCTTGGACAGCTCCTTTGCAATCGCGTCGATCTCCTCTTTTATAAGGGCGACGGTATCCTCCGCGTCTGCCTTCGGGCAAACGACGACCGCCGTGCATTCACGCGGAATGGCGTTGTCCTTCGAGCCACCCGAGATCGACGAGATACGAAGGTCGGTCACGGCACGGCACTTCAGGAGGATACGCCCCATCAGCTTGTTGGCGTTCTCCCTGCCCTTGTTGATGTCCTCGCCGCTGTGGCCTCCCTTGAGTCCCTTCAAGGTGATCTCGATCGCGGTACCCGCGCGTCTCTGCCATTTGGGTGTGACCTGAATATCGCTTCTCACGCCGCCTGCACAGCCGACGATCACGGCATCCTCCTCCTCGCTGTCCATATTGAGGAGAATGCGGGACTGTATGCGCGAGTAATCAAATCCGTTCGCACCGTCGAGCCCAACCTCCTCGGAGACCGTAAAGAGACATTCGAGCGGCGGATGGCTCGGGATCATTCCATCTGCCGCTGCCATCATCGCGGCAACCGCAACGCCGTCGTCCCCGCCAAGGGTCGTTCCCTCTGCACGAAGCCATCCCTTTTCGTCTACGTAAAGCTTCAAAGGATCGGTCAGAAAATCGTGGTCGGTGTCTCCGTTCTTTTCACAAACCATATCGGTATGTCCCTGCAAAAGGATCGACGACTCGTTTTCGCGTCCCGCAGTCGCGGGAATACGGTAGAGCACGTTATAAAGCTCGTCACGGTAGCACTCAATCCCACGCGCCTTTGCAAACGCCACGAGATAATCGGAGATCGACTTTTCGTTCCCGCTTCCGTGCGGGATCTGACAGATATCCTCAAAAAACTCAAAAAGCCTTGCGGGCTCATAGCCCGATACAACGTACTTCTTCATCATTTTCTCCTACTCAGACTATATACGATATTACCGCTCAGTGCTGCGGCTTGGATCTTCTCAAACCCGATGGGGTCTCGGGGAGATCGCCGATCTCCTGTGCGCGTCCCGTTCCGATGGCAACGCACGAGATCGGATCCTTTGCGAGGCGGGTCTTGATTCCCGTTACGTCCTCGATCAGACGGTCAAAGCCGTACAGCATACTGCCACCGCCCGTCAGGGTAATGCCGTTCCGAAGAACGTCCTCTACAAGCCCTGCGGGAACGCGCTCGACCACCGTACAGATCGTGTCGATGATCGCCGTGATCGGCTCCATAAGCGCCTCGAGAATTTCGCGGGAATTCACCTTCACACTCTTCGGGACACCCTGCACGAGACATCGCCCGTGTACCTCGATCTCCTTCGTATTCTTGTGCTCGTAGACCGCTCCAACGCGCAATTTCACCGCCTCGGCGGTCTGATCGCCGATCAACACGTTATGCTTTCTGCGCACGTACTGCACGATCGCCTCATCGAATTTATCCCCCGCAATACGGATCGACTGCGAAACGACGACGCCCCTGACCGAAACGACCGCCACGTCGGTCGTCCCGCCGCCGATGTCAACGATCATATGACCGTTCGGGGACGTGACGTCGATCCCCGCGCCGATCGCGGCGGCGAGAGGCTCTTCGAGAAAATGCACACGGTTTGCGCCCGCCTCCTTTGCCGCCTCACGAAGAAGGTGAAGCTCGGAGTCAAGGATGCCCGACGGCACACAGATCGTCACCCCGGGCTGAAAGAGCATATTCCCACACGCCTTGTGCAGAAAATACTCTATCATCCGAAGCGTCATATCATAACGGCTGATTACGCCGTTCTTGAGCGGCCGTAGCACTTGGATATTTTCGGGCGTTCTTCCCCGCATATTATGTGCCTCGAGGCCGAATGCGATGATCTTGTCGGTCGCCGTGTCGTAAGCGACGATCGAGGGCTCGTTCACAACGATCCCCTTGTCCTCTACGTACACGAGGATCGACGAGGTCCCGAGATCAAGTCCGATTTCTTTAGAAAAAAACACGCGATTCTCCTTACTTCCTGAATTTTATGTTGTCGCGCCGTCAGATCTGCTTCTGCACGCTCTTATATTCGTCGTAATAGCGGTAATACGGGCAATAATTCGTATTTCCCGACAGGAAATTTACCATTTCGTCCTCGTCGAGCTTCATAATGCAGACGTTTTCGCCGTATTCCTCATCATAATCGTAAAATTCGCAGGTGTCGCAGTTCGACTCTCTGCGCTTTTTTTCAACACTCTTTTTCATTGGCATATTCATTCGGCATCCGCCTCACTTTCAAGGTTCGCGTCATCGACCGCATTTTTGTATTCATCGTAGGTATACAGCACGTTCAGCGCCGCAAGCAAAGCATTCGGCGTCATTCCCGCGGGAAGCCCGATGCACCGCGCAAAGCAGTCTCGCCGTTCCGAGCTGTTCTCTCTGCCCGTAAAGCCGTCCGAATAAAGGTCGGTCTTTGTGATCCTCGCAGCATCATCTGCGGGGCGCATTTCCGAACCCGTGCCATACGGCAGAAAGAGCTCCCGAAGAAGCGTTCTCTCCATCCCCTCGACCCCGAGCAGACCCTCCTTCGAAAATTCGGTCTTCCGCTTTTCCTTTCCGGGGATCTGTGGCACGTACAAAGGGATCAGCCTGTCCTTCGGAATGAGGGACGATACGTGAGAGCGAATCACCTTCCCCGCCCCGTCGCTGTCGGTCAGGACAATAATCTTCGTCTTCTCCGCAAGTACACGGAGGAGCGTTTTCTTTTCTTCCTTTTTGAAGATCCCAAAACCGTCGGTCGTATATACGTCCGCCTCGATCACAGAAAGCAGCCTGAGTCGGTCGTATTTCCCCTCAACAAGCACGGGGTATGGGATTTTTATGCGCTCTTCTGTCATATAACTCCTTGGTTTATGGGGCTCTGCCCCAAACCTCGCTCAAAAAACTTTAAGAAAAAATCTGTTTTTGATTTCCCCATCCTTTTCGAAAAAAGTTTTTGAAAGTCTTGAAAACTTTTTTCAAAAAGTTTTCAAGTGGGGTGCAGGGGTAACACCCCTGCTTCATTCATCGCCTGCAACCGATCAGCACTGCCGCGCCGAGCAGAATGCGATAGACGCCGAAGGGTGCAAAGGAATGCTTTTTCACGAAATCCACGAGGAAATCAAGCACGAAGCAAGAAACGAGAAAGGCAACCGCCGCACCGACGAAAAGCACGGCATATGCCTCAAACGGAACCTCAACACCGTTCTCGGAAATGAAGGAAACGAACCCGACAGACTTCAGCAACGATGCTCCCGCCATCGTTGGGATCGCAAGCAGGAAGGAATATTCCGCCGCCACGGAGCGCGAGAGTCCGAGCAGCATTCCTCCGAGGATCGTCGCCCCCGATCTTGACGTCCCGGGGATGATCGAAAGTGCCTGAAAGCATCCGATGAAAAACGCCTTACCCGCGCTGACACCGTGGATCTCGGTAACGGGATCGCCCACGCGCGGCAGATACCGCTCGGGGACCAAAAAGAAAACACCGTACAGGATCAGCATCACGGCAACCGTCGTGCCGTTATAGAGCCAAGCGTCGATATCCTTACCCGTGAAATGCTCGACGATACGATCGCCGATCAGCCCAAGCAGTGCCGCAGGGATGCCCGAAAGCACAAGCTTTCCGTAAAGACTGATCGTATAGCGGCGCTCCTCCTCGGTTTTCCCCTGCGAAAAGGGGCTGATACGGTCAAAGCATTTCAAAGCGACAGCCGCGACCGCGCCAAGCTGGATCACAACCTGAAAGAGCTCGGAAAATGCCGCCGCAAACGCGGGAGAGATCTCCCCACCGACGTTCAGCCGCAAAAAGCGGTCAAGCAGTATGATGTGCCCCGTCGAGCTGACAGGAAGCCATTCGGTCACCCCCTCGAGGATGCCGAAAAGAAGCGCCTTGAGAAATTCCACGCGCTATTCCTCCGTGATCTGCGCACGGAGATCCGCAAGACGTCAGACGTCTCCTCCCGCGCGCATAATGTCTCCCGGAGAAACCTCAAAGGGTACTCTCAGATAGAATTCCATCGAAGGGTGAGGAGCCGCCGGGATCGCCTCCCCCTCTATTGTATAAAGCTCGGAGACCGTAAATGCACGTCCGATCCTCCCGGGAGAAATGATTTCTCCGACAGTCTCCGCCGACACCTTATTGCGTTGCACAAAACGATAGAGCCTTCCATTCTCGTTTTCGGACACGAGAGGTGCAGGAATATCCTCCTCGTTCGTTTCAAGCGCAGTCGCAAGATACGCCTTCTCTCGAATGTACCCCATCTCGGTACAGAGCTGCGCGTTTTTCATCGGATCGTCAAGATAATATCCCGTACCGTAATCGCGGTGGGAGACACTGCAAAGCTCCGCGTACCACGCGGGGTCGAGCGTATAGCCCTGCGGATCCCGCTCATACGCATCCATTGCCATACGGTAGGCGTTTGTGACGACGGCGGTATAATACGCGCTCTTCATTCGTCCCTCGATCTTGAAGGAGTCGATTCCCGACTGCATAAGGCGCGGGATCTCGGTAATCATACACATATCCTTCGAGGAAAGCACAAACGTTCCCTGCTCGGCATCCTCATAGATCGGGAGTACCTCGTCGGGGCGCTTCTCCTCGACGATCTTGTAATTCCAGCGGCAGGGCTGGGTGCAGGCACCGCGATTTGCGTCGCGCCCCGTCAGGTGATGCGACAGGAGACAGCGACCGCTGAACGCAACGCACATCGAGCCGTGAATAAACGCCTCAAGCTCGACCGATGGATCAAGCGCTTCACGGATCGCGCGAATCTCGTCGAACGCAAGCTCTCTCGCAAGCACGAGACGCTTTGCGCCAAGCTCGGCGTACGCCTGTGCGGCAGCGGGCGAAATGATCGACGCCTGCGTAGATACGTGGATCTCGACCGACGGCCACACGCGCTGTGCGAGCCGCATCACGCCGAGGTCTGCAACGATCAGCGCATCGGGACGATGATACGCATCCCACGATGCAAGCTCACGGAAGAATTCCTCAAGCGCAGGATATTCCCCACCGCGCGGAAGCGTATTCGTCGTGAGGTAGAGCCGCTTGCCGCGGTCGTGCGTATAAGCACACGCTGCGTAGAGCTCCTCTGTCGTGAAATTGTCTGCCGCCGCCCGCATACCGAAACGGTTCCATCCAAGATATACAGCATCCGCGCGATAAAGCAGCGCCGCCTTCAGTTTTTCAAAATTGCCCGCAGGCGCAAGAAGCTCCGGCATTGTTTTCTCCTTGTCTATATTTTTCGCGGGGAGGGAAACTTTTTGAAAAAAGTTTTCCCTCCCCGCACCCCACCCTTCAAAAATTTTTCGGGAAAGGGGCTTTTATCATATCGTTTTCGGGAAAGGTCGTTATTCCGCTTCCGCTTCGGTGATCGCGATATGGAGCACCTCAAGATCCTTCGGGTCTGCTTCACCGGGGCACTTCGACATCAGCTCGGACGCATTCTGCACCTTCGGGAAGGCGATAACGTCGCGGATGTCGTCGATGCCGAGTGCAAGCATCACGAGACGGTCAAAGCCGAAGGCAAGACCGCCGTGAGGCGGTACGCCATACTTGAACGCCTCAAGTAAGAAGCCGAACTTCGCCTCTGCCTCCTCAAGGGTCATACCGAGCACCTCGAACATCTTCTTCTGCATCTCCTGGTCGTGAATACGGATCGATCCGCCACCAAGCTCATAGCCGTTCAGGACGATGTCGTACGCCTTTGCACGGACGCGACCGGGATCCGAGTCGATGTACTCGAGGTCCTCATCCATCGGCGCGGTAAAGGGATGGTGCATCGCGTAGAATCTGCCGTCCTCCTCGCTGTATTCGAGCAGGGGGAATTCAACGACCCACAGAAACTTATAGTCGTCGGACCTCAGGAGTCCCATACGTCTCGCGCATTCGCAGCGGAGTGCGCCGAGGGCGTCGAATACGACCTTGTCCTTGTCGGCAACGACGAGAATCAGGTCTCCGTTCTCTGCCTCCATTCTTTCAGAGATCGCAGTCACCATCTCGGGCGCGAGCTTCGACGCGAAGGAGGAGGAAACGTCGCCGTTCTCGGCGATCTTGTACCAAGCGAGACCGCGCGCACGGTAGGTCTTTACAAAGTCGACGAGCTTGTCGATCTCCTTACGGGAGAAGGACGCGCCGCCCTTGACATTGATCGCGCGAACCGAGCCGCCGCTCTGCAGTGCGTTTGCAAATACAACGAAATCGGTGCCTGCAACGACATCGGAAAGATTACGAAGCTCAAAGCCGAAGCGCGTATCGGGCTTGTCCGAGCCGTAGCGCTCCATTGCTTCCTTCCACGTCATACGCGGGAAATCACCCTCAAGCTCGATGCCGAGGAACTCCTTCCACATTCTCTTAAGGAAGCCCTCGTGCATCCGCATTACGTCATCGGCGGTAACAAAGGACATTTCGGTATCGATCTGGGTAAATTCGGGCTGTCTGTCGGCACGAAGGTCCTCATCGCGGAAGCAGCGTGCGAGCTGGAAGTAACGGTCGTAGCCCGAAACCATCAGAAGCTGCTTATAGATCTGCGGCGACTGCGGAAGCGCGTAGAACTTACCGGGATGTACACGGGAGGGCACGAGATAGTCGCGCGCACCCTCGGGCGTGGGCTTTACGAGGATCGGCGTTTCGACGTCAACAAAGCCGTTCTCTGCGTAGTAATCACGCGCGATCTTGCCGATCTGCGAGCGCGCCATAATCGTTCTCTGCATATCGGGACGGCGCAGGTCGAGCGAACGGTGCGTGAGACGGAGCTCCTTATTAACGTTCGAATTTTCAACGACCTCAAAGGGAGGGGTCTGTGCGGTCGAAAGGATCTTCAGCTCGTCCACGTAGATCTCGATCTTACCGGTGGGAATATTCGTATTGATCGCTCCCGCACCGCGCGAACGGACGACACCCTTCGCCATCAGGACGAACTCCGCGCGAACCGAGAACGCGTCGCTGAAGATCTTCTTATCAGTGCTGTCGTCAAATGCGAGCTGTACGATGCCCGAGCGGTCGCGCAGATCAATGAAGATGAGCGCACCGAGGTCTCTCTGCTTCTGCGCCCAGCCCATCACGCATACGCGCTCTCCGATATTCTTTTCCGACAACTCCGCACAGTAACAGGTGCGCTTGTCGTTTGCAGTCAAAAATTGTGCCATTTTATATATCCAAGCCTTTCAAAATGATGATAGTCTTTTTAGGAAAAGTTTTTGAAGGTCAAGGAAACTTCTTTCAAAAAGTTTCCATGCGGGGATTGGGGCAGCGCCCCAAATAAATATCCGTCAAAGCGGCGTTCCGTCGTTTTTGAACAGCGGAAGCGGTTCGAGATATGTAATATCGGTGCGATACTGCGCGTCACCCTCTGCGAGGATCGCCATACGTCCGACAACAATGCCGCCCGCCTTTTCGATCAGAGCTTCCAGCGCACGGAGGGATTCCCCCGTCGAGATCACGTCGTCGATGATCAGAATCCGCTTCCCCTTCATCAATTTCGCGTCATAGCCGTCAAGGCAGAGCCTCTGCTCTCTCGCGGTCGTGATCGAATTGACCTTGACCTCAAGCACGTCACGCATATAAAGCTTCGGCGCCTTACGCGCAACGAAATACTTTTGGTTCCCCGCAAGCCGTGCCATTTCGTGCACGAGCGGAATCCCCTTCGCCTCGGCGGAGATCATATAGTCGTACTCGGGTGCCTTATTGAGCAGCTCCTGACCCGCCGCTGTGCAAAGCTCCGGGTCTCCGAAAATGATAAAGCCCGCGATCATCAATTCATCGTTCAGCGGGCAAAGCGGGAGATCTCTCTCGCATCCTGCAATCTTCATGTGATGATACATAATTCTCTCTCTGCTCCCTTTCTGTGTGCGATGCGGTCAGAACTCTGCCCGTATCAGTTCGGTCGTGCAGGTCGAGAGTGCTTCCTCGACGAGCGCGTTAAAGTCCAGCTTATTTTCCTCTGCCTGCACCTTTGAAAGCTCAGGGCGCGTTCTCGGATGCTTCGGCGTAAAGACGGTACAGCAGTCCTCATACGGTAAGATCGAGGTTTCAAACGTGCCGATTCGTCTTGCGATCTGCACGATCTCCTCCTTGTCCATACCGATACACGGACGGAATACGGGGATCCTCCGGATCACGTCGTTCGTCACGCCGATCGCCTGCATCGTCTGCGATGCGACCTGCCCGACGCTTTCGCCCGTGATCAGCGCGTGGCATTCGTTCTGCTCGGCAACGCGCTCGGCGATCGCCATCATATAGCGGCGCAAAAGCAGTGTGAAATATTCCTCGTCACACGCCTTGACAAGCTCCTCTTGAATATGCGTCAGCGACACGACGTGTACGCGCATATTGCCTGAATAGCGGGCAACGAGCGCGGCAAGATCCATTACCTTCTGCTTCGCGCGCTCGGAGGTGTACGGGAAAGACTCAAAATGGAGTGCCTCGATCTGCACGCCTCGCTTCGCCATCATATGCGCTGCGACGGGCGAATCGATACCACCCGACAAAAGGACGAGTCCCTTGCCGTTCGTTCCGACGGGCATACCGCCCGCGCCCTTGACCTGTCCCGGGGAGAGATACGCACCGTATTCGCGGATCTCGATCTTGACGACGGTCTCGGGATGATGAACGTCCACGCGGATGTCGGGGCAAGCCTCGAGCACCGCACCGCCGACCTCACGTGCGAGCTCCATCGAGTCGAGCGGGAATTTTTTATCCGAGCGCTTCCCTTCGACCTTGAAGGTGCGCTTCCCTGCGAGCAGGGGCGGCAGGTAGGTCTTTGCGAGCGCAAGGATCGCGTCGAGATTCTTTTCACAGACTGCCGCGCGGGAAACCGAAACGATACCGAATACGCGCTGAGCAGCCTCAAACATACCGTCAAGATCGCACGTGTCGTCCTTCGGGTCTATATAGATCGTGCTTTGCGCACGGTAGATCTCAAAATCTCCGTACCGCTTCGCGCGGTACTTCATCGATTTGACGAGCTGATCCTCAAAGGTCTTTCGGTTCGCACCCTTGAGAACGATCTCGCCGTATTTACAAAGAATGACTTCCTTCTGCATCATAAAGCTTCCGTTTCCTCTTCCCCGGCGTTTTCCTCGGAGCCCTCATTCGGCTCCTCCTCACCGTTTTCCTCTACCGAGATCAGTGCGAGCGCATCCTCATATACCGATTCGGGAACGAAGATGTCGGTCCCACAGATCGAAAAGCCGATGATGACCTTCGATGCGCCTCCCGCGCCCCGCTCCTTCAGGAG
The DNA here is from genome assembly GCA_017501345.1 of Clostridia bacterium. The sequence goes on from JAFVXC010000023.1 coordinate 61,127, forward strand.
ATACGGGATCTCCGCTCCCTCAAGAATACTGCGAAGCACCGTAAGCTCCTCCATACTGTACACCGTGCAAAGGAGCTTCTGCCCCTCGTCGTGATAGCTGACGCTTCCAAGTCCGAACATTGAGCTTCCCATTCAGTCCTCCTTCGTGCTTACCGCCTCGGCGGGCTCGGTATAGTAGTGCGGGAAGAGCTTTTCCCACACGCGCATACACGCATAGGTGTCGGCGATCGACGAATGCGGTATTCCGTCCCATTCGATCCCGAAGCATTCCATCGCGTTGATGAGCGCCGCGTGCTCGACGTCGGGACGGTGCTCGTGCGCATAGCGAACGAATTCGTTCGCACAGCAACGCACCTTGCGGTGCAGCTCCTCGCGCTCCTCCTCGGTGTCGTAGATGTATTTGATGTGGCTGTAATCGGTCGACACACCGTATGCGATCAGGTGATCCATATTTGCAAAGATCTCCTTGATCTCGGGAATGATCTCCTTCAGAAGGGGCGCATCAACGACCATATCGGGGGTGATGCCGTGGATCTTCTCGGTGCGCTTCCAGCGTCTCGTATGCTCGGGCTTCACGAGGGTGTCCATAATCAGCTTACCGTTCGCGTCGACGATCGTGATCGAAAGGATCTCGTCGTGGTCGTAAACACCCGTAAGCTCAAGGTCGAAAAACAGCACGCGGCTTCTGTCCATACAGTAATACGCCGAGCGATGTGCATCGCCCTCTTTTCTTCTCTCGGCAAGATCCTCGCTATAGCAAGCCTCACAAAGCTTACGCTTATAGCGAATATCCTTGCCGCACTTCACGCAGTAAAGCGGAAGCTTTTTTGCGGTGCGCTTATCATAATAATAGATCGTCTCCGCATCCTCGCCCTTGCCGCGGATATTGTACGCGACGGGCTCCTCTACGGGCTCGTAGTTCATCTGGAGCAGGCGCTCCTTCGTATAAAAGCCGTTATCGGTGGCTCTGCGGGAGTTCATCCGCTCGATGACCGCACCGCTTTCGAGCGTCATCGTTTCCTTTTCCCGTTTGTCGCCGTACCAAAGATCGGGCGGCGCCTCGGAAACGCGCATCGGATCAAAGTAGTAAATGACCGTACCGTCTGCCGCCTCGTCGTACGCGACGGGCTCTCCCGTCGGCAAGAGGTGCATCATATTCAGAATATTTCTCGTAAGATAATTTTTTGATTCCGCCGTTTTTCGGTCGACACGTGGGATCATCGTGCCGCTCTTCAAACGCATTTTGTTCGATTCTGCCAAAACAGGCCTCCGTTCTATATTTCGAAAACCGTGTATACGATTTTTCGCATTACTGCATTCTATATCCATTTTATTATATCACATCAAAGTAAATTATGCAAGAGGATGTGCGCGCTTTTTCGCATATTTTAGCTTTATTTTTTCACAAAAAAGGGACCGCCGCACAAAAGCACAGCAGTCCCCGAAAAAGGAGCGTATTTGAATTTTCCCCGAAGGGGCGCGCTGCCCACGCCCCCCCCTCGGATCAAAATACCAAAATGTAACCAAAACCATCCTTGCTCTCAAGGTGCTTACTCGCGAGAATCCTTCGTTTCGGGATCCTCCGCTTCTCCGGACGTCATATGCAAGGAGCAACCGGCGCATCCGCCGGAGCAGGAGCCCCCCGAGGGACATCCGATACACCTTGCCCCGCGCTTCTTCGCGCGGATCACGTACCACACGGCAAGTGCCACAATAACGAGCACGATACCGATAATCACAAAATCTATAGGACCCATAGCGTGAGAAACCTCCTTTTCTGCGTAAAATTATATATAAGAATCACTTGATATGCGCGAGCTCCTTCTCAGCCGCTTCGCTCTTGACCCTTGCGTTCGTTCGGATGATCATACCGGTAAAGATCGCAACGATCACACCCGTGATCGCCCAGCCGACGATGGGCATCCAGGTCGCACCGAAGCTACCGCCCGTCACGAGCGTGCCGAAGAAGAATACGAGGAAAGAGAGAACATAACCGACCGAGAACTGAAGTCCAATGCCCGCCCAGAGCCACTTTCTGCTCTTGATCTCGGAGTTCATCGCACCGATTGCCGCGAAGCAGGGCGGCGTGAAGAGGTTGAACATTAGATATGCAAGACCTGCAACCTTGGTGATCGCCATAATGCCTGCGATCTCTGCACCTGCACCCTCCATCATTGCGAGCTCGTCAACGTCAATCAGATTCTCAAGACCGACAAAGCAGACTGCAAGCGTACCGACGACGTTTTCCTTAGCAATGAAGCCGGTAATGGCTGCTGCCGCGAGCTCCCACGCAACGACACCGACGATCGGAGCAACGATGTACGCGAAGGGACCTGCGATCGTCGCAAGGATCGAATCGTTCGCGTTCTCTACGGGTTGGAAGTTCCAGCCGAAGCTCTGCATGAGTTGAACTGCGAAGTTACAAACGAGAATAATGGTTCCCGCCTTCACGATGTACGCCCAGCCGCGCTGACACATTGACTTAAACGCTCTCCAGAAGCTCGGGCACTTATATTCGGGAAGCTCAATGATGAAGAAGGACTTTCTGTGCTTGTGTCCCGTGAGCTTGTTGACGAGCAGAGCGCCGAGGAGGATCACGATGATACCGACGAAGTACATCATGGTACCGACCCATTCGGAATTGCCAAAGAATGCGCCCGCAAACAGCGAGATAACGGGAAGCTTTGCACCGCAGGGCATAAAGGGCGCGAGCATCGCGGTCGCGCGGCGTTCTCTTTCGTTACGGATCGTGCGGCAAGCCATAACGCCGGGGATCGCACAGCCCGTACCGATGACGAACGGAATAACCGACTTGCCCGACAGACCGACCTTCTTGAAGATCGGATCAAGCACAACAGTAGCGCGTGCCATGTAGCCGCAGTCCTCGAGAAGCGCGATGAGAAAATACATCACCATAACGAGCGGCAAAAAGCCGACGACAGCGCCTACACCGCCGATGATACCGTCCACAACGAGGGACAAGAGAAGCGGGTGAGCGTTTTCAAGAAGTCCTCCGACCCATTCGCCGAACCATTCGATCAGCGTGACGAGACCGGGGATCACCGTGCCGTTTGAAAGCTCGAGACCCTCCGCGATCACGGGGCCGACCCACGCCTGCGAAATACCGAATACGAGGAACATGACGACCGCAAAGATCGGAATGCCCACCCACTTGTTCGTGAGGACGGCGTCGACCTTATCCTGCGCGTTCTTGTTCTTGGTGAGCACCTTGCGAGTCTCAACCTCCTTGACAATGCTGTTGACGAACGCGTAGCGCTTTCTGTCCGCCGCCTCGACCGATGCCTTATCGGTGAGATCAACATCGCCCTGAACGTAAGGCGCAGCCTGCGTCTTGCCGACCGCCGCGGATGCCGCAGAGACAAGCTCCTTCAGTCCCCTCGCAGAGGTGGAAACAGTCTGTACTACGGGGCAACCGAGCTTTTCCGAGAGCTTCGAAGCGTCAATCTTCGTTTCCTTCGCCTCGTTGATATCGCTCTTGTTGAGCGCAACAACGACAGGAATACCGAGCTCGAGGAGCTGGGTCGTGAAGAACAGGCTTCGGCTGAGGTTGGTCGCGTCAACGATGTTGATGATCGCATCGGGCTTTTCGTCCTTGACGTAAGCGCTCGTGATGCTCTCCTCCGACGTAAACGGAGACATCGAGTACGCACCGGGAAGGTCGACTGCGATCAGCTCCGCATTGCCACAGAGGCTCTTCTTGATCGGAGCGGTCTTCTTGTCGACGGTAACGCCCGCCCAGTTGCCAACGTGCTCATTCTTACCGGTGAGCGCGTTATACATGGTCGTCTTACCACTGTTGGGATTGCCTGCAAGAGCAATTCTCATGGGGTGTTCCTCCTTAAGGAAAAATTAAATATGTGCAACGTTGCACTTGCGGTTAGCTCACGCTAACTGAATGGTAAGAAAAATTCGACCTCCCGCATTCTTGCAAAAAAGCAATCTCCACCGCGCGATTAGCGGTGGCTAACCGATCGGCATAAAAAATGCGGCGCACCTCTGCAGCTTTGATCGTGTACGGATTCAGTTCCGTATCAGATCAAAATTGCAGAAGCCAGCTCGTTGTCGATATTGTATCTCGCATCCTTAATGGAAACGGTACATCCGCCCTTGCGACGTGCAACCACCGTGATCGGCTCGCCGCTGTAGCAGCCGAGCGTGAACAGGAACGAATTCAGCTCCTCGTCATCGGTCTCGATCTCTTTGATGATGTACTCTTTTCCCTCTTCGGCTTCCGTCAAGTTCATCGTTATCACCTCGTGAAATACAGAGTTTGCCTCTGCTAACAGGATAATACCACAAAATTCTGGAATAGTAAATAGGAATTCCGAATTGTTTACAAAATGTTCACATTCTTCACAGAAGGTCCGCCGCTCCCCTTCTTTAGGAACGGCGGCAACGTTTATTCACCAAGGCGCTCCGTGATGTAGCGCTTGATTGCCTCAAAGGATTCATCGCTGATCGCGTGCTCCATCTTGCAGGCATCCTCTGCGGCAATCTCCTCGGGAACACCAAGACGCACGAGCAGAGATGATAGCAACGTGTGGCGCTCGTAGATCTTCTTGCCGATCTCAAGCCCCGACTCGGTAAGGGTGATATATCCGCTCTTATCGATCAGGATAAATCCCCCGCTTTTGAGCAGATTGACGGCACGGCTGACCGAGGGCTTCGAGTAGCCCATATGCTCGCAGACGTCTATCGAGCGAACTCCGCTCCGTTCTCTCGTCAGAACGTAGATCGTCTCGAGATACATTTCTCCCGATTCGTGTATCGACATAGCCAGCCTCCTTCTTTTTTCATTCTTATTCCTTGACAGTATAACACGTTTTGTCAAAAAATACAAGCATCCGTTTGTAAACTTTTATGTAGCATCCTCGCCGAGCATAATGCGGATGATCTCCTTATCGGTCTCGCTCATACCGTCACGCGCGAGCTTTCCGACGTTACGAATGGTATTCTCGACACCCTTTGTGACGATACCGTCCCCACCGTAGAATTGCTTCCCCGCAGTCATCATTTCGTAGCCAAGTATGCCCGCCTCGACCGCCATCGCGATCTTCGCAGCGCAGGATGCCTTCGCACCGTCGCAGATCGTTCCCGAAAGGATCGCGAGCGCATTGACAAGCGTGTGTGCGATCTCGTAGTAGCGACCACCCTCAAGATAACAGATCCCCGCACCCGCGCCACAGCCCGCAGAGATCGCGCCGCAGTACGCCGAAAGACAGCCGATCCCCGTCTTCTGGTGAACCGTGATGAGATCCGACACAAGAAGCGCACGGAGCATCGTGTCCTCGGGCACGCCGCGTTCACGCGCGTAAACTGCCACGGGAACCGAGGCGGTAATTCCCTGATTTCCGCTTCCCGAAATGATGCAAACAGGCAATTCGCAGCCGCTCATCCGCGCATCCGAGCCTGCCGCCGCATAGGCGCGCGCACGATCCTTTACGGATACGTCGCCGTCGCGGTAGATCACCTTTCCGATCGACGCGCCGTAATCGCCCCGAAGGCCCTCCTCGGCGATCGCAAGGTTCATTTCAAGCTGCTGCTTCAGCATCGGGCGCAGGTCGTCAAGCGACACGGTATCGGCAAATTCGACGATATCTCTTACAGAAAGAAGCGAACGATCTGCTCCCGTAGCCCCCTCGTCGCCCCGCGAGCGAGCGGTACAGTCGAGCATATTCCCCTTAAAATAATCCGAAAGGATATCCTCTCCGTTACGCCCGAGCGCGATTACGTTCGTGTGACGGTGGCGGATCTGCACCGATGCGGTGTCCGCGCCCGCCTTCCCCTCGAGTAAAAGATCAAAGGGATAGGGAGAATCGAGCTCCTCAAGCTCGATCGGCGTCACGTCAAGGTATGTACGGATGCGCACGTGATCGGATTCAGACAGACTCGACAGCACCTGAAGCTTTTTCTGCGGTGCGTTTGCGATCACACCTGCGGCAATTGCCGCAGGGATGCCGTGCTGACCGCCCGTCGCGGGAACGATGACACTTTTGACGTTTTTAATGATATTACCGCTGAGGTACGCCGAGATCCGTTCGGGCTCTCTCCCGAGCACGTCTCTGAGGATCGACGCGGCGTATGCGATCGCGATCGGCTCGGTACAACCCATTGCGGGGAGAAGCTCCTCTCTGAGGATCGCGCGGTAGGTATCGATCACGTTCTCTGTAAGTGCCATTCGGTGCTCCTTTTACTTCCTGCATTTTTATTTCATTATAGCCGTTTTCGGGCACTTTGTCAAGTGGCTTTGACATTTGGCGATCCTTTGCTATAATCGTCGATTAATTTCCTAATGGTTGCCGCAAAATCATCGTCAAGACGTGCATCTTCACACTTTAGGGTGTCGTTTTCGTATGAATAGCACTCAAAATATACTCCGTCCTCGTGCTCAGAAAGATAGGTGTTCCAAACGATATTGCTGTTTTCTTCAAATTGAATTAGTATAGAATAGTAAACAGCTCCCCAAACCTCATCCGGAGTTCGAATATAAGAAGGCAAACCCTCTTGCTCGTTTCTATAGACTGCCCGATTTTGATAAGCATTCTTTATGGAGTTGAAAAGTTCCGGGGCAGTTGAGGTGTCAAAAGTTCCCAAAACGTCGCTTGTTTCAAGATGGGCTTTGATAAAACTTTCAGCGCGTGACGAAGGATTTGGTGAAGTGATGTATGACGAGGTGCGAGAGGTGGAAGCTATAAGTGACACTTTGCTTATTTTCCACTCGTCCATCACAGTTGGAGCGTTAGAATGTTGGTATACTCGATTATAATAACTCGTTGGTCCAATATAGTTGAATTGTTTTACCGTGCATGCAACAAAGAGCTCTTTATCAACATCATCGATAACGGATAGGTGGAGCGTTTCGTCCTTGTCTTTTTTACTTTCTATTTTAACTTCATACGGCGAAGCTGTAAAATAGGCGAGCTGCGGATCACAAAAAATATAATTATCCTCAAAGGCATCGACGAAGTCCCTATCAAAATTTTTCGAATATCGAGGCAATGTGTCGCTTCGGCAGGATACCAAAGAGAAACAGATCATTACCACGATTATGTTTGAAATGAATTTAGTCATAAGTCACCTCCCGATTCAGCACCTTAGAATATTTGTATCACGTTTTAGGAATCAATTCCGAAATTTCCTCGCTTAACGGAACGTAGATAATGTCCCAAAAGCCATCAGGATGATCTTCATCTGCGGTATACCAATAGAAATACATATAGTGTTTTCCGTCTGATTCCCTTATTTCAGTCTCCCATACCAAGTTTTCGTACTCCTCGAATACAACTCGAATGAATAGTAAGTTTCCTTCGGGTTCTTTTGTAACAAAGTGATAGAATGGACTACCGACCTCTTCGCACTTCCCACTCTCGAGCATCCTGACAATATGTGATTGGAAATTTGCTGCATCCGTACCGGATAACGATGCAATGGTTTCCTGTACTTTATTACTTCCGATAGAAAACCACGTTTTTGAATTTGGCGGAGACTCCCTCCCTTGCCAATATAGCTCTACGCTTTTGTAGTTAAGGGTCAGTATTTCCTGCTCCGACAGCCCGGCCTTCTTATTCCGTACGATCTGGACGTCTCCGATTCCGGTATTGAATAAAACATTTATTCTTTGGATACACAAATATTCGTCAAGTGAAACGTCTTTAATCGCGTAATAAGTATCAAAAAAACCAGTATTTCGATAGGTACCAATGCTATTTTCGGAACAAAACAAATGAATCAAATTGGGGGCCGCGTCGATATAATTTTCGTAACAATATTCAGGTGTATAATAATCCGGATAATCTACTTTATACCCTTTAGTTCCTTTACATGCTGTAAGCAAGTAAAAGAGCAGAAGTATCATCAGCAAGCAACAAGACAAAACCTTTTTCTTCACCTTTCGCTTCGCCTCCTTTCACAGGCATAATACCAAATCCAAGAATTTTGAAATATGCAAAAAGGAACTCTCTCGATAAACGGGAGGGTTCCTTTTCAATCTTTCATGAAGCACCGGCAGTGGATATTTTGAATCATATACTGCTTCAAACGAAGTGAGGAACCGATCGCAAGAATACCGCAAGGGGTAGAACACAGGGCTTTGAAACGGACAGAGCAAACTGTAAACTTCCAATATTATGGAAGTTTGCAATGCTATTTTACCACAGGTCGATACGAAAATGTTGAATAAAATGTAAAGAAAGCATCTGTAGCAGCACAAGGCATCGGGAAAGTCAACGAAGAAAAAAGAAAAAGACAAAATATCAGAAAAAATTTCGGCGAAGCGGTTGACATTCCATCTGCCGTGCGGTACAATAAACGTAATCTTACAGAAAATAAGGAGCAGCCTTATGAAGCTCACCCTGAAGGAGATCACCGAGATCACACGCGGTGCGGTTCGCATCGCCGAAAACGACGGTGCATTCTCCTTTTACCGATTTACCGAAAAGCAAACCGAGATCTGCCTCTCGTACGACACGCGGTGCTTTCGCAGTAACCATCTTGCAACTGCGGGGATCCGCCTCGCAATGAAGACCGACACGACCGCCATTCGCTTTGACTACAAGCTTTTGACGATGTCGACCCGCGGCTTTGCATACTTCGACGTTTACGTCAACGGAGCGCTCGAAAAGCACTTCGGCACGAGCGGCGAGGATTTACGCGAAGGATCGGTCTGCATTTCTCTTCCTGCCGGAGTAAAGACAGTCGAAATCTACCTTCCCTATCTGTGCTGTGCGGTCCTTTCAAATATTGAGATCGACGACGGCGCAAGCCTCGAGGGTCTCACCCGAAAAAAAACGATGCTCACCTTCGGCGACTCGATCACGCAGGGATACGATGCGATCCATCCCTCTCTTACCTATGCATCTCAGCTTGCGCGCCTCCTTGACGCCGAGCAGATCAATAAGGGCATCGGCGGCGAGGTCTTCTTCCCGCCGCTCCTTGAAGACAGAGATGCGATCGAGCCCGACTATATTACGGTCGCATACGGCACGAATGACTGGAGCAGGACACCATCGCGCGAGGCCTTCGCGGACAACTGCCGCGCATTCTACACACGCCTGTCCGAGCTGTACCCGAATGCAAGGATCTTTGCAGTCTCTCCAACCTGGCGCCTGAACGGATACCGCACAACGACCGGCTTCGGCGCCCCCGTAACCGAAATCTACCCTCTGATGTGCGAGATCTGTGAGGGTCTCCCGAACGTTACGGTGATCGATGCCTATAATTTCATTCCGCACCAAAAGGAATTCTTTCTCGATCGCTCCCTCCATCCGAACGATCTCGGCTTCGGGCAGTACGCTATGGGACTGTACCGGGAGATCATAAAGCACGTTTAAAATATTTTTATATAATACATAACCGAAAGGAATCAAAGTATGAAGCTCAATCTGGAACAAGTCAAGGAAATCGCGCGCGGTGTGGCGTACGTCTCCGAAAGCGACGGCGTCTTCACCCTCCACCGTTTCACCAAGGCGCAGGAAGAGACCTATCTTAAGGCAAGCCCTGACAATTTTTACAAAAAAGCCTTCGCAACCGCAGGCGTCCGTCTTGCGATGAAGACTAGTTCGACGCACGTCCGCTTCGATTTTAAGCTCACCCCCGCATCGAGCCGTCAGTACGCGTACTTTGACGTTTACGTAAACGGTGCACTCGAAAAGCACTTCGGTGCCGAGGGGAACTCGATCACGAGCGGCTCATCGGACATCGCCCTTGCCGAGGGCGAAAAGACGGTGGAGATCTTCTTCCCGTGGTCGTACGGTGCAAGAATTTCGAATATCGAGATCGACGACGGCGCAAGCCTTGAGGGTCTTACCCGTTCGAAAAAGATGATCTCCTTCGGTGACTCGATCACCCACGGCTACGACGCCATCTATCCCTCCCTCTCCTACGCTTCCCGTCTCGCGTTCCTTCTCGATGCGGAACAGGTAAACAAGGGCATCGGCGGCGAGAAATTCTTCCCCGCTCTTCTCGACGATAAGGATTCCTTCGATCCCGATTACATCACGGTTGCATACGGAACGAACGACTGGAGCAGCAAAATACTCACGGGTGAAGCCTTCAAAGAGAACTGCCGCGAATTTTACACTCGTCTGTCCGCGCTCTACCCGAACGCAAAGATCTTCGCGATCGCTCCGATCTGGCGTCTGGACGGAAATCGACTGAACAGCAGCCTTGGCGCTCCCGTGACCGAGGTATATCCTATGATCGCCGAGATCTGCAAGGATCTCCCGAACGTCACGGTGATCAACGCCTACAATTTCGTTCCGCACAGAAAGGAATTCTTTATGGATCTGCGCCTCCACCCGAACGATTTCGGCTTCGGACTGTACGCAGACGCGCTCTATAAGGAGATCGTGAAGCACATTTAAGCCGTAGCACAAGGGGAGAGTACCCATACTCATCCCCTTTTCTGAAAAATCCTTTGCTAAAACCGTATTGATGACCCCGAAGAGCTTTACTACTATAAAAAATCGAAAAGCAGGATGTTCCGATATGCTTTACTCATTACCCGTACTCAACAAGGACGCGATCGCACTGACGCATTTCCCCACCCTCCATCAGGCGTTTATTTTCAGAGCGTGTGAATACGTACCGCTTGAAAAGATCGCCTCGGTACTGAGGACCGACGTCGAAGCCGTACGGCAAGCCGCTGCGGATATGGGACTGCCCGATTACGATCCCGGTGACGTCTGGCTGAAAAGAGGATACATCACGATCATCCGCAGAATGTGGCACATTTTGCCGTACGATCAGCTTCTTGAGCTGCTTGAGATGGATGAGCAAACACTCGCGGTGCTGATGAAGGAGGACGATTTCCTTAACGTCAAGCTCAGAGAAAAGCCCCGATGCGAGAGAGTCGTTTGGCGCGAGCTCAGCAACGAGGAAAAGCGTCGAACGCGCGAGATCAAGAAGGTTATGGAAAAGCTTGACTTTTCGGGAAAGCAGCCGTTTCAATTTGAATATCACGTTCCGCATATCACGTTCTCGGGAAAGGAACGCCTCACCACCCGTATGATCTACGCCTTTTCGGGGCTCTATCAGCGCGCGTTCGATATCGACAGCGAGGAATTCCTCCCCGACGATCAGCTAAAGGCTTATCAGGAGCTCGGCATCAACGGGATCTGGACGCAGGGCATTCTTTCACAGCTTGCAGAGTTTCCGTTTGACCCTGCCGTGTCGGCGGGATACGAGGAGCGCCTCCGGAGAATGCGGGCGATGACCGAGCGGCTTGACAAATACGGGATCAAGCTCTATCTCTATATCAACGAGCCACGCTATATGCCGCTTTCATTTTTCGAGAAGCATCCCGATATCCGAGGGCATATCAGAGGGAATGGCGCCTGCCTGTGTACGTCTACCGAGAAGGTGCAGAACTATTTGAAGGATTCGATCGAATCGATTTGCAGAGCGGTTCCCTTGATCGGCGGCTTCTTCACGATCACGCGCTCGGAAAACCTGACCAACTGTTACTCTCACTCGGACTCGAAGACCCGTCCGTGTACCTGCCCGAGATGTAAGGATCGCAGTATGGGAGAGGTGATCGGAGAGCTGATGGGGTGCTTCCTTGATGGCGCGCGCCGCGTCAGCCCCGACATCAAGGTCTTCACGTGGAGCTGGAAGTGGGGAGAGTTCGGCGAGGATATCATCCGTCATCTCCCGAAGGAGGTCATCTTCATCTCGCAGAGCGAGCTCGATATTCCGTTCGAGTTCGGAGGCGTCAAGGGCAACGTGCTCGACTATTCGATGAGCATCATAGGTCCCGGAGAGCTTGCCAAAAAAGAATGGAGCATCGCAAAGGAATGCGGACTTGAGATCGGTGCGAAGGTGCAGATCAACACCACGTGGGAGGCGTCAACCGTCCCCGCGATCCCCGTTTCCCCCTCGATCGAGGAGCATATGGAGCGGCTTCTCGGTGAGAACGTTCAGCATCTGCTGCTGAGCTGGACGCTCGGCGGATATCCCTCCGGGAATATTGCCGCCGCCGCGAAATATTTTTACGAGCGATGCACCCTCCCCGCAGTGAGCCCCGCTCGAAGGAAAGCGGAGGAGCAATTTGTAAAGGCGTTCCGGGAATTTCCGTTCCATATTCGCGTTTTATATCGCGGCCCGCAAAACGCAGGTCCTTCGACGCTCTTGTTCGAGGAACCGACGGGATACGAGGCAACGATGACCTGCTTCGCTTACGACGACGTAGAGCGATGGAGGGCGATCTATCCCATAGACGTCTTTGAAACGCAGTTCGCAAGGCTTTGTGAGGAGTGGGAGATCGGGCTTGGGATGATCCCCGACAGCGAAACGGACGAGGGCGCAATTATGGCAAGGGCAACGTACTGCCTCTTCCGCGCATCCCTCAATCAGATCCGCTTCGTTCGATACAGAGACGCGGGACGCTACGCAGACGCCGCTTCGGTGGCAAGGGACGAGCGGCGCATAGCCGAGGAGATGCTGTCACTTATGAATCAAAACGCCGCAATCGGATACGAGGCTTCGAATCACTATTATTTTTCAAGAGGACAGCTCGCCGAAAAGATCGTAAACTGCGATTATATCATCGACGCTTTCAGCAAAAGAGCGACCTGTTAACAGCAAAGGGACTGTCTCAATGAGACAGCCCCTTTTTCATTCTGTTTTACCCGCGGTCGATCTCGATCACCGCGTAATGATCCGGGAAGGCGGCGAGGATCACGCCCGCGATCTTTTCTTTAAGCTCGGTGTCCGAAAGCGCAAGCTCGAACGGCGCCTGTACGTCAAAGATCAGATTGGTGTGCGATTTGCCCTCGACGAAGCGGAAATCGTGGATCAGAAGCGCAGGATCGATCGCGCGTACGATCGCCGTAACACGCTCGCGCATATCGTTCACTCGCTCGTCGTCGGTCACGATCGGATCCATATGCACCGTCGCCTCAATACCGCGTGCCCGAAGCTCACGCTCGATGTTATCAATCGTGTCGTGCGTATGAAAGACGTCGACAGTGCCATCCACCTCAACGTGGAAGGATGCAAAGATCTTGCCGGGACCGTAATTGTGGATCAGCATATCGTGCAGCCCGAGGATCTCGGGATATTTTCCAACCACCGTGTTGATCTCCTGCACGAGCGCCTCGGTCGGGCCCTCTCCGAGAATGGCGTTCTTCGCCTCGCCAAGGATCCTGATCCCCGCGATCGCCACGAGAACCGAAACGGCGATGCCCATCACGGCGTCAAGGCTGAACGGAAGCGAGACGAATCTGCCGACCACGGTCGCAACGAGAACTGCCGCCGTAGCACCCGCGTCGGAAAGACTGTCGGCGGCGGTCGCCCGCATCACCGAGGAATCGATCCTTTTCGCAACACTGCGGTTCAGGAAACAGAGCCAGAGCTTTACAAGCACCGAGACCGACAGCACGATCACGGCAGGGATCGAAAAGCTGCTTTCTCCCGCGTCCCCGAACAGCTTCGTGATCGACTCGGTAAAGAGCTCATAAGAGATCAGAAGAATGAGCAGCGATACCACGACCGACGCGACGTATTCAATTCGCGCGTGCCCGAAGGGGTGATGTCGGTCTGCGGGCTTTGCCGCGATACGGAAGCAGAAGAGCGAAACGATCTGCGAGCCCGCGTCGGACAGATTATTGAAGGCGTCCGCCTCGATCGAAACGGACGAAAGCAGGAATCCGACGGTGAACTTCCCCGCAAAAAGGAGAAGGTTCATAATGATCCCGACGATGCTGACCATCGTGCCATACGCACGGCGCACCTTCGGATCCTTCACGTCGCGGTAATTCCGAACAAAAAGCTTTGATAAAAGGGTTGTCATATACACTCCGATATAAGCCTTCGACCTGTACGGTCAGAAGCCGAATTGTTATCCTCTTGAGCGCAGGACCTCTGCGGCAGCAGACAAAATGCCGATCTTACCGCTGTCATAGGTCAGGCCGCCCTGCAGGAACGCCGTATACGGCGGGCGAAGCGGGCCGTCTGCCGACAACTCGATCGATGAGCCCATCGTGAATGCCCCCGCCGCCATAATGACCTGATCACCGTATCCCGGCATCGCCCACGGCTCGGGCGTCACGTATGCGTCAACGGGAGATCCCGCCTGAATGCCGCGGCAAAAGGCGCAAAGCCCCTCAGGAGAGCCCATAATGACGGTCTGAATGATGTCGTCACGCGGCACGTCGTAGCGCGGCTCAACCTCGTAGCCGAGCTTTTCGAAGATATATGCCGCAAGCAGTGAGGTCTTGAGCGCCTGCGCCGTCGTATGCGGCGCGTAGAAAAGACCCTTGTAGAGATTCTTGTTCTGTCCGAGCGTCGCACCGACCTCGGTTCCGACACCGACCGACGTGAGGCGGTAAGAGCAAAGCTCGACCGCGCGCTTCGTCCCCGCGATGTAGCCGCCCGTCTCTGCCATACCGCCACCGGGGTTCTTGATAAGCGATCCGACGATCAGATCAGCCCCCACCGCGGTCGGCTCAACCGTATCGGTAAACTCTCCGTAGCAGTTATCGACCGTCACAACGGCATCGGGAGCGACCTCGCGCACGACGCGCACAAGCTCCCCGATCTCCGCGACCGAGAGGGTCCTGCGGTTCAGGTATCCCTTCGAGCGCTGAACGAACACCATCTTTACTTTATTTTTATTTTCCTCGAGATATGCCCGGATTGCAGGGAAATCAAAGGTTTTCCCGTCCACAAGATCGATCTGGTGATAGTCGACGCCAAAATCACGAAGCGAGCCGTTTCCGGGCGTTCCCGTGAGACCGATGACCTCCTCAAGGGTGTCGTACGGCTTACCTGCCACCGATAGCATAATATCCCCGGGGCGCAGAATGCCGAACAGCGCGATCGTGAGCGCGTGCGTGCCGCTGACGATCGTATGGCGCACGAACGCCGATTCCGCGCCCATCACGTCTGCCCAGATCTCGTCGAGCGTATCACGCCCCCTGTCGTCGTATCCGTAGCCCGTGGTGCTTTCGAACATCATATCCGACACACGGTGCTCGGCAAAGCTGTCCATTACCTTCTTCGTATTTGCAAAGGCGATCCGATCGATCCGCCGAAACTGCTCACTGAGCGCTTCCTCTGCCTCATCGGCAAGTCTTAAAAGTTTATCCGAAAATTCCATATTGATAGCCTTTTTCTGTTTTTAAATTTTTGCGAGAAAAGTTCTTGAAGATCCTTAAGAGGCTTCTTACAAGAAGCTTCTTAAGCGGAGCTTGAGGCAGAGCCCCGAACTCCGTCACCCCCAGTATTTCCGATCAAGTGAGCGGAACTGGATCGCCTCGGCGATATGCGCGGCGGTAATGATCTCACTCTGTGCGAGATCTGCGATCGTCCGCGCCACGCGCAGGATGCGGTCGTGACCGCGCGCCGACATTCCGAGGCTTTCGTACGCCGACTTCAGAAGCGCCTGCGCCGTTTCGTCGGTCTTGCAGTAGCGGTGGATCCCTGCGGCATCGAGCTGTGCGTTGCAGTAAATGCGTTTGTCTGTGCTTTCATCCTTTTCCATACGCCGTACGGCAAATTCCCGCGCCGCCGTAACGCGCTCTCTGATCTGTGCGGAGGTCTCCGCACGCGTATCCTCCTGCGAAATTTCGTCAAAGGACAGGGACGGTAGCTCGATCTGAATATCGATACGGTCAAGCATCGGTCCCGAAATGCGGGAAATATAACGCTTTACCTCCTCGGGACGGCAGGTGCATTTCCGTGTCGCGTGACCGAAATAGCCGCATCTGCACGGATTCATTGCCGCAACGAGCATAAAGGAGCACGGATAGGTCACGCGCCCGTTTGCACGGGTGATCGTCACGCGCCTGTCCTCCAGCGGTTGACGGAGCGCATCGGTCACGAGCTTCGGGAATTCGGGAAGCTCGTCAAGAAACAGCACGCCGTTGTGTGCAAGGGAGACCTCACCGGGAAGCGGATTCGCACCGCCTCCGACCAGACTGACCACCGACATCGTGTGATGCGGCGAGCGGAAGGGGCGCGTTTTCAGCAAGGACGCATCCTCGGGCAGTACACCCGCGACCGAATGCACCTTCGTTGATTCGATCGCCT
This sequence comes from Clostridia bacterium, assembly GCA_017501345.1. The sequence continues at coordinate 77,177 of JAFVXC010000023.1, forward strand.
CTGCAGAGGTCAGAGGCGGCAGAATGCTCGAAAGCCGCTTTGCGAGCATCGACTTACCCGTACCGGGCGGTCCGATGAGGAGGATGTTATGCCCTCCCGCCGCCGCGATCTCCATCGCGCGCTTTGCCATATACTGTCCACGCACGTCGGCAAAGTCAAAGCTCTCGACGTTCTTCCCCGCCGCATACACGAGCGGCTCCTCGGGGGTAAGACGCTCCTCTCCGTTCAGATGGCGCACGAGATGCGCAACGTTATCGACACCGTATACCGTTATTCCCTCGACCGCCGCGGCCTCGCGCGCGTTACAACGCGGCACGTACAGCTCGGTAAATCCCGCGTCTCTGGCGGCTACGGCAAGACAAAGCACACCTCTGACTCCACGCAGCTGACCCGACAGCGAAAGCTCCCCAACAAAACAGAATTTCGATAGATCGAGATCGTACCGAACGACCCCCGCGCAGTGCAGGATGCCGAGTAAGATCGCAACGTCAAACGCACTTCCCTCCTTCTTTCGGTCGGCAGGTGCGAGATTGATCGTATAGCTGAGCGTCGGCATCTTGAATCCGCTGTTGATGCAGGCAGTGCGCACACGCTCCTTTGCCTCCTTGACGGCGGCGTCGGGAAGTCCGACGAGCTCAAGCTGGGGCAAGGTGGGCTGACCGTCGCATTCCACCGAGACCACGAATCCGTCGATGCCGGCAAGCCCGGCACTGTATACCGTTGATAGCACGTTTGTTTCCTCCGTGTTGTTATTGATGTTTCCCGGGTCTTTTCATTTCCTGCACCGTCCTCGCGACCGTGACGGGTACAACGCGGGCGGCGCCGCTCCGCAGGAGCAGATCCGCGGATGAGCGTATCCCGCTTCCCGTTGTCATTACGTCGTCGACGAGAAGAACCGTCTTTCCCGAAAGATCGGGCGCGCCCTTGATGCGAAACGCTGCCTGAAGATTTCGGAGCCGATCCTCAGCGTTCAGCGCCTTTTGCTCCCTTCCGCCACGCTTCCTGACAAGAAGCTCCGCATAGTCGCACCCGACCTCCCGCGCAAGTGACACGGCGAGCTCCTTCGCTTGATCAAAGCCGATCTCACGCACCTTTGCGCGTCTGCGCGGAAGTGCCGTCACAAGCACGTCCTCGAGGTCGAGACCCTCCATACGCATATAGTCACGCACAAAGGGCAAAAGCTCACGCGCAAGAAAGGCAAACGCCCGTCCGTCACGCTCGGACTTGACGTAATAAACGAGCCTGTCCGTCGCGGTCGCGCCGCCCGAATGATACGCCGAGAGGAAGATGGCATCCCGTATCCCGCACTCCTTGAGAAGCGGCGGCAGACACACGCAGTCGGTCATCGAAAGTCCGCACACGTCGCATCTCTCGCGCTTTTCCTCCTCCCATTTTTCGTGACACACGGTGCAAAACGGCGTGTCTCCGCAAGGCATCAGCCGCTCGCGGCAGACCGCACACGTCGGCGGCACGAAAAAATCCCGAAGAAAGGCCGCGACGTATTGAATTCTGCTATTTTTCATCCTTTAGTCCGCCGCTCTGACACGGCGCACAAGCCCCGTGTAGCGCATCGACTGACGGTTATTCCCCACCATCATCTCGACGACGTCGCTCCGTCCCACGACGATCACGCGCGCAGAGGCACGGGTGACTGCCGTATAAAGGAGATTTCTCGTGAGAAGCATCGGAGGCGCGCCGTACGCAGGCAGGATGACCGTGGGGTATTCACTGCCCTGGCTTTTATGCACCGTGATCGCATACGCGTGGTCGAGCTCATCAAGGAGCGAAAAATCATACGTCGCGGTGCGGTCATCAAACAGGATCTCCATCTGCTGCTCGTACAGATCGATCGATCGGATCACTCCAATGTCCCCATTGAAGATTCCCATACCGTCGCTGTCGGCCCTTTCCCAATAAATATCGTAATTGTTTCGGATCTGCATTACCTTGTCGCCCTCACGGTAGACACGGTCACGGAAGCGGTATTCCTTCTTTCTTCCGTCGGGAGGATTGAGCTCCCGCTGAAGGAGGATATTGAGGGCATCGGTACCGCCCTCGCCTCTTCGCGACGGCGTAATCACCTGAATGCCGTCCGCCGTCTCTCTGCCGTATGCCTTCGGCAGACGGTTCTTACACAGATCCGCAACGGTAAAGGCGATCTCCGCATCGCTCTCTCGCGGCAGGAAAAAGAAATCGTTGTTTTTTACCGAAAGATCGGGCATCTCACCGCTGTTGATCGCGTGCGCGTTCGTAATGATAAGACTCGTCCCCGCCTGGCGGAAGATCTCGGTAAGACGGACGGTCGAGAATCGCTCCGATGCGATCAGATCGGCAAGCACGTTCCCCGCGCCGACCGACGGAAGCTGATCGGCGTCTCCGATCAGAATGAGCCGCGCCCCGGGCTTCACCGCCTTCAGAAGCGCACACATCAAAGAATTATCGATCATCGAGGATTCGTCGACAATGATCACGTTTTCGTCAAGCAGATTTTTCTCGTCTCTGCCGAATACGACGTGTCCGTCGTCGCGCTGTCCTGTGGAATTTTTACGGTCTACACCCATTTCGAGCAATCTGTGGATCGTTTTTGCCTCCTCCGAGGTCGATTCGGACAGACGCTTTGCCGCCCGTCCTGTCGGAGCACAAAGCGCGACCTTCATCCCGATCTCGGAAAAGATACGGAGAAGCGCGCGCACGACGGTCGTTTTACCCGTTCCGGGACCGCCCGTCAGGATCATCACACCCGACGACAGCGCGTCGAAGATCGCCTTTTTCTGAAGCGCGGCGTATTCAACGCCGTTCTCACGCTCCTCGCGCCTGATAAAGAGCGCAACGTCCTCGGTATTTACCGCAGGACAAAGCTTATCGAGAAGCCGCAGCTTCTTTGCAATATAACCCTCCGCCGCATAGGCGAAATGATCGTAAATATACCGCACGCCGTCAGCACGCTCAACGTCAACACTCTTTTCCGCGATGAGCGCGGAAAGCGCCTCGCGGCTCTCGTCCTCGGTAACGCCGAGAAGTCTTGCAGATGCCGCGACGAGCTTTTCCTCGGGGAGACACACGTGCCCGTTTTGCATTCCGTTCTGTACGAGCACGTAGCGGATGCCGCTCTTCACGCGCTCAATGCTGTTGTGAGCGATACCGATCTCACCCGCAAGGCGGTCGGCGCGCTCAAAGCCGATGCCCTCGATCTCGTCGCACAAACGGTACGGATTCGCCTTCGCCACGTCGACCGAATTCGCACCCCATTTTTTATAGATTCGAACGGTCAGCGTCGTGCCGAAATACTCGCGGAAATACATCATCGCGTTCCGCATTCCCGATTTTTCTCTGAAATCCTCGGAGATCTGCTGTGCGAGCTTCCTTGAAATGCCCTTGATCTCCGCGAGCCACTCGGGATGATTTTCGATCACGTCGAAGGTCTCCGCACCGAATTCCGATACGATGCGCTTTGCGATCGTCGGGCCGATGCCCTTGATCGTCCTCGACGAAAGATAGCGTAAGATCGACGCGGTATCGGCGGGGAGATTCTTTTCATACTGCTCGACACGGAACTGTCTGCCGTACTTCGGGCTGAATCCCCACCGCCCGTAGACCGTGAGCGTATCTCCGACCGCAACGAGCGGAAGCGTTCCGAGAATCGTGATGACCTCGTCCCTGAATTCGCCGTCGCCGCCCTCCACGGGTGCTCCGTCCGCCTCTCCCATGCGGTCAACGATATATTCATCCACACCGAAGTCGCAGATCGCAAACCCCGTTTCATCACTCGAAAAGATCACACGCTCGACTGTTCCGCCGAGACGAACGAGCCCCGACGCATCCGAAGCACGGGGGGCAAACTGCTCCCTTTCATTTTGCATCGCGCATTCTCCTTTCCCGTGATTGTCACACCGCTCGCCGCTCCCGACATATACTGAAGCGGAGGTGTCGTATGGGTGAACTGATTTCTGTTATGATTCTTGCAGTGCTTGCCGTATTCGGTGCGTACTGCCTTGTCCGTCTGATCTGGGAAAGCCGCTATACACCGAAGGGGATGCAGATCTCCCTTACGCTTTCGTCGCGCGATGACGTCCGCGCCCTGCCCGATCTGCTACACGAGATCTATTCGAGGCTTTCTGTCCCGAGTGAGCCGCTTCTCGTACTCGTTCCCGAATCTCTGTACAGCATCCCCGCAGTAGAGGAGGAGCTTGACGCATTTCTTGCGGGCTACGACGCCGAGCTGCTCGTCTTTACGCAGGACCACGAGAACGGTCCGTGCTTGTAGCATATTCCCAAAAAGCGATCTATCCGAAAAAACAGACAAACCACCCGCTCGGCGTTTCTCCAAAAAAAGGGGAAAACGAAGCCGAGCGGGCTTTTCATTCGTGATTCTATGCCTTACAGCAGCTCCGCACGGAGAAGAGGCGCAAGATCGCGCTTCTCCCACGGAAGATCAAGATCCTCTCTGCCCATATGTCCGTACGCCGCAGTATCACAGTAGATCGGACGGCGCAGATCAAAGCGGTCGATGATCGCCGCAGGGCGCAGGTCAACGTAACGAAGCACCGCCTCGGAGATCTTCTCTTCAGAGATCCTTGCCGTTCCAAACGTATCGATCATAACCGACACGGGCTTTGCGACTCCGATCGCGTACGCGATCTGAACCTCGCACTTCGAAGCAAGACCTGCCGCAACGACGTTCTTCGCAATATAACGTGCTGCATAGGACGCCGAACGGTCGACCTTCGTCGGATCCTTACCCGAGAACGCACCGCCACCGTGGCGCGAGTAGCCGCCGTAGGTATCGACGATGATCTTTCGTCCCGTCAGACCCGTATCTCCCGCAGGACCACCCACAACGAAGCGACCCGTGGGATTGACGTAGATCTTGGTCTCGTCGTCAAGAAGCGACGCGGGAATGATCGGCTCAATGACCTCACGGATGAGGTCGGCGCGGATCTGCTCAAGCGTCACGCTATCGCTGTGCTGAGAGGAGATGACAACGGTATCGACACGCGTCGGCACATCGTCGACGTATTCGACCGTCACCTGCGTTTTGCCGTCGGGACGGAGATAGGTCAGGGTCTTGTTCTTCCGCACCTCGGAGAGACGCTTGGCAAGTCTGTGGGCAAGCGAGATCGGCAGAGGCATCAGCTCAGGCGTCTCGTCGCAGGCGTAGCCGAACATCAATCCCTGGTCACCGGCACCTGTATCAAAGCCGTCGGTATCGATTCCCTCCTTCGATTCAAGCGAGCGGTCAACGCCCATTGCAATATCGGGCGACTGCTCGTGGATCGAGCTTACGACCGCACAGCTGTCGCAGTCAAAGCCGTACTTTGCGCGGGTGTAGCCGATCTTACGAACGGTCTCGCGCACGACCGACTGAATATCCACGTAAGCGTTCGTCGTGATCTCGCCCATAACGCAGACAAGTCCTGTCGTACAGAAGGTCTCACACGCAACGCGCGACATCGGGTCACGGCGAAGCATTTCGTCAAGGATCGCGTCGGAGATCTTGTCACAGATCTTATCGGGATGTCCCTCGGTCACCGATTCACTCGTAAAAAGCACTTTTTTCATCTTATTTCGTTCCTTTTCGCATAAAACTGCATAATAATTTATAATCGTATATATTGTATCATATTTTTTGATCTCTTGCAAGAGGTTTTCGAGAAAAAGCACGCAATTTCCCATAAAAGAATCGTAGCAGCACGCGATTCGGTCTTATCCGCACAAAAAGAGGCGACGCCCCACAAGCCGTGAGGCGCCCCGCAAAAAATCAGATCTGTCTGTTTTCCTTATTCGTAAACACAAGGCTTCCCTTCGTCTTCGGGCCCGCAAGATGGACCTCTCTCCAGCGGTTCTCGAATTCAAGCATTTCCGCGCTCGGGAGAACGGGCGCAAGCTCACCGAAGAAGCGCTTGCGGTGATTTTCGGTCGCATTAGCCTGCAGCTCGATCAGCTCCTTCGAGCATTCGCCCATTGCATAGGCACGCATCGCAACGCCCTCACCCTGGCACACACGCTGATGTGCCGGGAAGTAATACTTGAGCAGGAACTGCGCGTACGAAACCAATCTGAGGCTGCCGTAAGCACGCTTGGTACTGTTGTATTCAGCGCCGTCCGCCTCGACGGCAACGCTTCTGCCCGCCTTCACCGCCGCAACGATCGAATCGTTATCGTTCTTTTCCGCAAAGCAGATCGTATAGAAGCTCGGGAAGCTGTAGCAGTCCTCCATTCCGTGCACGTCACTTGATCCAACGACAGAGATCTTCAGTCCCTCTTCGGCACGAAGCTCACCCCAAAGCGCGATCGAGCGGACGTTGCCGTCCTTTTCCATTCCGCCGATCAGCTCGTACGCGTCGAAGAGACCGCTCGTGAGAAGGATCTTGGCAAATTCGTCGCAGACGTTGTACGCCATCGATTTCCCGGGTCTCCAGTAGGGGTGCGGGAAGATCGCAAGACCGCCAACCGAGCGGATCTTTTTCGACGCCCACATCGCTCTCACGTAGCGCTCCCTGTACCGCTCCGGAATGCTCTCAGGGACAAGCGGACGAAGCTCATCCACCTCTTTTTCAAAGGTCTCGGGATCACGGAAATATTCCTCAGTAATGCTGCGACTGCCGCCAACGTGCACGATATGCACGACGCTTCCGGGGGTGTGCAGCTCCTCGCCCCTGACACGGATGAAATCCATTTTTACGTCTGCATAGGTCTCGTCCACCTCGCCACCGGGATAATATCTGTTGTGGTCGGTCAGCGCATAGAAGTCGTATCCCTGCTCTCGGAAATGGCTTGCCGCCTCCGCAGGATCGTGCTTGCCGTCCGAACGGTAGGAGTGCGTATGGAAGTCCCCCTTGAGGGGGCGCAGACGGTACAGATCCTCCCTGAGGGAATAGACAGGGAGCTTCACGATCGACTTTTTCTCGTCAAAAACGATCGCGATCACGTGCTCCTTTTCTCCTTCAAAGGTGTACGGGAAGCGCAGAATGCCGTCCCTTGCAGTCACAGTAAAGCGCTTTTGATTCTGCGGACTGTGGTAATACTCCTCGTCACCGCCAACCTCAACGTGCAGAAGCGTATATTCCTGTCCTTCAAAAAACAGAAACGCCTTCCCGGCGGGAACGATCGTCATTTCCACCTCGGTATCGGCAGGAACGACCGACGGATAGATCTTGTAGTTTTCAAGCACCGGAAGCATCGTCTTTCACCTCGTTTATGTTTTTTTAGTCCGCATCGACTGAAGTACAAGCCTCATCCGTCGAGGACTTTTCCTGTCTCGCCCGAACGAGATCCATTCCTCTTGAAACGGCAAAGCCGACCGCAAAGCAAAGGAGTGCGATACACAGCGTCAAGGGTCCGTCGAAGGTCGAAGGAACGATCTTGAGGGAGGACGCGATCACAAAGCCGAGCACAACGCGGGACATCACGGCGTATTGCTTTTGATACAACATATTGACCAGCCGTGCAAGCAGAAGCGCCGAGGCTCCGATGCCGAGAAAGAGCGGGATCAGCACGGAAAAATCAAATGCGGCGATCCCTGCCGTCATCGGCTCGTAAAGGCCGAGATAGATGAGGATCGACGACGAGCTGAGCCCCGGGATGATCAGGCTGAGCCCCCAGACAAGCCCGCAGAACAGAAAGCTCAGGAAGGAGGGGGCGATGGTCGTGCTCACGCTGTTTTCGAGAATGTGGAAGAAGAAATAAGCAAGCGCAAGTGCGAGGATAAACGGTGTCCAGCTCTTTTTCGCGTCACTTTTTTCGGAAACCTTGAAAAGCGCGGGAAGCGTTCCACAGATAAGCCCGAGGAAAAGCATCAGCGAAATACTCGCAAAGGTCGTGAACAGGAGCTCGACCGCCTTTGCAAGCAGGACAAAGCCGACCATCGCACCGAGGATGATCGGAATGAACATCTTATAATTCTTTTTCAGCGCCCTGAACGGATGCGTCAGAAGCTCCATCATCGGCTCGTATATGCCGAACGCAACGCAAAGCACGCCACCGCTGATGCCGGGCAAAATTGCCCCGACGCCGACGAACATACCCTGCAGCAGATACAGCACCGTTTTGATCACTGCGTTTTTCTTCATCTCTGGAAACTTCCTCTCATTTTGTTGTCCACATTCCGTGGAATGCCCACATAGGGGCGATCAGCCCTCTCCCCTCAGCGCCTTTTTATCGGCAGAGGAAAGCTTATACGGTGTCATTTTCGATATATAATCGTAAATGCACAGCGTGCCGTAGGGCTCGTCCGTATAAATGTCCGAGCCCTCCTCGAGGTAGGTGATGTCGTTCACATAGTAAACGTCAACGTAGACCGCAAGAATGTGCTCCATCTCCACGTCTTCGGGCAAATCGAACACGTAGCGGTAGTAATTATACAGATTCTTCGTCGTGCGAACGGTCATATCCTCGTCGGGCTGTACCCGAAGGAGAAGCACACTCGCAGGGTCAAGCGGATCTGTGAAATTGTCCTCCTCCACGTCGGGGGTAAGATCGATCGCAAGCACGAGAGTAACGTCATACAGATGCTCTGCGCGATCGGGCATCTCCTCAAGTGCGTAATCCTCCTTCAGGTGCTTGATCGTGCTGTTGTTGTAGCGAAAAACGAGCTGCACCTGCTTTGCCTCATCAATGATGACCGACTGTGTCACGCCAAAGTAGCCGTAATTGTTTTTGTTGAGAAAATTATGATCCACACCCGCTTCGCCCTCGTATTCTGCGCGGGTAATCGAGGATTTTCCCTTGCTGTAAGCCGTCCAATCCTCGCCGTACTGTGTAAAGGCCGCCGCAGTACGCTCGTTGACGCTGAGCACCGAAATATCGGACGGATCTCCCGAAAAGAGGATCCGCACGATCAACGTGCCCGAAACTGCAAATACGAGCAGACCGCACAGCCATCTGAGGAGCATCTTCAAGATCCTTGTGCTTCTTCGTGACATTAACAACTTCCCTTTCTTTATTTCCCTTCGCGGATCGCGCGCAGCGTCTTCATTACGTTACTGCCGCCACGTCCGAAGTAATCGTGCAGCTTTACGTACTCGGCGTACATCCTGTCATATACGCGGGATGCCTCGGGATTCGGACGGTAGACCGTATAGATCGGGCTGCCCATTCTTTCACACGCCTCGGCGTAGGTGTCGTAGCCACCCGTCGCACTTCCTGCCGCAACCGCCGCATAGATCGCCCCCGACAGTGCGGGGATCTGCTTTGACTTGGCTACCTCGACGTCGAGCTTCAGAACATCCGCAAACAGCTGCATCGTAAAGGGATCCTTCCGCGCAATGCCGCCGCCCGCAACGAATCTCTTCACATTGACGCCGTTTTGCTCGTAATTCTCAATGATCACACGCGTTCCAAAGGCGGTCGCCTCGATCAAAGCGCGCAAAATGTCCTCGGGCTTCGTACGAAGGCTCATACCGATCAGCATACCCGACAGCTCGGCATCCACAAGGATATTGCGGTTACCGTTCCACCAGTTGAGCGCAAGGAGCCCGTGCTCTCCGGGCATCTGCTTTTCCGCCTTTTCGCAAAGGAGACGGATCATCGGTATACCGCGCTCCTCCGCTTCCCTCACGTATTCCGCGGAAACCGCATTCTCGCACGCCCACGCATAGTGGTCGCCGAGACAGCAAAGCCCCGCCTCGTAGCCGTAAAACCCGGGCGTCAGACCGTCCTTCACCGTGCCGCAGGTTCCGGGGACGATTACGTCCTTACCGTCGATCACCATATAGCACGCAGACGTACCAAAGATACCGAACATATCCCCTGCCTCGCGTTGCTTCATTGCAGCCGAGCTGATATGTGCATCGGGGAGCGCCGCCGCCACAGCCGTTCCGGGCGCAAGTCCGAATCTTTTCGCCGCCTCCTCGGAGACGACGCCGACCCTTTCACCGCCGTAAACGATCCTGCCGTACAGCTTGTCCGAAACAACCGTGCGAAGGCGTTCGTCAAGAGACGCGAGGAAATCCTCCGACGGCCATCCGCCGTTTTCCTCGACGTATTCTCCCTTATATGCCGCAAACGCGTAGCTTCGCGTGATCTCACCGGTGAGACAAGCCGTGACGAAATCTCCCGCCTCGATAAACGCATCCGCCGCCGCGTACACCTCGGGAGCGAGATCGAGCGTCTCCCAGATCTTCGGGAAGAGCCACTCGGACGACACCTTGCCGCCAAAGCGCGGAAGCCACGCTTCCCCTCGCTTCTCCGCCATTTCGTTCAATTTGTCCGCATAAGGCTGTGCCGCGTGATGCTTCCACATCTTGACGTACGCGTGCGGATTTCGGCTATATTCCCCGTCAAAGCAAAGCGGCGTCAGATCCTTTCTTACAGGAAGCATTGTGCAGGTCGTGAAATCAATGCAGATCCCGATGACCTCCTCCTTCCTGACTCCGCTCTTTTTGAGGACCTCGGGAATAACCGTCTCAAGTACCTCGATGTAGTCACGGGGGTGCTGCAGTGCGAAATCTGCGGGAAGCCGTATCCCGGTGTCACACAGCGTCGTATCCATTACTGCGTGCGGATACTCAAGCACCGCATCGGCAACCTCCCGTCCGTTCTCCGTATCAACAAGCACAGCTCTCCCCGAAAGAGATCCAAAATCAACGCCGATCGTATAAAATGCCATAGTCGTTCTCCTTTCAAAATCCGCGAGCTCATCCTTCACGAGCTTTTCTTTAATGATTTTATGATACCACACCGCACTCTCTTTGTCAATGGAATACAGGATTTTTTACATTCTTTTTCATCCCCTCGTCCATTTCTTTTTCCAAATATTGTTCCTTGACGCAAGGCAAGGATTCTGTTACAATATTTACAGACCCGCAAAGGCATTTTGCGGGAAGATCATACGAAAGGAGACAACCTCTATGAATCAACTGACAATGAAGATCAATCTACGAGGGCGTACCGACAGCGGCGCACGAGCGCGGCGCATAAGACGAGTCTCGCGCCTCGTTCTCACGCTCGTCATAGCCTCGATCCTCTGCTCGATCCTCTCTCTACCCGCCTCTGCGGCAACTGCCGTTCGGGTGACGGTAAACGGCAGGTCGGTCACGAGCGGAAAGGCGCGTATCGTAAATTCGACTACATACGTTCCCTTCCGCGCATTTGCGAACGAAGTCCGAGCGGATAGCTCTGTAACGTGGAGGGCATCCACGCGCACCGCTACGATGAAATCGGGAAGCACAACGGTCTCGGCGGCGGTCGGAAAAAGCTATCTCACCCTGAACGGCTCGACCGTCAGCTCGAACGCAAAAAACCTGCTGATCGGAGGCACTCTGTTCGTCCCCGTCCGTCCGATGGCGAAAGCACTCGGATATTCGGTGTCGTGGGACGCAAGATCCTTCACGGCAGCACTGACGAAGCAATCCTCGGGCGGCAATACGTCGAGCGGCGGCTCCTCCGGGGGTAACAGCTCCTCGGGCGGCAATACGTCAGGCGGAAGCACAGGCTCGTATTCGGACGAGGACCTCTATTGGCTCTCGCGCATTATCGAGGCTGAAGCGGGCGGCGAGTCCTACAAGGGTAAGCTCGCAGTCGGAACGGTCATTATGAACCGTGTCAGATCGTCTTATTATCCGAACACCGTCTACGGCGTGATCTTCGACCGAAGGAATGGCGTGCAATTCACGCCGACCGCTAACGGATACATCTACAAAGCGCCCTCGCAAAGCTCGATCAAGGCGGCAAAGGAGGTGCTGAACGGATACCGCATCTCGGGGAATATCCAGTATTTTGTAAATCCCTCTCTCGCCTCGGACAAGTGGTTCCGAAACAATCTGACCTACGTCTGCACGATCGGCAGCCACGTGTTCTACGCACCCTAAGCACCATATCTATCCCATTGCGCCGATCCGTATGATCGTTAGGACCTCGGCAAAGCACTGAAAAAATATTCGGTTTTTCAGAAAAAATATTCAAAAACCCTCTTGACAAGAGCGCTTTACCGTGATAAAATAAACACAATTATTTTACAACTCCACAAAAAGCAATGATCGAGGATCAGTAGCGTTTGAGTTCTGCTTTTCAGAAAAACGGCGGTCGATGCAAGCCGTTAAGCACTCAAGGGCGAATTACACCTCGGGAGCCTCGCACCGCCCCCCGACGGGAGGTAGGCTGCGACGGGTTCGACCGTCATATCGAGGGACACACGGTGCCCCGTAAGGCGTCCGTCCGCAAGGCAGACGCGAAGCAGAGTGGTAACACGGACACATCCGTCTCTGCACCGAGCAGCTTTTGCTCGGTGCAGAGTTTTTTGTTTTTTCCCCATTATTTGTTTTTTTCGGGTATGCCACCCGCAAAAATAAATCATTCAAAGTAACCCCCAAAAGGAGACCACGATTATGAAAACAAAGAAAATTGTATCCCTCGTCCTCGCAGCAGTTATGATGCTCGGTATATTCTCGCTCGCGTCCTGCGACAGCGGCGCCGAATATGTAGTAGGCATCTGCCAGTACGATGCACACCCCGCACTCGATGCGGCAACGCAGGGCTTCAAGGACGCCCTTGTCGCAGCATTCGGAGACACCGTTGCGTTTGACGTGCAGAACGGCACGGGTAGCACCGACGTCTGCACCACGGCGATCAGTAACTTCGTAATCAAGAAGGTAGACCTCATTATGGCAAACGCTACACCTGCACTTCAGGCGGCACGTAACGCGACCTCCGATATCCCGATCCTCGGCACCTCGGTCACCGAATACGGCGTAGCACTTGGTATTGAAAACTTCTCGGGTACCGTAGGTGGTAACATCTCGGGCACGTCCGACCTTGCCCCCCTGACGCAGCAGGCACAGATGATCCTCGACCTCGTCCCCACAGCACAGAAGGTCGGTCTCCTCTACTGCTCGGCAGAGCCCAACTCCCTCTATCAGGTACAAGAGGTCGAAAAGTACCTCACCGATAAGGGCATCACCTGCACAAAATACTCCTTCGCAGGCGCTGACGACATCTCGATCGTAGCAGGCAACGCGGCTGACAACAGCGACGCGATCTACGTCCCCACCGACAACACCGTTGCGACCTACGCCGATATGCTCTACGGCGCGATCGCAGATAAGAAGGTTCCCGTTATCGCGGGTGAAGAGGGCATCTGCTCCTCCTGCGGCATCGCAACCCTCTCGATCGACTACTACGACCTCGGCTATGCAACCGGCGAAATGGCAGTTAAGATCCTGAAGGGTGAGGCGGATATCTCCACGATGGCGATTGCTTATACCCCTGAGGAAAAGCTGAAGAAGAAGTACAACAAGACGATCTGCGATGCAATCGGCATCAACACCTCCGACCTTGAGGCTCAGGGCTTCGTTGCGATCGGCGCAAACTAAATCATACTTTCCCGAAAGGATCTCTCATTCATTTATGGGCGATATTATAGTTTATCTGAACTCTCTTCCCCCCGCGATCGCACAAGGTATTATGTGGGGCATTATGGCAATCGGCGTCTACGTCACCTATAAGATCCTCGACATCGCGGATCTCACAGTGGACGGATCGATCTGCACAGGCGCGGCCGTCTGCGCCGTAATGATCACGAACGGTGTGCCGATGTGGCTTGCCCTCGTGTGTGCGTTTGTCTCGGGTATGCTCGCGGGTCTCGTAACCGGCATTATGCATACTTTTATGGGGATCCCCGCGATCCTCGCAAGTATCCTGACCCAGCTGATGCTGTACTCGGTCAACCTGAAGATTATGGGCGGCTCTCAGATCGCCCTGAATGCTGATAAGGTGGATCTGTTCGTCACAAACCGTCTCGCACGTCTCAGCGAAACGATCCTCATTCTCGAGGTCGTGGCTGTCGTGCTCATCGCTCTGCTTTATTGGTTCTTTGGAACCGAGCTCGGCGCAACGGTCCGTGCCACCGGCGCGAATCTGCATATGAGCCGCGCACAAGGCATCAATACGAGCTTCACGAAGATCTTCGGGCTCGTCCTCTCAAACGGCATCGTTGCGCTTGCAGGTGCACTCCTCGCACAGTACAACGGTAGTGCGAACAACAATTTTGGTAAGGGTGCAATCGTCATCGGTCTCGCCGCCGTCATCATCGGTGAAGCACTCTTCGGTTGGATGTCCCGTAACAATTTTGCCTTGAAGCTTATCGCGGTCGTCCTTGGAGGAATCGTGTATTACATCGTTTATTCGACCGTCATCTTCTTCAAGATCGACACCGAATACCTGAAGCTTCTCTCGGCAGTGCTCGTTGCTCTCTTCCTCGCGGTTCCCTACTGGAAGAAAAAATATTTTTCAAGTGTCGCACAAATGGAAAAGCACGAGCAAAAGCTCGCAGAAAAGTCAAGAAAAAAGGCGGAACGAAAGACCGCAGGAAAGGGGGAGGCGTAAATGCTCGAGCTTATTGACGTAAGAAAGACCTTTCACCCCGGAACGATCAACGCAAAAAAAGCGCTGCAGGGCGTTAACCTGCACCTGAATCCCGGCGACTTCGTCACGATCATCGGCGGCAACGGCGCAGGAAAGTCCACGACGCTGAACGCCATCGCAGGCGTTTGGCCGATCGACAGCGGCACGATCAAGATCGATGGCGTAAGCGTCGCATCCCTCCCCGAGCACAAGCGGGCGAGGTACCTCGGCCGTGTCTTCCAGGATCCGATGACGGGCACCGCCGCGACGATGGAGATCGAGGAAAACCTCGCGATCGCCGCGCGCAGAGGCGAGAGAAGATCGCTCCGCTGGGGCATTTCGTCGAAGGAAAAGAAGCACTACCGCGAGCTTCTCGCGACCCTTGATCTCGGACTTGAGAACAGAATGAATACGAAGGTCGGTCTGCTCTCGGGCGGTCAAAGACAGGCTCTTACCCTTCTGATGGCGACCCTGAAGCAGCCGAAGATCCTGCTCCTCGACGAGCACACCGCGGCACTCGACCCGAAGACCGCCGCAAAAGTGCTTGAGATCTCCGACAAGCTGATCGCGGAAAACAAGCTGACCGCGATGATGGTCACACACAATATGAAGGACGCGATCGCCCACGGCAACCGCCTCATTATGATGCACGACGGGCGCATCATCTTCGACGTTTCGGGCGAGGAAAAGAAGGCGCTGACGGTCGAGTCACTCGTTGCGAAGTTCTCGCAAACGAGCGGCGAGGAATTCGCAAACGACCGAACACTTCTGAGTAAATGACAAAAAATCCCCATTCGGGCTGTCTTAATAAGACAGCCCGTTCGAAAATGGCGGACGGAAATCCGCCATTTTCGGAAACTCGAACGTTTTTGACGCAGCTTTCGAGTAAATTTTATATCGTCTTCGTGTCAAAACGACGAATTTCATTCGTCGAATTCTATTTCGGGGGCTGTCTCACCTTAGTGAGACAGCCCCTTCTTCTATCCATAATAAAAAGGGCGCCCACACAGAGGAGCACCCTTTGATTCAGTTTTCCTCTACCGCCCGCCTGACGAGCGCCGCGACCTCCTCGATCGTCCCCGACGCATCGACAAAGCGGATATTCTCTCCGCGTGCCGTATCTCTCCCGAGGCGCTCGAATACCGAAAGAAAGGTCTCACGGATCCGCCTTTGCTGTTCCTCGGTCTCGTAGATCTCAAGCTCGCTCGCCGCGCGGTTTGCCGTGATGCGGCGCATCGATTCCTCGGGTAAGAGATCAAGAAACACGCACAGATCGGGCTTTCGGATCTCGGGGCAGTCAAGATTCAGATGCGCGACCCATTCGGGGTCGGTAATACTGCCCTGATACGCGAGCGACGAATAGTAATAGCGGTCGGAGATCACCGTATATCCGTCCGCCAGGAGCCGCTCGATGCCGTTCTCTTCGTTTTGATTATGCGCGATCCGATCCTCGGTGAACATCACCGCCATCTCACACGGCGTCTTTTTCACCTTTCCCGCAAGTGCCGCGCGGAGCGCCTTCCCGCTTGCGTATTCGGTCGGCTCGGCAGTCAGAATGACCTTGTGTCCGCTTTCCTCCAGAGCCCTTGCAAGAAGCTTGATCTGCGTGGTCTTTCCCGATCCGTCGATCCCCTCAAATACGATAAATCTCGGTGTCATACTCATTTTTATCCTTTCATTCCAAAGCGGAGCTTCTTCCAAGGCTCGGGCTTCGTTCAAGAAATTTTCAGTAAAAGCCTATATTTCCCATTTTTCCAAAGGTTCTTGAAATTCTTAGAAATTTCTTCCGAAGAAGCTTCTGAGTGGAGATGCGTGGACAACGCCCCTGAAACATCCTCACTCGTCAGCAGATAGGAAATACTCCTCCATCAGCTTGCTGACGGTATAGCCCGCGTAAGAGCCCGAGGATCCGTGCTCGATGACGCAGACCGCAACGAGCTCTCTGCCCTCGTACTCTCCATACGCCGCAAAGATCGCGTTGTCGCTCGCCGAGGACGATACCTGCGCGGTACCCGTCTTGCCTCCGACCGTCACACCCGCCGCCTTCAGCTCCTTAAAGTAGCGCGTGAGTGTTGCATTGTTATCGATCACGTCGGTGATACCCTCCAGCAGGGTGTCGTAGGTCTCCTCCGAAAAGGTCACCCTGTTCTGAAGCGTCGACTCGTAGCGATGGGATTCCTCTCCCGTGTAAAACTCGTTCACCGAAGAAAGAAGATGCGCCGTGTAGCGGTTGCCGCCATTAAAAACCGTGGAAAAATAGCACGCCATCTGAAGCGGCGTAAACAAATTGTTCGACTGCCCGATCGCCGCCTGAAGGGTATCTCCGCTCGTCCACGGCGTCTCGCCGTTCTCGTCTCGATACGTCGGGGAGGCAAGGATACCTGTTTTCTCGGGAAGCTCGATCCCGGTCGGCCTGCCGAGCCCGAGCTCATCCATATACGAGGTGATGCGGTCGATGCCAAGCAGCCTTCCGACCTCGTAGAAGAAGTAGTTGCACGAGACCTGGATCGCCTCGGACACCGTGATCTCGCCGTGTCCGTGTCCCCTCTCGGTATAGATCCAGCACCTCGGCTGATAGCCGGGGTAATAGGTGTAGACGCCCGTATCGTTGATTTCGGAATGAGGGGTGATGATCTTCTCCTCGAGTGCCGCCAGGGCAACGCCGATCTTAAAGGTCGAGCCCGGCTCGTACGTACCGTTCAGCGCACGGTTCAGAAGCGGAAGCCGCTCATCCATCAGCAGGTCTCCGTAATCGACACCGTAGGTCGAAAGATCGTAGGTCGGGTAGGAAGCCACAGCGATGACCGAAAAATCATTTGGATCGAGCGCAACGGCAGCCCCCGCGTTCGCATCCGCACCCGAAAGCGTACCGCCCCCCTCGGCAATATTCTCGATGTTCTCCTTCAGAGCATCCTCCGCGGCGATCTGCACGTCGATGTCGATCGTGAGATAAACGTCAAGCCCCGCCGTCGGCTCACGCTCATAGGAGCGGCTGATAAGGGTGCCCTCCTCGTCGTACTCCTCGACCACGACGCCGTCAATGCCGTGAAGATACGCCTCATACGCCGCCTCGCACCCCGAAAGCCCGACCGTCGCATCCATCGGATAACCGAGTGAGGTGTAACGGTCAAGCTCACTCTCGGGAATCCTTCCGACGTCTCCGAGAATGTGTGAGGCATAGCCCGGATAACAGTAAACGCGCTCCGTTCTCGCGGTAAACACCACTCCCGGGATATTCAGCTCCTTCACGTAGGTCATCAGACTGTCAGACACGTCCTCCGCGAGGACAAACGGCGTATATACGCCGAATCCGAGGCGAAGCATATCGTAGCGGATACGGATAACATCGTCGATCTCGCTGTCCGTTAACCCCGACCGATCAAGCTTGTAGCGTGCAACGAGCGTGTCGATCAGTTCCCCACATTCGGTGTCGGGGGCAAGAGACAGCGCCTTGAGCACCGCCTGCACACCTGCGTAGTATTCGCTGCCCGGATCGACCGCCTCTGCGTAATAGCCGTAATCGGGATACGTGCCGTAAAGCGGGAACTCGGCATTCGTGCGCACGATGCCGCTTTCGCGGAGCGCCTCTGCAACCTCTGCGATCGATACGTTCAGCTCCTGAGAGGAGTCGGGGATCGCATCGTAGGTGAAGGACATATCCCGTAGCGTTTTGCTCGTCACGAGAAGCTTTCCGTTTCGATCGTATATATCGCCTCTCACGGCGTTTACCGTAACCCGCACCTTCGAAATACCGCCGTCGTATATGGAATAAAGATCCGAACCGCTTCCCGATACACGAAGCACGATCATCTCTATCAGATATACCGCAACAACAAGGAGAAAGATCGCGCCGATCGCCACGATGCGCGACGGACGGATGGGATTCCTTATTTCAATACGCTTAGCAAAGCGACTTTCTCGCATCCGCATCGCATTTCTCCTTTCTTACTTGATCTTCTTACTTGAATCGATCCATTGAACGCCTGACGTCCCCGACAAGCGCATCAGATATCATAGACCTTCCCATTGCCCTCGCACGCGGTCAGGACCGCCATCTGCGAAACAGAAAGAATATAGGGAAAGCAAAAACGAGCGTACCGAAAAGCTCGGGAAGAAGGACGGTCCGAAGACAGACCGTAAACGAAAATCCCCCCTGTACGGAAAGCAGGACCGAAAGGAGCGTCACGACACCGCCGAGAAGTGCTGATGGGATCAGCACGGCGTAGAAAAACAGCAGCTCCTCAAAAATACTGCGGTGCGTGCGATGGATCAGATTCGGAGCCGCCGCGCCGATCAGGAAATAAAAGAGCGCGGAAAGCCCAATGCCGACTCCACCGAGCGCATCCAGAAGAAAGCCGAGCGCAAGTCCCGTCAGCGATATCTCGCGCCAACGCTCCCTCCCCCTGCCCGTCACCGACAGAACGATGATAAAGGACAGAAGAATATCGGGCGTCGCGCCGAAAAATCCAATTCGGGACACCACCGATACCTGCACGAGAGCAAGCAGAAAAATCCGCACGGCAAGGAAAATGATCCGACCCTTTTTTATCGGCTCCTGCGTGCGGTTCTCCGTTCTGTTGTCCTTGTAGTGCTTCACTCTCATAGCGTTCCCAATATACAAACGGCCGAAAACGGCTGATTTCAGAATCGATTATTGCTCGGATACCGTTTCGGAATCCCCCTCCGTGACCTCCTCCGAGTAGATCTCGTAGCCCGTAACGATCATAAGATGCGACAGACTGTCGATCTCAAGGAGATCCTCAGCGGGCTCGATGACCGCTGTAAGCGTTCGGCTGTACGGCTCGGGCGTGATCGATACAACCCTCCCGATCAGCAGTCCGCGCGGATATACGCTTCCCGTTCCGCTCGTGTGGATGAGATCCCCCGTGACAATATCGGCACTCTGCGGGATGCTCCGCATCACGACGAGTCCGTCCTCACGAAGCGAAAAATCGCCCTCCACAAGTCCCGTCACACCCGACCGCTCGATGAACGCACCGACCGAGGAGGCGGTCTCAACGATGCTGACCACCTTGCAGGACATATAGGAGACCTCCTTCACGTACCCGAAGACACCGTTCTCGGTGATCACGGGCATTCCCTCTTCCACCCCGTGCGCCGTTCCGCGGTTCAGGGTGACTACGGTCGCGTGGCTTCCCCCCTCGCGTCCGACGACTGCGCCGTCAAGGAGAGTATAGTCAATATGCTCGTTTTTAAGGGACAGATAGCCGCGCAGCCAATGGTTCTCCGAGCGAAGCACCTCGTTTTCGGCGAGGGCCTCCTCGTATTCCCGAAGCTGCTCCCTCAGCGCCTCGTTCTCCGCTTCAAGGCGTTCGTATTCGGTAAAATATGCGGAAAAGCCCTCGATCCCGTCATACACCCGCGAAAGGCACCACTGAAAGGGCGTCGATACCGTCTGTATCGCTTCCCTGACGAGGTCGCGCATTCCCATCGCCGACAGCACGGCAGGGATTACCGTAAGCGCGATGGCAATGCAAAGAGCGACCGCAAAAAATCTGCTCTTCAGCGCACTCATTTTCTACGCCCCCCGGAAAGAGGAGGTACATTCGTCTCAGAACGGCTCGTACCGCCGACACCCTTCGCCCCTTCACGCGCACCGAAAATCGAGCCGGACCGCGTGCGGGCAGGCTCCCCCTCGCTTTCGAGAATTCGCGCAAGTCCGATGCAGACCGTGTCAAGCGGACGGTTTGCACGCATAATGCGCAACTCCGTAACCTCACGGATGAGCTGAACGAGCCCCGCAAGCTGAGAGCTGCCACCCGTCAGAACGATCCCGTTTTCGTAAATATCAGAAGCGAGCTCGGGAGGCGTTTCCTCAAGCGTTGCCATAATCGCGTCAATGATCTCTTTTACGGGTGTCTGCAGGAAGGGACAAAGCTCGGAGGAGCGAACCGTCACCGCCGCCGCCATATTCGTGCGGATGCTACGTCCGTATGTCTCCATCGGCGTCTTTGCCGATACGAGCGGATGCACCGATCCGATCTTCAGCTTGATCGCCTCCGCCGCAAGCTCACCGACGAGAACGCCGCGTCTGTAGCGCATATATTTTATGATCGCGGAGTCGATCGCATCCCCCGCAATGCGGATGGTCTTTGCCGCAACGATACCGCGCGAGGAGAGTACCGCAACCTCGGTCGTGCCGCCGCCAATGTCAACGATCATCGAGCCGCGGTTCCGCTCGATCGGAATGCCCGCGCCGATCGCCGATGCAAGGGGCTCCTCAATGAGCTCAACGTGGCGTGCACCTGCATCGAGCGCAACGCTTTCGACCGCATTCCGTTCAACGCCCGTGATCCCACAGGGGGTACAGATAAAGACATCGGGACGGGAAAAAAGCGTCGTCGCTTCGATCTCCTTGTAGAATGCGTGAAGCATTCTCGTTGCAATATCAGCGTCCGTGATCACACCGTTACGAAGCGGGCGCTCAACACGCACCGAGGGCGGCGTTTTGCCGAGCATCTGCCGCGCCTTCTGTCCGACGGCGATCACCTCGTGATCCTTTTCGCGGAAGGCGATAACCGAAGGAGCGCGTAACACAATACCACTGCCCCTTTGGCAGATGACGGTATTGGCGGTTCCGAGGTCGATCCCGATCTGCTTTGCCATCTGTATTACACGCTCCTTTCTATCAAATTTCGTCTTAAATTCTACAATTCCGACGATTTATGCCGGTTTGATTGATTTTAGATCATACCCGAGCCCCACGGCTCGTCCGTTTTATTTTACTCCCGTGTGTCCAAAGCCACCTGCACCGCGCTCGGTCTCGTCAAGAGCTTCCGAAACGACAAAATTCGCGTGGAGTACGGGCATAAAAAACATCTGTGCGATGCGGTCACCGCGCACGACGGTGAAATCCTCGTCGCCGTGGTTGATGAGCCCAACGCCGATCTCTCCACGA
The DNA here is from genome assembly GCA_017501345.1 of Clostridia bacterium. Next base: position 98,433 of record JAFVXC010000023.1, read on the forward strand.
TAATCCGAGTCAATGACACCGATCCCGTTTGAAAGCGCCACGCCTTTTTTTACGCCAAGTCCGCTTCTTGCCGCCACGATCGCAACGACACCTCTCGTCTCAGGCGCGATCGCAAGCCCCGTCGGGATCATTCTGCGTTCCCCGGGGCGAAGCGTGATCGATTCACCCTCATCGAGCGCCGCGCGCAGGTCAACCGCCGCCGATCCATCGGTGGCGTATTCAGGCGGATCCATTCCACGCATCAGCTTCAGCTTTACAACAATTTCACGGCCTTCGTTTTCACGGTTCATATGGCAAATTCCTTTACAAATTCGATCTTTTTGTCACCAAACATCACATTTTGCCCATGGTACGGTAGAGTTCGGCATCATATCTAATTTATTATAACATATGCATTTTTATTTTGCAAGAGGATTTCAGGTAAAGTTGTAAATTTTTTGTCTTTTCACACAAAAATTTAAGCCCCCTCACGCGCAAAAGCCCAAAGCACGAAATCGACGCAGACAGAGATTGACAGCGCCCCAAAAATGTGCTAAAATGGTAGCACGAGTAACACGATCGCAGGACCTGCGGAGGAGAACGGAAAGATGAAGCATCAGGATCTGTATGAAACGATACGCACCTACGGAAGAGACACGCTTCCGATGCATATGCCCGGCCATAAACGCAATACCGACCTACTCGGAAGCGATCTCCCGTACGACGGAGACATCACCGAGATCAGCGGCTTCGATAACCTTCACGCCCCCGAGGAAAACGGGATCCTCGCGCGACTTTCGGAACGCGCCGCCGCGATCTACCGCGCCAAGCGCGCATTTCCCCTCGTGAACGGAACGACCTGCGGTATCCTCGCAGCCGTTCGCGCACTCGCAGAGCCGGGGCAGGAGATCCTCGTCGCCCGCAATTGTCACAAATCGGTCTATCACGCAGTCGAGCTCACAGGGCTCCGCCACGTCTCTCTCCTCCCGCCGATCGATGAAAAAACGGGGATCTACGGAAGCATCCGCCCCGCAGACGTCAGAGAGGCGCTCGCGCAGAACCCTCGCGTCAAAACCGTAGTGATCACCTCCCCGACCTATGAAGGCGTGCTTTCGGATACAGACGCGATCGCAGAGATCGCCCACGCACACGGAGCACGGCTTCTCGTGGATGCCGCGCACGGCGCGCACCTCGGATTTTCGGGAGATTTCCCCGCCTTTCCGACCTCCGCGGATATCGCGGTCACAAGCCTGCACAAGACCCTCCCGGCGCTCACACAGACCGCACTCGCGCTCGTGTTTTCGGAGGATACGGCACTTGCAGACCGACTCGCGCGCGAGCTCTCGGTTTTTGAGACCAGCAGCCCATCATACATCCTTCTCGCCTCGATCGACCGTTGCATTTCCCTCCTCGAAAGCCGCTCGGCAATGCTGTTCGACGATTACAAATTCCGCCTCGACGTCTTCCGAGAAAAATGCGCCTCTCTGAAGCACCTTTGGGTGATCAGGGGCGACCGCGGAACACATCCCGATTTTTATGATTTCGACCCCGGGAAGCTGATGATCCTTTCGCGGTCGACAGCACTCACAGGCACCGCTCTCGCAGAGCGCCTGCGAAACGATTTCTCGATCGAATGCGAGATGGCATACGCCGATTACGTGCTTTGTATGACGAGCATCTGTGACACGGACGAGAGCTTTATGCTTCTCTCCTTCGCCCTGCAACAGCTCGACGCGTCTGTAAAAAACGCATCCGAAGGCACTTCAGATGGCGCATCTATCAAAAAAAGCTGCCCTTTCATAAAAAAAGCCTCGGCCTCTACCGAGCTTCCGGAAATAAAAATGACCCTCTCCGAGGCCGTCTCCCTTCCACCCGCGCCTATGCGCGCAGGCGAGATCTCGCGCACCTACGCTTGGGTCTACCCGCCCGGCGTTCCGCTGATCGTCCCGGGAGAAACGGTCACCGAGGGAACCCTCGCCCTACTTGAGCGGCTGAAAGCCGCAGGGCTTTCGGTGAAGATCGGGAGATAACGGCAAAAACACAAGCGCACCACTCCATTCTGCCGAAATGCACGATACAAAGAGCGCCGAGCATTGGCGGTCTTTGCCGCAACACAGCATAAAAGGGACTGCCCCGCATAAGCGAGACAGCCCCTTTTTTACACTTTTTCCGCCGTCCGCAGCTCGTCGTACAGCCGTTCCAGCGTATCCGCAATATCCCCCGCACCCACGTCTACCGTGATGTCTGCGTATTTCTCGTACAGTACCACTCTTTCGCGGTACATATCAAGCAGCGTATACCCCTCGGGAAGCACCACCCCACGGTGAACGTAGTCCCCAAGCCGCGACTGCATCGTTTCAAACGAGATCCGTAAATATACAACCTTGCCGAGAGCGGAAAAATGCTCCATCTCCTCCTTGCCGTAAATCGCACTTCCGCCCGTCGATATCACAGCGGCGTGATCATCGATCCCACAATTCACCGTATTTTCAACCTCGAGAAAGCCGTCGATCCCGCGCTCCTCGATGATGTCGTGCAGCAGCTTCCCCTCTCTTTCCTGAATGAGCAGATCGGAATCGATAAACCGATATCCGAGCTTTTTCGCAAGCAGTACCCCCAGCGTGCTCTTCCCGCACGAGGGCATTCCAATGAGTATAACAGACACAGCGGTCTCCCCTTTTCTATGCGCCGCTTCGGCGCGTTCAGTCAATCGTTTTTCTATTATAACGCAAATCAGCCCAATTGTCAAGCACCGCAATATTCATCGATATAATTTATTTTATCAACTATACCGACGTTTTTGCTTGATTTCCCCTCTTCTTTTTCCTCCTAATTCCGAAAATCACTTGATTTCCGAGCACAAATGTGCTATACTGTCTGCAGGAAAAATTAAAATGAGATCCTTAATAAAGAAAGGAACAACCGTATGAACGAGCACAATTTCAACATCGAAGCACTCCCCGCGCTGATCGACGCGGGAATATGGGACGCGGGCCACATTCAAGGCATTGCACTCGACACGAAAAAAGAATACATCTACTACTCCTTCACCACGATCCTCGTAAAGGCAGAGGTCTCGACAGGCAAGGTGGTCGGCTACGTGGACGGTCTGATCGGCCATCTCGGATGCATCGACTTTAACGACGAGGACGGCAAGGTGTACGGATCAATCGAATATAAGCACGACTCCATCGGCAAGGGCATCGCGAACAGACTCGGCGTCAAGCTTGCTGAAGAAAATGCCTTCTACATCGCGATCTTCGACGTTGATAAGATCGATCGCCTCAATATGGATGCCGAAAAGGACGGCATTATGAAGGCGGTCTATCTCCCCGAGGTCGTTGCAGACTATGAAAGCACGGGAGAAGACGGCAAGCCGCATCACTACGCCTGCTCGGGCATCGACGGTACTGCATTCGGTCCCGAGTTCGGTAAGGGCAAGGACGGAAGATCGATCCTCGCGGTCGCGTGCGGCATCTACGGTGACGTCGAGCGTAACGATAACGACTACCAGGTCATCAGACAGTACGACTGGCGTAAATTCGACGCCGTCGCTCAGCCCCTCATTCAGGGCGAGCCCCACCACAGCGGCATTAACTGCGAAGAAAAATACCACCTCTATACGGGCAACACCAGCTGGGGCATCCAGAATCTCGAATACGACGCACACACGGGCGACTGGTTCGTTACCGTCTATAAAGGTAAGAAGCCGTGCTACCCGAATTATCCGATGTTCGTGATCGACGGCGCACGTACCCCGGGTGAGGAGCTTCTCCGCGGAGTCGTTCCCGAGGAGACCGCCAAGGTGCTCTACCTGAAGGAGACCGCACTTCTCCACGAGGAAAGCGGCGTGTACGGCTGGCAATTCCCCTACGGCGCTACAGGCATCCACGCACTCGGAAACGGCTACTTCTATTTCTCGATCCCGAAGAAGATCCCGATCAACGGCGGCACCAAAAAGCTTCAAGCGTCGAAGATCCATCTTTATCGCTTCACGGGCGAAGCCCCCGAGGGCTTTGAGCAGGTCTGATAAACCAATCGATCCGAACTCGAACATCAAAAGTCCGACAGGAAGCAGGTATCATGAACTTATGAAAGCAAAAAAAGTAACAAGGGTTGTCGCTGATTTTATAGGAGTGCAGTATGAACGCAGAAAACCTTAAAGCATTTATTAGATATGGGGTTGATGAAACAAAAACTTACGATAAAATACAATTAGGCGGAATTGGCGCTTGTATTTTAACAGGCATAGGCTGTTTGCCGGCAATTTCGGATTTTAAAAATCTTTTTCAATAATTGGTGCGCTCATAATCGCTATCTTGACTATTCCATACTTGATTTTCGTCTTGAAAATTCCCAAAAACCTCACTATAAAAAACCGAGTTATATGTGATGCAGTAAATTCTCTGTATATCATACTAACAATGACCATCGGTAGCGCAGCATGGCTTTCTATTTCACAAACTTCAATTTTGCTTTCGATTTCTTTTGTCCCGATAATAATTGCGCTGATAACCGGTTTGGGATGTTGGGTGAAAGTAAAAAGAAACTGCTATATATCCAAAAAAAACTCGCCTAATCTCGTCAATATAGTGGGTTTTTCAGCGATCGGAGCCTTTGTTGGCAAAATATTTTCCGACTTTTTCTCAAGTGTTCATACAGATATGACCTCCGAAATTTTGTTTTTTGCAACAGGACTTATAGCAATAGCCACGCTCTTTGCGATAATGGGAACGCCCTCATTTTTAAAAATACATTATTTGAAAGCATTAAAGCGAATGAATATCAACCTTGATTAAGAGCTTGAATAAAGATTTCTGATTATTTTAAAGCAGTCCAGTAAAAACGGTAAAAAAATCCTTTGAAGTGATGAAGTACTCTATCATATCAGAGGGCTATTGTGAATCGTCTGCTTCCACCCGCCCTTCGGGGCGGGCACTTTTTATCCTTGTAGGTATAAATCCACACGCCTTTCTTCCTAACGAGGAATATCCTTCCGCCGCGCGGCATATACTCAAAGCAAAGAGATGCACGGCAGTACGCGGGAGGTACACATTATGCAAACACCGGATACCCACACGAGATCGGACAAGCGCACAAGTGCGCCGAGAAAGGCAGCCCCCTTCCACGGACTGAAGGAAAACATTCTTCTTTTCTTTGATGGCATTCGCTTTCTCCCGCTCCTTTTTGGGGAATCAGCAAACGAAAATACCGATCGGCGGTAAGCATTGCTTGCCGCCCTTCCCTTTCCGCCCCCAAGACTTGATTTTCCCGCCAACCTGTCCCCCCACAAACTCACTTTTCCCACCAACTCCCTGTTCACGCTAAATTGATTTTTCTGCCGTTTCTCTTGACAACCGCGCTCGTATCTGTTATAATATTTCTTGTGCCCCAAATCATAGCAATCGCAACCTTATACTTCAGGGTGTGGCGCAGTTGGGGAATCTTTCCGAGCGCCGCCGGGGCGGATAAAGCGAGGAAAGATGAGTGGCAGTAACACGGCGACTGACGAGCCGACCTCGTCGGCGACGACAGAGCCGATGCTACAACAGGAAGCGCAAGCGCAAATTTAATATTTCGGGGTGTGGCGCAGTTGGTAGCGCGCGACGTTTGGGACGTCGATGCCGCAGGTTCGAATCCTGTCACTCCGACCATATCGAGTGTTCATAACAGATTCAAGTTATGGACACTCGATATTTTTTTGCTTATGCTTACTTTTCGGTTAAATATTGAGTTATTTTGAGCAGGTTCGCCTGCTCTTTTTGTGGTTATACTGCATTAGACAAGTATTCGATGGCTACGCCCTTGCGCGAGTCAAGGATATAGGGCGGTCTATGAATGATACCGGGGATGTCAAGCGTGCCGACGAAGCGGTAATGAATGATGACACGTTGCGTTCTCTCCTTGCCCGTTCCCTCTACGGGAAAGACCTCGATCTTTTCGATCAACTCTCGCAGAATAACCGGCGTTAAGGTTCGCATCTCCATAAACTTACGGATAGCTCTGAGAAAATCATCCTTTGCCGTCTGCATTCTGTCGATGCTGTCGAGCTTTTCTTTGAGTTCAAGCGTCTGACGTTTCAACTCTTCTTGCTCGTTCTCATACTTTTGAGATAGCCGCATAAACCATTCGTCCGTTACCTTGCCCTCCACGTTGTCCTCGTAGAGCTTTTCAAAGAGTCCGAGAAGCTTTTGGCTTCGCGCTCTCGCCGTTGCTAAAGCCCCTTCCGCAGCCGTTTTTTCTCTCTGCATATCCTTGTTGGTCTTTTTCTCCAATAGCTCCGCAAAGGCTTCCTCCGCGCTTTCGAGAAAGTCCGCAAGCATTCGTAGCTCCATAAGCACGATCTGCTCTAAGGCATCCTCACGGATATAGTGAGTGTTCTCGCAAGTGCCTCGCATTCCCTTGTAGTTTGAGCAACTGAAAAAGCGGATGCTTGGATTCTTTTGGTTGAAGTTGAACCAAAGCTTATGCCCGCAATCTCCGCAGTAAAGAAAGCTCGTGAAGATGCTTTTCTTTTGGTTCTTGTCCTTGGGCGGTCTACGCTTGGTCTTTTCTACAAGCTTCTGTACCTGCTCCCAAGTATCGCGGTCAATGATCGGCTCGTGAACGTCCTTAAAGATCGCCCAATTTTCTTTCGGGTTCTCAACTCGTGTTTTGTTTCTGAAGGACTTTGATGTGCTCTTGAAGTTGATAATGTCACCGCAGTATTCCTGTTGTGAGAGCATCTTGGCAATGGTCGTCTTGCACCACTTGTAAGGATCGGCTTGCGTTTTCTTTCCCCCTCGCGGAAGTCCTTTGCTTTGCCAATATGCCATCGGCACTAACACCTTGTCCTCTTGTAACATTCTCGCAATGGTTTCGTTGCCTTTGCCCTCAATGCATAAACGATATACTCGTCTGACTACCTCTGCCGCCTCCGTGTCTATGATCCATTTCTTTTTGTTGTCGGGAGCTTTCATATACCCGTAAGGCGGTTGAGATAGCGGCTCTCCTGCATTGCCTCGTATCTTGTGTGCGGAACGAACCTTTCTTGAAATATCCCTCGCCATCATCTCGTTCATTACGTTGCGGAAAGGCGCTAACTCGTCTTCTCCGTTCTCACTGTCTATGCAATCGTTGATGGCAATGAAACGGATGTTGTTTTCGGGAAAGTAGTAGTCGGTGTACTGTCCTACCTCGAGATAGTTTCTTCCGAAACGTGAGGAGTCCTTGACGATGACGGTTGAGATATATCCCATATCCATATCGGCAAGCATCCGTTGGAAGTCTGGGCGGTTGAAATTCGTGCCCGTGTAACCGTCGTCCACATAGAACCTTGTGTTAGTAAATCCGTGCTCCTTTGCGTACTTTGCGAGGAGCTTTTTCTGATTGGCAATGGAGTTGCTATCACCTTCCGTGCCATCGTCACGGGAGAGTCGGCAATAGAGTGCCGTGATCCCCATTTTCTCAGTTGGTTTCGCTGTCGTTTTTCCCTGCATTCTTCTCCTTTCTATCCGAGGATTTCTCAATCGGATCGGCAGCCGAAACATATTCCGCCTTTATTGTATCAC
>JAFVXC010000001.1 GCA_017501345.1 Clostridia bacterium
GTAAATGCTCACGGCGGCGAGATCACCGTGACCGACAACAAGCCGCACGGTGCGGTATTTACCTTTACATTACCAAAGGAGGAGGTGGAGATCAGTGAATAAACCCTTGATACTCGTAGTCGAGGACGATGCGCCCGTTCGCAATCTGATTACAACGACCTTAAAGGCGCACGACTATAAATTTATAACAGCGCAGAACGGAAACAACGCTATAATGGAAGCATCCTCGCACAATCCCGATATTGTTTTGCTGGATCTCGGACTTCCCGATATGGACGGCGTTGAGGTTATTGAGAGAATACGCACGTGGTCGGATATGCCGATCATCGTCATCAGCGCACGCAGTGAGGATAAGGATAAAATAGATGCCCTTGATGCAGGCGCGGACGATTACTTAACCAAGCCATTCTCCGTAGAGGAGCTTTTGGCAAGGCTTCGTGTTACGCAAAGAAGGCTATCAGCTAACCATAACGAAGGCGCAAGCCCGGTGTTTATAAACGGTGCTTTGCGAATCGACTATGCCGCAGGCTGTGCATATCTCGGAGAGGATGAGTTACATCTAACCCCTATCGAATACAAAATACTATGTCTGCTTGCCGCAAACGTCGGGAAGGTCTTAACGCATACCTTCATCACGCAAAAGATATGGGGTGCTGCGTGGGAGAATAACGTAGCCTCTCTCCGTGTCTTTATGGCAACGCTCCGCAAAAAGATCGAAGCAACACCCGACTCACCGCAGTATATCCAAACGCACATCGGTGTTGGATATAGAATGATGAGATTGGACTAAAGGAGGACATTATGGGATTTTGGATATTTATGTTGGCAATGAATCTACTGTTTCCCCTTATTATGATCGTTATGGGCAGATATTTTATGAAGAAATCCCCGAAAGAAATCAATTACATATTCGGCTATCGCACGAATATGTCTATGAAGAATAAAGATACTTGGGATTTTGCGCATAAATATTTTGGCAAGCGATGGTTTCGCCTTGGGTGGTTGCTGATTCCGATTTCCGTTATTCCGATGCTGTTTGTAATCGGAAAGGGAGAGGACATCATCGGCACTGTCGGTATGGTTGTTATGGTGATTGATTTAATCCTTTTGATTGCCCCGATTTTTCCTACCGAAAGAGCATTAAAAAAGATCTTTGATAAAGACGGCAACAAAAGGAACGGTGATATAGAGTGAAAACAAATTGGGGAAATACACCTACATCATATAAAATCGTAACAATAATTTCTATTCTTGCAAGTCTGTCCACTGTTGTATTGGCAGTTTTGCAGATGTTTGATATTTGGAATCAAGCTATAAATATCTGCGTTCCTATGATGGGAGTAACAATGCTTTGCCAAAGCTATATGCAATGGAATAATAGCCGTAAGGTTGCTTATTTCAGTATCGGAACGGCAGCGTTTATATTTATTTGTGCGATTATAGTATTTTTTCTTTAATCCTTATAACAATTAAGCTACCGACTTGCCGGATCGCACATACTATTTTTATACCTACAAGGAGGTAAACAAATGAACTATTCAGAAATCACACCGTATATCAAGGAGCTTGCTGCTCTTTCAGATACAAGCAATCACATCGTCCCCGATATGTACGCACAGCACGACGTAAAGCGCGGTCTGCGTGATATAAACGGCAACGGCGTTGTTGCCGGACTTACCGAAGTATCGCACATCAAGGCTAAAGAAATCGATGCAGAAGGAAATGCCATTCCGTGTGCAGGTCAGCTTTATTACCGAGGTGTTAACGTGCGGAGTCTTGTAGAGGGCTTTGTGGCGGATAACCGACCGGGCTTTGAAGAAACAGTATATCTGCTTTTGTTTTCAAAGCTTCCGACTAAAGACGAGCTTGAAGCGTTTTGCGAGCAGCTTTCTCTATATCGCTCCTTGCCTCCATCCTTTGTTCGTGATATGATCCTCAAAGCCCCCGGCAAGGATATGATGAATATACTTTCAAGAAGTGTGTTGGCGCTCTATGCCTACGATGAGAATCCCGACGATATTTCAACGCCCAATATTCTGCGCCAATGCTTGCAGCTGATAGCGGAATTTCCGCTTCTTGCGGTTTACGGATATCAGTCCTTCCAGCATTACCATAACGGTCAGAGCTTGTTCATCCACTATCCAAAAAAGGAACTGAACACGGCGGAAAATCTCCTTTACATACTCCGTGAAGATGGACAGTATACACCGCTTGAAGCAGCGCTTCTTGACCTTGCACTCGTTCTTCACGCCGAGCACGGAGGCGGTAACAATTCAACCTTTACAACACACGTGGTAACGTCGTCGGGAACAGATACCTATTCTGCGATTTCCGCCGCGCTTGGCTCACTGAAAGGCCCTCGCCACGGAGGAGCAAACATTAAGGTTATGGAGATGTTCGATGATATGAAAGCGAACATTGATACAAAAGACAAGGATGCGGTGAAGGATTATCTCGTCAGACTTCTCGACAAACAAGCCTTTGACAAAGCAGGCCTCATTTATGGCATGGGACACGCCGTTTACTCACTGTCCGATCCAAGAGCGGACATTCTGCGGCACTATGCCGAGCAGCTTTCGATCGAGAAAGGACTGCACGAGGAATTTGAGCTCTACCAAACGGTTGAGAAGATGGCTCCCGAGATCATTGCTGAAAAGCGCAAAATGTATAAGGGTGTCAGCGCAAACGTGGACTTCTATTCGGGTATGGTCTATAAAATGCTCGGACTGCCTTATGAGCTTTTCACACCCATCTTCGCCATTGCACGAATCGCAGGATGGAGCGCGCACCGTATGGAAGAAATACAGAACGCAGGTAAGATCATACGTCCTGCTTACATAAACGTAAAAGAAGAAACAGAATATGTATCCTTGAAGGATAGATAAGAACAGCCCTCGTTCCGAAAGGAGCGAGGGATTTTATCTATATTCTTGAGCAGTTCATAAAATTGTGATATAATATACTAAAAATACTGAGAAACACGAAAACACAACCAATAGTCGAGAATTTTTCAAAAAATCCCCTTGCGTGAGGTATTGCTTGTTACGCTGCGTAATGTTGTATAATGGGGATCAAGGAGGTGATAAGCTATGTCAAAATATACGACGGGAGAAATAGCAAAGCTCTGTGGCGTATCGGTGAGAACGGTTCAATATTACGATGACCGAGGCATTCTCGTGCCGAGCGAGCTTTCCGAGGGTGGTCGCAGGCTTTATACAGAGGACGACTTGAAGCGTATGCACATTATCTGTTTTCTGCGTGAAGCCGGACTTCCCATTAACAGTATTTCTGCTTTGTTCGCTGAGGAAAATCCCGAGAATATCATTTCAATACTGCTTGAACAACAGGAACAGGTTCTGAGAGAAGAACTCTCCGAGCGTCAAGCAAAGCTTGACTTGATTGAGGGGATTAAGCGTGAGTTAAAGGAGCTTGATACTTTCTCCGTTGAATCTATCGGTGATATAGCACACGTTATGAAACAAAAAAATAAGCTTTCAAAAATGCGCTGGTTTATGGTGTTTACGGGCATTCCCGTGACAGCATTGCAATGGACGTCGATTGTGTTGTGGATCACACACGGTCTTTGGTGGCTGTTCGTGATATGGGCCCTCGTGGCAATTCCGTGGGGAATTTGCGTGTCTAAATATTATTTTAATCACGTTGCCTATATCTGCCCTGAATGTCACGAGGTGTTCAAGCCAAAAATGAAGGAAGCATTTTGGGCATATCACACACCGAAAATGCGCCGTCTGATCTGCCCCAAATGCGGTCGCAAGGGGCTTTGCGTTGAAGTGTATGCGGAAAAGGAGGATAAGAAATAATGGATCAGATTATGGAATTTCTTCCGTTTTTAATTCCGCTTGTGATTGTACAGTTTGCGCTGTTTGGATATACACTGTATCATATTTTAACTCACAAGACATATAAGCGCGGTAATCGTGCTTTGTGGCTGGTCATTACCATTGCGCTGATGAATTTTGTCGGTCCGATCCTATATTTCCTTCTCGGTAAGGAGGATTCTTAATGGATATGCTACGCATCACCGGTTTGCATAAGCGGTTTGGTGATAAAGAGGTTTTGAGAGGACTTGATCTGTCCGTGCCGGAGCATAGCATTTATGGCTTTATAGGAAAAAACGGTTCGGGCAAGACGACCACGATGAAAACCGTTCTCGGACTTCTGAGGGCCGATTCGGGCGAGATTATTGTGAACGGAGAGAAAGTGGTCTACGGACAAACCGATACCAACCGTTATATCGGCTATCTCCCCGACGTGCCGGAATTCTATTCGTTTATGACGGCGAAAGAGTATCTGCGTTTTTGCGGTGAGATTACGGGAATGAGCCGTGCAGATATAGAAGAACGTACAAGGGAGTTGCTCACTCTTGTCGGTCTTGCTGATGAAACGCACCGCATGAAAGGCTTTTCACGAGGTATGAAGCAACGCTTGGGTATTGCACAGGCACTCCTCTCTCGCCCGAAGCTTCTTGTTTGTGACGAGCCAACCTCCGCGCTCGATCCCGTCGGCAGAAAAGAAATACTCGATATTCTCTTAGCTATCAAGGATCAGACAACGGTACTGTTTTCTACGCACATTCTATCCGATGTGGAGCGTATTTGTACCGACGTGGCTTTTTTGAAAGACGGCGTAGTGAATATTGGGGGCAAGCTGTCCGATATCAAAACGAGATACAGAAGCAACGAATATATGATAGAAACCGAAAACGACTCGGATACTGTCATTCTGCGAAATGCTTTTCCCGAGGTGAAGGAAATCGACAGAAATAAAGTGACATTCTCGGAGAATAAGTATTCTGCATCCGAAATTTTGCGCTTTGTTGCAGATCATCGTATATCACTCTTGAAGGTGGAGCGTTTAGAGCCGAGTCTTGAAGATCTGTTTATGGAGGTGACGGAAAAATGAAATCCTTGTTCGCCTTCATAAAAAAAGAATGTATGGAGCAGCTTCGCAGCGGTAGATTGTGGATAACGCTCGTTCTGTTTGTTCTGCTTGGAATTATGAATCCTGCGGTGGCAAAGCTAACGCCGTGGTTGCTTGAGGTGATGGCAGACTCGCTTGCGGAAAGCGGTATGATAGTGACCGATGTAAAAGTCAGCGCGATGGATTCGTGGGTGCAATTTTTCAAAAATATGCCCATCGGGCTGATCGCCTTCGTTTTGCTTCAAGGTGCGATCTTTACCAAAGAGTATAGCTCGGGTACGCTGGTGCTTTCCTTGACGAAAGGACTTGAACGCTACAAGGTCGTTATTTCAAAAGCAGGTGTTCTATGTGCGATTTGGTCGTTTGGTTATTGGCTCTGCTTTGGAATCACGTATCTTTATAATTCGTATTTTTGGGATAACTCGGTAGCGCACAACCTTCTTCTTTCGGTTGTGTGCCTCTGGTTGTTCGGCGTATTCGTTATTTCTTTGATGACTCTCTTTTCTACGATATCCACTTCAAGCACAGAAGTGCTTCTCGGAACGGGAGCTGTCGTTCTTTTTTCCTATCTCGTTGGTTTGCTACCCAAGGCAAATAAATATCTGCCGACCTTGTTAACGGACGGTAATTCCTTGATATATGGTGTGGCACAATCAAAAGAATATATCGTAGCCATTATTGTAACGGCTATTGTGACTATAATTTGTTTTGCCGTCAGCATACCGATATTTAACAAGAAGCATTTATAAACCAACTCAGCCCTTGTTCCGAAATGGAGCGAGGGCTTTTTACAACTTTTCGAAAATATTTTTTAATAACCCATTGACAAATCCGTTTGTTTGTGATATAATATAATACTCAATTTTCACATAGGCATACTTTCCCATTATTAGTATTGCCACCCAAATTGAGTTCTATACAACTGAATAAGATATATTTTGCGTGAATACTTGCGGTGGAGAATGAACCTCGTGCCGCATGGCAAACAAGACAAAACGCGCGGCATCATTAGCCGTGACCCCGTAATCTATTTCACAAGAAATCCGACGCCATCAGCCACGTAATGCGGCATTGAATGCGCTTGCATTCTCTTATCGAAACGAGCTTTTAGACTCGTACTTATACATAGGCGCGGGACATTTTTTAGCGAACGTGCGCCGTTCGCTTTTTGGTGTTTCCCGTGATCCGTGTGTGTAAGTACGGGTCTTTTTTGTTTTGTCAAAGCCACTTGGGGTGCTTTCTCGGAAGGTAAAACGGTGAGTCGGATGCGAGGGATTACCTCTATTTTATCACGGACTTATAGTCCGTCGATATTCTTGACAAGCACTGCATTTGTGGACACAAAATGCGAAAGGTGGGGAGATCCCCAGACCCCCGCACTTAGAAATTCGCAACAAAATTTTGAAAAAATTAAGGAGGACAATTCAAATGGAAGAAAAGCAAGTAACAGTAAAAGGCGGGCGCAAGCGCAAGAACCTTGTTAAGTTCTATTTGAACGATGAGGAATATCAGAAGCTGTGTGAAAATGCAGCAACCTTCGGGCGCGACAAGAGCAAGTATCTCCGCCTCGTCATTCAATGGATCGCTCCCATTGAACCGCCCTCGGTGGAGGTGAAAGAATTTACTCGTGAGCTAAGACGTTTGGGTGTAAGTATGAATCAGATCGCGGCGAAGGCGCACTCGCTTGGATTTGTGGATGAGCTTGAATACAAACGTACCGCTGACGAGGTGATGAAGGTGCTTGGAGCAATCCAACAAGAGTACGCGAAGAAAGGAGTGAAGGTGTTTGGCAACAACTAAAATTTGGGACGTGAGTGCGCACGTCAGCAAGCTGCTCGCTTACGTTGCAAACAAGAACAAAACTGTAATGGAAATTGAGAACAAAAATTTTGATGAGTCTGAAAGACTTGCCGCCGAAATTCTCGGTCTGCCCTATGACCATTTCACAACGGAGGAAAAGAAATTTGTTACGGGCATTAACTGCACACCCGAGAACGCGAGCGAGGTGATGCTTACTCTCTTGGAGGACACGGATAGTTCAGACATTCAAGCCTATCACGGCTACCAATCATTCAAGCCCGGCGAGGTTACTCCCGACGTTGCTCATGCCATTGGTGTTCAGCTTGCCAACGAGCTATGGGGCGAGGACTTTCCTGTTGTGGTCGCCACCCATATAGATCGCGGACACGTACACAATCATTTCTGTCTATCGGCAACGGGTTTTTCGGGTAAGAGGTATCACGACTGCAAGGCAACCTACAAGCTGATGCGTGACACCTCGGATAGACTTTGCAGGGAGTACGGACTATCGGTGATCGAGAAACCGAAGCAACAAGGAGCAAAGCATATTGCGGAGGTTCACGCCGAGAAGAAAGGTATTCCAACCATACGCGATCAGATACGCGCGGATATTATGGCTATTTCAAATTTTGAACTAAACTTGAAAAACTTTTATAGGCGTATGCGCGACCTCGGCTACACCTTTGAGTATCGCGGACGGTATCTCCGCATTAAGCCATACGGATATAACAAGTTCTTTCGTATGGACAAGCTCGGTGAGGATTATACCGAAGAAGCTATTAAGGCGCGGATGGTGAAAAACGCGCACGAATATAGTTGGGTAAAGGTGCAGTATTACAAGCCGACCTTACAGGAGAAGCCAAAAGGACTTCGCGCCCTATATCTTCACTATCTCTACTTGCTCGGTGCGATACCGAAGGTTATCCCCAAAAATCCCGAAGCTTATGCCGCCATTAAGGATGACATTCGTCGCGCCCGTATGTACTCTGAGCAAGCCAAGTTTCTCGGCAAGTACGGACTTGAAACGAAGGATGATCTCATTTATCACGCGCTGAAGGTCGATCCGCAAATTAAGGAACTCTGTAAGGAACGACGAGCGCTATGGAATAAGATTCGTTGGATGAAGGATCCCGAGCAAGTTCAACCGATACGCGATGAGATCTTTGCGCTGAGCGAAAAGATAAAAATGCTCCGCAAGGAGTTTGCGATGTGCAAGGACGTATATGACCGAAGCGCATCTGTTGAACGAAACGTTATGCTGATTGAGTTCCCGCAGCTGTTGGAGCAAGAAAAGCAGAAAGCCGCCCCCAAAAAGGACGGACGCGATGGCAGATAAAAATCAAGTTATCAAATTGCTAACTTGATTTCAGAAGCAATGTGGGCTGGGCCGCAGAGACCCACCCCAAAACCAATGGGTCATTTTGACCCATTGGTTCCCCAAACGATCATCGGGTGGAAACCGCCCGATGCAATCAAGTGCTCCAAACGAGCACTTGATTGCAAGAGAGCAAAGAGTCATTTTGACACGTTGGATACGGTGCTTCAAGTGGTCATTTTGACCACTTGAAAATGTGAGATCAAAGGCTCATTTTGAACCTTTGATTTTAGGATGGACACCGCGTGTCCACCACACTTGGATCATTTAAGCAAACGGTCTTGACCGTACAAATTTGCTACCGCCCGCGAAAGCGATTTTACGGTCTTGACCGAAAAAAACGGCATTTTTCTGTTTTTAACACCTCAAAACGTATCCCACACCACAAAGGCGTTTCCTATTAGAAAATTCGCATTTTCCAGCGCTCTTGACCGAGCTTTTTTGAGTGAAAAACGCCTTACTTCAAGAATCTACCAAAATTAGGAGGACTTTATGATTACAAATAAGAAAAAGAATGAAAAAACAACCGAAATCTATTTTGATGAAACATCCGCGCCCGTAGTGATACGGACACACAACACCGCTTTGAAGAAACGTTTGCTTGCCTTTGCCGAGAATTTCCCCGACCTCTGTCGGCTGACCGATGATGACGAGCTTGGATACCTTTCCTTTGAGATTGATAAGAAAAGGTTTTCCTACCGCCTCACCGCACCGTACACCGAGGAACGCCGCGCCTTAGCAAGAGCCAAGATGAACGAGATCAACAATAAGGAGGACATAGGATGACAGAAAACAAGAATTACAGAACAATTCACATCATTATCCCCGAAACAGACGAAGAATACGATATGCTCCAAGAAATTCTAAGCGAAAGCAGAAAGCGACTTCCGATTCTCGAAGCGATGACGAAGGAAGAACGCATAGAGTATTTCCGCAGAGGCTTGTTCCCGCGAAAACTTGATTTCGATTTAGATTTTGGTAGCACGGTCATTCATGTCAATACCCACTTTGACCAAAAATCCAAAGAGAATGTCATTGATCGTGTTCGCAGGGTCTCGGACAAAATAAATTAACAAAGTTATGCAGACTTTAGCGTTGTAAAGTGTTGAAATGTTTTCTCGGATGTGGTATAATATAGGTGAACCTACAATTCATATCGCATCCGACCGAGGAAAGGAGAACAATGAATATTAAGTCGGATAAGATAACAGCCCTCTATTGCAGACTGTCACGTGACGATGAACTGCAAGGAGAGAGCAACTCAATAACAAACCAAAAATCTATACTTGAAAAATACGCAAAAGAAAACGGTTTCAGAAATACGAGAGTATTCGTGGATGACGGTTGGTCGGGAACGAATTTTGCAAGACCTGCCTTCACGGAGATTATGGAGCTTGCGGAGGCGGGACAAATTGGAACGCTTATCGTAAAAGACCATTCCCGCCTTGGGCGTAACCGCTTGGTCGTTGGACAACTCTTGGAAGAAGAATTTGACCGCCTCGGCGTTCGGTATATTGCCATTCTTGACAATATCGACACATCGAAGGGACTCAGCGATTTTCTTCCCGTGCAGGATTGGTTCAACGAAATGCACGCCAAGAACACCTCTCAGAAGGTGCGCGAGGTATTTAAGCACAAGGGTGAGTCGGGTATTCCTCTGACGACGGGATTGCCTTACGGCTATATGAAAAATCCCGAAAATCCGAAGGAGTGGCTGATTGACGAGCCTGCCGCTGATGTAGTACGAAAGATCTTCGCGCTTTGCGTGGAAGGATTCGGACCGACGCAAATCGCAAAGAAGCTGACCGAAGAAAAGATACCGACACCGACAGAGCATTGGATAAGCGTAGGGCGTAAATGTTCCGCCCCGCCCGCTGTTCCCGGAAAATGGGTGGCAAGAACGGTTGCAGACCTCTTGGAGAAGCAGGAGTATGTGGGAGATACGGTCAATTTCCGTTACACCACCAAGTCTTTCAAGAACAAAACGAGGGTACACATTCCCGAGGAAAATTGGAAGATATTTGAGAATACTCACCCCGCTATTATTGACCGAGAAACCTTTGCTATCGTAAAGGAGCTTCGCAAACAAAAGCGCAGACCTACTCGCGGTGGAAACGTCAGTATGTTTTCGGGGATCGTATTCTGTAACGATTGCGGTGCAAAGCTCTATTACTGCACGGCTAAAAATCTTACGCACGAGCAAAATTGGTTTACCTGCTCGACTTCAAGACTCAACAAGGATAACTGCTCGGCGCATTTCGTCAGAGAGGTACACCTTGAACAAGCCGTCCTGCAAAGTATGCAACGTGTCTTTTGGTATGTGCAATGCTTTGAGCGGAAGTTTGCCGAGCAGATGCAAAGCCGTTCTATCGAGGAAAGCCGCAAGGAACTATCCAAGAAAAGACGGGAGCTTGAAAAGACCGAAAAGCGAATAGCCGAGCTTGACACACGTTTTATGCGTATTTACGAGGACAATCTATCGGGAAAATTGTCCGATGACCGCTTTGCCCAAATGTCCAAAATGTATGAGGACGAGCAAGCGGAAAAGAAAAAGCTCGCCGAAACACTTCGCGCAGAGATCGAAGCGGGCAAGCAGCAAACGGACGATATTGAAAAGTTTATTACCAAGGTTAAGAAGATAACCGAGGTAAAGGAGCTTACTCCCGAACTTGTCCACGAGTTCGTTTCCAAAATCGTAGTCCACGCTCCGTACCGTAAGGATAAGCGCAGACATCAGCAGATCGATGTGTATTATCACGGTGTCGGCATCGTCTATATCCCCACAGCCGAGGAGATAGAGGAAATGTTCGAGGAGCATTTGGAAGAAGTAAAATGGGAACGAGAACAAGAAGTTAATATAAAAGAGAAAACGGCATAACCGAAATCTCGGTTACACCGTATCTCTTTCTTAGAAAGGGCGCTCTTGGGCTATCCTACCTGCTTTATGGTAGGTAGCCCAAGAGGCACCCTTTCTTTGTTTTCGCTTTTTTTCGGAAAATAACTTGATATTCTGTGAAATCTGTGATATAATAAAAATGCTACACAATTCAGTCAACATATTTTAGGGGAAGCTCTCTGCTTTTATAGGGAGTCTTATGTCCATTTCTACATTTGCCCTTTGAATTTGGTAAAAACGCAAATTCCTCTTGGTAAATGTAGGTATTTTCCTCTTTTGTTGAGAATTGTGTAGCAGCAATCGGAGTTTGCGTTTTTCGGAGCGTTAACTACGGTTGGCGCTCTTTTTATTTTTACCTATCCTTGGAGGAAAAGAAAATGAAAAAATTTATGTCTCTACTGCTCGTGTTCACCCTGCTTCTCGCCCTCTCCCTTTCGTTTACCTCCTGCTTTCACGAGTGTGAGTTCAGTACGGAGTGGTCAAAGGATGGGACCGCTCATTGGCACGCCTGCATAGGTGAAAGCTGCACAGAGATCACCGACAAGGCAGACCACATATGGAATGAAGGCGAGATCACTGCAAAGCCGACGACCGAAGCGGAGGGTGTAAAGACCTTCACCTGCACGGTCTGCGCGGCGACAAGGACCGAGCCCATCGCAAAATGTGTCTTGTCCGCAGAGTGGATCATCGACGAGACCTCGCATCATCGCACCTGTACGAACGAGGGCTGTCCCGAGATCTTCGAAAAGGGCAATCACGTCTGGAACGAGGGTGAGATCACCACAAAGCCGACGCAGGATGCAGACGGCGTCAGAACCTACACCTGCACGGTCTGCCCCGCGACGAAGACCGAGTCCGTTCCCTTCACGGGACTTTCAAGATCCGAATGAAACACCATATTTACAGACGCCGTATTTGAAAACTTCGCATACAGCGAGATCATTACCGTTTCCGCAAGCGGTATCTCTATGGACGTGGAGACGCACTACAAATTCACCGAGAGCAACGCTTGGGTAAAGGTGGTGGCTGCGGGACAATCCGAGGAGCTCTACGCCCCCGACGCAGCCTCTGCCATTGACCTGCGTCAATCACTCCTTGATTCCATCAAATCAATAACACCTTACGCGTGCTACGATTACGACGCAGAAACGAAGACGTATAAGGCAACCGAGAACATATACATCGAGAGCTATGAGGTGTACACCTCCAATATCTCATTAACCTTCGAAAACGATCGGCTCGTCAGGATCACCTATGTAGCCTCGGTCGTAGAGGACGGCGTCACGTTGCAGGTCTCCTCGGTCGTCACGATTTCAGACTACGGCACCATCGATCTTTCCTCCTCTGACGTTTCATCGTCTATGTAACAAAAAGAAAAACAAAGCCCCTCTCACGCGTGAGATAGACTTTGTCGGTAATTTTTTTGGGACTGTCTCGTTAAGACAAGACAGTCCCCTTTTCTTTATTTCCTCGACAGCGCCTCGTCGATCGCCCTTGCGGCGGTCTTGCCTGCGCCCATCGCGGAGATGACGGTAGCCGCGCCCGTTACGGCGTCACCGCCGGCGTATACGCTCTTTCTTGAGGTCAGACCGTCCTCGTTTACGACGATACCGCCGCGAGCATTGACCAGAAGCCCCTCGGTCGTCGATTTTATCAGCGGATTCGGTGTCGTGCCGATCGACATAATCACGGTGTCAAGATCAATGGTAAACTCACTGCCCTCGACCGTCACGGGACGTCTTCTGCCGCGCTCGTCGGGCTCACCAAGCTCCATTCTGACGCACTTCATACCCGTAACGAAGCCGTTTTTCGGATCCCGCGGATCGTCGGGATTGTGATATCCGAGAATTTCGGTAGGATTCGTGAGCAGACGGAATTCGATTCCCTCCTCCTCTGCGTGCTCGACCTCCTCGCGGCGTGCAGGAAGCTCCTCCATCGAACGGCGATAAACGATATATACCTTCTCCGCGCCGAGGCGAAGTGCGGTTCTCGCGGCGTCCATCGCCACATTACCGCCGCCAACGACCGCGACCTTACCGCCCTTCATAATCGGCGTTTCGGGATCGTCAAGATAAGATTTCATCAGATTGCTCCGTGTCAGGAACTCGTTTGCGGAATATACACCGCACAGCGCCTCACCCGGAATGCCCATAAAGCTCGGAAGTCCGGCGCCCGAGCCGACGAATACGGCTTCAAAGCCCGCGTCGAAAAGCTCGTCGATCGTGAGGGTCTTTCCGATCACCACGTTCGTCTCGATCTTAACACCGAGCTTTTTGAGAGTCTCGACCTCCTTCGCGACGATTCTTTTCGGGAGACGGAACTCAGGAATACCGTAAACGAGCACGCCGCCTGCGGTATGAAGTGCCTCAAAAACGGTTACCTCATAGCCCTTCTTCGCAAGATCGCCCGCGCAGGTCAGACCCGAGGGTCCCGAGCCGACGACTGCGACCCTGTGGCCATTGCTTTCGGGACGAATGGGCTCTTCGGTAGAAAACGTATTGTGCCAATCGGCGACGAAGCGCTCAAGACGACCGATGCCGACCGATTCACCCTTGATACCGCGCACGCACTTCGATTCGCACTGCGTTTCCTGCGGACAGACACGACCGCAGACTGCGGGAAGAGAGGAGGATTTCGTGATGACCTGATATGCACCCTCAAAGTCACCCTCTTTTATTTTTGCAATGAATTCCGGAATGTGGATCTTTACGGGACAGCCGTCAACGCAGGGCATATTCTTGCAGTTGAGGCACCTCATTGCCTCGTCGATCGCCGTCTCCTCGCTGTATCCGAGTGCGACCTCGTCAAAATTGTGCGCTCTGACCCTCGCATCCTGCGTCGGCATTGCGTTTCTCGTAAGACTCATATTTGCCTTTGCCATTTTACCGTACCTCCTTCGTAAAGAGATTACAGGTTTCCTCGTGCTTATGGCGTTCAAACGCGCCGTACATTCTGCCGCGCGCCATCGCCTCGTCAAAATCGACCTCGTAGCCGTTAAAATCGGGACCGTCCACGCAGGCAAATCGCGTGACCCTCTTGCCGTCTACGTTCAGGGTAAGGCGGCAACCGCCGCACATTCCCGTTCCGTCGATCATAATCGGGTTCATCGAAACGGTCACGGGTGTACCGAAGGGCTTCGCCGTCAGGACGACGAACTTCATCATAATCAGGGGACCGATCGTGATGATCATATCGAATTTTTCCCCATTTTCAAGCATCTCACGAAGCGGAACGGTGACGTTACCGTGCTCGCCGTAGGAGCCGTCGTCAGTCATCACACGGAGCGTATTCGAGCAAGCTCTGAACTCGTCCTCGAGGATCAGAAGATCCTTATTTCTGAAGCCGATGATGCTCGTTACGTCAACGCCCATATCGTGAAGCGCCTCTGCGATCGGCATCGCGATCGCACATCCTACGCCGCCGCCCACGATGCAGACCTTTTTGAGTCCGTCGAGATGCGTCGCAACGCCGAGAGGACCTACGAAGTCCTCGATATAGTCGCCCTCTTCCTTATGGGAGAGCTTTTCGGTCGTCGAGCCGACAATCTGATAAATGATCTTTACAGTTCCCTTTTCCTTGTTCACACCTGCAACGGTCAGCGGAATTCGCTCGCCGTCCGAATCAACGCGAAGAATGATGAACTGTCCGGGGCGTGCCTTGTTCGCCACGAGAGGTGCCTCGATCTGAAGCTGTACCACCGTGGGATTCAGTACCTTTTTTTCAACGATTCTGTACATATTTGTTCTCCGTTCAAAATTCAAAAAGCTGCGGCTGTCGAATCGGTGGAGCCCCAACGCCTCCACACCTCGGCGATCCCGCATCGCTTGAGATTTCATCTTACTAAAGTGTCTAAAATACGTAAAAGCCCCTCAAACAACCGTCGAGGGGCTGAAGGGTGAAAGATGGGATTCGAACCCACGGCCTCCAGGGCCACAACCTGGCGCTCTAACCAACTGAGCTACTCCCACCACACTGGAGAATTATTCAACGGGTGATATTATACCACACCTTTCCCGCTTTGTCAATAGCTTTTTTCGAAAAAAATCGTGCTTTCCGAAAAACTTTTTCATCCTGCGGCACGAAGAGGAGCCAAGCGCGAATACGCGTATGGCCCCTCCATTCCCTTCTTTGCGCGGAAACACCGAAAGCTCCCGATATGCAAAGACTACGAATAGTCGGCCTTGCGGCGGAATTCTCTCACCATTCCGATATAGTCAAAAAGAACCGTGAGAAGCCCGAGCAGCCACGCGAGCGGGGATGCAAAGCACATAATGAAAAATCCCGTTTCCACCCCGAACAGATGCATACCGTTCATAAAAAACAGCACGCAAACCGAAAGACCCGCCCGTCCGACGACCTCCGTGAAGCCCGATATCATCGTGAAGGTCGTTCGGCATACCGCCTGCAGAACGCTCTTGAAAATTACAAGCGGTGAGAGTACAAAGGTAAGGAGCGTATTCACAACAATATATAAATACGCGTTATTCACCACCGCGTTGGGCACGTCCCCCGCGAGCAGCGTAATGACAAATCTGCCGCACGGCAGCATAATCGCACTCGCGATCACACTCCACCAGAAGCAGATCCACAAGGTCTTTTTTCCGCCCTCGATCACGCGCGAATACTTCCCCGCACCGTAATTCTGCGCCGCGAAGACCGAAATCGCTGAACCAAAGGACAGGATCGGCAGGGTGACGAAATTCTCGACCTTCGCCCCCGTGGTGTGCGCCGTCACGTATTGTGTGCCGAGACCGTTCGTTACGAATTGCATCACGATCGAACCGACCGACAGCACCATATTGAGAAAAGCCATCGGGATACCGACCTTCAGAAGGCGGGCGTTCATCTCGGAGTCCCATTTGAGATCCTTGCGCGAAACGTGAAGAAGTGGCTGCTTCCACTTGATGTATATGATACAGAGAAGCCCCGAAAGCAGCTGAGCGAGCACAGTCGCAAGCCCCGCGCCGTCGGTATCCATCTTGCAAAATGCGATCAGAACGATGTCGAGTATAATATTGATGACACAGGCGATCACAAGGAAATACAGCGGCGTACGCGAATCTCCGAGCGAACGGATCATATTCGAAAGCAGGTTGAAGAGCGCCGTTGCAACGAGCCCCATAAAGATCCAGACGATGTACCGATAGGATCGATCGAAGATGTCTGCGGGCGTTCGCAGAAGCATCAGGATCGGACGCGCAAAAAGCGCGCAAAGGACCGCCATCGTGACCGAAATGACCGCAGAAAGCCAAATACTCGCGCCGAATGCGCGCTTGACGCCCTCCTCATCGCGCGAGCCGAAATGCTGCGCGGCAATAACAGAAAAGCCGATCGTCAAAGACTGGATCGCACCGCTGGCAAACCACACGAGCGAGCTCGTAGCACCGACCGCCGTATAAGCCTCGGGGCCGAGAATACGCCCGACAATGACCATATCGGCGATGTTGTAAAACTGCTGAAAAACGTTTCCGATGAGAAACGGGAGTGAGAACAAAAATATTTGTCGAAGCGGGGATCCCTTCGTTAAATCGGTCATACAGTACCTCTCTTCTCCGCACAGATGCTTGCTGTGACTCTTTCCGTGATCGGGGCGAAGGCTCGCCTTTTGGGTCATTATATACCGAGTCAACGCAATTGTCAAGAGGAAAAATAAAGCGAAAATAAAAAAGAAAAAATTTTCATTTTCCTATTGACAAACGAAGCAATTAGTGGTATGATATAAAGGCTGTGATGCGGGTGTAGTTCAATGGTAGAATTCCAGCCTTCCAAGCTGGTCGCGTGGGTTCGATTCCCATCACCCGCTCCAAGCTGAAATTTCGTACACGGGTGTGTACGGAATTTTAGTTTATAAATCAATATCTGTGCCTTTAGCTCAGCCGGATAGAGCAACTGCCTTCTAAGCAGTAGGTCGGGGGTTCGAGTCCCTCAAGGCACGTCAAAAAAGGAGACGCACCTGCGTCTCTTTTTTTGACGCGTTTTGAAGATCGAGAGGCTCCGTGCAAGATTCAAGCAAAGAGAATGAATTTCACAAAAATAATGCCGAAGCTTGCCGCCTGAACGCGACGCGTTCAGGTATGGGTTCTGAGTCCCTCAAGGCACGTCAAAAAAGGAGACGCACTCGCGTCTCCTTTTTTGATCCTTTGGGGAGACGAGAACCCCCTGCAAGCTTCAAGCACGCAAAGAACTTATCAAAATAATCCCGAAGCTTGCCGCGAGCGCATGCGCTCGTACTTCGAGCTCCCTCAAGGCACGTTTTCACACTTACTATTCTCTCCTTCTGCGTTCCGGCATAGGTCAATACGAATCAAATACTTTTATACACGCCTGTTGACAGCACCGTGAAAAGATGCTATAATTATTTTATCATATTTTCTTTTTGAATCAATATCGCAAGTAAAGATCCCCAAATACTGTTTTCAGATGCATATTGCAGGAGGAACTCTATGAATTATTCCGAGATCACACCATATATCAGAGAGCTCGCAGCGCTCTCGGATGCCAGCAACCACATTGTCCCCGATATGTATGCACAGCACGACGTAAAGCGCGGCTTACGTGACATCAACGGAAATGGCGTTGTCGCAGGGCTTACAGAGGTTTCACACATCAAGGCCAAGGATAGGGATGCAAACGGAAATGAGATCCCATGTGAGGGTCAGCTCTATTACAGAGGCATCAACGTACGTGAGCTTGTCAAGGGCTTCGTATCCGATAACCGCCCCGGCTTTGAAGAAACTGTATATTTGCTCCTTTTTTCAAAGCTACCTACCAAAGATGAATTGGCTGCATTCAGCGAGCAGCTTTCGTCCTATCGCTCCCTCCCCCCATCCTTCGTCCGTGATATGATCCTCAAGGCTCCCGGCAAGGACATGATGAATATTCTGTCAAGAAGCGTTCTGGCGCTGTATGCCTATGACGAAGACCCGGATAATATATCCACTGCAAACATTCTGCGTCAATGCTTACAGCTCATAGCGGAATTCCCGCTTCTTGCCGTTTACAGTTACCAATCCTTTCAACATTATCATAACGGGCAAAGCCTATTTATCCACTATCCGAAAAAGGAACTGAATACCGCTGAAAATCTGCTTTACATACTTCGTGAGGATGGACAATACACACCCCTCGAGGCAAAGCTTCTCGATCTCGCCCTCGTGCTGCACGCAGAGCACGGCGGAGGAAATAACTCGACCTTTACCACACACGTTGTAACCTCATCAGGAACAGATACCTATTCCGCAATCTCAGCGGCTCTCGGCTCCCTCAAGGGTCCACGCCATGGCGGTGCAAACATCAAGGTGATGCGAATGTTCGACGATATGAAGGCAAGCATCGACGTAAAGGATAAAAATGCCATCAAGGATTATCTCGTCAGGCTTCTCGATAAGCAGGCATTTGACAAGGCGGGGCTCATTTACGGTATGGGACATGCTGTGTATTCACTGTCCGACCCGAGGGCAGATATTCTGCGCTATTATGCCGAGCAGCTGTCTGTGGAAAA
Organism: Clostridia bacterium; assembly: GCA_017501345.1. Next base: position 18,514 of record JAFVXC010000001.1, read on the forward strand.
AGGACTTCACGATGAATTTGAGCTATATCGGACTGTCGAGAAGATGGCTCCCGAGATCATTGCCGAAAAACGCCGTATATATAAAGGCGTCAGCGCCAACGTGGACTTCTATTCGGGAATGGTCTATAAGATGCTTGGTCTCCCATACGAATTGTTTACACCGATCTTCGCAATTGCAAGAATCGCAGGATGGAGTGCACACCGTATGGAGGAAATCCAAAACGCAGGCAAGATTATCCGTCCCGCGTATATCAATGTAAAGGAAGAAACCGAATACGTAGCATTAAATGACCGATAAAGTCGTTCAAAAATATGAAAAACCATAAAAAGGAGCTTTCACTATGATCAAAATCACCGACTACCGTGATCTCAAAAAGTATTTTACCGTCCCCGACGAGGCACTCGCATTCCTCGCGACCGTCACGGAGGACACCGAAAACGGCCGTTATCACTTCGGCGAGGATTGCTTCATCAACGTGATGAATTATACCACGAAGGAGGAGCTTGCCGATATGGAGGCGCACGACGTTTACGTCGACGTGCAGTGCCTCTTCACAGGTGAGGAGCGTATTTATTACACCGACAGAGCTCCCCTTACGGAAACCGTTCCGCTGAACGAAGCGAAGGACGTCCTCTTTTTCGCGTATGAGCCCTCGCCCTACGTCGACTATCTGCCCGGTGAGTGCGTCGTGCTTTATCCCGACGAGGCACATCTGCCCGGCCGTGCGGTCTCACATTCGATGACTGTCAAAAAGGCTGTTATGAAGCTGAATTTCGAGAAGCTCCGTAAGTAATCGCCAAAGCCGCAGAGGCTATTTCGATCCTTGTCTACATTTCTATCATTTTTTGGAGGCACCTATGAACTTTGAACAATTTGAACTGAACGATATGCAGTACCTTGTCCGCTATCCCGATGGATTTGACCCGTCAAAGCGCTACCCCACGATCCTGCTCCTCCACGGCGCGGGCACCCGTGGACGCGACCTTGAAAAGCTGAAGGGCAACGCCTTCTTTACCTTGACCGAGGAGTATGAGAATTTCCCATTCGTCGTCTTCGCGCCTCAGTGCTCGAAGAATTCGTGGTTCGATCACTTTGAAACGCTTCGGAAATTCGTAAAGCAGATCGCCGCCACCCCCTTCGTCGATCCCACCCATCTCTATATGACGGGTTCAAGCATGGGCGGCTACGGAACCTGGCAGCTCGCGATGAGTATGCCGAAATACTTCGCGGCGATCGCGCCTGTCTGTGGCGGCGGTATGTATTGGAATGCCGCTCGGCTCGTAAACGTCCCCGTTTGGGCGTTCCACGGTGCACTCGATAAGACCGTCCGTCTCGAGGAATCCGAGAAAATGGTCAACGCCGTCAACAAGAAAAACGGCAACGCGCGCCTGACGGTCTATCCTGACGTCGGACACCACGCGTGGACACCCACCTACTCGAACCCCGAGCTTTTCGAGTGGTTCCTCTCGCACAAAAATGAAAACGCAAAGGAGCTCGTAAACGAATACACCGACGCAAAGCTGTTCGGTTGATCGGATACAAGGCAGGAGCAAATGAAAGACAGACTGCTTCCCGACTATATGTTCGCGTCGTACAGAGAGATCACGCCTGCATTTCTGAAAAGCATCGGCGTTTCCTCCCTGCTGATCGACATCGACAACACCCTCGCGCCTTATGAAATGCGTGATCCCGACGACGAGATCCGCGCGTGGTTCTCGTCACTTGCGGAAAACGGCATCCGCGCGGCACTCGTTTCGAATAATCACGCTCCGCGCGTCGAAAAATTCAACGAATCACTCGGTCTCCCCGCCTTCTACGACAGTGGCAAGCCCGGCAAAAAAAGGCTCGCCGAGGCACTGCACGCAGTCGGTGGAACGGTCGGAACCACGGCGGTGATCGGCGATCAGCTCCTCACCGACGCAGCGTTCGGCAAATCGAACGGAATGCGTGCGATCATCGTGCCGCCGATCTACGACAAAAGGAATCTCTTTTTCCGCACGAAGCGGCTTCTCGAGATCCCCGTGATCCGAAAATACAACAAGCTCCACGGGACGAGCTTCAGCACCTTCCGCCTGCCACCGAAGCGGAAGTGGTAATTTCGAGGCGCTGCCTCGAGTCCCGCATAGAAGCTTCCTATACGAAGCCTCTGAGAGCTTCAGGAGCTTCTCCTGAAAAAGCTTACCCATACGAAAGGCAACCAATATGAAAGAAACAGCACTTTTCGGCCCGGGCGGAAACAGCGAGTCGTTTTACAACAGCGGGCACAAGGCAACCATAGAGGCCCCCGCGTGGCTCGCCTCGATCGGGCTCGGCGCATATGAATATCAGGCAGGAAACGGTCTCACCGCAGGTGCCGCCACCCTCCGCGCGATCGGCGAGGAGGCAAGAAAGCACGGCATTGCAATGTCCCTTCATACGCCATATTTCATTTCCCTCGCCTCCCCCGAGGAGGAGAAGCGCAAAAAAAGCGTCGACTATATCCTCCGCTCGCTTGACGCGGCGGCGGCGCTGAATGCTGATACGATCGTCATCCACTGCGGCGGCGTTGCGAAAATGACACGCGACGAGGGAATGGCACATTCAAAGGAAACACTCTCTCTGCTTCTCGCAGAGCTTTCCGAGGAGCTTCCTATCCGCCTCGGGCTTGAGACGATGGGCAAGATCAATCAGCTCGGCACGGTCGAGGAGGTCATCGAGCTCTGCCGTCTCGACCCGCGCCTCTATCCCGTCGTCGACTGGGGACATCTCAACGCGCGAAATCTCGGCAGCTTTTTCCCCGATACAGACAGCTACCGCCGCGTATTCGACACGATCGGAAGCGCCCTCGGCGACAAGTATGCACAGACTCTCCACTGCCACTTCTCGAAGATCGAATTCGGGAAGAGCGGCGAAAAGAAGCATCTGACCTTCGCAGACACCGAATTCGGTCCCGACTTCTCCCCCCTCGCCGAGGCGATCGCGCGAGAGGGTCTCGCCCCGCGCATCATTTGCGAATCGGCGGGAACGATGGCGGAGGACGCCCTTGCGATGCAGGAAATGTACCGCTCCGCAAGGAACGCCTTGTCGTAAACCGAAAAACGTCCCATAAAATAAACCACAACCGAAAGGAACACGATATGTCTCACCTTACAAAGCTCCAAAGTGCGCTGAAAGAAAAAAACGCCGACGCCGTGATCGTCTCCTCCGAGATCAATCAGCGATATCTTACCTCCTTTGCCTACACCGACGGCTACGTGCTCGTCACGCAGGAGAAGGGCTATCTCATTACCGATTTCCGCTATATCGAGGCAGCGCAGCAGGAATGTGCGGAGGGCTTTGACATCCTGATGCCGAAGGGCGTTATGATCCTCGCAATGCGCGAGATCGTAGGAGATAATAAGACCGTTCTCTTTGAGGAGGCTACCCTTCCCGTTTCCGACAAGGAAAGGATCGAAAGGATATTTGACACCTGCACGCTCACGTCGGGGGGCTCGGAGGTTCTCGACGGGCTTCGCCTCTACAAGGACGCCGAGGAGATCGAGAAGATGAAGAAGGCGCAGGCGATCACCGACGCAGGCTTCCGTCATATGCTCGACGTGCTCACGCCCGATATGACCGAGCTTGAGGCGGCTCTTGAGCTTGAATTCTTTATGAGGAAAATGGGTAGCGAGGGCACGGCGTTCGAAACGATCGCAGTTTCGGGCTCCGCCTCCTCCCTCCCCCACGGTGTACCGCGGAACAAGAAGCTTGAGAAGGGCTTCTTCACGATGGATTTCGGCGCGCGCATCGACGGCTACTGCTCGGATATGACGCGTACCGTCGTGCTCGGCAAGGCGGATGACGAGATGAAGCGCCTCTACAACACCGTTCTCACGGCACAGACGACCGCACTTGACGCCCTGAAGGTCGGGATGCGTTGCCGCGATGCCGACAAGATCGCGCGCGATATCATCTACGGTGCAGGCTACGAGGGGTGCTTCGGGCACTCGCTCGGTCACGGTGTCGGGCTTTATATCCACGAAGCTCCCCGCCTCTCCTTTGCATCCCCCGAGAACGTCCTTCTTTCCCCCGGACACGTTGTAACGGTCGAGCCCGGCATCTACATTGCGGGCAAATACGGCTGCCGCATCGAGGATATGGTCGCGGTGCTGGAGGACGGCACGATCTACGACTTTACGCAGAGCCCGAAGGAAATGATCGAATTGTTTTAATCGCGGCGCGGAAGCCCGCGCAGGCGAAGCTCGCGCTTTCCAAGCCGAAGCTCGTAATTGGTCACCCGATGATGAGGGCTACTGCGGCAAACGCAGTTTAAGGCGCGGAAGCCCGCGCAGGCGAAGCTCGCGCATTCCAAGCCAAAGCTCGTAATTGATCACCCGGCAATGTGACGAACAAGAAAAATCAAATTTCCTTCAACTTTTTTCGAAAAACCCCTTGCAATTCGGAAAAGATTGTGATATAATATGCGAATGTATGGACGTGTTCATTTCGCACCCTCTCAGGCGTTTGGAAACGGAAACCATCCGAAGAGAGAAGCATCTCAAGGCCTCTTTCGCGGTCGGATGAACCCATACAACGGAACATCCGATCAAAAATACAGGCGAGATGCCGAAAAACAAGGAGGTGAAACCCAATGCCGAATATCAAGAGTGCAAAGAAGCGCGTTCTCGTTACCGAAGTTAAGACTCTTCAGAACAAGATGAAGCGTTCCGAAATGAAGACTGCAATCAAGAAGTTCGAGGCTGCTGTTGCCGCAGGCGACAAGGAGGCGGCTTCCGCTCACTTCAATGCTGTTGTCAGAAAGCTCGACAGAGCTGCTGCACGTGGTCTGATCCACAAGAATTGTGCCGCTCACAAGAAGAGCCAGTTCGCAAAGGCTCTCCAGAATATGTAATCCATATTCTACGTAGCTGATATAAAAATGCACAGACGGCTTAACCCACCGTTTGTGCGTTTTTTATATGATGAAAAGTCACCCACATAAAGTCAAAAACACCTCTTGACACTGCCACTTCCGTGCGGTATACTGTTCTTATCTCTTGAATCTTTCTATGTTCACAAAACGGAGGAAACGATGGAAAACAAAGAATTTCACTATAAAAGAGCCCTACCCGTTTGGGGAAGGGACTACGCGAAGGAAAAGAATATCACGATCTCCTTTTCCGCAAGCGTAGACTACGAAAAGGATGCCCCCGCGATACTTTATGCGTCCGCCGCCTGCTCCTTTACGGCGTTCGCAAACGGTAAGGTCATCACACACGGCCCGGCGCGCACGGCGCACGGTTTTTTTCGCGTGGATGAGATCGATCTCGCCCCACATCTGAAAGGCGGCGAAAACCGCATCGTTATCCGCGTCACGGGCTACAACGTCGATTCCTTCGCTTATCTCGATCAAGCCCCCTTCTTCTGCTCAGAGATTGCGGTGGGAGACCGTATCGTCGCTGCAACGGGTGTCTCGGGCTTTTCGGCGCATCTTATGACCGAAAAGGTACAGAGAGTTCAGCGCTATTCCTATCAGCGCCCCTTTGTTGAGGTCTACCGCCTCGCACCCGGTGCATTTTCATACGAATCGGATGCCTCCGCGCCCGAGATCGCACTTGAGGCGGTCGGAGAAAGATGCTTCCTCACCCGCTCCGCGCCCTACGGCGATTACATCCGCATCTACCCGAAGGCACAGGTCGGCGGTGGATCTGTAGCTTACAGCGAAAAGGAGACCTATTACAACAATCGCTCGATCTCGAGCATCACAGAGACCGATGAGCAATTTCTGCCTGACCCGAACAAAGACGGCCTCATCACCTTTTGTTCCAAGGGCTTCCGCACGGAAAATCTTGAATTCACCTCCTTCCGCGAGGTCGGTATGATGGATTTTACCCCCGAGGAGACCACAGAGCAGCAGCTTTCCTCAATCACCCTTCCCCGCGACCGCTACGTTGACCTCGATCTCGGCGCCAATGAAACGGGACTCTTCTCTTTTGAGATCGAGGCGCACGACGAATGCGACCTTTTCCTTCTTTTTGACGAGGTTATGAAGAATGGTGCCCTGAATCCGTTTCGGATCAAATCCGCTGCCAACATCTTCGCCCTCACGATGAAGCCGGGCAGATATACGGTCGTTTCTGCCGAGCCCTATACGGGAAAATATCTGCGTCTCGTCGCGAAGGGCGGTGCCGTCACCGTGAAGGATCTCCACGTCATCGAGATCGCCTTCCCGATGTCGGAGATCAGGGTAGGCTTCAAGGGCGACGACGCACAAATGAAGCGGATCTATGACGCCGCCATCCGCACCTTCCGTGCAAATACCGTGGACATTTATATGGACTGCCCCTCGAGGGAGCGTGCGGGTTGGCTGTGCGACAGCTTCTTCACCTCCCGCGTAGAGAAGCTCCTCACGGGAAGATCGGCAGTAGAGCTCGACTTCCTTGAGGCGTTCATCCTTCGCGATACCTTCCCCACGATCCCCGACAAGATGCTCCCGATGTGTTATCCGAGCGACCACAAGAAGGGCGAATTCATTCCGAACTGGGCGATGTGGTACGTTCTCGAGCTTCGGGAATACCTCAATCGCACGGGCGACCGCGCCTTCATCGACCGCGCGCGGCACACCGTTCTGCGCCTTACGGAATGGTTCGCGCCCTTTGAAAACGAGGACGGTCTTCTTGAAAAGCTGGATGGCTGGGTCTTTGTCGAGTGGTCGATGGCAAATAAGCTCGTGCAGGACGTTTCCTATGCGTCGAATATGCTTTACGCATCCTTCCTCGATGCCGTTGGGGAGCTGTACGGTCTCCCTGAAATAACCGTGAAAGCAGAAAGGATCCGCGACGTCATCCGAAAAACTGCTATATTCAACGGTTACTTCTGCGACAACGCGGTGCGCGACGAAGACGGCAAGCTCGTTCTGTCGGGTGAATGCACCGAGGCGTGCCAGTATTATGCCTTTTTCACAGGTGTCGCGACACCCGAAAGCCACCCTGAGCTGTGGGAAACGCTTGTAAACGACTTCGGCTTTGATCGCCGCACGACGAAAAAGCATCCCGAGATCCACTTTGCAAACGCCTTCATCGGCAACTATCTCCGCCTCGAGCTTCTCGCGCGCTACGGCTACACTGATATGCTCGAAAGGAACATTCGCGACTACTTCACCTATATGGCGGAGCAGACGGGAACGCTCTGGGAATATGAGCAGGACAACAAGAGCTGTAACCACGGCTTTGCGTCCCACGTGCTGTACTGGATGGATCTGCTCGGATACATCGAGCGGTAAGAAATACGCTTCATTACTACACAAATAAGGGGTGAATCAAGCGCAAGGTACGTTTGATCCACCCCGTTTTTTATTCGGGAGTTCTCCGCTCGGGACTGAGCTCGGATGCCGAGAGTCTTAAGAATACGGCAACGGCAGGACCAACAAGGATCCCAACAAAGCCGAAAAGCTTCAGTCCTGCGTAAAGGGAAACGAGGGCAACAAGCGGATGCAGCCCGAAGCTCTCGCCGATGAGACGCGGCTCGACGATCTGTCGCACGACCGTGATTACGCCCCAAAGAATGAGGAGACCGATCGCACCGCGAAAATCCCGCACGAGGAAAAGCACCCCCGCCCACGGAAGCAGTACGCTTCCCACCCCGAGGACGGGCAGGATATCGAGTGCGGAAACGAGGAGCGCAAGCAGGAAGGCATACCGCCGCCCAAGCAGCGTCAGTCCGAGGAGGAGCTCGGTAAAGGTCAGAAGAAAGAGCAGGAAATAGACGCGCAGATAGCGGTAAAGAAGCGCCGACAGCCGACGCTGAAGTCCGGCCGTGCGATTTGCGATCGCCTTCGGGAGAAGCCTATGGATCCCACCCGCGATACGCTCTCCGTCCACGCAGAAATAAAAGGATGAGATCAGAAAAACGAGCAGAAAAAGCAATGCCTCGGGAGTACCCGCGATCGCCCTTCCGACGAGCGTCGGAATCTTCGACGTTACCCGCGTCACGGCATCCTTCACAAAATCACTTACAAGCGTTCCTACGTCCCCGACGATCGTCTCGAGCCCTTCTACTCCGTCAAGCGCAGATAGAAACGGAATTTTATTGCCGATTTCCGAGAAATAATCAACCGTCTGTTGAATTATTTGCCCGAGCCGCTCGGGATCCGATGCCCAAAATTGAAAAAGTCCCTCGATCTCCCGAAAAAGTCGGTTGAGCGAAAACACGATCACTCCGACAAGCAATGCGAGTGCCAAAAGGAGCAGTAGCACCGACGCAAGCTTTTTCGGCATCCGTGTGGTACTTGAAAGCCCCTCAGCAAGCGGAGCGATCAAAAGCGAAAGCACCCACGCAAAAAGGAAGGGCAGCAGAACGCGCACACCGTACCGCATCAAGATCCATAATGCCAAGAGTGCCGCAGAAACCGAGACCGTTACTGCGGCGTATTTTTTCCAGTCGATCGGGCGGGAGGTCTCCGAATTCATTCACCGACCAGCTCCTTTCTCAACCGAATGATGATTTTCTTCTCTTCCCTTGAGATTTTCACTTGGTTTAACCCAAGACGCGCGGCAGTTTCCTGCTGTGTGCACCCTCTGTAATACCTGAGAAGTATGATCCTTCGGTGCAGATCTCCGAGACGCGCGATGGCTTGTCCAAGTGCGATCTTGTCTTCAATCCTCAAGAGCTCATCTGCGCTGTCCTCGTCGGGCAGGCGGCTTTCAAGTGTCAGGCTCTCCTCCTTTTCTCCCCCGGACAGGGGATCGGAGAAGGAGGACACGGGCATTGACGCATCCAGCGCCTCCGCCGCCTCCTCGGGACTCACACCGCACAGCGCGGCAAGCTCGGAGATCCCGGGCTCTCGTCCCTCACTTTGCACGATGCGACCTCGCTCACGAAGGATCATCGCACCGAGCCGCTTATAACCACGACCGACACGGATCAGTCCGTCGTCCCTGAGATGCCGACGGATCTCTCCGACGATCAGCGGCACCGCATAGGTCGAAAAGGCTGTGCCGCGCGAAAGATCGAAGCTCCGGATCGCCTTGACCATTCCGATCATACCGATCTGCACAAGATCCTCCTCGTCGGTCCCTCGTCCGACAAAACGATGCGCGATCTTCCGAACAAGTCCGCTGTTCTCTTCTACAAGCCGCTCCAGCGCCTCATCTGCCTCCGCTTGCACCGTGCTCTGCGCCTGACAGAGAAGCTCTCTGTTCCGTTCGAGGCTGTAAGAGGGCTCACTCATTCCGTTTCCGACCGTTCATCGTCTTATACATCTGAACGACGGTTCCCTGTCCCGGCTTCGATTTGACCTTGACCTTGTCCATAAAGCTTTCCATAACCGTAAATCCCATTCCGCTCCGTTCTCCTTTCGCGTCGGTGGTATAGAGCGGCTGCCGCGCAACAGATACGTCCTCGATCCCACAGCCCTTGTCTCGGATCAGAATGCGCACGGTGTTCCCCGCGCAGATCGCCGCCTCTATGTAGATCTCCCCGACCGTATCGCGATAGGCGTGGACGATACAATTCGTCACCGCCTCCGAGACCGCACACTTTACGTCAGCGATCTCGGGCGCACTCGGGTCAAGCTGCGCGCAAAATGCGGCAACAACCGCTCGTGCAAAGCCCTCGTTGCAGGAAAGCGAGGGGACACGAAGCTTCATAATATTAGAAACGCTCTCCGAAAGACCGTTTTTATTTTTACTTCCCTTCATTCGCATGATTCGATTTCTCCTTCCCCTCTTCCTCGTACACGATCCGTATCATTCGTTCAAGCCCTGAAAGGCGTACGATCCGCAGAACCTTCTCAGTCGGATTTCGCAGAACCGCCTCCCCCGAAAGCTCTCGCATCAAGGCGATCCGCCCCATAATCAGCCCAAGCCCCGAGCTATCCATAAATTCGATCCCCGATAGATCGAGAACAGTCGTTTTTGGACGGACGCGACAGATCTCCCTGTCGATCGTTTCGCGCACCGCCGCCGCCGCGTGGTGGTCGATCTCTCCTGTGAGATGCACCGTGAGCGTGTCTCCCGACCAAAAAAGATCGGTCGTACAGGTGGTTCGTATCATAATTCTCCTTCCTTTCCTTTGCGCGGTAGACACACCACGCCTCTTTCCTGTCTTTTTTACTGCCCTTATACCTCTAAAGTTTACCACAACCGATATGCAAAGTTTGCCGAAGAAGGTCGCCTTCAAAAAATTTTTACAGCAAATAGGCTTTCGTTATTATCTCAAAAAAACAGTCCTCATTTTCTGCAGGAAGCTATTGACAAAGGTCGAATAAACGAGTACAATAATCTTATGAAAACGATTGCCCGCGCGTTATGCTCGTTTTAAGAAAGGAATCGTATATATGAAGAAAGCGAAAACCAACCTGCGCGTCCGCGCGCTTGCCCTTTCCCTTGTTTTCCTTCTCCTCCTCTCGCTTTTATCCGGCTGTAAGGGCGGTGGCACGGATCCATCGACGAATCCCCCCGAAAGCACCGCGCCCGAGACCGAGCCCGTACTGCTGAATCTGATCCAAGACGGTTCAACCGAGTATAAGATCATATGTGCAGAGAACGCCTCCGAGGAGATCCAAGCGAGAACGCTCGCACTCCACAGCGAGCTGCTCTCGCGCACAGGCGTAAGCTTTGGTATCTCAACCGATTTCTACAATCATTATAAGGACACTCTCCCCGAAAAGGCATGCGAGATCCTGATCGGCGACACCAACCGCGCAGAATCCGCCGAAATGAAGGCCCTCATCGGCGAGCGCGAATTCGTCATTGCGGAAAAGAACGACCGCATCGTGATCCTCGGCGGAAGCGAAGAGAAAACACTTGAGGCGGTCGATTACTTCCTCGAGAATTATCTGACCGAGGACAAAAACATCGCCATTATGCAGGGCTCGCAGTACCTTGACGACTTCCGTTATCACCTCGGTACGATCACGATAGACGGCGTGAGCCTCGCGAAATATACCGTCGTCATCCCGAAAAACGCAAAAACGCTCTTCCCGTACTACGCCGCCCTGAATCTGATTGATTACCTCCGGCTTGAAGCGGGCATCACCCTGCCGCTCGTTTACGACGACACCCCCGAAACCGATTACGAGATCGTGATCGGTCTGACCACCCGCAAAGAAAGCCTGTCCGCTGAAAATGCACGTCCGAACAGCGACCAATACATCCTGAAAAAGGTCGGCACCTCGGTCTATATGTATGGCAAATCCTATATGGTCGGCGGTGCGGTTTCCGAATTCGTCAATTCCTACCTCAAGCCCGAGGCGGGTGCTGAGATGATCGACATTGTCGGTCTGCCTGAGTCGAATCTCACGAGAACCTTTACCTTCCCGAAGAAGGCAACGAGTGCGATCCTCCTGATCGGAGACGGAATGGGGCAAAAGCACATTGATTCCACCTACAGTAAGCGCAGTGATACCTTCCTTGCAGAGTATCTCGAAAACGTCGGGACCTGCACGACCTTCCCCTACGGCGGAAGCGCGACCTCGACGGGGTACACCGATTCCGCCGCCTCTGCAACCGCACTTGCAACCGGATACAAAACAAAAAACAATTACCTCGGCGTTGATCACAACAACAAAACGCTCAAGAACGTCCGCGAGCTCGCCTCCGAGATGGGCGCAAAGACCGCAGTCCTGACCTCCGACGTCATCACGGGTGCAACGCCTGCGGGCTTCCTCTGTCACCACAACTCACGAAAGGCAACCGATACACTGCAACAGCAGATCAACCAGCTCAGACGTAAGGACAAAAATCTGCTGTATTCCTCCAGCGTGAACAAAGATAAGGATCAGCTTCTCCCCGAAACGCGCGAGATCCTTTACACGCTCGCAAACGAGGGAGAGACCTACTTCGCTATGATCGAGGAGGCATACATCGACAAGGAATCGCACAACAACGACATCGATGATATGCAGACCTGCGTTCTGCGCTATAATGACGTCATTGGCTACTGCATACAGTTTATAATGCTCCATCCCGAGACAGCGCTCGTAGTCACCGCCGACCACGAATGCGGCGGTCTCACACTGAATAGCGACGGCTCCTTCTCCTACACCGGTGAGAGCCACACGAACGCTAAGGTTCCCGTTTTCTCGATCGGCCCCGGCACAGATATATTTAAGGGCGTCACGGTCGACAACACAGACATCGGAAAGTTCCTCGGCTCGATCTACACCGACAAGTATTTCGGCGATCCCTCGCTTGATTAAATCCAAAGTCATAACCACCGGCTAAGCCGGTGGCTTGCTCAACCCTATAAGGGCATGTTACCGGCGGGGCTGAAAGCCCACCGAAAAATCTGCCAACCGCAAGCGGACTCAAGCTACCGCTAAAGCGGTTGGCTTACTTTTTGCTTGCGCGTACGGCTCACCCGTAAACGGGTCAACGAGTTCTTTTATACTCATTTGTTCGTACACCAAATCCTCTTGTAATTGGTTCCTTATGTATTCTGCAATTGCCTTTTTGTTCTTTCCATATGTATATGGTCTATGCAAGCTTCTGCTTCTATTATCTCTACTCCTTTCCATTCACACAACTTTCTTATTATCTGTCCTATATCGCCTTTTATTTTTCCGTAGATTACTTGCCTACGATATTTCGGTGCAAATACAATGTGATACTTGCAATTCCATGTTGTATGTGCTATACTATTTGTGTCAATTTTCATAATTGACCTCCTTCTATGTTTATTTTACTTGCGGTTGGCTAGACCCGCTTGTATTATACCGTAGAAGGTGTTTTTTGTTCAACGGCAAAAGCCTCTTCTGAACCACCCGCTTAGCGGGTGGTTTTCGGGAACAAAACAGAGAGGGGCTGAGTCATTGACTCAGCCCCTCCGACTTACTTTTATTACAGGTTCATTCCCTTGATGATCTCATCGATCTTATGTGCCGCTCTCTTAAAGTCCTCTGCGGTGTAGCCCTTCGTGGTCATTGCCGCAGTACCGATACGGAGACCGCTTGCCTCCTTCGGCGAGCGCTTCTCGTTCGGAACGCAGTTCTTGTTCGCGGTGATACCGTGGCGGTCAAGCTCCTCCTGAAGCATCTTACCCGTGAGGTTCGGGTGCGTCTTGGAGAAGTCGAGCAGGAAGAGGTGGTTATCGGTTCCGCCCGTAACGACGTCGTAGCCCATCGCGAGGAACTCGTCGCACATTGCCTTGCAGTTCTTCACAACGTTTGCGGCATACTCAGCGAATGCAGGCTCACAAGCCTCCTCCGCGGCGACCGCCTTACCTGCGATCACGTGCATCAGCGAGCCGCCCTGCGAGCAGGGGAATACCGCGCTGTCTACCTTCTTTGCAAGCTCGGGGCGGCAGAAGATGAGGCCGCCGCGCGGACCGCGCAGAGTCTTATGCGTCGTCGTGGTGATGATATCGGCAAGCCCGAAGGGCGAGGGATGCGCACCGCCTGCGACAAGACCCGCGATGTGCGCCATATCGACCATAAAGTAGGGGTGGCAGGTCTTCGACGAATCGATGATCTTACGGATGCGGTCGAATTCGATCACACGCGCGTATGCCGATGCGCCCGCGAGAACGAGGTCGGGCTTATACTCCTCTACCTTTTTCTCAAGATCGTCGTAGTCAATGTAGCCGTTTTCGGTCACACCGTAGAATACCATATTGAACATCTTACCGCTGAAGTTGACCGACGAGCCGTGGGTGAGGTGACCGCCGTTGTCAAGCGACATCGAAAGAATGGTCGCACCGGGCTTCAGAACGCTCATATATGCGGAAAAATTCGCCTGCGAGCCTGCGTGAGGCTGAACGTTGACGTGGTAATCGGTCTTAAAGACCTCCTGCCATTTATCACAGCAGTACTGCTCAAGCTCATCGTAATTCTCACATCCGCCGTAATATCTGCCGCGGTTACCCGTACGCTCAAGATCGGGATAGCCCTCGGTGTATTTATTGGTGAGGATCGAACCGACAGCGCGTCTTACGTTTTCGCTGACGAAGTTCTCGGAAGCGATCAGCTCGATCGTCTCGTTCTGTCTTTTCTCCTCTTTTGCGATGATCTCAAAAACCTTACTGCAATTGCTCATTTGTTTTCTCCTTTTGACTTTGTGGGATACTGCGGTTCATCGCTTTCCTGCGAAAAAACCAAATATATATACTATTTTACCGCAAAACAAGCATTTTGTCAATCCCTTTTACACAAATTCCCGCATTGAAAGAACACTACTTGCATATAAATATAGAATAAACCCAAATGCCGAGCCAAAGGAGAAGCACGATGCAAAAAAACTGCCACGATCCCATCCACGCGATCTTCAGCGACGAGAGCCCGCGCTATCGCTTTCCCGCAGAGCCCGATCCGGGGGATACAGTCCGTCTTTCACTTCGCACTCCGAGAGGACGAGCCGCACGCGTCGTGCTTTCGCTCGGGAAGGACGAGACCGCGCTTCAAATGTCCCGTAGAGAGATGGCGGAGGGAGCACACGGCTCGGAATACTTCGACTATTATGACGCCTCGATCGACTGCCCGAAGGCGGCTCTTCCCTACCGCTTTCTCATAGAGCTCGACGGCGAGACCTATCTTTGCAACCGCACGGGCGTATCCCTTCTTCCACTCGGTGCATCTGCCGTGACCGACGGTGACTTCTGCATCCTCCCCTCCTTTCACGTGCCCGATTGGGCAAGGGGTGCCGTGATGTACCAGATCTTTCCCGACCGCTTCTGTAGTGGCGACGAAAAAAATGACGTCACGAGCCGCGAATACTACTACACGGGCGGTCACGTCGAGAGGGCTAGCGATTGGAACGCCCTCCCGACGGATACCGATTACCGACGCTTCTACGGTGGCGACCTGCGCGGCATTCTCGACAAGCTCGACTATATCCGTTCGCTCGGCGTCGAGGTCATCTATCTGAATCCGATCTTCGTCTCTCCCTCAAGTCACAAATACGATGCAGAGGACTATGATCACGTCGACCCGCATTTCGGAGTGATCACAGACGATCTTCCGTATGAAATGGAGCCGTGGGAAAAGAGCAACGCCACTGCACTGAGATATATCCGCCGCGTAACGTCAAGGGAAAATCTCGACGCGAGCGACGCGCTACTCGCTCACCTCTGCGCGGAGATCCATAAAAGAGGGATGCGGATCATCCTCGACGGCGTTTTCAATCACTGCGGCTCATTTCATAAATGGATGGATCGCGAGGGGATCTATCACTCGAGGGAGGGCGCATATCACACAGAGGACAGCCCCTACCGCAGCTTCTTTCGCTTTTCGGACACGGGGGAGGACGGTCACACCGCATACGAGGGCTGGTGGGGACACGACACCCTGCCGAAGCTGAATTACGAGGGCTCTGAGGCACTCGTCGGTGAGATCCTGCGCATTGCGGAAAAATGGGTGTCCCCACCGTACTCCGCGGACGGCTGGCGACTCGACGTCGCTGCGGATCTCGGGCATTCTCCCGAATATAACCACGCCTTTTGGAAGAGCTTCCGCAAACGCGTAAAGGAAGCGAATCCCGATGCGATCATCCTCGCAGAGCACTACGGCTCACCGCGCGCGTGGCTCTCGGGCGACGAGTGGGACACCGTAATGAACTACGATGCCTTTATGGAGCCCGTCTCCTTCTTCCTCACGGGAATGGAGAAGCACAGCGACGGAATGCGCGAGGATCTCTATCAAAACGGCGAGGCGTTCTTCGGTCTGATGCTCGAAAAAATGGCGCATCTCCCCATACAGTCCCTTCTCACTGCAATGAACGAGCTCTCAAATCACGACCATTCGCGCTTCCTCACGCGCACAAGCCGCACGGTCGGGCGTATCTCCACGGTCGGATCGGAGGCGGCGTCACGCGGTATAAATAAAGCGGTCTTCCGTGAGGCTGTGACGATCCAGATGACCTGGCCGGGCGCTCCGACGATCTATTACGCCGACGAGGCGGGACAGGTTGGCTTTACCGATCCCGACAGCCGCCGCACCTATCCGTGGGGACACGAGGATCTCGGGCTCATCGATCTGCACCGTGCGCTCACCGCAGTGAGGCGGCTCTGCCCCGTGCTCCGCGACGGTTCTTTGAAGCCGCTTTTCGCATCTTACGGACAGATCGCCTACGGAAGATTTGACGAGGAGAAGGGCGATGCCGCCGTTATCGCGGTCAACAATACGGCAGAGGACCGTACCCTCCCCCTCCCCACGTGGGAGCTCGGTCTCCCGACAACCGCCGTCTTCGGGGAGATCTTCCGCTCGGACAGGCAAGGAATCATCCTACAGGAGGGCTTTCTTCCCTCCCTCTCACACGACGTGCGGCGCACAAATTCTATCACGCACACAGCAGAAGGCGGCATCCTCACGCTGACGCTCCCTCCCGAGTCGTCGGTCATCCTCGTCACCAAAATCGGGCAATACGAAAGGCGGTACAAGACAAAATGAATCCGAAAATCTCCTTCTCTCCTCTTGATCTCTACCTTTTTCACGAGGGCACACACCGTTCGCTCTACCAAAAAATGGGCGCACATATTACAGCCGAAAGCGGCATCCCGGGAACGCACTTCAGACTGTGGGCGCCGAACGCGCGGGCGGCTGCCCTTCTCTCCGCACGTGGAAATTGGCAAAGCTCCGCGCATCCGATGGAGCGACGGGACGGAGGCATCTGGGAATGCTTCGTCCCCGAAATGGGCGAGGGCGAGCTCTATCGCTATGCGATCACGGGCGCGGACGGCATCTGCCGCTACAAATCCGACCCGTTTGCCTTCCATTCGGAGCTTCGCCCGAGAAGTGCCTCGATCGTGTCATCGCTCGGCGGCTACGTATGGAGCGACCACGCGTGGATGCACCAAAGAGAGCGCTCCGATCCGCGAGAGAAGCCGATCGCGGTCTACGAGGTGCACCTCGGCTCGTGGAAAAAGGATTACGGATACAGCCCCGAGACCGGCTTTCTGAATTACCGCACGCTCGCGCATCAGCTTGCGGACTACGTTTCCTATATGGGCTACACACACGTCGAGCTGATCGGTATCTCGGAGCATCCGCTCGACGCGTCGTGGGGCTATCAGGTGACGGGATACTACTCCCCCACGAGCCGCTACGGCACCCCCGACGATTTCCGCTATTTCGTCGATCATATGCACCGAAGCGGCATCGGCGTGATCCTTGACTGGGTCCCCGCGCATTTCCCGAAGGACGCGTTCGGGCTCTCCGACTTCGACGGCACCTGCCTCTATGAGCACACCGATCCCCTACGGCGCGAATACCCCGAATGGGGCACGCGAGCGTTCGACCTCGGGAAAAGCGAGGTCGTATCCTTCCTCACGTCGAACGCCTTCTACTGGATAAGAGAGTTCCACGTCGACGCACTCCGCGTCGATGCGGTCGCCGCGATCCTCTTTTCAAGCTTCGGGAGATATGAATGGAGACCGAATCGCTACGGCGGTCCCGAGGATCTTGAGGGCATCGCATTCCTGCAAAGGCTGAACCGTGCCCTTTCCGAGGAGACGAGCGCCTACCTCATCGCAGAGGATTCCTCGATTATGTCGGGGATCACAAAAAGAGTCGAGGACGGCGGCATCGGCTTCAAATTCAAATGGAATATGGGCTGGATGAACGACACGCTTCGATATGTGAAGGAGGATCCGCTCTACCGCGGCTACCATCACGATAAGATCACCCACAGCATCGACTACGCCTTTCTCGAAAGCTTTATGCTTGTCCTCTCGCACGACGAGGTCGTGCATCTGAAGCGCTCGATGCTTGAAAAGATCCCCGGGCGCATCGAGGATAAATTCGGCGGACTCAAAACGCTCTATACCTATCAGATGACGCATCCCGGGAAGAAGCTCCTCTTTATGGGGCAGGATTTCGCAGAGACCGCGGAATGGATGGAGGACCGTGAGATCAACTGGAGCTTGACCTATCACTCGGGCCACCGCGACGTGATGAATTGTATGCGCCGCCTGCTCACGCTCTATAAAAAGCACCCGGTGCTCTACGTTGACGCAGGCGATCCCGCGACCTTCGAATGGGTAAATCGAAGCGACGCAATGCGCGCAACGGTAAGCTATATGCGCCGAAATCCGTGGAATTATAACGACGCGCTGCTCGTGATCTGTAATTTTGCTCCTATGGATCACGGCACCTATACCTGCGGTGTTCCCTCCCCCGGATCGTATCGAAGGATCTTCAGCACGATCGACGTGGGAGACGTACCGCCCGCAAGCCAACCGATCTACCACGCCGAAAACCGCCCGTGCGACGGCTACCCATACGCGCTCACCCTCCACCTCCACCCCTACGAATCGGTGGTCTTTGCATTCCAAGCGGAAGAATAACGCGACACAAAAAGGGCTACCGCAATGCGGTAGCCCGTTGGGGTTTTGATCCGTATGGGATCTATTTGTGAGATTAGTATACGTCTACGCCGTCAACAACAACGTTGAGCTTATCGGTTCCCATGGAGTTCTTGTTGCCCCACAGGGTGGATCCGGTATTGATGCCCTTATCGTTGATCTCATAGCCGTTAACGATGGTGTTGTTAACGATCAGCTCGTAAGACTTACCGTAATCGTTTCCGATCTCAACAGCAGCCTTCAGATCGGTGAGACCGCCGTTGTCGTTGAAGATACAATCATTCAAGGTCAACTTGGTATTTTCCGTACCGTAAAGCAGAAGAGCCTTACCGTCGGAATTGAAGGTGCAGTTGTTGAAGGTGGCCTCGGGAGCGCCCCAAGTCCAGATGTTATAAACGTCACCGCTTACGTTAAAGGTGCAGTTGTTGAATTCACTGTTACCGTAAAGCGTATAGGTTCCGTTAATGGTGCAGTTGTTGTAAGTAGCGTTACAACGTGCGTAACCAATATAAGTGGAGCTATTGGTTGTGATCGTAATATTCTCAAAAACAACCGTGGAGCCGTCAAGACCGTAATCACAGTTTTCTCCTCCGGATCCAACCTTGGTCACTGCAACACTGGTATCAGCGCCGCTACCAACGATGGTCAGGGTCTTACCCTTAGCCGCAGCAGGAATAATGTAATTGCCGGAGCTCAGATAGACGGTACCTGCACCATTGGAAACAGCAGTACCAAACGTGGTGGCATCGCTTGCATAGGCATAGGTCTTTCCGGTGGTTGCATCGGTGTAAACGCCGTTTTCGTTAGGAGTTTGAGCGCAAACGATTTTGTATCCGCCGTAATCCTTTGCAGCAGTATCGGCAGCAAGAAGACGTGCCTTGATTTCTTCATTTGCAACTGTCACAGTAATTGCAGAACCGTCACCGTTTTCTTTGTTAGTAAAGATCATTCCTTTGCCTGCAAATGTTACGTTGGTACCCTTCAGGGTAACAGAAATAAGCTTTGTACAAGCACGGAACGCATATACGGGAATTTCTACGTCACCTTCAATTATAACGGAGGTCACTTCCTTCATATCTCTGCAAGCACCGTACTCAAGAATTTCAACGGTTGCAGGAATGCTCAAAGTAGTAATTCCGCTGTTCTGGAAAGCTTCCTTGGAGATTGTGGTAACGGTCGAAGGAATTACGACCTCGGTCACATTGAGTGCATTACGGAATGCCTGATAGCTAATGTTGGTCAGACCCTCATTCAGTACAACCTTAGAAGCAGAAGTGTCGCGGAATGCTCTGTCATTAAGCGTAGTTACAGTAGAAGAGAGAATAATTTCTTCAACATTGCTGTTGTATGCAAACGCATATCCACCGATGGTGTCAACACCCTCGGGAACAGTTACGGTAGTTCCCTCGTAATCAGCGGGAACCAGATACAGCGTCACCTCATCCGTGACACCGTCGGTAATCAGGGTCAAGCCGTCAACTTCGGAGAAGCTGTAAACCTCAAGCGTGCTGTTTGCGTCAACACCTGCGGTTGTCCAACCGTCAGCGATGGTGCAGTCCGTAAATTCGGCGCTCTCATTAGAACCGCGGAAGTAAACAAGGTGCTTCGTTCCCTCGGACTCGTAAACGGTAATATCGGAATCCGTGACCGTGATGTCAACATTAGAGCCGTTGGTACGAACGAAGTATCTGCCGGCATTCACAGTACAGTTTTCTACGTTGACGTCGCCGCTGTTCTGAATATTGATGAAGCCGTTAGGAGCATCTGTAACAACAGAATTCTTTACGTCAATAAGCGTATCCACATAGCCGGAAATGCAGGTTCCGTTGAAGGTACAGCCGTCAAATGCTACGTTACCGATTCTGTTGGCACCGGAAGCACCGACAGTTACATATTCGCCGGTAAACACGCAACCGCTGAAGAAAATATTGGATGCAGCCGCAGTCAGATCAATCGTCTTAGCGGTATTCGCAAAGGCGATATTCTCAAAGGTAGTAACCGCAGTAGCGGTGGGGAAGCCTGCCTGTGCATCAGCAAAGCCGTTGACCGTGACGTTACCGGTGAAGGTAACGGCAGGAGCGGTCTGTGCGCCGCGCAGAGAGTAAGTGGAAGCGGTCTCGCCAACAAAGGTAATTACAGTGTTGGGATCGCCTGCGGGAACACCGCCCTGATAGTTGTTACCGGTACCGCGACCAACGATGCCGTTCCACTTAGGATACTGGTTGATTACGTGGTCAGCCGAATATTCACCTGCTGCCATATAAACGTAAACCTGCTTGTTCCAATAAGCCTCGTTGGTCTTAATGGTTTCAAGTGCAGCGGTCAGCTCAGCGTCGTTGGAAACATACAGCTGCATAGTGGTGCCAACCTCAGTGGACTTAACACCGTTGATAATGATGTTCTCAGGCTTCAGGTTGATGCTCTGTACGTCGATAGCACCGACGGAGCTGCTTGCATCATAGTTGAAGTAAACAAAGGTATCCTGCGTTGCGGCAACACTCGTCACAGGAGACGCGCACATAGCAACGTCTTCAATATGAGAGTTGTAGAGCCAAACATAGCTTGCAGTTTCCTCGCCGTGTGCGGCATCACTTGCCTCGTCGATCATAATGTCCTTGCCGCCGGTGTTCTTGATCGTTACGTTTTTCAGAGTAACGACAGAGTTCCAACGAACATAGATACCCTCGCGGGTATTGCCCTTACCGTCCATCGTCACGTTCTCAAAGGTAACGTTTGCGCCGTTCTTAACGGTAAAGATATGCGTACCGCCGTAATTCTTGTTGATGATAACCTCACCAAGACCTACAACAGTAACATTCTTGCCTTCAACGACAATAGGACCGCTTGCTACGTTATGCACACCGTTTTCAAGGAATACAACACCGCCGTCTTCAGCGTTCTTGATAGCCTCAGCAATGCTTTCGCCGGGAGCGACGGCAACGGAAGCCTTTTCGTCGTAATCACTACCGAAGCTATCCTCTTCAGCCCCGAGCTGAGTAGCCATAATGTTGATACCAAGGTCGATCTGGGGAACGTTCACGCCATCGTGGTTTGCGTCGTTGCCAACCGTCGTGGGCATATAAACGACCAGAGCGAGGTAAACGGGAGCTGCAGCTGCCTCGAGCTTACCGGACTTCGAGTAGCCTGCCGAGATCTTCGTCGTCTCGGTTGCATTTACCATAGCGGCCTCGCGGGTCTCGTATGCACCGGTTTCGCCGTTTACACCCTCAACAACGTCGAAGTAGATGTAGTCGGAGAGCTTGAAGCTTTCGCCCTCTGCATTCACGCCGGACTTCTCAGAAACGATGTTCACGCCGAGCTGATACTTCAGCGCAAGCGTGCCTGCGTTCGTAATTCTGAGATACGCTACGTCAACGTAACCGGGCTCCCAAAGGTTGCCGTCGAGAATGTTGGAAACGTTTTCCACACTCTCCCAGGAATCTCCGTCCCAGTATTCAAGCGCAACGTCGAGATTTCCCGACTTGATCACATTGTTCGCACTCGTTACAGAGTCGGTAAACCACGCGTAGGTGGTACCGAGCAGCATCGAGAAGCAAAGCAGCAGCGACAGCGCGCTCATCAGAAGCGCTCTTTTCGTGCTATGTCTTTTCGTCATTTGTTTTTCCTCCTGAAATAGATTTTCGATTGACGAATATATCTGAACGCCGAATGCGTAAAGATCAAAAAATTGAATACAAGTTACACTTGTAGCGCTTTGTGTAAAATGCACAAAATCAGACAAATCACCCCCCCCCCCGATCGTCATTTTGACGAAACGAGAGAGGGTGATTTCCCAAACACACGTTTTTTTGTGGTGAAATTATACCACCATCCGGGCGAAATGTCAATGCCTGCCACCAAAAAAAAGAATCTTAGCAAAAAAAATTTACATTTTCGCGGGTTTTCGACTCAGGCACGTTTCTCCGTAAAAAGCGTATCGAAGACACATACATCGGGCAAACTATCCCGTGAAAAAAGAAACAGATACGGAGGCAATTCTATGTACCATCGCACCGAACACACGGGCTTCACGGAGGCGTTCCGCCGAAACACCCTCGCGGAATACCCGAAAGGCACCGGCACGATCGAAAAGCCCGTCGGCATCCACCGCCCGAAAAATCAAACCCTGCGCGGAAAATGTGCCGTGATCGGATGCGGATTTGTCGGCGCGACCACCGCCTTTTCCCTCGTGCAAAGCGAGCTTTTTTCTTCGATGGTCCTGATCGACATCGACACACACAAGGCAGAGGGCGAGGCGGCAGATCTCAGCCACGGTCTCCCCTTTCACGCACCGATGGAGATCTATGCAGGTGACTACGACGATCTCACCGACGCCTCGCTCATCATCATTACGGCAGGCGCAAGTCAGAAGCCCGGTGAGACCCGCATTGATCTCGCTATGAAGAATACGCAGATCTTCCGCTCGATCCTTCGTGAGATCACGCGCTACAACGACAGCGCGATCCTCCTCGTCGTCACGAACCCCGTCGATATTCTGACCTATCAGACGATCCTGTTTTCGGGCTTTTCTCCAAGCCGCGTCATCGGCTCAGGGACCGTTCTTGATACCGCGCGGCTGAAATATCTCGTCGGCAAGGAGCTCGGCGTCGATTTCCGAAACGTGCACACCTTCATCATCGGCGAGCACGGCGACAGCGAGCTTCCCGTATGGAGCTCCGCCAACATTTCGGGGGTCGATCTCGACCACTACTGCGGCACCTGCGTCGAAGGTCCCGGAATCGACCGCCTGCACGAGCTTTTCGAGAGCGTGAAGAATTCTGCGTATCACATCATCGAAGCGAAGGGGGCGACCTATTACGCCATCGCGGAGTCGGTACGCCGTATCGCCGAGGCGATCGTCCGCGACGAGGACACGATCCTCCCCGTCTCCACCCTTCTCACAGGACAGTACGGCATATCGGACGTCTGCCTCAGCATCCCCTGCGTCGTCGGCGCAAACGGCATCCATCAGACCCTCGAGATCCCGCTCAACGAAAGCGAAACCGCGCGCCTGCGAAAATCCGCTGAGATCATTCGCTCGATCCTCGACCGATAATGCGCGAGAGCGTAAATTCGGATATTTTTCCGTTCCGTGTCTTGACAAAGCCAAAAAAATGTGCTATACTGTATCGGTGACCGAGACACGTGGAGGTGTACTCAAGTGGCCGAAGAGATCAGTCTTGAAATTTGTACTCGTTATTGGAAAGCCACACCCCGAAAACCCTTGATTTATAAGGGATTTTTGCACTTTTACAACTTAATATTTTACTCAGTTCTCTCCTGTTGTTCTCTCCTTTTTCCAAGGACTGATTTTTGAACAACGGATTGAAATAGACGTGGAGGGTTATCGAAGCGGTCATAACGAGGTGGTCTTGAAAACCCGCGCGTAACTGTTTCTTTTGTTCCCTCAAAAGCCTTGTAATATCAAGGGTTTTCGGCATTTTCCATCATACAAAAATTTCATAGTTCTCTCGCGAAATTCTCTCCAAATTCCGGAGCATTTCGCTAAAGATAACCTACGGAGGGTTATCGAAGTGGTCATAACGAGGCGGTCTTGAAA
>JAFVXC010000024.1 GCA_017501345.1 Clostridia bacterium
ATCTCTCCGTGTTTATTTTAGCTCTCTACTGTTCTTATTCAACCTTGGAAATTGGAGAGAACAGTAGGAGAGAACTAACGTATTAAGTTTTATTTGAACTGCGGAAAACCCTTATAAATCAAGGGGTTTAAGGTGGGAGGTTCCAAAGTGACTACAAAATTTCGAGTGCGCCCCGTTATGACCACTTCGATATCTCTCCGTGTTTATTTTAGCTCTCTACTGTTCTTATTCAACCTCGGAAATTGGAGAGAACAGTAGGAGAGAACTAACGTATTAAGTTTTATTTGAACTGCGGAAAACCCTTATAAATCAAGGGATTTAAGGTGGGAGGTTCCAAAGTGACTACAAAATTTCGAGTCAGCCCCGTTATGACCACTTCGATATCTCTCCATATTCAATTTTAGAGCGATATCAACTCGAAATCAAAGCTGATTTCGATGTCAGCTTATTTCGGCGAAGCCGAAACGGTTATGACCACTTCGATATCTCTCCATATTGTGTCCGCGATCACGCGAACATTGGTATTATACCACAACATTTTCAAAAAAGCAATACCTTTTTTGAAAAAAAACAAATTTTTTCTGCTTTCCGGAAAGTTTTGGGGGTAGGGGTTGTAAGACCTTCAAGCGCCCCCGCATACACCGAAAGCCGATATATACGGGGGCGTCGTTTTATTACGCCCAAAGATCGCGCTTGTGCAATAAAAAGACGACCCTATAAGCGAATCCTAACGGGGAATTACTTGTAGTACTTCTTCAGGACCTCGAGAGCGGATTCTACGTTGGATTCGAACGCTGCTTCGCTGACATCATAGTAGCCGTCGAAGGAATCGGTCGTGCTGTTCGCATTCTTGTAGAACTCGGAGCCGTTAGCATCGGTCATGCCCATAGCAACGAAGGAGGATGCGGGAACCTGACCGCCCTGTGCGATATCCTCTACAATGTAGTTACGGTCGAACAGGAGGGAGATCGCTCTGCGGATCTCTGCCTGAGCCTTCTCGGCCTCAACACCGGTGAGGGTGCTGTCCTCGGGAAGGATATTCTCGTTGATGTTCCAGCAAACGTAGTAGGTACCGATCTGACCTGCTACGACGAATTCGGTCGGGTATTCGGTCTTCAGGGTAGCGATCTCGTTGGTGGGAACGTTGTCGATGAGGAGCCACGAGCCGTTCTTGAAGTTTGCAAGCATATTGTTTTCATCATCGGAGAGATGGCAAGCAATAGTGGGCATCGTTACGCTCTCTGCATCGTGGTAGTTCTCATTCTTCGTAAGAGTGATAACACTGTTGTGCTCCCAATCAGTCATCGTATACGGACCGTTGCAGACGTAGGTCTCAGGCTCGGTAGCCCAGCCCTCAGCTGCTACGGTTGCTTCGTGTACAGGATAGTAGGTCGGGAATGCAAGCAGCTCGTTCCAGTAGCTGACCGCATTTCCGATGGTAACGACAAGGGTCTTGTCATCGGTTGCTTCAACTGCGAGCTTTGCACCCTCAACGCCTGCGGCAACGTCCTCATAACCGACAACCAGCTCGAACATATAGCCGTAGTCTGCGCCGAGTGCTGCGGATGCTGCACGGTTCCAAGCATATACGAAGTCACCTGCGGTGAGTGCGTCACCGTTGCTCCAGGTCAGACCGTCCTTCAGCGTGTAGGTGTAGGTAACGGTTCCGTCATCGTTTACAACGCCTTCGGGAAGTGCGGTAGCACAGTCGGGAACGATCACAAGATTGCCCTCTGCGTCCTGTGCCCACTTAGCAAGACCGGAGAAGAGGTGAGCGAGCATCGTAGCGCCGTCAACAGCACTGTTGAGTGCAGGGTCAAGGGTGTCGGGCTCGGAAGCAAGGCAAACGTCGAGCGTAGTCTTGCCCTCAACGGTGGTGTTCATAAAGTACTTGTAGCCGAGGGGGTTCGCAAAGAAGCCCTTGACCGAATCATCGACCATATAAAGGTCGGTATAGAAGTACAGCGGAACGATACAGCCGGTATCCATCAGCATATCCTCTGCGATATGCATCATAGCGTAGCGGTTTTCGGTATTGGTGCACGACTTGATGGTAGAGATGAGGACGTCGTAGGTCTCTGCCCAGGTGCCGTCCTCAACCTTGATTTCATAGCCAAGAGCAGTGAGATCAAGATCGTACATCTTAAGGGAAGCGTGAGCGCCCTTGCCGAACTGAACGTCGTTGTTGCCGGAGCCGCTCGTCCACATATCAAGGAAGCAGATCGGATCGTTGTAGTCAGCAAGCCAACCGTTACGGGCGACCGAGTAGTCGCCGTTCTTACGGGTGTTCAGAAAGGTGTTCCATTCCTGGTTCTCAAGGTTCATCGTGATGCCAACGCTTGAAAGAGCGGTCTGGAGGTATTCGCCGATAGCCTTGTGACTTTGGTCGGTGTTATAGATATAGGTCAGAGTGGGGAAATTGCTGATCTTGCCGTCATCTTTATTGCCGCCCGAGCAAGCCACGAGGCCGCAAAGCATAAGACCGACAAGAACGATTGCGAAAATCTTTTTCATCGTGATAGCTTTCCTTTCGTTTACTAAAATGTTATTTTCAGCACCTTACGGCAAGTATTGCACACCTTGCAGTAAAGAATGATGAACGGAGTGGGGAGGGGAGATCAGTTTACGTCAGCCGTGTGATGGCAGGCGACGAAATGACCCTTAGAGACCTCCTTGAATGCGGGCATCTCTGCGGCGCACTGCTCGGTCGCGTAAGGACAGCGGGTGCGGAAGGGACAGCCAGAGGGGGCATTCAACGGGCTGGGAATGTCGCCGCCGAGCGCGATACGCTGATTTGCACGGGCGATTTTCGGATCGGGAATCGGAACTGCGGACATCAGCGCCTTGGAATACGGATGAAGCGGATGGCTGTAGATCTCGTGTGCGTCTGCAAGCTCGACCATCTTACCGAGGTACATAACTGCAATGCGGTTACTGATGTGGCGAACGACGAGCAGGTCGTGCGCGATGAAAAGATAAGAAAGTCCCATCTTTTCCTGCAGCTCGGCGAACATATTGATGACCTGCGCCTGGATCGAAACGTCAAGCGCGGATACCGGCTCATCGCACACGATAAAGTCGGGATTGATCGCAAGCGCGCGCGCAATACCGATTCTCTGGCGCTGACCGCCCGAAAATTCGTGTGCATAGCGGGAAGCGTGCTCGCTGTTCAGTCCGACGTTATCCATCAGCTCAAGGATACGCGTCTGACGTTCCTCGCGGTTCTCATACATTTTGTGGATATCCAGAGGCTCTCCGATAATATCTGAGACCGTCATACGAGGGTTCAGAGAGGAGTAGGGATCCTGGAAGACCATCGTTGCCTTCTTGCGGAACTCCGCAATATCAGCCTTGGTTGCGATTTCCTTGCCGCGGTAGAAGATCTGACCGTCCGTGGGCTTGTACAAATGCAGGAGGGTACGTCCTACGGTAGTCTTGCCGCAGCCGGACTCGCCGACGAGACCTAAGGTCTCGCCCTTCTCTATAGAGAAGGATACTCCGTCAACCGCCTTCAGAGGCTTGGAACGAAAAGCTCCTACGTTGATATTAAAATACTGCTTCAGATTTTTTACCTCGATCAGCGGGGCTTCGGTAGCAGCCGTAACCGAGCCTTCCTCGGTTACCGAGAGCTCCTTGTTTTCAAGATCACTCATTTGCCTCGCCCTCCTTTGCAGTTGTGTTTTCGGTCACAGTGTTCTCGTCCGATTCACTTGCGAGCTCGATCGAACCGTCGTCAAGCCCTTTCTTAACGTTCATCCAGCAAGTAGCGCGATGATCGCAGTTAATGTCCATCGGATCCGCACGGTGTGTAAGGCAGATCTTCATTGCCGCATCACAACGGGGAGCAAAGGGACATCCCGCCGGCATATTGAGAAGGTCGATCGGAGTTCCCGTGATCGGCTGAAGCGGCGAGCCGTCGCTCGTAACCGTGGGGATCGAACGCATCAGCCCCTTCGTATACTCGTGACGAGGATTGTAGAAGATTTCGTCCGCTGTGCCTTGCTCGCAAATCGAGCCTGCGTACATAACGATAACCTCATCACACATCTGAGCAACAACGCCAAGGTCGTGGGTGATCATAATGATCGCCATACCAAGCTCTTTTTGAAGGGAATTCATTAGCTCAAGGATCTGCGCCTGAATCGTAACGTCGAGCGCAGTAGTCGGCTCGTCGGCGATGAGAATATCCGGCTCACATGCGAGAGCCATTGCAATGACGATACGCTGACGCATACCGCCCGAGAATTCAAAGGGATACTGCTTCATCCGCTTTTCGGGCTCGTTGATATTAACGAGTCGAAGCATTTCGATCGCGCGCGCCTCTGCCTCCTTGCGGTTGCGAGGGGTGTGAAGCATAATTGCCTCCATCAGCTGATGACCGATGGT
The DNA here is from genome assembly GCA_017501345.1 of Clostridia bacterium. The sequence continues at coordinate 4,387 of JAFVXC010000024.1, forward strand.
ATAGGTGGGATTCAGAGAGGTCATCGGATCCTGGAAAATGATCGAGATCCGATTGCCGCGAATGGTTTTCATAACCTTTTCGCCCGAGCCGACCAGCTCCTTTCCGTCGAATTTGATCGACGAGCCCTCTTTGATTTTCGCAGTTGATGCGAGGATCTGCATAATCGAGTAAGCGGTAACCGACTTGCCTGAGCCCGATTCTCCTACGATGCCGAGAACCTTACCTCTTTCAAGGTTGAACGAAATGCCGTTTACGGCGCGAACCTCACCGGCGTCGGTAAAGAAGGAGGTCTGCAGATTTCTGACTTCAAGTAATGCCATATCTAACTACCGTCCTTTCTCAGCTGTTGAGCTTGGGGTCGAACGCATCACGCAGACCGTCGCCGAACAGGTTCAGCGAAAGCACGATCAGAGAGATGACGATCGCAGGAATGATCAGTCGGTACGGGTAGGACGAGATGCCGTTGAGAGCATCGGAAGCAAGAGAGCCGAGCGAGGGCATCGGTGCATTGACGCCGAGACCGAGGAAGGAAAGATAGCTTTCGGTGAAAATCGCGCTGGGGATCTGCAGGGCAGTCGAAATAATGATCACGCTGATGCAGTTCGGAACGAGATGCTTGCGGATGATCCAACCGCTCTTTGCACCCGAAGCACGGGCGGAGAGCACGTATTCCTGCTCGCGGAGCGAGAGGATCTGACCGCGGATCAATCGGGACATCGACACCCAGTAGAGAAGCGCAAAGACAATAAACAAGCTGATGATGTTACTTCCGAGGGATGCGAGCACGGTACCCTCGATCGCCTCACCGAGTGTAAGCTTCAGGACCGAGGCAAGCAGAATGACCATTAGCATATCGGGCAGAGAGTAAATAATATCGACCACACGCATAATGATAAGGTCGACCACTCCGCCGCAGTAGCCTGCGATCGAACCGACGAGCATACCGATGATCAGAACGATGATGCTCGCAAAAAGACCGACCGCAAGGGAAACGCGCATTCCGTACACGACACGGATCAGATAATCTCTGCCGTGCGAGTCGGTTCCGAAAATATGAGGAAATACCTTTTCGCCCGCTTCAATGCGTTCGAGTTCGGTTTCTCCGTATTCAAAGGGAGCGAGATTATTATAGGATGAATCCATTCTGCCGTACTTGCCCATTCCGAGCATTTCGTCATAGCCGTAAGGCCAGAACATCGGCAAAAGGATGCAGATAAGCACGAGTAAAACGATCACTATGAAGCTTGCCGTTGCAATCTTGTTTTTGAGAAGTCTCTTCACGCCGTCCTTGAAGAAGGTCGAGGAGGGGCGCATCTGCACCATATATTCCTTTTCCTGCTCTGTGGCGGGGAGGAAAGAATCCACGTCAACGTGCATTGAGAAAAATTTCTTTTTCATATTTCATTTCCTCCTTACTCAAGATTGATACGCGGGTCAACGACCTTGTAAAGAATATCGCCCACGAGGTTCATAATAACGATAAGAGCCGCGAGAATGATCGTCGTTCCCATCACAAGAGGGTAGTCACGATTCGTAATACTGTTGACGAAGGAGCGACCGATACCGGGAACGGCAAAGATCTGTTCAACGACGAGCGATCCCGTAACAATATATGCAAGCATCGGGCCAAAGTAAGTGATAACAGGGATCAATGCGTTTTTCAGCGCGTGACCGAAGATGATCTTACCTGCCGATACACCCTTTGCCTTTGCGGTGCGGATGTAGTCCTGGCCGAGCACGTCGAGCATAGAAGAGCGCGTCAGTCGGGTGATGTACGCAGTCGGATAAAGCGCGAGCGTGATGATCGGCAAAATGAGACCCGAAGCGGTCTCGCCGTTAGCAGGAAGCACCTGCAAGGAAACTGCAAATACAAGTAGCAGTATGGATCCCATAATAAAGGAGGGCATTGAGACAAACGCAGTCGTAACGACCATAATGATACGGTCGATCAGCTTGTTGCGCCGAAGAGCAGCGACCGATCCGAGAACAACGCCAACGGCTAAAGCGGAGAAAGCCGCAATAAGGCCAAGCTTCGCAGAGGTCTTCATACCGTCAGCGATGATATCGATAACATCGCGTCCACGTTGCTTCAACGACGGACCAAAGTCAAATTCTGTCACAATATCTTTTAAATAGGTAAGATATTGCTCAAAAAGCGGTTTATCAAGTCCGTATTTTGCCTCAAGTGCGGCCTGTGCCTGCGCAGAGATCGCCTTTTCTCCGAGGAAGGGACCGCCGGGAACCGCGTGCATTACGAAGAAGGTCACGGTAATAACGACCCACACGGTGAGTATAGCCAGCAGAATACGCTTTCCTATATAAAGTAGGGTTTTGGAATTCATCCGAAAAATCAGTCCTTTCTTGCATCTTTTCGTCAAAAACTTGCAAGTTCAGAAAAAGCAAGTCCTCGACATTTAACAACATTCAACATATTATACCACATAAGCTTTCGATTGTCAAGCATTTTGACGATGATATTTTGATCGTATCCCCTGCAAATAATGCGTAAACTGTTACCCGAGTCCCTCTGCTTGCAGTTTCAGGAATCGAAAAATTCATTTTTGTAAAAAGCAAAAGAACGGTTCAAACATCGAACCGTTCTTTCTCGACACTTCTCCTTACCGATCGGCATCGCTCCTTATCAATATTTCGCCGTTTTCTGCATAAATGCGTACGTTGTCACCAATCGACAGCTCTCCCGAAAGAAGAGCATCGGACAATCGATCCTCAACCAAATGCGTGACCGCACGCCGAAGCGGACGCGCTCCGTACTGCGGATGGTTTCCTTGTCTTGAAATCTCCTCTGCAACACTTTCGTCAAATTCAGCACGAATTCCAAGTGCCTCCACTCGCTGCTTTACATCATTGAGAAGCAATGAAGTGATCGCGATGAGATCGCGCTCTGAGAGCCTCCGAAAAACGAGCAGCTCATCGATCCGATTGAGGAATTCGGGAGGAAATGCTCTCTTCAGAGAACGGATCATTTCCTTCCTCCGTCCTTCGTGCTCACGAGGAGAATCCTGTACTCCCGGTCCCGAGAACCCGACCGAGCGATGATCCTCAACCGCCTCCGCACCAAGATTCGATGTCAAAATCAAAACGGTATTCCGAAAATCCACCCGACGTCCCTCAGAATCGGTCAGGATCCCTTCGTCAAGCACCTGAAGAAGCAGATGAAAAACGTCGGGATGAGCCTTTTCGATCTCGTCAAAGAGGAGAACCGAATACGGTTGTCTGCGTACCCGTTCCGTGAGCTGTCCGCCCTCTCCGTAACCCACGTATCCGGGCGGAGAGCCGATCAGCTTTGAGACGCTGTGCTTCTCCATATATTCCGACATATCAAATCTTATCAGCGCTCCCGACGTATCGAAGATCGCCTCCGCGAGTGCCTTGGCAAGCTCGGTCTTACCGACTCCGGTCTGTCCGAGAAATAGAAAGGAGCCGATCGGTCTCTCCGGATTTTTCAATCCAACCCTGCCGCGTCGAATTGCTCGCGCAACCGCCACAACCGCCTCCTCCTGCCCGATCACACGGGATCTGAGAAGCTCCTCAAGCGAAGCAAGACGATCTTTTTCAGATGCCATATGCCGTGACACGGGGATTCCAGTCCACTCGGTCACAACATCCGCTATATTTTCCTTACCGATTGACGGTGAGTGACGCTCGGCATCACTTTTGTATTCAAGAAGTGCCGCATCGTATTCGAGGCGCATTTTGTTTTCCTTGTCGCGCAAGGCTGCCGCGCCCTCAAAGTCCTGAAGCGTGATCGCCTCCTCCTTTTCCTTTTGTAGCCGATCGATCTCGCTTTCAAGCCGTCTGAGTCCCGCAGGATATGCCGCAGCACGGATCCTGAGCCTTGAGCACGCCTCGTCTACGAGGTCGATCGCCTTGTCAGGAAGAAAGCGATCGGGGATATACCGCACTGAAAGAGAGACAGCCGCCTCGATCGCCTCCTCGGATATTTTGATCTTGTGATGCGCTTCATATTTATCACGTAGCCCTCTCAGAATACACACGGTATCCTTCGGGGAGGGCTCACCTACCTTGACCGATTGAAAGCGCCGCTCAAGTGCGCTGTCCTTCTCGATATGCGCGCGGTATTCCTCAAGCGTTGTTGCACCGATCAGATGGATCTCTCCCCGAGCAAGCGCGGGCTTCAGAATATTCGCCGCATCGACCGCCCCCTCAGCCGCTCCCGCACCGATGATTGTATGGATCTCATCTACAAAAAGGATCAAGTCGGGATTTTTCGAGACCTCCTCCATTACACTCTTCATACGCTCCTCAAATTCGCCGCGGTATTTCGCCCCCGCGATCATAGAAGCAAGGTCAAGAGAAACGATCGTCTTGCTTTTCAAAACGTCAGGAACCCGTCCCTCGGCGATACGAAGCGCGAGTCCTTCCACAACAGCAGTTTTGCCGACACCCGGCTCACCCACGAGACATGGGTTGTTCTTTTGCCTGCGCACGAGGATCTGTATCACACGCTCACTTTCCGCATCTCTACCGATGATCGGATCAAGCTTACCCTCTCGTGCCGCCGCCGTGAGGTCTCTCCCAAAATGAAAAACGCTATGTGCCGCCTTTCCGTTTTCGTTTTTCGTTGCCTTCTTGGATTCGCGCCCAACCACCCCCGCGGTGCGATCGATCGAGGATGCAAAAAACTCGCTGAGATCGTTCTTCAGCTCGGCTACCGAAACGTCAAGCTCCTCAAGAACGGCGCACGCAACCGAGTCCCGTTCTTGCAGAAGAGAAAAGAGCAGATGCTCGGTGCCGATATAGCTCTGCCCGTTTTTGAGTGATTCAGATGCCGCCCCCTCAATGATCTTTTTGAGTCGCGGCGTCATATCCGATGCCTTGACCGACGAGGGAGAACCGACTCCCACCGCTTTTTCGATCCCATTGCGAATCGCCGCCTCCTTCGCTCTTCGGGCGTGTAAGATCTTCGAGGCGATCCCCGATCGCTCGGATACGAGACCGAGAAGCAGATGCTCCGACCCGATGTAGGTGTGTCCCATTCCCGCCGCCTCCGCGCGCGCTCTTTCGAGAACGTTTTGAGCCTTTTCCGTGAATTTATTAGCCATTTTTGCATCTTCCTTTCGAGATCCCATTATAGAAAACATATGAATACCGCGCAGTCTTCATTCCGATTATACCCAAGTGTGTGGTGCATATTTCATCTATACGCAATTTATACAGAAAAACAGTCGCGTTTCGGATTCCCGAAGACGCGACCGCTGTAATTAAGTTTGCTCTCTCGCAGAATCCTCGGCGGTGTACGCACCAACGAGATAGTTCCAAAGACGTTTGTCGACCTTTCCCGTCGGTGGAAGCAGAAAGAGCCGCTCCGCGTCGATCACCGCGCGCTCGGTCGCTTCGTCAAAGATCCCCGTAATCTCAACAGCGAGCGGAAAATTGTAAAGCGTGGAGATCTCGCGCAGTAAAAATTGAACCGCGCCGACAAGGAAATTTTCATCGCCGCGACGTACAGCGTAGTCGATCGGAAAGAGCGGAAAGATCGGCAGACCGATGGGCTCCGACGCACCGAAGAGAACGTCGAGATATGTGGAGTAAAGAAGCTCCCAGGTCTCTTCGTCTGCGACCCCCGTTACGGGGAGACCGATGCGGCGCTGAAATGCCGAGAGTGAATCCTGCGTTGCCGTATTAAAGATCCCGTCCACGGGAACGGGTGGTATCTCGGGATATACGTAGGAAAGCCGCCTGAGATAGCGTTGCAGATTCCGTACCGCCTCACGCGGGATATCGGTCATCATATCACCGGAGGAGGTATCGTTTCTTTTATTGCCGTTTTGGTTCATTGCGCCTCACCTCCGACAGGCTCTCCGGGGTATTGCCCTTCGCCGATTTGATTGCCTCTGTAAAGATCGTGATAGAGCGACGTGATCGAATCCCACGTAACTGCACCGACAACACCGGTTGCCTCGAGACCGAAGCGTCGCTGATATGCAAGCACCGTCTCCTCGGTGCGATTTCCGAAGTAGCCCGTCGGATCTACAAAGGGTATCTCGGGAAAATACTGACCGATAAAATTCAGGTACTGCTGCATAAGTCGTACGTCCTCTCCGTCCGAGCCGATCCGAAGCACCCTCCCGGGGAATGGGACCGTGCTCCCCTCGGTGTATTCAAGCGGAACGGTCTCAACGATACCGAGATACGCGCGATAGAGAGACTCCCAGGTGCGTTCATCTACGATTCCCGTGACGGGAAGACCAAAGGTGCGCTGTACGTCCCGCACCGCCTCCTCGGTCGCGTTTCCGTACGATCCGTCTACCGAGAGAGAGGGGATGGTATCATAATATGCAGACAGGTAATCTATAAAATATTGTAGGGTTTGTACGCCGAGTCCCGATGCTCCCGGAGCGAGATTCTCGGGGTACTGCTTGCTGATCTCCTCGAGCGAAAGACCCTCTGAATCTATCTCGTTCAGCTTCTTTACCGCATTGTAGATCCTGAGGATCGTGTACCATGTGGTTTTTCCGACGATTCCATCCTCATCGAGCCCGAAAACCCTTTGAAAATTACGGACAGCCTTTTCGGTGTCATTTGTAAATATACCGTCCGTACGCACGATCTTCGGAATGGACGGATAATTCGCCGATATGCGGTTGAGACGAATCTGAATGCTCCGAACGTCATCGCCCGTGCTTCCGATTTGAAGCGGAACGCCCGGATAAGATGGCTCGCTTCCCATAATCGGAACGTCGGTCACAAGATCGATATCATTGCCATAATAATAGGTAAGAATCTCATATGGAGTAAAGCCTTGATTCGCAAGATCGACCGATCCCCACTGCGACAGTCCGTTGCAGGAGACCTCGATCCCGTCGCAGTAAACCGCGAACAACGGCTCTACCTGCCCTTGTCTTTGAATATAATTATTGAACAGCTCGCCCGCGATCTCCCGCACATTTTGAAAGATCTCGCGTCCGTTCACGAAGGACTGATCAAAGGCAGTAGAATTCGTGATGTCAAAATCATATCCTCGGGCACGGTAAAACTCCGTGTAAATGCGATTAAGAGCAAAGGACGTTTGCGCATAAACGTTCGCACGAATGGCGTTTTCGGGCCACGTGGGATAGATCTCACTTGACGCGACGTTTGAAATGTATTCAAGAAAAGGAAGCGTTACGTTTGGTGCGTTCGAGTCGGGAGCGCCAAGGTGTACCGTAATGCTTTCGGGAATAAAGGGAAGTGCCATATCACTACGCTCCTTATAGATTCTCGTTCTCAAGGGAACGGAAGAAAGAGGCGGGTGGCATTTGTCCGAGCTCGGGGCGCTCTCCATCAGAGAGTGGGATCAGTTCAACGGTCTGAAGAGAGGTCACGGTATCGAATACGGGAACGTTCTGATAATAATTCGAGCGATATCCGCTGAGCGCTACGTCAATATCGTACAGTGCGTACGGCCGTCCGTTCCCGGGACTCTCCGACATTGACCTTGGCGGAGCGGGAAGGGCAATACGCGGAGCAAGCCCGTCGCGGTCGGTACGTATCGCAGCGATCAGATCCCCCTCTCCGGGCACACCCTCCTCGCGTATTTCGCCGTCCGGCGTTGCGGCAGCACGAATGTTTACGGTTGCGTTTTCAAGTGGGATCGCGCCACGCGCCGTTGCGACACGTACGATCAAATATCCCGTTCCCGTGTTTTGCCCGGGATTTTGGTTTCCGTCTATGCGCTCGTCAAATCGGTTCAATCTGTTTTCCTCCTGTCTTCCATATCTGGTTGCGTCCGAAAGAGACATTCAAGCACAGTATACGTGCTGAGAGCAAGCAATGTTCTCAGCTAAAATTCAATTTCCCCTTGAAAAAAGCAGCAGAATTTGTTATTATATATCTAAATACCGCAAGAGAAAGGAGAATGCCGACGTGAACAAGATCGTTTCGACTAAGAAAAAGAAGATCGCTGTCGCAGTCTCTCTTTTCCTTGCTTTTGCTGTCCTTCTCGCAGCCTCCGCGTATGCATATATCCAAAACGGCGGACTTTTTGTCGACGTTTTACCGCACGGCGGCGTTTCCTTGGTTTTCCTATCGGTCGGACAAGCGAGCTGCACCCTGATCCGTTCCGAGGAGGGAATTATCGTGATCGACACAGGGGCGAACGATTCCGAGGAAACCGTTCTTTCGGCATTGTCCTATTACGGTGTCAAGACGGTCGATCACCTGATCCTGACACACGCCGACGAGGATCACGCGGGCGGTCTCGACGCAATCCTGAACGCCTACCCCGTAAAAAACGTGATGCTCACCAAAACCGCATATGAGGAGCTCGGGGAAATGCGCGAGGGAAAAACGCTTGAAACGGCACTTTCATCGAAGGAAACCGCACTTTTCATCGTATCTGCGGGTGATAGCCTCACGATTGGTCCCTCTCGCCTTGAGATCCTCGCCCCAACGCAGTACGACGAGGAGCTTTCGGGTGGAGGCAATGCCTCGAGCCTCATTATGCTCTTCGAATACGGTGAGACACGAGCAATACTCTCGGGAGACGCCGACGAAACGGCTGAGCTCCTTGCTCTTACCGCGCTCGCAAAGCTGCATCCCGGACTTTCCTACGATATCCTCCTCGTCGGTCATCACGGATCTGCCTCGTCGTCGTGCGAGCAATTCGTAGACTATCTCGCACCGCGATACGCCGTGATCTCCTGCGGCGAGGGCAACACATACGGTCATCCGAGCATCGAGGTGCTGAAGCGTCTTGAAAGCGTCGGTGCAGAGATCCTCCGAACCGACCGAAACGGCACTGTGATCCTGCATTCGGACGGAGAAACGGTAACGACTGTCTCGAGCGCGATAAAAAGCATCTTGAAAAAATGATCGGGATGTGTTATACTGTTAGCAGTTACTTACGCTTGAGGTGATGATTATGCAAAAAGGTGAAATGAAGCACGACGTCGTACTGGTCACAGGCGGATCTCGCGGGATCGGTGCGGCAACTGTCAAACGGTTTACGGAAAACGGATATAAGGTGGCGTTTTTCTATCACTCGCACAAGGAGGAGGCACTCCGCGTCTCAAGGGAAAGCGGCGCTCTTGCACTTTGCGTAGACGTTAGTAATCCCATCGCCGTCTCAAATGCAGTGAAGGAGATCGAGCACACGCTCGGAGAGATCTCCGTACTCGTCAATAACGCAGGGATCTCACACATCGGTCTTTTTACCGAGCTTACTGACGAAGAATGGAACCGCATCATTGGCGTGAATCTGTCGGGCGCATTTTATACCGCCCGCGCAGTTGCACCCTCAATGATCCGAAAAAAGCGCGGCAGGATCATACAGATCGGATCAATGTGGGGGAAGAGCGGGGCTTCGTGCGAGGTTGCATATTCGGCAAGCAAGGCGGGACTTCGCGGTCTTACGATGTCTCTCTCTAAGGAGCTCGGTCCCTCCGGGGTCACGGTAAACTGTATTGAGCCCGGCGTGATTGATACCGATATGAACGCTTCGCTCGACGAAGAGACAAGAGTCGGTCTGATCGAGGACACGCCTCTTTCACGCATCGGAAGCGCAGACGAGGTTGCAGATGCAATCCTTTTCCTCGCATCCGATTCCGCCTCCTTCATCACAGGACAGGTCCTCGGTGTCGACGGCGGCTTTGCCGTTTGATCTTTTCCCGACAGACAGCCGATAGGGAGCGGTGCTTCGTTATAGCCGCTCCCTCGTTTTTTGTTCATAATGACATATTTTATTTTTTTGAAAATTTTTTGAAAGCCCTTTTTTTCGACAGAGGGTAATATTTTTTAAGTTTTTTGGGAGAACGTGAATTTCATATCACGTTTTTTTGATCTAAAAGGTGCCCGAAGACGTCCAAAGTTTGCAAATTTTTGAGATCAAATCGTTTGAAAGAGGATTTCAGCCCTCTTTTTTTGCTATGCAGAATGACGAATACCCAATTTCATAGTGTGATTAAATCACGGAACGAAGAATCTGCTCGAATTATAATATTAACACAATATATAGTGGCAAGTGTCGCCGCGCATCACAAAATATTGATTTTCCCACTCTCGGCAAGGCGCCGAAAATCCCCGTACAACCGTATTTACTACATAGTATCATTTATGAAAGAGAGGAAATACCGAAAAAATGAAGATCATCAAAAGAAACGGCTCCGAGGAGATTTTTGATAGAGAAAAGATCAAGGCCGCGATTAAAAAAGCAAACGAGGCGGGAACCGGTCGCCCCGAGCTCACCTCGCGTCAGATCGACTATATCTCACTCGTAATCGAGGATAGATGTAAGGACGTCGGACGTGCCCTTTCGGTCGAGGAGATCCAGGAGATGGTCGAGACACACATCATCCTTCAGGGCGCTCCCGAAACCGCCAAGCGCTACATCCGTTACCGCTACAACCGTAACCTTGCCCGTATCGCCAATACGACCGATAACAAGATCCTGTCCCTGATCGAGTGCAACAACGAAGAGGTCAAGCAGGAAAACTCCAATAAGAATCCTACCGTTAACAGCGTTCAGCGCGATTATATGGCAGGCGAGGTCTCGAAGGACCTTTCCGAGCGTATTCTGCTGCCTTCCGATATCATCGAGGCTCATAAGGCGGGAATCATCCATTTCCACGATATGGACTATTATGCACAGCATATGCACAATTGTGACCTCGTCAATCTTGAGGATATGCTCCAGAACGGTACCGTCATCAGCGGCACGATGATCGAAAAACCCCACAGCTTCTCGACTGCCTGCAACATCGCAACGCAGATCATCGCGCAGGTTGCCTCGAATCAGTATGGCGGACAGAGCATCAGCCTTACCCACCTCGCCCCCTTTGTTGAGATCTCGAGACAGCGCATCCGTAAGGACGTGCTTGAAACCTTCTCACAGACCGGTGTTGAGCATGATGAGAAGCTGATCTCCGCGCTTGTTGAGAAGCAGCTGCGCAAGGAGATTTCAAAGGGCGTTCAGACCCTCCAGTATCAGGTCGTAACTTTAATGACCACCAACGGTCAGGCTCCCTTTATCACCGTATTTATGTATCTCGGCGAGGCGAAGGATGAGCACGAGCGCGAGGATCTCGCTATGATCATCGAGGAGACGCTGAAGCAGCGCATCGTCGGTGTCAAGAATGAGTCGGGGGTTTACGTTACGCCCGCATTCCCGAAGCTCATCTACGTTCTTGAGGAAAGCAACGTCCGTCCCGATTCAAAGTACTGGTACCTCACCGAGCTTTCCGCAAAATGTACAGCAAAGCGTATGGTGCCCGACTATATTTCCGAGAAGGTTATGCTTCAGAACAAGATCGACAAGAACGGCGACGGACACTGCTATACCTGTATGGGCTGCCGCAGCTTCCTGACGCCGTACGTTGACGAGGACGGCAAGCCGAAGTATTACGGCCGCTTCAATCAGGGCGTTGTAACCGTGAATCTGCCCGATATTGCACTTTCCGCGGAACGAAACGAAAAGCGCTTCTGGGAGATCTTTGATGAGCGTATGGACCTTTGCCACAGAGCACTTCAGTGCCGTCACGAGCGTCTTACGGGAACACTTTCCGATGCCGCTCCGATCCTTTGGCAGTACGGTGCACTCACAAGACTGAAGAAGGGTGAGCCGATCGACAAATATCTCCACGGCGGTTACTCGACCATCTCGCTCGGTTATGCGGGGCTTTGGGAGTGCGTCTATGCAATGACGGGCAAGAAGCTCACCGAAAAGGAGGGCGAGGAGTTCGGACTTGCCGTAATGCGTAAGCTCAACGAATACACGGCGAAGTGGAAGAAGGATGAGAATATCGACTATTCGCTCTACGGCACGCCGCTTGAATCCACCACCTATAAGTTTGCAAAGGGACTTCAGGTCCGCTTCGGAATCATCCCGGGCGTTACCGACAAGAACTATATCACAAACAGCTATCACATTCACGTTACTGAGGATATCGATGCCTTCGAAAAGCTTGCGCTTGAAGCAAAATTCCAGGCGCTCAGCCCCGGCGGCGCGATCAGCTACGTCGAGGTTCCCAATATGCAGAACAATATTGAGGCCGTTCTTCAGCTGATGCAGTTCATCTACGACAACATTATGTACGCCGAGCTGAACACAAAGAGCGACTACTGTCAGATCTGCGGCTACGACGGTGAGATCCAGATCGTCGAGGACGACGGTAAGCTCGTTTGGGAGTGCCCCAACTGTAAGAACCGCGATCAGAGCACGATGAACGTTGCTCGCCGCACCTGCGGTTATATTGGAACACAGTATTGGAACCAGGGAAGAACGCAGGAAATCCGCGAGCGCGTTCTGCATCTGTAAATTGAAAAATGAACGTTGCTACGATAAAAAAACGCGATATCGCCAACGGCATCGGCGTTCGGGTCTCGCTCTTCGTGTCGGGCTGTACCCATCACTGTAAAGGCTGCTTTAACGCCGAGGCGTGGGATTTTTCTTACGGCGAGCCTTATACGAGCGAGACGGAGGCGGAGATTCTCCGCCTCCTCGCTCCCGATTACATCAGCGGACTTTCTCTTCTTGGGGGCGAGCCCTTCGAGCCACAGAATCAGCGCGTACTTGTCGGTCTTCTCAGGCGCGTAAAAGAGCTTTATCCCGAGAAGACCGTCTGGTGCTATTCGGGCTATACGCTTGAAAGGGAGCTTCTTTCCGAAAGCCGCGCACGCTGCGAATGTACCGATGAAATGCTTTCGATGATCGACGTTCTGGTAGACGGATGCTATGAAGAAGAGAAGCGCAACATTTCGCTTCTGTTCCGCGGCTCGGAAAACCAGCGGCTCATCGATCTGAAAAAATCCCTCGAGATCGGGGAAACAGTGCTTTGGGAGAAAAAAAGCCGAGAGGTTTGACCGCTCGGTTTTTCCCATCTGTAAAATAAATTTTGAAAGGAGCAGCGGTCTGTGAAAATCTCGGCATTACCATTTTATCATACCTTGACCGCCTCCGGCCGCTCGATACTGGAGCAACATCTGAAGTCCTTTTCGTGCTCAAAGGGCCAGCTTGTACAAGGCGGCGGGGAGGACGCGTACGGTATGGTCTACGTAGAGGATGGAAATTTATCTGTCGTTCTTCTGTCTGAGGAGGGACGCGAGGTCTCGCTCCTTCAGCTCCGACGAGGCGATATTTGTTTTCTGTCTGCAAGCCGCACCGTCACGGGGCTTTCCTTTGACGTTACGATAGAAGCAGAAAGCGATGCGAGACTTCTCGTTCTTCCGAGCACCTCACTTGAGCTGATGATCAGGAACAGTCCCTCCTTCGCGACATTTGTCCACGATCAGATTTCGAAGGACTTTTCAACAACGGTACGCCTTTTGCAAAGCATTCTGTTCTGTACCTTCGATCAGCGACTTGCCTCTTATCTCTACGAGAAAACGACCAACACGGGGGCTTTAACGCTTAATCTGACCCACGAGCAGATCGCGCGGCACATCGGCTCCGCGCGCGAGGTCGTCTCCCGTGCCTTAAAACGATTTTCTGCACTTGGAATCGTTTCTGTTTCGCGCGGAAGCATCACCGTTCTTGACAAAGAAGCTCTGAAAAAGCTTCTTCACTGATTATAGCGTCGAAGCTTGACACTTTTTTGTATATCTTTTTTTGCTTCATCCCTTGACATTTATATTTTGATACGATATAATATAGCCAAAGAACAGAAAACAAAGGAGTAATTGCTATGAAAAACGTAAAAATCCGTCTTTCCACCATTGCGGACGTTCGTGATTTTGTTAACATCGTAAACCGCACCGATGCAGATATCGACCTCATCTCCGGACGATACATCGTTGATGCAAAGTCGATTATGGGAATCTTCAGCCTTGACCTGATGCAACCAATCGAGCTGTCGGCGCACACCGAAGACGAGGCAATCGTTGCTGAGCTTATGGAAAACCTCAAGCCCTTCATCGTTGACTGATCTGTTTCAATAATGAAAGCCCACGCAGAGAAAACTGCGTGGGCCTTTTGTTTCTTTTGTCGACCGTCTTAAGTTTCAGCATATTGACTGCTATAAAGCTCGTAATAGAACCCCTTTCTGCGAAGGAGCTCGTCGTGTGAGCCCTGCTCAATGACCGATCCGTTTTTCATCACGAGAATATTGTCCGCTTCCCGAATCGTTGACAGACGGTGCGCAACGATGAAGCTGGTGCGCCCTTGCATCATATGTGCAAACGCCTTTTGAATGCGGATCTCGGTTCGTGTATCGATCGAGGAGGTCGCTTCGTCGAGTATGAGCATCGGGGGAAGCGCAAGCATCACACGTGCAATACAAAGGAGCTGCTTCTGTCCCTGAGACAAGGAGCCGCCGTTTTCCGATAGAAGGGTGTTGTATCCATTCGGCAAGCGCCTGATAAAGCTGTGTGCGTGGGACGCCTTTGCCGCCTCGACGACCTCCTCGTCGGTCGCGTCGGGCTTACCCATACGAATATTGTCCTTAACCGTTCCCGCACCGAGCCAAGTGTCCTGAAGAACCATTCCATAAGAAGCACGCAGAGAGCTTCTCGTTACCGTACGGATATCGTGGCCTCCGACCGAGATCGAGCCCTCGTTTACATCGTAAAAACGCATCAACAGATTGATGAGCGTCGTCTTGCCGCACCCGGTCGGTCCGACGATCGCAATGCGTTGTCCAGCTGATACCGTAAGATTCAGATCCTCGATCAATGGCTTGTCGGGGGTATAGGAGAAGGACACGTCACGAAGGGTTACCGTACCGACAGGATCCTTTAAGACGACCGCGTCACTCGGGTCGGGTTCCTCCGTTTTTGCATCGATCAGCTCGAACACGCGATCGGCACACGCAAGCGCGTTCTGCAGCTCGGTAATAACGCCCGAGATCTCGTTGAAGGGCTTTGTGTACTGATTTGCATAGGAGAGAAAGCTCGTCAGCTTACCGACGGTAAACGCCGTGTAGCTACCCGTAGCGAGACAGAGGAATGCGCCGAAAAGCGTTGCGCCCGTATATACCATACTGTTTACGAAGCGCGTCGAGGGATTTGTGAGCGAGGAGAAGAAGGTCGCGCGCAGGGAAGCCTTTTCAAGACGGCGATTCACCTCGTCAAACTCCTTCGAAACCGCCTCTCGCTTGTGGAAGGCAGTTACGAGCTTATGATTCATAACCGTTTCATCCATAAGAGCGGTCTGCTCGCCCTTGATCTCCGCCTGGGATTTAAACATCGAATAGGTGCGGCTCGAGATAAAGGATGCCACTGCGATCGACAAGGGGGTAACGACAAGCACAACCAGCGCTATGCGCCAATTGATATAAAGCATAAACGCAAGGGTGCCAAAGATGGTGATGACCCCTGTAAAGAGCTGTGAAAAGCCGAGTAAAACACCGTCTGCAAACTGATCGGTATCCGAGATCACGCGGCTGACCGTTTCACCCGTCGGATGCGTATCAAGATAGGAAAGCGGGAGTCGCTGGATCCGATCGAAGGCATCCTTTCGGATACGCGCGACGATCCCATAGGTCATATGGTTGCCAAGCACGTTCATCAGCCACTGCAGAAGCGCGGTAATCATAACGGCTACACCGATCTCGATCAGAATGGACAGAATAGCGGTAAAATCGACGTTGCCCGCACCGACCGCGAGATCGATCGCATCGCCGACCAGGATCGGCACGTATAACGTGAGCGCGACTGAGAGAGCAGCAGAAACGAGGGAAAGCAGGAGAAGTAAACGATATCCGCGAAGATAACCGAACACCCGCTTAAGTGTTTTTTTGGAAAAGCCCTTTTTCTTTTGATTCGTCTTTTTCATCTTGCGCCCTCCTCCTTTCCGAACTGGGAACGGTGGATCTCCGCATAGATCTCGCAGGTCTTGAGCAGCTCCTCGTGTGTACCGAGTCCAACCGCTTCGCCGTCCTCAAGAACGAGGATCCGGTCGGCAGATGAAAGGGATGCGGTTCTTTGAGAAACAAGAAAAATTGTCGGCTTATAGGGAAGCGAGGCAAGTGCATTTCGCAGTTTTCTTTCGGTTGCATAATCGAGCGCCGAGGAGCTGTCGTCAAGGATCAGCACCCGCGGATGCTTAACAAGAGCCCGCGCAATCGTAAGTCGCTGTCTTTGACCGCCCGAGAAATTTCTTCCGTATTGTTCAACGTGGGCATCCAGGCCTCCGTCCTTCTCACGGACGAAATCCGCCGCCTGCGCGGCCTCAAGCGCCTCCCAAAGCTCTTCATCGGTTGCGTTTTCATTCCCAAAGCAGAGATTCGAACGGATCGTTCCTCGGAACAGCACCGCTTTTTGCGGAACAACGCCGATCCGATCACGCAAAGCCTCGAGAGAAAGGGAGCGAACGTCACAACCGTTTACCGTGACCGTTCCGCTCTCGGCATCATAAAAGCGGGGAATAAGATTCACCACCGAGCTTTTGCCCGAGCCCGTTCCACCTATGATCCCGAAGGTCTCGCCACCTCTTGCAGTAAAGCTGATGCCAGAAAGTGCCTCATCACCGCCCTCGGTATAACGAAGGGATACGTTTTCGAATCTGACCTCGTCACCGCCTTCTGCTAACGTCTCCACCTCACGGAAGCCCGATTCATAATCCTCCGTGCCCGTTTCAAGCACTGCCTGAATGCGGTTTCCCGAGGCAAACGCCTTCGTGATGCTGATGATCAGGCTTGCCATCTTGACAAGCTCGACGAGGATCTGCGTCATATAATTATAAAGCGCAACAAGCTCACCCTGCGAGATCGCACCGTTGTCGATGCGGATCGCACCGACGTAAAGGAGCGCAATCACCGCGAAATTCACAACCACGTAGGTGATCGGATTCATCAAAGCCGAAAATCTTCCGACAAAGCGCTGCAGCTTTGTGTGTTCATTATTGGCTGTGGAAAACCGTTCGGTTTCGGAGCCTTCAAGCCGAAACGCACGGATGACTCGCACACCCGTAAGATTTTCACGCGTCAGCCCGAGAACGTGATCGAGCCGTGTCTGCACCTTTTTATATAGCGGAATGCCGATCAGCATAATACCGAACACCACGACACACAGGATCGGGATCGTAATGGCGAAAATCATCGCGCTCGGTGTATCGATCGTAAACGCCATGATCATAGAGCCGAACACGATAAAGGGAGAGCGCAGTAAGAGTCGAAGGGTGAGATTGACTCCCGTTTGCACCTGGTTTACGTCACTCGTAAGACGGGTGAGAAGAGTAGACGTTCCGACCCGGTCGGTCTCCGAATAAGAAATCCCCTGAATGTGGTGAAACAGCTTGTATCGCACCTTTGTGGCAAATCCAACGGCAGCCCTTGCCGAAAAATACTGCGCCGTTATCGAGCAGATGAGTCCGACCGCAGCAAGAAGCGCCATCAAAAGCGCGCGCGTGACAATGTAATTCTTGTCACCCGTTCCGATTCCGTTGTCGATGATATCCGCAACAACAAGCGGCACAAAAAGCTCGAAGAGTGCCTCGAGCATCTTGAAAGACGGCGCAAGGATACATTCCTTGCGATATACCTTTAGCATTTTGAGTAAACGGAGCATAATACACCTTTTCATCCCATAGGGGCAAAGTCAATATCAAAATTAGTATACCACAAATTTCCGAACGTGTCAATTGGCAAGGACGGAATCTGACGGTTATAAAAACAAAAAACGCATCCTGAAATCAAGATGCGTTTTGTTCGGATGGAGACAACTGGACTCGAACCAGTGACCCCTTGCATGTCAAGCAAGTACTCTAACCAACTGAGCTATGCCTCCGCAACGTGATGTATTATACCACATCGAGACTTGCTTGTCAATACTTTTTTTGCAAATTTTGAAAATTATTTTTTTGCGTGCTTTTCATTCTTTCAGAGACGATAGAAATGGGCTCTGCGGCTACGCTCCGCCTTGTTTTCTCTTTGAAGCAAAGCCTTCGCCACAGCACCCGCACCTCTCCCGTTCTGATTGCCCCCAATATAAAAAGCAAGAGAACGTAAAGGGATATCGAGAGCAGAATGTGTATGATGAGCCCCGTAAAGCCTGCAAAAAGCGAAGCTTCGGCTGTAAAAAGAAGGGAAGCGACGATCCTCGTGACAGACGTAGCACCGATCACGGAAAAGAGAGGGGCAAACAGTATCCGGAAAAGCTGCGGCTTCATATCAGTCACACACAAAAGCCTCGTAATACTAAGCGCCGCATTTAAGATCTCCGTAATATAAATAACCGAAATATATCCTTCCATTCCCATTCTCGGGAGGAGAAGATAGACGAGCAGGACCGAAAGAAGGGAATCAATGATGTTGACCTGCATACAGTAGACCTGCTCGCCGTGTCCCTTCAGGATGGCATCGACGGCATTGTCAAGATACATGATCGGAACAAGCGGAGCAAGCATACGAATATAATACGACACCTCGGCACCGTTCTCAAGCATAGATCCAAGCTCGTACGAGAAGCACAGCAAAATTCCGGATATCCCGATTGAGAAAAGGAGGGCGGTGCGAAAGATTGCCGTTACGATCCGTTGAACCTTCCTTTTTTCATCCCGAACTCTATATTCAGCGATCTCGGGAACGAGAAGCCCCGAGTAGGAGGAGAGGATTGCAGAGGGGAATAACACGATCGGCAACGCCACGCCGTGCAGAATCCCGAACGATGACAATGCAATCGAGCGATCTCCGAAATATGCGGTAAGCCCGAGAGGGATCAGCATATGCTCGATCGTAAGAAGCCCTGAGCGCGCGTATGCGCTGAATGCTACGGGCAAGGAGATTCCGCAAAGCCGACGGCGTAGCTCTGCCTTTGAAGCAACTGTTCTCCCGCCCTTCGCTTGCTTTCGCTCGACACAATACAGAAGCCCGATCAGACAAGCAGATAAAATCTCCGAAAGAACACTTCCGAGGACAAGCGCAAGGCAAGCGCTTTCGATCCCTTTCGGAAATATGTAAAGGAGTAGCATTACCGTGATCCCGATACGCACTCCTTGCTCGATAACACCCGTTATCGCGTTTTTGTAAACACGGCGAATAGCTGTAAAATAACCGTTAAGCACCGAGGAAAGCGCGATCGGCAAAAGCGAGCACGCAAGGATCTTCAACGAACGAACAACGCGCTCATCCTTCAGCAGATAGATCCCGATCGGCTTCGCACCGAGAAAGAGCAGGGCGGTCGCAAGAAGCCCGAAAAAGAAGGCATAAGAAAAACACACCGAGCGTGCCGCACGCACCTCTCCGTAGTCATCTCTCCCGAGTGCCTCGGAGATCATACGTGTCGTTCCGAGCTGAATACCCGATGTCGCAAGCGTGACCGCAAAGCCGTAAACTCCACCGATCACCGAGTAAAGTCCGATCGCCTCGCTCCCCGCCTCCTCCGTTACAAAAAGCTGGAACGCCATCCCGACGAAGCGCATAAACAGTGCAACCATCGTGAGAAGAAGCCCATTCAGAAGAAAGGTTTTCAGTCTGTTTTTCGGTGTATGTATTCCGTTCTTTCCGGCTTCATCCTCTGTCATAGATAACCGCACCCTTCCGTTTCTCTTTTCTCGGGATTACCCATAAGAAAAATATGCATTTTCGCCTCGGTTTATGTCCATATATAATCCTCACTTTTGAAACAGATGTTGGTTGAAATATTACAAATTTATAAGGTTCTTCTTGTGCAAAAACTCGATTTTTATTCAACCGTGCTTTTCCCCCTTGACAAGAAAATTTTGTTGTACTATCATATAAGCGTACCACGATTCATCATACCGTAAAAAAGAACACAAGGAGGATACGGCTGCTATGAAGGTATATGCATGTGAGCTTTGCGGTTACGAATATCGCACAAAGGCAGGAGACCCCGATAACGGAGTTGCTCCCGGCACTGAATTTGAGGAGATCCCCGACACCTGGAGTTGTCCCTTGTGCGGCGCTTCAAAAGAGGATTTCACTGAAACCGAAGCATCGGACGATTCCGATTGACCGAATACGCTTCAATATACGGAACGGCTTTTCACTGTGTCTTTACAGTCAAAAAGCCGTTCTTTTTAATGCTCTTACGGCAAATAAAAGGTAAAAACAGTTGACAAAGCGTCTAAACTGTGCTATACTACTATGTATGTATAAAATAATTTATTCTTTGCGGATGGATACAAACCGTACTCGTCCGAGAAAGTCAGGAATCAAATGAAACGACAGTTTATCAAGGATCTATATGAAAACACCGCGGAATATGCGGGTAAGACCGTCACGCTCGGCGGCTGGGTGCGCAACCTTCGCGACAGCAAGGCATTCGGCTTTATCGACCTCAATGACGGTAGCTATTTTAAGAGTGCACAGGTTGTTTTCGAGAGAGAAAAGATCAATAACTACGATGAGATCGCAAAGCAGAACATCGGCGCGGCACTGATCGTTACGGGTATCGTTGAGCTTACCCCTACGATGAAGCAGCCCTTTGAGATCAAGGCGACCTCCGTCGAGGTAGAGGGAACCTCCACGCCCGAATATCCGCTTCAGCCGAAGAGACATTCGGTCGAATTTCTTCGTGAGCAGGCATATCTCCGCCCGAGAACCAATCTCTTCTCGGCAGTATTCCGTGTGAGAAGCGAGGTCGCTTATGCGATCCACAACTTCTTCCATTCGCGCGGCTTCGTTTACGTTCATACCCCGATCATTACGGGCTCGGACGCAGAGGGGGCGGGCGAAATGTTCCGTGTTACCACGTTGGATCTCGAAAACCTTCCCAAAAACGAGGACGGTACGATCGACAACACGCAGGACTTCTTCGGCAAGTCCACAAACCTCACGGTTTCGGGACAGCTTGAGGGCGAGACCTACGCAATGGCGTACGGCAAGATCTACACCTTCGGTCCTACCTTCCGTGCTGAAAACTCCAACACCGCACGCCATGCGGCAGAATTTTGGATGATCGAGCCTGAGATCGCGTTTGCCGATCTCGTTGACGATATGGAGCTCGCGTGGGATATGATCCAGGCGATCCTCCACCACGTTCTCGAAAACTGCCAGGCAGAGCTTCAGTTCTTCAACAGCTTCGTTGAAAAGGGACTGATCGCACGCCTTGAGGCCCTCGCGGCAAGCAGCTACAAACGCGTCACCTATACGGAAGCAGTTGATCTTCTCCTGAAGAGCGGCGCAGACTTCAAGTATCCCGTAGAATGGGGCATTGACCTCCAGACCGAGCACGAGCGTTACCTTACCGAGCAGGTATTCAAGTGCCCGATCTTCGTCACCGACTATCCGAAGGAGATCAAGGCGTTCTATATGCGCCTGAACGACGACGGAAAGACCGTTGCCGCTATGGACCTTCTTGTTCCCGGTGTCGGCGAGATCATCGGCGGTAGCCAGAGAGAGGAGCGTCTTGACGTGCTCCTGTCGAGAATGGCAGACTGCGGACTCAAGGAGGAGGACTACTGGTGGTACCTCAATCTCCGCAGATTCGGTGGAACCAAGCACGCAGGCTTCGGTCTCGGCTTCGAGCGTATCATTATGTACCTCACCGGTGTATCGAACATCCGCGACGTCCTTCCGTACCCCAGAACGGTCGGAAACGCTGAATACTGATAGAAAACGGACAGTGCCGATCGGCACTGTCCGTTTTCGTAAACCAACAAAAATCCCCCCACGATTGTGTGGAGGGATATTATTGTATATTTCAGAAAATCAAAGCAAGCGGATGCCTGCCTTTTCGCAAGCCAAAACGGTTTCTGCATCCCAAATACTCGACTGCACCTCGCCAATGTGAGCACATCCCATCATCAGCATACAGAGGCGCGATTGACCGATACCGCCGCCGATCGTGAGAGGGAGCTCGTCACTAAGAAGCATCTTGTGGAAGGGAAGCTCGCGGCGTGCGTCACAGCCCGCAAGGGTAAGCTGACGGTCGAGCGATTCTGCATCAACGCGGATACCCATCGAGGAGATCTCAAAGGCGCGTCCGAGCACGTCATTCCAGAACATCAGGTCACCGTTAAGCTGCCAATCGTCATAGTCGGGTGCTCTGCCGTCGTGCGGCTTTCCCGAGCGGAGCTTTCCGCCGATCTGCATAATAAAGGCGGTCTTGTGTGTACGGACGAATTCGGTCTCACGCTGTGAACCTGTAAGATCAGGATAGAGGTCCTCAAGCTCCTGCGTCGTAACAAAGGTGACGTTCGGATCAAGCTCAGTATTAAGCTGAGGGAAGCGCACGCGAAGCTGATCGTTGGTCTCAACAATCGCACGAACGATCGCACGGACGATAAGCTTCAGATAATCGAGATTGCGGTTATCCTTCGTAATGATCTTCTCCCAGTCCCACTGATCAACGTAGATCGAGTGGATGTTGTCAAGGTCCTCGTCACGGCGGATCGCATTCATATCGGTATAAAGACCGCCGCCTACGTTAAAATTATAGCGCTTTAATGCAAGACGCTTCCATTTTGCAAGTGAATGTACGACCTGTGCGTCTACACCGATCGCAGGAACGTCAAAGGAAACGGGGCGCTCGTAACCGTTCAGATTGTCATTCAGACCGGATGCCTCGGTAACAAACAGCGGCGCGGAAACGCGCTTAAGATTCAGTGCAGAGGAAAACTCCGTCTGAAAGGTGTTTTTGATATAAGCGATCGCGCGCTGAGTATCGTATTCATCAAGCGCAGGGCGATAGCCGTCCGGAATATATACGCGGTTCATAAGTGATCCTTCTTTCCTTAAAACGTGAAAATCATACAAAATCTATTATAACAAAAGCAAACAAAAAAATCAATATCTTTTTTCGAGAAAATATAATTTTCGTGAAAAAGAAACGCCTTCCGTAGCATAAACGGCAGGCGTTTTTCGATTTTGATCCATTTTATTTCACCCCGCGCCTCCGCGAAGCCGTCACGGAGGAACCGAAGAAAGCGTGACGCGGCGCTTTATTGCTTCTTTGTACGATCCGAGGATTCCTTTGACGCAAACAGAGGAGTATACTCTTTCTCTTTATGGAACTCTCGCTTCCATCTTTTTCGGAAGAGCAGGACCGTGCCGTAAGAGATCAGATACAGAACAGCAACCACAATGAGCACGATGAACGAGCTCGATGTACTCTTTCCCGAAAAAGCGGGAAGATAAAGAAAGCAGAAAAAGCCGCCCACGGTAAAGAGAAGGTGCAAAACAAATTTCACAAAGCCCCCGAGCTTCGGACTCCGATGAAGAAAATTCGCCACCGAAAAGCAAAGAGAAAAGGGGAATACAAGCAGGAAGTTCAGCGGAGAGACGACACCGGAAGCGTTATCCGAGATCCCCGTTAAGATAAAGCACAGAAAAAGCACGATGGCGGTATACGTACACGCAGCGCCGATAAGGATCGAGCGAAGCGCAGAAAGAGGTTTCGACATAAATACTCCTTTAGCATTCGGTGCTTGAAGCGGTTACGCCACTTCAAAGCGTTGTATATTTAATACTATACAACATCTCAGGAGATTTTGCAAGAGAATTTTGTAAATTTTCAGTCTTTTCCGAAGATGATTTCGAAATTACACAAAATTGCACGAAAAGTGTGTTCAAAGGAGATCAAACAAACGAACGTCTTGCAAACAGCCTTGTCGTGTTGAATAATTTGAAGGAAACAGCACAATTATTCAGTAGAATATTCATTTTGGTGTTGACTTTTTTCGCGTTTTGTACTATAATATAGTGTAACGCTTTTTGCGGAGTAGCAGAAGGACTTTTTGCTCCGCATCACACATCAAGTAAACTGTCACAATACGGCACAAGACAGATTGGAGACGCTCTATGACAAGAAGAGAAGCACGCGAGGCAGCATTCGGATTGCTGTTCGAAACCGAATTTCGCTCAGACGAAGCAATCGACAACATCTATAAAACCTCAACCGAAAACCGCGAGATCCGTGAGGATCCATATATCCGAGAGGTTTATTTCGGTACGATGGACAAGCTCACCGAGCTCGATGACACGATCGAAAAGCACGCAAAGGGCTGGACCATCAGCCGTATGTCGCGCGTCTCCCGCACCGTACTGCGCCTCGCTGTATACGAGATGCTCTATATGCGCGACCGCGTTCCCGTTCGCGTTTCGATCAATGAAGCGATCGAGCTGTCAAAAAAATATGACAGCGAAAAGGCACGCGGCTTCATCAACGGCATTTTAAATGCAGTCAAGAATTCGCTTCCGACAAGCGAGACGGCTCCAATCCCCGAGGAGTCCACAGAAGCAGAGGAGCCGCACTGATATGTCTCTTCCGTGCTACGTCGGAATCGATACCAGCAACTACACGACCTCGGTCGCGATCGCTTCTGCAGACGGAAAAATTCTCGCCAATCTCAAATCTCCGCTTCCCGTAAAGGACGGAGAGCGCGGACTCAGACAAAGCGACGCGGTATTTTCGCACGTTCGGAATCTTCCGACTCTTATGAAGGAGGCCGAAAAGCTTCTTGTTGGCTACAACCCTCTTTCGGTCGGTGTTTCGGTTCGCCCAAGAAACGCGGAGAACTCCTATATGCCTTGCTTTCTCGCAGGTGAAGCAGCAGCTACCGCGATGGCGGCGGCGCTCCATATTCCGTGTTATACCTTTTCTCATCAGAACGGTCACGTTATGGCTGCAGCATATTCCTCTGAGCATACAGACGAGCTTTTATCTGCCCCCTTTGGAGCATTCCACGTATCGGGCGGAACGACCGAGGTGCTTTACGTCGATCCCGAAGGCTGTGACTTCAGAATCACGCTCGTCGGCGAGACTGCCGACATCAACGCAGGCCAGCTCATTGATCGCGTCGGTGTTCATATGGGGCTCAGGTTTCCGTGCGGCGTCGAAATGGAACGGCTCGCGCGCGAAAATGCGAAAAAGATCCCCCGTCCACGCATCTGCGTTAAGGACTGTATCTGTAATCTGTCGGGGGCTGAAAATCTTTCGGTCAAGCTTTACGCCGATACGAAGGACGCTTCGCTCGTTTCAGCATACGTTCTCGAAACGGTCGGTGAAACCTTATCCGCACTTACTGAAAATCTCCTCACACGCTATCCGGGGCTTCCGCTCCTCTATGCGGGAGGTGTGATGAGCAATCGAATTCTACAGAAAAAGCTCTCAAAGTACCATAACGTATATTTTTCCGAGCCGCAGTTTTCTGCCGACAACGCCGCAGGAATTGCACTTCTCACAAGACGTCGGCATCTTGCCGAAAACACATAATCAAAACGAACGGAGGTAAGAAATATGGCTTTTGATACCCCCTTTCTTTCCTCCGAGCCAACAACACCCGTGAGTGACCGCAGAAAAGCACTCACTGTATCCGAGCTGAACGAATACATCCGAATGCTGATGGAGGGAAATCCCGTCCTCAGAAGCGTTTGGGTGAAGGGTGAGATCTCAAATTTCACAAATCATCGAAGCGGGCATCTCTATTTTTCTCTGAAGGACGAGGAAGGCGTGATTCGTGCAGTTATGTTTCGCGCAAGCGCTGCACGCCTCGGCTTTATTCCCGAAGAGGGAATGAAGGTCCTCCTTCACGGAAAAGTTACCCTTTACGGCAAAAACGGACAGTACCAGATCAATGCAGACGGAATGCAGCCCGATGGAATCGGGGCATTATTTATCGCCTTTGAGCAGCTGAAGCGGAAACTCGAATACGAGGGACTTTTTTCAGAGGAGCAAAAAAAGCCTCTTCCTAAATATCCGAAAAGAATCGGCATCATTACCTCGCCGACAGGTGCGGCAATACAGGATATAATACAGATCACGGGGCGCAGATTCCCCCTGACCGAGCTCATCCTTTATCCCTCCCTCGTCCAAGGCAGTGAAGCAGCGCGCTCTCTTTGCAAGGGGCTCCGCTATTTTGAATACGAAAAAGAACATCAAACGGACAATTCGGTTGACCTCATTATCATCGGGCGCGGCGGTGGAAGTATGGAGGATCTCTGGGCTTTTAACGACGAGCAGCTCGCAAGAACGATCGCCTCTGCGACTATTCCCGTGATCTCTGCTGTCGGTCACGAGACCGATTTCACGATCTGCGATTTCGTCGCAGACCAACGCGCACCTACCCCCTCCGCAGCGGCAGAGCTTGCCGTTCCGGACGCCACGGTGCTCTCGCGTCAGATCGGAAATATCAGCCGTCACTTTGAGGGGCTCCTTCTCGCGGACCTTGACCGTTATCGCAGTCGGCTTCAAATGCTGACGGCATCCAAGGGACTTTTAAGACCATCCTACACGATCGACGAAAAGCGGATACGACTTGACCGTCTGACCGACCGAATCGATGACACGATCCACTACGGTATGGAAAGCCGACGGAATGATCTTCGGCATCTCGCCGAGCGCTTCAGTGCGCTGAATCCCCTCGGCATCCTTGCGAGAGGATATTCGGCAGTCAGCCGTTCGGATGGAAGGATCTGTACCGCAGCGTCCGATTTATCGGTCGGAGACCATATTACACTTCGCTTTGCAGATGGAATTCGACACGCAAAAATCATTGAGCCATCGCTTGAACAAACCAAGTAAAGGACGGTATCAACTATGCCTACAACAAAACAACCGGAATCGGCAGATAAGCCAACCTTAAAAAAATCCAAAATCACGTCCACTCTTTCCTTTGAAGACGCAATGAAACGGCTCGAGGAGATCGCGAGCAAGCTTGAGAACGATCAAGTGTCACTTGACGAATCGCTCTCCCTTTATGAGGAGGGAATTGCCCTCGTTCACTTTTGTAACGAAAAGCTCGACAAGGCAGAGCAAAAGATCCGCGTGCTCGATCTGTCCGAAACCCCGAGCGAGGCTTGACCACCCCGCACATATAAAGGAGTCGATATGGATATTCAAGCCGAACTGTCTCGCGTTGCGACTTTGATCGCAGAGGGACTCATACGTGCTTTCCCCGAAAACGATCCCGATTTTTCCGAGCTTCAGGACGCAGAGCTTTACTCGCTCCTCGCAGGCGGAAAACGGGTCCGCCCATTTCTTGTTCTCAAATCGTGTACACTTCTCGGTGGATCGGAGCAGGATGCTCTTCCACTCGCACTCGCAATGGAAATGGTGCAGACCTATTCCTTGATCCACGACGATCTGCCGTCTATGGACAATGACGATCTTCGCAGAGGAAAGCTCACCTGCCACAAAAAATTCGGAGAAGCAACCGCACTTCTCGCAGGAGATGCGCTTCTGACTCGCGCCTTTGAGCTGATCGCATCCTCGGAATCCCTTTCCGCAGAAATGCGTGTCTCTGCGATCCGTATTCTCGCAAGCGCCGCAGGCGACCGAGGAATGCTCGCAGGACAAATTATGGACATTCGCGCTGAAAAGGAATCTCCCAGAGAGGAGACCCTTATAAAACTTCACGCACATAAAACGGGAGCACTCATCGGAGGCTCCTGCATACTCGGCGCTATCGCCGCAGGCGTACTTCCGAACAGCGGCGATCCCCGCCTCAAGGCTCTTTCTGCTTATGCTGACCGCATCGGACTTGCGTTTCAGGTCGTCGACGACATCCTCGACCGAACGGGCGACGAGATGACCCTCGGAAAAACGGTCGGTAGCGACAGCGTTCAAGGAAAGACTACATTCCTTTCCTTTATGAGCATCGAGGAGGCAGAGCGATACACCGTTGAATTGACCGCACAAGCGGTCGACGCCATTTCGGAGCTCGATCGAGACGGAACGCTGACCTCTCTCGCATACTATCTTTGTAACCGCAAGCATTAACAGAGGACACGATTTGTTTTGCTTCCAAACCCTTTCACAAAGCAGGAACACTAAAAATGCAAGCATTAACCGATTTGATTCAAAATTATCTTCTCATCAGTGCGGGCGTCTCGTGGTTCGTGGCACAGATCTGTAAGGTCTTCACAGGTATTTTCCATGAGAGACACTTCAGCATCATCAGCCTTTTAACGGGGACGGGTGGAATGCCCAGCTCACACTCTGCGTGCGTAACGGCACTTGCCGTTTCCTCGGGACTCTACTATGGGCTTGGCTCCGCTCCTTTTGCGATCACCACAATTCTTGCGCTTGTTGTTATGCGCGACGCCTCCGGTGTACGCCGAGAGGCAGGGAAGCAGGCGAAGGTATTAAACCAGATCATCGGCGAGCTCTTCACGACAGGGGACGAAAAGCGTTTTCAGGCCGATCTGAAGGAGCTACTCGGTCACACCCCCCTTCAAGTATTCGTCGGCGCGATCCTCGGCGCTGTAACCGCACTTGCACTTTTTCCCGCATTTCGCTGAGTATAATGAGAATAGATCTGTATCTTTATAAAAACGGATATACCCGCAGCAGACAAAAGGCTCAGGAACTGATCACGGCAGGTGGAGTAACGGTCGACGGCCACACCGTCACAAAATCCTCCTTCGACGTTAACGAAGCCCTTCCGCATACCATTACCATCAAAGAGACCTGTCCGTACGTCGGACGGGGAGGGCTGAAGCTCGAGGCGGCTTTTCGTGCCTTTTCGATCTTCCCGAAAGGGGCTGTCGCCGCTGATATCGGCGCCTCCACCGGTGGCTTTACCGATTGCCTTCTGAAAAACGGCGCCCAAAGAGTCTACGCGATCGACGCAGGCTTCGATCAGCTTGCTCCTTCTCTCAAAAGCGATGACCGAGTGATCTCGATCGAGCACTTCAACGCTCGCGCACTTACGCGTGACACGCTCGGTGAGCCTTGCGATCTCGCTGTAATGGACGTTTCGTTCATATCGCAAACACTGATTCTCCCCGGAGTAACAGCAATACTGAAGTCCGGAGGAAAGCTGATCAGTCTGATCAAACCGCAATTTGAGGCAGGGAAGTCAGCGATCGGCAAAAACGGCATCGTGCGAAACGAAGCGTACCGTTTTCTCGCAGTCAGACGTGTTCTTCACGCCGCAGAGGAGCTCGGACTCCTTCCTACGGGACTGATACGCTCCCCGATCAAGGGAGGAGACGGAAACACTGAATATCTTGCCGCCTTTGAATTCAGAGGTGCACCGATCACAGTATCTCCGTATACCGATCTGCAGATCCAAAGAATCACCTCACGAACCGACGGATGACCTTATTCCGATCGGCAGCATTCTTTTCAAAAATCACACATAACGAGGTACTACCGTGAATCCACAGAACCCCAAAATCAACCGCGTTGCCATCTTTACAAATTTCAATATTCAAGAAAAGGGGAAAGCCGCTCTGCAGGTTGCGGATTTTCTTGCGGATCGTGGCGTAACCGTGGCGATTCACGCCTCTAACCGCGAAAAAATATTCCGCCAGCACAGACATAAAAGCAACTTTCTCTACCTTCCGACCGACGAGCTCTATTCAACCTCTGATATCGTTATCGTGTTCGGTGGAGACGGCACGATCCTTGATGCTGCACGCTACGCTGCGCCTTATGGGCTCCCGATCCTCGCCTTTAATTTCGGACGGATCGGATATATGGCAGAGCTTGAACTCAGTGAGATCGACTATCTTGCGCAGATCTGCGAGGGGAATTACACGATCGACGAGCGCACGATGCTTTCGGTCGAGGTAATGAATTCGTCACGTAAGATCCGTAACAGCGCATTTGCTCTCAACGATGCCGTCCTGACCAACGGCGCCCTCGCCCGCCTCGTGGATTTCGAGCTGTACGAGGGAGGAAATCTGTTGACGCAGTACCGCGCCGACGGCTTGATTCTGGCAACTCCAACGGGCTCTACCGCATATTCGATGTCAGCAGGCGGCTCGATCATCGATCCGCATCTTGACGCGATCTGCGTTACACCGATCTGTCCGCATTCGCTCTCGTCAAGGCCGATCCTTTTCAGTGACTCCGCAGTTCTCGAGATTAAAAACACCTCAAGACGCGAAAAAATGATCTATCTGACGGTAGACGGAAAGATCAGCTTTGAGCTTTACTACAATGACGTGGTGAGAATAACAAAGTCAGACAAAAAGACTCGTCTTATCCGTGTAAAAAACAGCAGCTTTTACTCCAATCTCCGTGCAAAGCTTTGCACACCCGATCACCTATAAAACGTCTCTTGACGCGATTTTAAAAAAAGCAGGAGAAACATCCTATGAAATCGAACAGACAAGAAAAGATTCTTGAGCTTATCAATCAGTATGAGATCGAAACGCAGGACGATCTGATCCGCCATCTTCAGGATAACGGATTCATCGTTACGCAGGCAACCATTTCGAGAGATATTCGAGAGCTGAAGCTGACTAAGGTTCTGACCGGACACGGCTCGTACCGATACGTCCTGCCCTCTCAGCCCGAGGCTCTTCAGTTCCCGAAATACAATCGCACGGTGATCGAGTCGATCATTTCTGCAGAATGTGCGGGAAACATTCTCGTCATCAAGACCTATCCCGGACTTGCACAGGCAGTCGCCCTCGGCATTGACAATATGAATCTTCCGAAGATCCTCGGAACGGTAGGCGGCGACGACACGATCATTTCGGTCACAAAGGATTCCGAATACGCAAAGGAAGCGGTTCGTAAGATCCACGATCTGATGCGCTCTCTGTAATTATGCTGGAATCGCTACACATAGAAAATATTGCGATCATAAAAGCGATCGACGTCGATATTCCGCCGGGCTTTACCGTCCTGACGGGCGAAACGGGCGCAGGAAAATCCATAATCATTGACAGCATCGGTCTTCTGCTCGGTGATAAGGCCGACAAGGAGCTCGTCCGAAGCGGTGAAAAATCCGCTCTTGTTCTCGGCACATTCAGAGGCTTTTCGGATAACGCCAGACTTCGGATGGCTGAGCTCGGGCTACTTCCCGACGCCTCTGAAGATGATGCAGATCCCGATTCTGTGATGATACAACGCACCATATCGGTAGACGGACGCTCGTCGATCCGCTTTTCGGGAAGACCGATCACGCTTTCGATGCTAAGAGAGATCGCGCCACTTCTTATGACGATTCACGGTCAGAACGACAACGGTGAGCTCCTGAAAAAGAGTGCTCACCTATCCCTTCTGGATCGATATGCTGATTCTGAAGCACTTCTTTCCGAATACAGAACTGTATTTGCTGCATATCGGAGCAAATCGCAGGAAGCCGCTGAATACAAAAGGACCTCTGCCGAAAAAGAGCGACTTGCAGAAATGCTTGCGTATCAGATACGGGATATCGATGCGGGAAAGCTGAAGGATGGCGAAGAGGAAGCACTGATGCAGGAGCGCAATCAGTTGCAGTATGCCGAAAAGATCGCAAAAAGCACGGAGTTCTGTTATCGGGCGCTTAAAGGATCTGAAAAGGGAAGTGTGATCCTGCTTCTCGAAAAATCGGCATCCGCTTTGCGGGCGCTTCAAAATTTCCTTCCGGACGCCGAAGCACTTGCAGATAGACTTGATGAGTGCCGCTACGAGATCGACGATATTGCCGAATCGACGGTGTCACTTTCAGAGCTTGACTGTGACGATCCCACGGCTCGGCTGAATCTGGTCGAAGAACGCCTTGATCTTATCCGTAAGCTTGAACGCAAATACGGTGAGACGATCAAGGAGGTACTTCTGTTCCGAAAAAAGGCCATGGAGGAATACAACCGTATAGATCGCGGTGCCGAATTTCTCGCTGAGCTTGAAGCACAGATCGAAAGTCTTCTTGCCGAAGCCTCAGAACAAGCAACAGCTCTTTCCGCACTCAGAAAGGAAAAAGCCGTCGAGATCGAACGAGAGATCGCAGACACCCTCTCCTTCCTCGATATGCCAAAGGTCCGCTTTTCGGTACAGATCGAACGCGCAGCTGAGCTTTCCCACACAGGTAAGGATGACGTTGAATTTTTAATGTCCGCAAACCCGAATGAGCCTCTTGCACCGCTTATCAAGATCGCATCGGGCGGTGAGCTCGCGCGTATTATGCTCGCTCTTCAAAGTGTTTTCCTCGATAAAGAGGGAATCAACGCGATGATCTTTGACGAGATAGACACGGGCGTTTCGGGAAAGACCTCGCAAAAGATCGGTATAAAGCTTCGTATGCTGTCGAAGGGTGCTCAGGTCATCTGCATCACGCACTCACCACAGATCGCGGCTCTTGCAGATCATCATTTCCGAATCGCTAAGCGTGAGATCGACGGACGAAACGAGACCTCCCTGAAGCTGCTTACAGAAAGCGAGCGTATCGAGGAGATCGCAAGGATCCTCGGCGGCATCAACGTAACAGAGACACAAAGACAAAATGCAAAGGAGCTGATCGAAGATGGCAAGGGCTTCTGACTTCCCCAAAACAAATGCAATGCGGCGCCTTGACAGCGCAAAGATCTCATACGAGGTCAAGACTTACACAGTCGACGAAAACGATCTGTCGGGCACACATATTGCCGATCAGATCGGGATTCCGTATGAGCAATGCTTCAAGACCCTCGTGGCATCGGGAGACAAGACCGGCCCGATCGTTTTCTGCATTCCGTGTGCGAAGGAAATCGATATGAAGAGAGCTGCATCGGTTACGGGCAATAAAAAAATCGAAATGA
The DNA here is from genome assembly GCA_017501345.1 of Clostridia bacterium. The sequence goes on from JAFVXC010000024.1 coordinate 36,697, forward strand.
TCCACGTAAAGGACCTGCTCGCGCTTACGGGTTATATTCGCGGCGGAGTTTCTCCAATCGGAATGAAAAAAAGCTTTCCGACCTATATCGACGAAAGCTGCCTTTTATTTGAAAAAATCACGGTCAGCTCGGGCACGCGCGGCGCTCAGCTTCTTCTGAACGTTTCGGAGCTTATCCCATTCGTCCGCGCAAAAACCGTGAATATCACACAGTAAATACAAATCAGTTTTAGATAAGGAACCACAACAGTTATGAAAGTGATCAAACAAAAAATCGCAGAAATGATTCTTTCGGGGATCCACAGCATTGCTCCCGATGCGTCTCCCGCTTCTCTGCCGACTGCAGAGGATATCGCATCGATGCTCGAATATCCTCCGAACCCTGAAATGGGCGACCTTGCGTTCCCGTGCTTCCGTCTCAGTAAGGTCCTCCGTCGTTCTCCCGTTCAGATCGCCTCGGAGATCGCGAGCGGTCTTACTGCGTCTCCTGTCGGCCGCGTTGACGTAGTCGGCGGATACCTGAACATCTACATTGACAACGCATATCTGACAAACAGCATCCTGCCTGAAATTCTCGAAAAGAGAGAATCCTACGGCGCACCGAATATCGGAAAAGGGAAGATGGTCGTTCTCGACTATTCTTCTCCCAATATTGCAAAGCCCTTCCACATCGGCCATCTCGGAACCACGATGATCGGTCACTCACTGAAGAAGCTCCACGAATTCGCTGGCTATAACTGCTACGGTATCAATTACCTCGGTGACTGGGGCACGCAGTTCGGCAAGCTCATCGTCGCATACAATAAATGGGGCGACCGAAAGGTGATCGAGGATGGCGGAATCGACGAACTCGTTCGCCTCTACGTCCGCATCAACCGTGAGATCGATGGCGACAAGGAAAATGGAATCCCCGGAAATCCCGCTCTTGCCGACGAGGCGCGCGCAGAATTCCACAAGCTTGAAATGGGCGACGAAAATAACATCGCGCTGTGGAAGTGGTTTAAGGAGATCTCCCTTGCTGAATACGAAAAGACCTACAGTCTTCTCGGCGTGACCTTCGACAGCTATCTCGGTGAAAGCTTCTACACCGATAAGATGCCCGCAGAGGTACAAAAGCTCCGCGACAAGGATCTTTTGAAGATCGATGACGGTGCATCCATCGTTGACCTTTCCGAATACGGTATGATGCCTTGCCTAATCCTGAAGAGAGACGGCTCGACGCTTTATCCGACCCGCGATATCGCGGCGGCAGTTTACCGCAAAAACGAATACAAGTTCGATAAGTGCATCTACGTTACCTCCTCTCAGCAGTGCCTCCACTTCCAGCAGTGGTTTAAGGTCGTTGAGCTGATGGGCTACGAATGGGCAGATCAGCTCGTACACGTTCCGTACGGTACGGTCAGCATTGGTGGTGCCAAGCTCGCAACGAGAACAGGCAACGTCGTTCTGCTTCGCGATCTTTTCGACACTGCAATCGAAAAGGTCAAGACGATCATGCAGGAAAAGAATCCGAACCTTGACGATATGCAGGAAACCGCAGAGGCGGTCGGCGTCGGCGCGATCGTGTTCTACTATCTCTCGGGAAGCCGCATCAAGGACATCAACTTCACGATGGAGGATGCCTTGAACTTCGACGGAAACACAGGCCCCTACGTTCAGTACACCTACGCGAGAACCTGTTCCGTGCTGAACCGCGCATCTGACATTAAGACGGACGGTCTCGATATCGCTGTCACCACCGATGAAGAAAGCGCACTGCTGAAGACCCTTGCGCGCTTCGAAGAGAAGGTGCTCGCCGCACTGAATGAATACGAACCCTCGATCATCACGCGCTATATCCTTGACGTTGCCGCTGCGTTTAACCGCTTCTACCACAACTGCCCGATCTTGAATGCTGAAGACCCCGCAGTTAAAGCAACGCGTATCCGCCTGACCGAGGCAGCGAACATCGTTCTCGGCTCAGCTTTCTCCCTGATCTGTCTCAAGAAGACCGAAAAGGTTTGATCCCGATTCAAATTATTAAATTTTCATAGAAAAGCAAGAGGTATTTACAATGTCTGGACACAGCAAATGGAACAACATCAAGCGCAAGAAGGAAAAGACCGACGCGCAGAAGGCAAAAATTTTTACGAAGATCGGCAAGGAAATGGCCGTTGCCGTTAAAGCAGGCGGTCCCGATCCGAGAAACAATGCACGCCTTGCAGCCCTGATTCAGAAGGCAAAGGCAAACAACGTTCCAAACGAAAATATTGAAAGAACCATTAAGAAGGCGACCGCATCCGACGGTGCAAACTACGAGGAGATCGTATACGAGGGCTACGGTCCCGGCGGTGTTGCGATCATCGTTGAAACGACGACCGACAACCGCAACCGCACTGCCGGCAACGTCCGCGCAGGCTTCAACAAGTATAAGGGCAATCTCGGCTCGACGGGATGCGTCAGCTATCTCTTTGAAACGAGAGGCGAGATCGTTATTCTGAAGACCTCCTCGATCGACGAGGATGCATTGATGGAAACCGCTCTTGAAGCCGGCGCTAGCGATTTTGCCGCAGAAGACGAGGTCTACGAAATCTTTACCGAGGCAGACGACGTATATGCCGTTCAGGAGGCGCTGATCGCAGCAGGCTATACGGTCGAATCTGCAGAAGCTTCCAAGGTACCATCCAATTACGTTACGCTTACAGGTGAGGATGATCTTAAGTTTATGAATCTCCTCCTTGAATACCTTGAAGAGGACGAAGACGTCGTAGAGGTTTATCATAACTGGGAAAACTGCGAGGATTGATCCTCATAACGGATAAGCACGAAAGGGAATACCACAATGCAAAAAAAACGCACAAGCATATTTTTTATCACCGGAGCTATTCTTCTTCTCGTATTTCTCGTTTTTACGGTTCTCATAAAAACTGTCGACCTCGCAGAATTTCCTCCGACAAGATCAGAGATCGGACTTTCCTCCCTGAACTGTGCGGTATTTGAGGCAATCGGCACAAACGATCTCGCTTACAAGATCAGTGAAGCGCTCGGCCTTCTCGTACTGATAATCCCCTTTGTCTTTGCGGTCCTTTCGCTTGTCGAATGGATCAAAAAGAAAAGCCTCAAGAGAATAGACTGCGATCTGTGGATTCTGTTCATCTCATACGCGCTGACGCTTGCGTTCTACTGCCTTTTTGAGCTCATAGTGGTCAATTACCGTCCAATCCTCATTGACGGCTCCCTTGAGGCTTCTTATCCCTCCTCACACACGCTTCTCGCAATTGTGATCGGGGGAAGTGCTTTGTTACAGATCATACAGCGTCTCAAAAAAAAGCAGATCAAGATCCCACTTTTGTGCCTCATCTCGCTCCTGACAGTCGCTGTTCCGCTTCTCAGGCTTCTTTCGGGTGTTCATTGGATAACCGATATTGTGGCGGCGGTCTTGCTTGGAGGCTCTATCCTGTGTTTTTATCACAGCTTTGTTTTGCGTTTTCGAAATGACTAAAAGCAGAAAAGGGGACTGTCTCACTAAGGTGAGACGAGCCCCCGAAATAGAACTCGACGAATGAACTTCGTCGTTTTGACAGAAAAGCAATATAAAATTTACCGGGAAACTGCGTCCAAAGCGTTCGCGTTTCCGAAAATGGCGGGTTCCCGTCCGCCATTTTCAAACGGGCTGTCTTATTAAGACAGCCCGTTTATTTTATTCTGCTTCCTTCAGAAGGGAAGCACCGCTCTCTTCACCTGAATCGAGCTGTCCGCTGTAAAGCACGTACTCGGGCTTTTCCTTATTACGAACACAGTCGCCCGTAATCAATACCGCCTCGACATCCATTCTCGAGGGAACCTCGTACATGATCTGCATCATCATCTGCTCCATAATTGAGCGGAGCCCGCGCGCACCCGTGTTACGCTTGATTGCCTCCTCGGCAATAGCCTCGAGTGCACCGTCTCCAAACTGAAGACGCACACCGTCAAGCTCCATCAGTTTCTGATACTGACGGATGAGTGATCCCTTAGGCTCGGAAATAATGCGAACCAGGGCTTCCTTGTCAAGATCATTCAGCGTCACGACGACGGGAATACGACCGACAAGCTCGGGGATGAGCCCGAACTTCACTATGTCGTGCGGCACAACGTCCTTAAAAATGCCCATATCGCGGCGCTCAGACTTCTTCTTGATCTCGCTGCTGAAGCCGACAGTCTGGCTTCCTTGACGGCGCTCGATGATCTTTTCAAGCCCCTCGAATGCACCACCGCAGATAAACAGAATGTTATCGGTGCGGATCTGAATGAACTCCTGATTCGGATGCTTTCTGCCACCCTGCGGGGGCACGTTTGCAACCGTTCCCTCAAGGATCTTGAGCAGAGCCTGCTGTACACCCTCTCCTGAAACGTCGCGCGTGATCGAACGGTTCTCACTCTTACGCGCGATTTTATCGATCTCGTCGATATAAATGATACCGCGCTCAGCGCGTTCGATATCGTAGTCTGCCGCTTGAATAAGGCGCAGGAGAATGTTCTCAACGTCCTCACCGACGTATCCCGCCTCGGTCAAGGTGGTGGCGTCCGCGATCGCGAAGGGAACCTTCAGCGTCTTTGCAAGCGTCTGTGCAAGATAGGTCTTACCAACACCGGTAGGACCTATCAGAAGCACATTGCTTTTCTGAAGCTCGACGGTATCGGCAGGCTCCTCACCATCCTCCGTCTTGCGTTCAGCCTCCTCCTTCAGGAGGATTCTTTTGTAGTGATTATAAACGGCAACCGAGAGTGCGATCTTCGCGTCATCCTGCCCGATCACATACTCATCGAGGATCGCCTTGATCTGAGTAGGCTTCGGAAGGCTTTGAAAGGAAAGCACCTCTCCGGGATCGGAAAGCCTCAATTCCTCAAGCGTATCGTCGATCAGCTGACGGCACGCCGACACACAGGTATCACAAATATAAAGACCCGTAGGAGAGGGAATCAAAAACTCAACCTGATGCTCGGTACGCCCGCAAAAGGAGCAGTATCTGCTACTGTTATCGGCACCGCGTCCGCCGTGGTTTCCTGAATTAGTTGACATAATGCATTACCTTTCGGTGAAATTAAAATAGATCACGCACGCTTTACGAAAATCTCATCGATCAGTCCATACGCTTTTGCTTCTTCAGCGGTCATATAGTGATCGCGTTCGGTATCACGCGCAATCTCTTCAACCGTCTTACCCGTATTCTCTGCAAGGATGCGGTTCAGCGTATCACGCGTTCGCAGGATCAGATCGGCCTGAATCTTGATGTCAGTCGCCTGACCTCTCGAGCCACCCGAGGGCTGATGGATCATTACCTCACTGTGCGGAAGCGCGTAACGCTTGCCCTTCGTTCCTGCGGACAAAAGGAATGCACCCATACTCGCCGCCATACCGATGCAAATAGTGGATACATCACATTTAATGAAGTTCATCGTATCATAAATCGCCATTCCCGCAGTAACCGAGCCTCCGGGGCTATTGATATAAAACGAAATATCCTTATCCGGGTCCTGTGCCTCAAGGAAGAGCATCTGTGCAACGATGAGAGATGCAGTTGCATCATTTACCTCATCTGAAAGGAAAATGATACGATCATTGAGAAGGCGGGAGAAGATGTCATAGGAACGTTCTCCTCGGCTGGTTTGCTCGACAACCATCGGAACGAGTGCATCGTTCACTCTGGGATTCAAGTTATTCGAAAAATTGATCATACGATCGAACCTCCATTCTTTCGGAACTGTAATCGTGTTTTATAGAGCCGGTGAAAATTTCTCCACCGCAGAAAGTGGCTCCCGCGCGAGAGGGAAATCCCATCTCACGAAGGAGCACACCTTCGGTTTTGCGTATAAAGTTGAGAGGGAATTACTCTGCGTCGGGTGCAGTTTCCTCGGCAGGCTCGGTCGTCTTGGGCGTACCGTCAACGATCTGTGCCTTGGAAACAACAAAGTCCATTGCCTTCTTGACCTTTACGTCCTCTGCAATATCCTTTGCATCGATGCTCTTCTTGACCTCTTCGATGTCTACGTGGTAGGTGTCGGCGATGTACTGATACTCACCGTTGATATCCTCCTCGGTAGCCTCAATGCCTTCTGCAGCGGCGATCGCCTCAAGAGCGAGACGAACCTTGACCTGCTGCTCAGCCTGCGGGCGCATTTCTGCGCGAAGCTTTTCAAGGGTCATACCGGTATACTTGCAGTAGGTGCCGAGATCAAGACCGCTCTGACGGAGACGGTTGTCGTAATCTCTTACCATATTTTCAGTCTCGTTCTCGTACATTGCCTCAGGGATCTCTGCAACGAGCTTATCGGAGATCTTCTTTGCGAGCTCATCCTTCATCTCGTTTTCAGCAGTGGTCTCGTGTCTCTTCTGGATACTTGCCACAAGATCTGCCTTATATTCAGCAAAGGTATCAAATTCAGAAACGTCCTTTGCAAACTCGTCGTCAAGCTCAGGGAGCTCGGTCTTCGTGATTGCGTGGATGGTTACCTTAAATACTGCGGGCTTGCCGGCAAGCTCAGCAGCGTGATACTCCTCGGGGAAGGTCACGTTTACGTCGAAGCTCTCGTCGATGCTGTGACCAACGATCTGCTCCTCGAAGCCGGGAATAAAGGTGTTCGAGCCAAGAGTAAGTGCATAATCCTCACCCTTGCCACCGTCGAATGCTACGCCGTCGCAGAAACCCTCGTAATCGATTACAGTGGTATCACCGTTTTCAGCGGGACGGTCGGTAACGTCAACTGTTCTGGAGTTTCTCTCCTGAACGAGCTTGATCTCGCGGTCGACCTCCTCATCGGTAACGGGAGCGACCTTGCGGGTCGCCTTCAGGCGCTTATAGCCCTTGATCGCAAGCTCGGGCTTTACGTAAACCTTTGCCGAAAGAACGATATCACCGTCCATCGAAACAACGTCAAACTCAGGCGCGGAAACAGGATTGATGCCTGCCTCTTCAAGTGCTGCAGGGTACGAAGTAGGGATCAACTCATTGATCGCATCCTCAAAGAAAACTCCCTTACCGTACATCTTTTCGACGACGGAGCGGGGCGCCTTTCCCTTACGGAATCCGGGAATGTTCATTTTCTTGACTTCTCGGCGATAAACCCTTTCAACAGCTGCCTCATAGTCAGCCTGTGCGATGGAAAAATGCAGTTCAACGCGACTGCCTTCCAGCTTTTCGTTCTTAATTAGACTCATTTTAACTTCCTCCAAGTGTTGATGAAGCCCGGCAGAATAACTGAAATTTCCCGTTTGGCGGGTGTGCCGTCTTCAAGTTTGCATACATTCTATATTTTACATTTTTTTATTCAAAAAGTCAATACCTTTTTCTGAATTTTTATTATAAAACAGTAGGTATTTTTGCGATCATATACTTCTTACGTTTCAACGCACAAGAAGCGGACAAAAATCAAGATGATCAGATGCGACAAGCTCAAGTGGAATTTCTCCATAGCGTCTGACGGTTGGTGTTTTATAAAAGCCGTGAATATGTCCGTAGTAACAACGCATAACCCGATACTCTTCAAGCAAAGAGAGGAGGTTTTCGCATCGGTCGCTCCCCCAGATCGGCGGAAAATGAAGGAAGACGTACAGAGGCAATTCGCTTCCGTACTCATTTTGAATCTTAACACCCTCTTCAAGGCTATGCCTTAAACGGATATATTCCCGATTACAAAGCTTTTCAAAATCGGTTTCCGAGACCGTGCGCTGTGCTTTTTCATCAAAAAACCATCCACGCGTTCCGCAAATGATCCGTCCCTCAATCAAAAAGGCATTGTTATACAGCATATGTAGCGAACCGAATCCGTGCTCCTCCCAAAATGTATTTACCTTGTTTGCAGTTGACCACCAAAAATCGTGATTGCCCTTGCCAATGTATTTTTGCCCGGGGAGTGCATTGAGAAACGCGAAATCAAGAACCGAATCGGAAAGAGAATTTGCCCAGGAAATATCCCCCGGTATAATGACTGTGTCACGCTCCTCAACGATGGCACGCCACTTTTGCTCAAGTTTCTCTTCGTAACGATTCCATTCCTCTCCAAAAACACCCATCGTTTTCTCGGGGTGAGCAATTGAAAGATGAAGATCTGCAATCGTATATATAGCCATAACGAAGGCACCTCCGTTTATTATCCTCAAAAATGCGTTCTGCGTATAAAAGATGCGGAAACGGGGAAAAACAAATGTGGCGTTTTTACCGCGAAATGCGATTTGCCGAAAACAATTCAAAAGGAGAATGTTAAAAATGAACGAGCAAAACAAAAACTGCGAATCCGGAAGCTGCAAGCAGCACATCAAGGGTGTTCATTGCGACGTCCACAACTGCGTATATCACGACGGTGAATGCTACTGCAATGCAGGCACCATCTCGGTAGGCCCCAGCTTCGCTACCTGTTCGCAGGACACCGTCTGCGCAACCTTCAAGGAATCGGGCAAATAAGTCACCTGACTGACACAATTCGGGGGTGTCTCACGGATCGTGAGACACCCTCATTTTATAACATCGTTCCGTCGTCAAATTCAGTTCTTCGCGAAGGAATAAACCTTATTCTGCATCTCGGATTTTTCGATCACCTCGGAGAAGCGCACCTTGCGCGTTCCGATGCCCTTCAGCGGATAGGGAATTTCGGTACCCGTTTTTTCCGACAAGACGTCGAGCGCCTCAAGCGGATCGCTCGGCTTCGCTCCGGTGAGAGAGCACAAAACGTCTGCAGCGAACTTGTACGGGCTCGCGGTCGATGCGATCACTGTAACCGTATCGTCACCCGTAGCAGTGCGGTACTGCTTCACTGCGGATGCGGCAACGGCAGTGTGCGTATCGATCAGATAACCGTTCTTCTCAAAGGTCTCGCGGATCGTTTCTGCAGTCGCCTCCTCATCAGCACAGTATCCGTAGAAATCCTCACGGATCCGCTTAAACATTTCGTCCGATACAGTATAGGAGCCGGTTTTGTTCAGCTGCTCCATATAGGCGCGCGTTTCGTCGCTTCCTGCAATAAAATACAGAAGACGCTCGAGATTACTGGAGATGAGGATATCCATTGAAGGAGACATCGTCAGATGGAAAGGACGGTTACGGTTATAGGTGCCGCTTTCGAAGAATTCGGTCAGTACGTTATTACTGTTCGACGCGCAGATAAGCTTCCCGATCGGAAGACCCATATTTTTCGCAATATATGCTGCGAGAATATTACCGAAGTTACCTGTGGGAACGCAAACGTTCATTTTATCCCCATAAGCGATCCTGCCATCAGCAAGAAGATCGCAGTATGCAGAAATATAATACACGATCTGCGGAGCAAGTCTACCCCAGTTGATCGAGTTAGCAGAGGAGAAGAAGCAACCGTTTTCATCAAGCATTTTAACCGCATCGACGTTACCGAAAATCTGCTTCACACCGGTCTGTGCATCGTCAAAGTTACCCTTGATCGCCATAACCGAAACGTTATCGCCCGTCTGCGTCGCCATCTGAAGCTTCTGCACACGGCTGACGCCGTCGATGGGGTAGAATACCATCATCTTGATCTGCGGAATATCCTTGTACCCTTCAAGTGCTGCCTTACCCGTATCTCCGGACGTTGCAACGAGGATCAACGCCGTGCGCTCCTCACCCGTCTTTACAAGTGCACGGGAAAGCAGGCGCGGCATAATCTGAAGCGCCATATCCTTAAATGCGGCAGTAGGACCGTGCCAAAGCTCAAGATAAGATGTATTTGTGTCCACGTGACGAAGCGGTGCTGCGCCTCCGGGGAAGGAGGTCTCTGCATACGCTGCCTTACAGTCTGCGAGAAGCTCCTCCTCCGTGTAGTCGGTCAGAAACATCGAAAGGATCTTTGCAGCCCGTTCGGGATAGGAAAGCGGGATCAATGCCTTGACCGACTCCTCGGAAACGGTAGGAAGGCTTTCGGGAACGAAAAGCCCACCGTCGGATGCAAGACCTTGCTTGATCGCGGCTGCTGAAGAGAGGGATTCCGTTTTTTTGGAATCACGCGTACTGTGATAGAGAATCTGTGACATAGTGATCATTCCTTTTTTTTGTATTCTATCTTTTAATTAAAATTTTAATTTTCAACATAAATGTGAAGCACCTTATGCAGGGAAGGTCCTTTTTATGAACGAGACCACGTTTTCGTAAAATATCTTACGGACAAGGTGCTCAGGATAATTGTGGCGAAGAAGAACCTCGGAGAGGGAAAGAACCGACGAAATGTCCTTGAACGTCTCGGGGAATTCAGCTCCATCAAAATCACAGCCGAAGGATACGGTATCCTCGCCGCCGAGCGACATATAATGCTCGATGTGTCGGTAAACCGTTTCAGCATCGGCAAGAGATAGCGATTCATCACAAAGATGGTGCTTATAAAGGTTGATGCCTACAAGTCCGCCCGTCGCTTTAATTGCCTCAAAATGACGGTCGGCGAGATTTCTTCCGTGACCGTACACCGAAAACGCATCCGAATGCGTTGCAACGATCGGACGGTGATATGCCGATGCAAGCTCGATCACGTCGTCGGTCGAAGCAACCGAGGCGTGTGAAACATCGGGCACGATGCCGAGACGAAAGCACTCACGAACCACATCTTTACCAAAATCGGTAAGACCGCTCACCATATCCCACGAACCGCCGATGCAGGTCTCTCCTGCCCAAAGAAGTGTCAGAAAGCGCACTCCATAATCGTACATATGTTGCAAGCGTTCGAGTTTTCCCGCAAGGATGCGGGCGTCCTCGACCGCAAGAAACGCGGCGGCTCTCCCATTCATCCACGCATTCGACAGATCAGCACTGCTTTGGGAATACGCGATCCGATCCGAATGCTCAAAAATCAATTTATGAAAGAACTCAGCTACCGAGGAAAACGCAAGATACCCCTCTTCGTCGGAAAGTGCGGATTTCGTAAAAATTGCAAAGATCTGTCCATAATGCTCGTATTCGGTTATCTTATCAAGCGAAATATGAAGATCGTTCTCATAAAAGCTCTTTTTGTCGTAATAAAGCGCGGTTACGGTATCGCTGTGTAAATCAAAAAAACTAAGCCGTAACACGAATATTACCTCCCGTCATAGAAAAAGCAATCCTATCAGGAAACACCGAAAGCGTTTTCAATATGATGGATCCTTAATACCTCAAACGAATCCTTCTTTTCCTTGAGATAGACCTCAATGACGTCAAGACGCGGCTGCTTCTCTGTCGGATGCTTCAGTAAATAAAGCTGTGCCGCATAGAGAATCCTGCGTTGCTTTTCCTTGTTTACCGCCATCGCAGGTGTGATCGAAAACGGACTGCTTCCGTCTGCGTTCAGGTAGGGAACCGTCCGCGACTTCACCTCAACGAAAACGAGATAATCGTCATCCTCTACAAGAAGATCGACCTCATACCTTGAAATATGAAAATTGCGTGCCCTGACCCGAAAGCCTTTCTTCTGAAGGTACTCTGCGGCAGAATTTTCTCCGAACGCTCCGCGCTCCTTCGTCGTTGCGTCAGCCATTCGCACGGTCCGTTCCTGCGGCTTTTTTGCGCGATTTTTTCTCCTTCGGAGGCTCGTTCAAAAAACGAACGAACAGCGTTCTATGTATCGGGGAAGGACCATACCTCCGAAGCGCCTCACAGTGTGCCTTCGTACCATAGCCCTTGTGCTTCGCGATCCCATACTCGGGATACGCGCGGTCAAGCTCAACGCATAGCCGATCTCTCGTTACCTTTGCGAGAATCGACGCCGCTGCTATACTCGGAGAGATCGCATCTCCGTGAACAACTGCACGTGCGGGTATTTGAAAATCTCTTGCAATATTTCCGTCGATCAGCGCAAAATCCGCCTTTACAGACAGTCCGTCAATGGCACGCCGCATCGCAAGAAGATTCGCTTCAAGAATGTTCAGCTCATTGATCTCCTCAACCGAGCCGTACGCGATCGAGTAAGCGATCGCCTCGCGACAAATCACATCGTAAAGCGCCTCACGCTTTTTCTCGGTCAACTTTTTCGAGTCATTGAGCCCCTCGATCATAAGTCCTTCGGGAAGTACGACTGCAGCGGCAACTACAGGACCGCAAAGAGGGCCACGTCCCGCCTCATCGACACCGCAAACAACGGGATATCCGTTATCCGTCAGCTCCTTTTCGAGGGCGTAGGTAAGTGTTTTGTTCGTCATAGAAAGTCCTCTCCCCATTCGCTTATGACTTCGACGGAATTTTGTCGAGTGTGATCCGTCCGATTTTGGACGAGCGGAATTCATCGATCAGCACCGACGCCGTACGCTCGGTGTCGATCTCTCCACCGGAAATGAGGAAGCCACGCTTTTTTCCGACAGTCATAAAAATATCAAGCGGGGAAAGCTCCGGGTCATTCAGGAGATCGCCGAGCTTATAACGTGCAGCAAAGATATCGGGATAATACGCACTGAGGCGCGCGCAAAGCACGAGAGCAAGGGACTCGATATCGAGAATATCGTCCTTGATCGCACCCGTGAGTGCAAGATTTTCACCGACGGTCGCATCCTCAAACCTCGGCCACAGAACGCCTGGCATATCCATAAGATCAAAGCCGAGCGTAGTTGGCACCCACTGCTTGTTCATCGTAACACCGGGTCTGTTTTCAACCTTGGCACGCTTTCCTCCCGCGATCCTGTTAATCAGCGAGGATTTACCAACGTTCGGCACACCAAGTACCATTGCGCGGAATCGGCGGCCGACCATCCCCTTTGCTTCCCAGCGCTCGAGCTTTTCACGAAGCATTTCACGCATAGCGGGAGCGATGCGATTCATCCCTTGACCCGTGATGCAGTCAATGGCAATACACACAGTGTCCTTGCCCGAGAAATATGTGCGAAACGCATCGGTTTTCTTGTCGTCGGCAAGGGAGCATTTATTCAGAAGCACGATACGCGGCTTGCCTGCAGTCAAGCGTTCGATTTCAGGATTTCGTGAGGAAAGCGGAATGCGGGCATCCAGAACCTCTAAAACAATATCAACGTTTGAAAGATTCTCCGAGATCAGACGGCGTGTTTTCGCCATATGTCCGGGGAACCACTGTATCGTCTGCGATGGCATTTTTTCACCTCACCTTTCTCGTAATGCCTATGGGAAGCACGGTCAATCGATCGCGCCGAATCGGGCGAACGGATATACGCGTATGATCACACGCCCAAGAACACGCCTTTCGTCCACAAGACCGATAACTGAGCTTCGGCTGTCGGCAGAATTATTTCGATTATCACCCATAACAAAGAGATAACCCTCGGGAACGCGATATTCGATGCTTTCCTGCCCGTTGTATAACCCGGGCTTTGTGCCGTCGTAATAAGCGTAGGTGGTCTCGTCAACCACGATTTCCTTTCCGTTTTTATCGCGCACCGTTACGGTGATCGACTGCGGATTGGACTTGTAGCTGAGAACTACGGATTCACCACCCGTCGCGATAACACGCTTGACCACGGGCTCGTTGAGCACCTCTCCCGTTTGATGAAAGACGATAATATCGCCTCTTTCGGGCTCGTAAAACAAATCGGAGATCAGAAGCTTTTCCTTTTCATAAAGCGTTTTTTCCATCGATTCTCCGGTAACGTCACACAGGCGAACGCCAAACATAAACACAAGAAATACGATACTGATCGAGCAAACGAAAAGCTCAAGATATTCAAACACATTGCGAGTTAAGGACATCGCCTTCTTTTCGGAAGCGAGAGTCGCGTGTTCGTCCGTCACCTCTGAAGAAGCAGGGGTAACGCCCTCAGATTCCTCCGATGCCTCATCCGTCTGCTCGGAGGGAACCGTGTCCCGAGTCTCAACGTATTCTTCGACATCCTCCTCTACGGGAAGGATCTCCGATTCGTTTTCATCATTTCTGCACATAAGAGAATCATCTCCGAATTCAATAGTTTCTTCCTGAGGGACGGGGTATATCATCCGCGGATCAAGAGATCGAGGAGCGTATATCCGTTCGGAATGTAAAGTCCGGTTTCTCGGGCCGTAACCTCGTCAAAGGTCTCGGTTCCGCTCTTCTTTTCCTCGGAATCGTAGATAAAGAAGGGAACAGGATCGGACGTGTGCGTCCGAATACGCAAGGGCGTGGGATGATCGGGAAGCACCATTACCTTGAAGGGCTCACAAGAGGAGGACAAATACTCAAGGACCGGCTTCAAGATCTTTTTGTCGATCAGAGAGATCGAAAGAACCTTATTGTCGACCTCCGCACAATGGCCACACTCATCGGGACCCTCTACGTGTACGTAAACGAAATCGCTTCCACTTCGGAAGGCTTCGATCGCGGCATTGGCTTTACCCTCATAGTTGGTATGCACGTTGCCTGTTGCGCCCTCTACGTCTACGACATCCATCCCCGCACAAAGTCCGATGCCCTTGATCAGATCGACAGCGGAGATGACCGTGCCGCGAAGTCCCCATTTTTCCTTGAAGGAGGGAAGAAAGGGCTTTTTGCCGGGGCTCCAAAGCCAGATCGAGTTCGCAGGACGAAGCCCCTTCGCACGACGCGCCTCGTTCACAGGATGATGGTTCAGAATATCGAAGCTTGCGCGCATAATATCGTAAAATTTTTTTCCACCGTTTTCACAGCTCGGGAGATACGCGCGAATGCATTCACCGAGATGATCGTGCGGGCGGCTGAAGGAATAGTGCTCGTCGGCATCCTTCCACAAAATGCAGTGACGGTAGCTGATACCCGTATAGAAATGACGCATCTTGTTTCCGAGCTTTTCCTCAAGCGTGCGGATCAGCGCATCGGCCTCCGCAGTTGAGATCTCTCCCGACGAGTGGTCGAGAATGATTTTGTCGTCATAATCCTCTCCATTATCCGACAGCGTAACGAGATTACAGCGGATCGCCGTATCGTCCTCAGCCATCTGAAGCCCCATACTGGTTGCCTCAAGCGGAGATCTGCCCTTCGAGTAAACCTTGGGATCGAAGGAAAGGATCGCCATATTCGCAGTATCGCTCTCGGGAACCATACCGTTCGGTACGTTCGAAACGGTTCCTACCGTTGATACACGGGCAAGACCGTCCATCGTTTCTTTGTCTGCCACCTGCATCGGCGTTTTATTTCCAAGCGCGGAGATCGGCTCATCCGCCATTCCGTCGGGGATCACAACAAGATATTTCATAGTTCGTCACATCCTTATGTAATGGGTAAATCGTAATATTCGGCGTTGTCGTTTTTCATAAAAAGCAATCAGATGTCCGTACACGTCGAATACAGTATAGTATAACACAAAAGGTCTCGCGATACAAGAGCTATAAGAAAATTTATTTTGAAAAAACATAAAAATTTACAAAATAATATTCCCGAAACATCTTGAAAAGCACTGGCTCGTATGGTATAGTATACTCAAGCAATAAAAAAGAAAAGGAGTTGGCTATGAAAAGCAACGGAGCCCATATCAAAAAGAGTATGCTCACCGTTATGATCTCGATAGCGGCACTTCTTTTGATCCTTGTTATATTGATACAAGTGCTTACTCGGTGCAAAACAGATCCCTCAAGCCCTCCCTCCGAAACGACCGACCACACCGTCACGCTCGAATTTTCAGACGAATACGTTACCGACCGAGAGGTCTTCGAAGCGGACGAGAAATACTTCACCTACGACCGAACGGTCTATTTCTACGATCCGCAGACCGGCGTGACTGAGGGAATTGAAGAAGGGAAGTACGACGATTTCGG
Organism: Clostridia bacterium; assembly: GCA_017501345.1. The sequence goes on from JAFVXC010000024.1 coordinate 52,346, forward strand.
TGCCGCCGCAGAGCTGCTATGCAGGATGATCGAATCGATCATTGCAGGAGATGCTGAAACGTATAATACGTTTTTCAGTGATATCTATTTTGAACAAAACGAAGAAAAATCCGAATTCAGTATGCAAAAGCTCTATGACATCCTGCTTTCGGAGCATTCCGTTTCGGAAGAGACCGACGATAACGGTGTAACCTATAAGGAATACATCTACGAGGTCAGATACAAGATCAGAAACAACAACGGCTCCTTCCGATCGGACGTCGACAGCGACAAGATCCGCAAGCAGTATTTTCTGATCACGAACCGAAGCGGTCAGTTGAGCATCGATAAGATCTATACCTACAACGCGTCTTGATATCTGAAAAGAAAAAGGGCAGAGCAAACGGCATCACACCTCAGAGAATGAAGTGCAGACCGAATCCTCAGCCCTTTTGAGATTTAACGCAATGTCAAATCACTTTACGTACGTGTCGATAACCTCTTGTACCCAACCAAGGAAATCAGCAACCTCCTCAGGGGTGACCTTTCCGTTCAGATTCAGGAAACCCGCAGACTTAACGTAGTGAATCTTCTCAGCAACATTGGTGCCTGCATTCTTCAGCACCTCAACGATCTTCGCAGCAGCCTCGGGGGTGCCATCAATCACAAGTGCAACGTTTGCGGTCTTCTTTTTGTCAAGCTCGGCGCAAAAGCGACGGACAACATCGTCGGGATCCTTCTTTACCGTGAGTGCAAGAATAACAAGGCGCTCCTTGTCGCAGGAATACGCAGGGGGGATGATGTCAAACGCATTCTTATTGTCCTTCAGGTCATACTTCTGAACGAACTGCTCGCCCAGTGCAACGATCTTGGGGTTCTTAGCCTTATGCAGATAACGCATTTTAATTGCCATTATAAGATTCCTCCTAAAATATATCTTGTAATTTATTATAACATATTTTGACACACAAGAGGGAATATTTTTGATTTTTTTTGAATTTTGGTGGAATGCACAAATTAAACGCACCGTTTTGGATATTCTGTCCATTGCCAAAGCTTGAATTCCTATGATAAAATATCTTACAGATAGATTTTAACCAATTCGTTTCTACCGAAGCACAATACAAGGGATAACATTTGACCGTCGAAAGCATAAAGAGACGTCTCTCATCAAATGTGTATCCTGTTACAGGTAGTAACAAGGGAATATAAAAACGCGAATATAATTATACAAAATACAAATTTAGGTATTGTACAAAGCTACGAGGAAGTTCTCGTAGCTTCTTTTTTCACTCGTGGCGTCAGATCTTTCCTCGAAGTGTATACCTTGCTCGGTAGGGAAGCTTTCTGGGAGAACGTGCAAACGCATTATCTTGATCGAATAAATGACATATCAACACCCGATAAAGCCCGACGAAAGCAATCAGTATGTAACCGGCTCGATAATCTAGGTATAGATCTAACTAAGACTGAAAGCGGTTTGTATGGCTCTGAATACAAGCTTTACGTTCGTCCTTGATAAGGTAGACAAGCATGATAGTTCGTTATAAATGCAAAGATAGCAAATCTGCAATAATGTTAGTTTCAGAGGTTGAGAAAGTAGGAACCGCTTGTTATTTTCATCCAGTAAATCCTGATCTTTATTCTATTGTAATTGATCCTATTTCGGATGATTGCTATGACTCTATTGTATTAGATCTTTATAGTAATGGAAAAGTTGACGTTACCAATCATTATTATCGTACGTATGAGGACGTAGAAGAGGAGGATCCGATCGACTATATATCACGAGAGAAGTGCAAGGGGGATGTTAAATGATTGCTACTTGTATATCCGTTGATCAGAATATCGATAACGAAAATTTATATATAGTCTTTGCACCTTTGAATTATAATTTTTATGATTTATCCACGTTTTTTACTTATAAAACTTCTTTAACACCTTTTACAATTGTTCCCGGTGATATTGTTCAATTAAAATTTTCTTTTTTTACGCATCAAATCAAATCCATTAAAAAGTATACTAAAAAATTTAATTTAAAAGTGAGGTTGTAAAAATGTTTCAGTATATGCTTCTCGGTTATTATATTTTTCAGTCTAAAAATAAAAAGGACGTCGTAATCCTAAACTTCCTTCCCAATGACGACGATAAATGGGAAGGCACTCCTGGTAATACTGTTTTTTGTATGCGTGATAACGTGATCGGCGAGCTGCAGATCGGCGAGACGTATAAAGTTGTATCTAATCGCGGCTCTAATTTTGCATCTGCAGTTATCAAGATCTGAAGGTGATTTATGAAAAAGCGGTTTTTTGTAATTTTGACTTGTTTTATTTTGGTTCTAACATTACCTATTACCGCTTTTGCGGCTCTGGAGCCGTTGGACTATTGGTATGAAGTACATCAAAACACTTTGATTTATGATTTTGATGATATGTCTGGTTTGCAAACTGTAACCGAATCATATGAAGATGGTTATTTGAATTTTTATGATTTTTCAAGTATGGATTCAATGGAATTTGAAAATTACCTTGAATATTCATATAATTTTCTTGAGCCAGTTAACAAATATATTAACGGTGTAAATTATCAGCTTAATCTATCGTATTTATATTGGTTTCCTTTTGGAGACGTCGAGCTTCTTTCGTCCGGCTATTTAACTATCAGTTTCTTTATGTGTTTGACTGATACCGTTGTTTTTGATGATTTCTATTATACGGTTGCGGATGGATATGAATTTTTGTCAACTGCCGGTACAAATTTACAATACGATGTTTTAGGTTATAGCGATGTTGACGGTGTTGAATCTGTCACAACTGACGTTTATTCTGTTACTTCTCCATCTGATCTGTATAGCGATTTTTTTGTAGAAAAATTTGATTTTCCTACTCGTTACGTTCGTCGAATTGATATCAAAGTTCGTTTGGATGCGTTGACTCAATATACCGCTTTTGGTCTGCGGATCTCCGGCAAGGATTGGATGAACGAATCAAGTAATATAAACCCTTACGTTGCGATTGGTATTTGTTCACCTGACAACAACGTATCTGTTTACGATCCTGTCACCAACGAAGATCTGAAAGCTGAAATTCAAGAAGTAAAGCAGCAGCTCACTGATCTAAATAACGGCTTACTCGTTCCTGATGAGAGTAATAGCAACGTTGTCGAGTCAATGGATAACGTTAAGGATGATTTGAAAGGTGATCTTGAATCTATTGGCGATGCTCTTGTAGTTCCGGAACCCGATATTGATTCAGCTCGAGATGCGTTTTATACTTATTTTCAATTTTTTGATGTCGATTTAGCTAAATCTACGTTAGGCGTGTTTTTTGATCGTCCTATTGTTACCGGTATGGCTGCCATCGTTGCGTTTATTTCCTTAGTCTCCTTTTTACTATTTGGCAAGAAAGGTTGATTTTTATGCTGAAGTCAATTTTTGATCTTATAACCGGCTTTTTTGATATGATCATTGGCTTGGTAGAGTTTCTTATTGACTTCATCCAGGATCTCGTTCTTGTCGTCTATATGCTAAATGGTGTTGGTTTGGACGTTGTTGAGTGGATGACTTGGTTACCGTCTATTATTTCTACTATTTTTGTTGCTTCCATTTCTATTGCAATTCTTTACAAGGTTGTAGGAAGGTAGGTGTTTTATGGGTTTCGAATCCGGTGCTTCTGCTGAGTTTTCGACTGTAGTAGATCTTTTGATGTCAATAGTCGAAGCTGTTTATGGCTATTTTTATACTATTTTCGATCGGCTCGGTGCTTTCCCTTTCTTTATAACGATGTTCGTTGTATTACTTTTAACCAGGTTGATCTTAATTCCTTTTTTTGGTCGCTCTATCTCCGGTGCTTCAGATATGGTTAAACATATAAAGTCTGATAGTGATCAGGATAGATCTTCCGCGGCTTCTGATCGACAGAAAACGGAGTAACTATGCAGTATTTTTTCTATCTCTATTTTATGGTTATGCTTGCTTTGATTTATTTTCGTTTGGGTGAAAAAAGATGATTTCTTTTCTTGATAAGATTTTAGATCTCTACGTTGTTTTTTTCTCTTCTGAATTCTATTTGATTTGTCTTTTACCTGCTTTTTGTCTTTTTATACTTTGGTGGATTGTGAGGTTAATTAGATACGTATGTACGATTTAATTCAGTCTATTATAGATCATACTTGGGATACTGGATCTTATTCTTCATCAGAGCAACAGATTATATTTTATATTTGTGGCGCTCTCATTCTTCTATTTTCGACCGTTTTTATTGATCTTCTATATAGGATTACACGCGGAATTTTCAAGAAAGGAGATAACTAATTATGATCGAAGCTGTTTCGACTGCTGTACCTACTGTGATTGGTTGGGTTGGTGACGTTGTTTCTGCTATGACCGGTGAATCCGGTGAGCTCGCAGCTCTTCTTCCTCTTTTCGCTATCGGTATTGCTGTTTCCGCTTTTGCTTTCGGCGTACGTGCGATCAGATCTATCACCTGGGGCGCGTAAAATTCTTCCGCATGCGGGCAATGCCCGCCTGCGGATTTTTTGAGGTGCTTTATGATTTCTCTTTTTTTCGGTTTGCCCGGTTCCGGCAAGACTACTATAATGGCCTCTATTGCTTTGCGTGAGACCAGGAATAAAAATTCCAGATATAAGCACGTTTACGGTAATGTTAAAATGTCTATTCCTGGATATACGTACGTAGATAATGAATGTATTGGAAAATATGATCTTCGTGACTGTTTGCTCTTGATCGACGAAGCTACGCTTTTTGCTGATTCTCGCGATTATAAGAATTTTAATGGAAAACGGTTAGAGTATTTTCTCGAGCATAGGCATTTTAAGGCTGACATTTACCTTTTTACGCAGCAATGGGACGGTGTCGATCGCAAGATCAGAGTTATCACTGATCGTGTTTATTATGTCTATAAAGGCATTTTTACTGGTTTTTGGATATCTAAGTATTATCGCATTCCCTATGGTATTATAATCCCGGATCCGAAGAAGGACAGCCAGAAGCTCGGTGAAATTATCCAGGGCTATTGTAAGCCTCCGCTTTTGACTCGTCTATTTTCTGTAAAGAAGGTTTTTAGACCTCGGTATTATAAATACTTTGATAGTTTTGAAAAGCCTTATATGCCCCCTCTTCCGCCTTGTTATAAGCCTTATGAAGCAACAAAGGAGTGAACTAATGTCAAACCCTGAAAGATTTCTTTTCGTGCCTTGTAGCGGTTCTGCGCGCTTTGTGGATGTCAACGTAACAGATGATCACAGAGAATTCCTTGATACCTGCCACAAGCTGCTTGATTGTGATTGTATCGAGAACGTCTATTTCGGCAATCAGTATATCATGATCGTCGACGACGTCGGTAAGCTGCGTCACAAGCCGATCAATCGTATCGGTACAATTTTATACAGAAATTCCTTTGATTGCATCGTTGGTAACGTCCTCATCGGTGAGCAAGTGATCAGAGGAGAGTATAACGAGGCAGATATAGGCGGACTTTCTCCGACGACTGAAGCCTTTTTCAGAGTATTCCTTCATACGCAGGGAATTGCAATCGAATAGTGCATTGTAAACAAATCACCCGGCAGGATCCTGCCGGGTGTTTTTGTTTACTTTGTATATTTCGATCGAAGGATTGGCAGCAAGTCCCCGGAAGGGGATTTAGGGGCGCACCGCTTCTGTTATCTTCACCTCTGATTGATCGTAGATTGTGCAGCCGAAGCAGTTCTTCATCTCCGGCGCGGACGGTACGCGCCGCCAGAGAAACAGAACGACGGCTTCGCCCGGCGTTCGTCTCCCGGTGCTCAATTACGGATCGGTCAGACGAAGCCTACGTACGTATATATACACGTGAGCGACCGCAGGGAAGTTCATCTCCCGGCGCTCGAAGAGCGTCCGGAAGTCTAACACGGTTATGTATCACCGTGTTACACGGTGAATTACTAATTCACCATACAAGTATATCAACGAACCCTACGTATACATAGATTGTCAAATTTGTAAGGTGTTTATTGACATTTTCCCTTGACAAACGGAAATTTTTGTGTTAAACTAAAAAAAAACTATACTTCTGAAAGGATGGTAAAAAATGGCAGGAACATCAACAAACGTGTTTCAATTTAATATTGATACACAAGATAGCGCGATCTATACTAAGGTTGACTGGTATTCGGCAATTTTCAACGATATGAGTTTTAACACGGTTTTGCGTTGGCTCGGTCTTGAAGACTACGTTTCCGAGTTCGCGGAGAACGTTTACGAGCAGTGCCAAGGTCTTGAAGACAAATTCGTATTTAATTGGCGCGGCGTACGTCTTGAAACGGCACAATTCAATTTCTACGGTGAACAGATCATCGAAGGCACGATGCAAGAACATTTGTTTGATAAGGTGATCCCGAAGATCCGTCTTGACATTTCCGGTAGCGGTCTTGATAATCTCCGCGTTCTCGGTATGGACGTTGATACCTACCTACGCACGCAAACCGACGAAGCAGGGAATTATATCATGCCGCAGCCGTCGCACGTAACGCGGATTGACTTTGCTTTCGATCTGATCAATTATCGCCCTGAGTTCCTTGATCAGTTGATTGAGCATTGCGAAAAGTGGCATACCGCATCGGATCGCGTGATCATCACGTCAGATGATGCGCGTGCCGGTGGAGGTATCAAATACACGATTCGCAAGGGTGGCGGTCAAAAGACGCTGTATCTCGGAGCTCCGACGTCAGATAAGATGCTTCGTATCTATGACAAGAAGATGCAGTATACCAACGCCGACAATACGCAGTACGTGAAGGAAAATCCGTACGGTGATCCTGACTCCTGGATCCGAATTGAGCTGCAGTGTCGAAAGAAGGTTGCACACGGTCTCTGTTTCCCGGAGAATCGGAACCTTGACATGCTCGCCATTTTCAAGTACATTTACGACAAATATAACTTTGCCGACGTAGAACATACTACACATCATAATCGTCGCCCGGCTGAATTTTGGGCAAATTTGTTCGATTGGGAACAGATCGCGGCTATTGTACAAAATACAAATTTTGTATAAAAATCGGCTCAAAAAAACAGCCTTTCGGTCGCTTTTGAGCCCCATTATCAAGGATTCAGCCTTGCTGATCGTTTTCTTCTTTTTCCCCCTGATATTTTCTGCGCGTGGCCTCTCCGCCGCGCAGATGCCGTTCCTGCTTATTTATCTCAAGGATCTCCCGAACCTGTGCGCACATACTCGGGTTCACTCGCTTCAGAATCTCCGTTACGTCTTTATGTACAGTGCTTTTGCTGATCCCGAATTTTTGCGCTGTAGCGCGTACCGTTGTGTTATGCTCGATGATATACGCTCCAAGCTCCACACACCGCTCACGTCCTATAGATCTGTGCTCCTTGATATCACCACGCTCGACGGATATATAAACCATAGAATACCTCCTATAGACACCCCGTTCAGATTTCCTTGCTATACCATATGAAACACGTATTCTGTTTAGTACCAAACCTTTATTTCAACCGAAAGGATTTTTTCAATGACCGACCAAGGCTTTACCATAAATCCCCAAAGCAACGACGAAACCGTCCTTTTTGAGGGTATGACCTCGATCTCCGCTTTAATTGAGACGATTTCCTCCGGAACAAGTGACCGCAGCATCCGTACGGTCTTTTTCGACAGATCCAGATTATACAAAAAAAATCGCGAATATCAATTCCTTGAAAGAAAATCCAAGGATCTCGGTTTCGCTCTTTCGCTCATTTCCTCGGATGAGCTTTCCTCAATGGCAGACGGAACCACTCACGGTGGTGTTCTTGCCGTAGCAACACCGCGAAGCTATCCTGCTCTCACACCGGAGCATCTTTCGGACAACGGCTTTTGGGTAATGCTTGACGGAATCGAGGATCCGTACAATTTCGGTTATTCCCTGCGTGCGCTCTATGCCGCAGGAGCGGACGGCTTGATCCTGCCTTCGCGTAATTGGCTCTCTGCCGCAGGAACGGTTGCCCGTTCATCTGCGGGAACATCGGAAAAAATGACGGTTTGTATTTCAGAGCCGACAGATGCGATCCACATCTTCCGCTCGGCAGGTTATTCGGTATACGCCGCAGAGATCCGAAATGCAATCTCCCTATACGACACAGACCTCAAAAAGCCTCTACTTTTCGTCATAGGCGGCGAAAAGCGTGGGATCTCGCGAGAGGTACTTTCCTGTTGTGATCAAAACGTTCGGATCGATTACGGTCGCGAATTCCGCGGCTCACTCTCAGCGGCTGCCACCTGTGCTGTTATCGGTTTCGAAGTTATGCGTTTCAACACCGTGAAATAACAAAGTATATACTGCAATATGAGCTTTTTTGTAAATCTTTTCACTTTAGGGATTGTCAAAAGCGCTCGAATATGCTATACTATAATTTATATTGACATAAACGTTTCCTCTCCCTCATAAAATGTTCGCGGAATCCTTTTAGGAGGCGGTGGAACGAATGAACCTCAGAAAAAAGATCGCCCTAAAGCGGCACCGTTTCTTCCCTTTAACTGCACATAACGCAGCCCTTTTTCGAAAGAAGGCACTCTCCTTTTCTCGATTCTTCGGTCTGTCCGTACTCTCCTTTTCTGTAGGGGTATACGCGTTTCATCTCTTCGGCGCTCCACTCTCAGCATTGTACAAAAATCAGCTTCTCCTCTTTTTCTCCGATCCTTTTTTAGGGATAAGCACGCCTTTTGAATACGCCTGCCGCATTTTATTTTACGCGTCTCCGTCCCTCTTCCAGGCTGCAGTCCTGCTTTTATCATCGATCCCCCGAAATAAGCAACGTGCATTATATTTCTCTCTTTGTGCAGTTCAGCTTTTACAAGGATTATATCATCCGATCGCATCAGAGCTTCTGAAAAAAGGACTGCTGACCGTCTCGATACCCATTCTTCGTCTTTATCAATTAACCGGAATTATCGGCTCGTTTCTTTTCTGCATTTATGCATACCGATTGTCCCTTTGCTTTTCGCTCGGCTTTCCCAACAGAAGCCCTGCTCCCGGCATAACGGCTCGATTTTTTTCTTTTACCGCCCGCCTGCTCTTATGGCTCATTTTTCCGGTCATCATCCGCTCCGTGGCAGTATTCCTTGGAAATTGATTGCCTGATTTGTAAAAAACACCTTAAGTGAGGAAAAAAATTTGGAAAACAACAAAAAATTCGGATTTTTCGATCGGTTCCGCCCTCCCAAAAAAGAAATTACGGAGGAAGAAGACAGAACCCCGACACTGAAATTCTTCTTTAAGCTTCTGTGGAGAAAGGCTCGCGGGCTTGTTACGCTCAACTTTATGATGCTCTTCTTGATCATCCCGATCGTGGCAGGAGTCCTTCTGTACATTCTGTCCCCCAATACACCGTCGGCAACGTCTCCGCTTTACGCCCCGATATACGGCGCATCAATGATCTCGGAGTCACCCGCGATCGCCTCCGTTCTGAATGCGGTCAACTTTCAGATCGGGCTTCCCGTGCTGTCGATCGGTCGCTCCTTCGCTCTGATCGGACTCGGTCTTTTCCTGCTTCTGACCTGGGGACTCCAGAATGTCGGCGCAGCTTACGTTCTGCGCGGCTTCTTCCGAGGAGATGCCGTTTTCGTCTTTTCCGATTACTTCTACGGCATCCGCAAAAACTGGAAGCAAGCGCTTGGTCTCGGAACGCTTGACCTAATCGTACTCGCACTGCTCGGCATTGATTACTACGCACTGTATCGGGGCACCTCCGCCGGTCTGAACGACGTTATGCTCGGCGTTATATTCGCAATCGCCGTGATCTATTTCTTTATGCGCTTCTATATCTATCAGCTGATGATCACGTTTGAAATGAAGTGGACGAAAATCCTCAAAAATTCTCTCATTTTTTCGATCCTCGGAATCAAGCGCAACATCCTCGCGGCGCTCGGAATCGCTGTTCTGGTAGTCCTGAATCTACTGCTCCTTCTTCTCTTCCTCCCCTATACGACGATTCCCTTCTTTCTTCCCTGCTTCTATCTCTTTTCCTTCACCGCCTTTATGTCGGTCTATGCCGCATATCCGATCATTGATCGCTATCTGATCAAGCCTTACGAGGCGGCACATCCGACGATAACCAAAGAGAATTCCGAGGAATCCGAAGAAAACGACGATGCCGCAGCCTCTGACAGCTCAGTCTGAGCATCACGGATACGCGATCGGCTCAACCTGACTCCCGATCTCAAGAAGGTCACTCACAAGTGTAAATTCATATCCCCGTGCAAGCAGCGCGGGGATTATTTCTTTCAGTGCATCCGGCGTAGGACTGTCCTTCCCGATATAGTCGTGCATCAATATAATATCTCCGTCCCGTATGCTCTTCAGCACGTTTTCTGCGATCTCGCGGCTTGGTACGTGACACCAATCTCTCGTATCAATGCTCCAAAGCACCACACGGTAGCCAAGTGAATCACACAGCGAGCCAAGATCTGCGTCGATTGCCCCACACGGCGGTCTGAATACCTTTGGGCGAACATCGGATATCCCTCCGAGTACCGACTCGCAGCGAAGGATCTCCTCCTTTATATCCGCTCGGTCGACCTTTGTTGCTTCTGCGTGTGAATAGGTGTGATTTCCGATCTCGTGTCCCTCTTCAAGTATCCGATTCACGATATCGGGATATCGCTCGGCATTTTCACCCACCATAAAGAAGGTAGCGTGTACGCCGTATTGCTTCAGAATATCAAGTATCAGGGGGGTTAGCTTGGGGTGCGGTCCATCATCAAAGGTGAGTGTGACCTTCTTTTCCGCCATCCGATTACATCGGTATACCCACGCAATATCACTGCCGAAGGCACCTGTAAGCACCGCTCCTTCCCGATAAACGCGAATGCCTCCATAAAGACCGCAAAAACAAAGAGCCAAAAAAAGCGCAGAAAGCTTCCATATTCGTTTCACGTGTACACTCACCTTACTTTCATAAAGTCGTTGTTATACAGTCAATTCATCAAGCGTTCCAAAGCGATACCCTTGTGCTTTGATCTCCCGTATTACATCTCCTATGATCAATGCATTTGTCTCGGAGGTCGGATGCAAAAGGATCACAGCGCCATTGTGCAGATTGTCAAGGATCTTTTTCTTGGCTTCCTCCACGGAAGGCTGCTTTCCGTTATCCCAATCCGCATACGCAATGCTCCAAAAGACCGTTTTGTATCCGATCGACTTTGCGTATTCCATCGTTTTTTCGTCAAACCTGCCCTCGGGAGGTCTGTAATATTTTGCAAGCGTCTTTCCCGTCTTTTCGGTATATAGCTTTTCAAGGGCACGCAGCTCGCGTTCGAATTCTCCTTTTGAAGAAACGCGTGTCATATCGTGATGGTGTACCGTATGATTGCACACAAGATGTCCTTCAGCAGTCATTCGCTCCACAAGACCCGTGTTTCGTTCGATCAGATTTCCAAGGATAAAAAAAGCTCCGTGCACGCCTTCATCCTTTAAGGCATCAAGGATCCTCGCTACGTTTCCGTTCTCGTATCCGGCGTCGAAGGTCAGATAGACAACCTTTTCTTCTTCTTTATCGCCGTGCCTTTTGTCAATATAGTAGCCATCATATTTTTCAATGAAAGCCATGTTTCCGTCGACGATCGGTTGCTTATGCTCCTTGTTTCTTTTGCAGTACCAGTTATACGCTTCGCCAGCCGCAAGCGTCGGTAGCCGAAGCACGGAAACGATCACCAAGCACGCAAAAATTGTATATATACACCTTTTATAGGTTTTATTGTGAATATTTTTCCATTCCATTGTATCTCTCTCCTTTCAAAATTCTGCGCCCCTAAAACAGTTTGTGCAAAACAGCTCAAAGTATTAGGGAGATTCTGCGCACTTTTATTCACAATTTAGTGAAATCTTCCCTTGACAAATGAATATTTATGCTGTATAATATGTTCGTGTTAAAAATTATATCAGTGCCGATCAAAACGGCATACAGGAAGGTAATATTATGAAAAAAGAAATCAAGAAAATCGTTCTCGCCTACTCCGGCGGTCTCGACACATCGATCATCATTCCGTGGCTCCACGAAAATTATCCCGGATGCGAGGTCATCGCAGTTTCGGGTGACGTAGGTCAGGGCACCGAGCTCGACGGTCTCGAGGAAAAGGCACTGAAGACCGGTGCATCAAAGCTTTACGTTCTCGACCTCAAGAAGGAGTACATTGAGGATTACATCTGGCCCTGCCTCAAGGCCGGCGCAGATTACGAAACCTATCTGCTCGGTACCTCTCACGCACGTCCCTGCATCGCAAAGGGTCTTGCTGAGATCGCAATCAAGGAAGGCGCAGATGCGATTTGCCACGGCTGTACCGGTAAGGGCAATGACCAGGTTCGTTTTGAATTGACACTCAAGGCTCTTGCTCCCGAAATGGAGATCATCGCTCCCTGGCGTCTTTGGGACATTAAGTCTCGCGAAGAGGAGATCGACTACGCGGAAGCACACAACATTCCGCTTAAGATCAACCGCGAGACCAACTACTCGAAGGACAAGAACCTCTGGCATCTCTCCCACGAGGGACTTGATCTTGAGGATCCTTCCCTCGAGCCTCAGTACAATAAGCCCGGCTTCCTTGAGCTTTCGGTTTCCCCCGAGCAGGCTCCCGATAAACCCACCTACGTAAAGATCCACTTTGAAAAGGGTATACCCACCGCAGTCAACGGCAAGGAGATGGGCGCTGTCGAGCTCGTTGAGACCTTGAACGAGCTTGGCGGAGCGAATGGCATCGGTCTTCTCGACCTTGTCGAGAACCGTCTCGTCGGTATGAAGAGCCGCGGTGTATATGAAACGCCCGGCGGTGCGATCCTTTACAAGGCTCACGAGGTTCTTGAAACCATCTGCCTCGACCGCGAGACCCAGCACTACAAGAAGCTCCTCTCACAGAAGTACGGCGAGCTCGTATACTTCGGTCAGTGGTTCACACCCCTCCGCGAAGCGCTTGACGCATTCGTAAATGAAACGCAGAAGACCGTCACCGGTGACGTTACCCTGAAGCTTTACAAGGGCAATATGGTAAACGCAGGTGTTGTTTCTCCGTACACGCTGTATGATGAAACGGTCGCCTCCTTCGGCGACGACGGCGGTGCCTACAACCAGAAGGACGCCGCAGGCTTCATTAACCTCTTCGGTCTGCCGATCAAGGTTAAAGCAATGCTCGACGCAAAGAGAGAGCAATAATATTCACCCCGTATTGCTACGGGCTGGCTCATAGATCTCTGTGGGTCAGCCCGATTCGGTTTTTTGTATTCAGGTCGCAAATGCTTATCAGAGTAGCCTGATAACAGTTTATCACGAAAGGATTCGGTTTATTTTTATGAAAATGTGGGACGGACGCTTCAAAAAAACGCTGAACGAAGCGGTCAATGATTTTAATTCCTCGATCTCCTTCGACTGCAGAATGTACCGCGAGGATATCGAGGGCTCGATCGCACACGCGACGATGCTCGGCAAATGCGGTATCATTGAGGTGTCGGAGGCAGAGTTGATCTGTAAAACCCTGAAGGAGATCCGTGCAGATCTTGATAAAGGCACCCTTCTCTTTGATCCGGAGGCCGAGGATATTCATATGTTCGTCGAGAGCGTTCTGACCGAGCGGATCGGCAACACAGGCAAACGTCTCCATACCTCGAGAAGCCGCAATGATCAAGTTGCACTTGATATTCGTATGTACCTGAAGAATCAGATCACCGAATTAAAGGACGATCTTCTGAATCTCCTTACCGTTGTATCAAATAAGGCCGAGGAGAACATCGGAACCATTATGTCGGGCTATACGCATCTTCAGCGCGCTCAACCCGTGACCCTCGGGCACTATCTGATGGCATATGCGCAGATGCTTTCACGCGATCTGACTCGTCTCAACGAAACCTACCGTCACACAAACGTGATGCCGCTCGGCTCCTGTGCACTTGCCGCCACCACCTATCCGATCGACCGTCACTTCGTCGCTGAGCAGCTCGGATTTGATTCGGTAACCGAAAACAGTATGGACGGCGTTTCCGACCGTGATTTCGTGCTTGAGCTTGCGTTCGATCTTTCGGTTCTGATGATGCATCTCTCCCGCTTTTCTGAGGAGATCATTCTGTGGTGCTCGTCCGAATACGGCTTCCTTGAGCTCGATGACGCATATTCCACCGGATCGTCGATTATGCCGCAAAAGAAAAACCCTGACATCGCAGAGCTCGTCCGCGGCAAGACCGGTCGCGTTTACGGTGATCTTATGGGTCTCCTCACCGTAATGAAGGGGCTTCCGCTTGCATATAACAAGGATATGCAGGAGGACAAGGAAGCGATTTTCGATGCGATCGATCAAGCAAAGCTTTGCCTCAGACTCTTCGCGCCGATGCTTGAAACCGCAACGGTACGCTGTGCCGCAATGCGGAACGCCGCATCAAAGGGCTTTATCAATGCGACCGACTGCGCGGACTATCTCGTAAAGAAGGGGCTTCCCTTCCGCTCGGCATATCAGATCGTCGGAAAGCTTGTCGCATATTGCATTGATACCGAAAATACACTTGAGGGACTTTCACTTGAAGAATACAAGCAGCTTTCCCCGCTGTTTGAGGAGGATATTTACTCCGCGATCGGCCTTGAGACCTGTGTAGCGGAGCGCAAAGCATATGGCGGTCCCTCCGATGATTCGGTTCGCCATCAGATCGCGTTGATGCGCGAATTTATTGCTGCAGAAGAATAATATAGAAATAAAAAAGACGGATCGGGTGCTGTTACAGCACCCGATCCTTTGGTTTTCGGTGGAGGTCGCGCCGTAGCGTTACCGAACCGGTTATTCCTCGTCGCTTCGCTTCATCCGGAGGATTCTCGAGCTATTGATTAAAACCACAAAAGCTCCGACGTTGTGCATCGCAGAGCCGAGGATCGCCGGGAGAACTCCTGCCGCCGAAAGTGCGATCAGAGTAAGGCTGATCACGATCGAAAGCACAAGATTCTGATAAATGATGCTCTTCGTCTTGCGCGCGATCTGCATAGCGAACGGAATATTCGACAGATTGTTGTTCATCAGCGCAATATCCGCAGACTCGATCGCCATATCCGAGCCCATCGCACCCATCGCAATACCGACGTCTGCCTCACGGAGCGCAAGAGCATCGTTGATGCCGTCACCAACGGCAAGGACGATCTTTTCTTCCTTGATCTCACGAAGCTTCTCGAGCTTATCCTCCGGAAGAAGCTTCGCGTGCAGAGTCTGAATACCGATCTGCTCACAAATCGCTTGCGCAGAGGTCTTTCCATCACCCGTCAGCATCACGGTTTCCTCTACCCCCATTTTCTTCAGGACATCAATGCTGTCCTTTGCCATCGAGCGAACGGTATCATTGAAGCAAAGAACGCCGCACAGCTCTCCGTCGCAAGCAACGTAGCTGGACGGAACCTTGAGGTCTGTACCGAAATCACTGTCTGAAAGTCCGCATTCCGAGAGCACCCATTCTCTGCTGCCAAAAAGCACGGTGTGGAGACCGTCTGCCGATGTACCCATCATTCCCTTTCCGGGAACCTCCTTGACGTCGTAGGTCTTATCATACGCATCAGCATCGACACTGCGAATCACCGCACGGGAGATCGGATGGTTGGAGGCAGATGCCACGATCGCTGCACGAAGAAGAAGCTCCTCCTGTGCCATCCCGTTGTACGATCTGTGATCAACGAACGAAAGGTCACCAACGGTGAGAGTTCCGGTCTTATCGAAAACAACAGTCTCGATCTCGGTGAGTTCCTCAAGGAACTTGGAGTTTTTGATCAGAATACCGTGCTTGGTCGCAACCGAGAGTGCCGCGATCATCGGCGCAGAGCTGACAAGCATCTGTCCGCACGGACAGGAAACAACAAGGATCGCGATCGCAGGCGTCATATCCTGCTGAATGAGTGCGATCGCCCCTGCAAGTCCAAGCACAAACGGAATATAATACTTCAAAAAGCGGTCAATGATCTTCGTCTCCGAGGAGGCAATGTTCTCGGATTCTGCCAAAAGAGTCAATACCTTCGAGAAGGAGGTATCAACGTACTCCTTGCTCACCTCAACGATGATCCTGCCCTCAATATTTACCGTGCCTGCGTAAACGGTATCGCCCTTGCTCGCGTGGAACGGAAGGGGCTCACCGGTCAGAGATTTCTGGTCGATGTGCGTGTCACCGCTGATGATCACACCGTCGATCGGAATGCCCTCGCCGGGCTTAACGACGATACGGTCACCGATCTTCAGCTTTGCCGCCTCTACCTCGACCTCCGCGTCACCATCAAGCTTGATCGCAGTCGCCTGTTGCATTTTCTTAAGGCCGTCGATAATTCCCCGACCGCCCATAATACTGCGTTCCTCGAGAAGATGCACGATATTCAGAATCAACGGAATCAACACAGAGAGAATCAGATCTCCCGTGAGATAGCATGCCGTTACCGCGATTGCAACAAGTATATCAAGCGCGTGATCCATATCCTTCGTAATAACGCCCTCGATCGCCTCGTGAAAGATCGGGATCGTCTGGATCAAAAACGCGACAGTATACAGAAGCGCGGGAACGGTTTTCTGAAGCGGGAAAATATAAGAGTAAAGAAGACCTGCTCCAAGTAGGGCGAGTGAGATCGCGGCACCGATCAGTTCACGGCGAAGATGCTTTTTGCCGTCCTCGGTCAAATTATCCTTTGCGAGAAGCTCGAGGTTTTTTTGACCCATATTATTGATGCTTTCCAAATCCACTCACCTCCTTAATTGATAAATATTTTTGTGTCTTCATCCTCAACCACGCGTACCGTTCCGATCTTTGCGATCGCCTCTGCCATCTTTGCGCTGTAAATACGAGTCGTTACCACGTCGGGATTGGTGTTGTATTCATCGAGAAGTCCCCAAAATTCCGCAAGATCCTGATTTGCCTCCGCTACTGCTGAGGAGTACTTTGCGTTAGCATTCGAGATCAGCGTATTCCGCTGAGCCTCCGCAGAGGGAATCAGATTTTCACGGTAGATCTTCGCCTGCTCGAGCTTTGTAGAGTATTCCACCTTTGCGGAGTTGACAAGATCATAGATCTCTTTTACCTCGGCAGGCATTCTCACATTTGTAAGCTCGATGGTCGTGATCGTTACACCTGCACCGACCGTATCCAGCTTTGCCTGCGTATCGTTCAGGACAGCAGTGCCGTATGAATCCTTCTCCTTGGTCAGAAGATCGTCAACCGAGATCCCCGCAGCCTCATCAAGCATCGAGCTGCTTACGAATCCGTTGATCAAGGAATCCATATCGTTCACATACAGCGCATAGGACACGGGGTCCGAAATCACATATTTCACCGTAGCACTGACAACAGCCACGTTTTGGTCACCCGTCAGGACGTATCCGTTATTTCTGAGTGTCGTCATTACGCCGTTTGTGTAATGCGTCGTGACCTTGACCTCCATTACGCTTTCTGTCGGAACCATAACAACCTCGTCTATGATATACGGAAAGGCGAGTAGCAGCCCGGGCTCGTGAACCTGCTCCTCGTACGTATCTCCTACGAGCTCACCGAAGCGCAAAACGATTGCAACCTCTCCACTCTTTACAATACGAATGCCTGAAAGACAGATCCACGCAATCACAATCGCGACGAGGATCAAAAAGTATTTTGTAACTGAGGTCAGAATGTCCGCGAAAACACCATTCTTTTTCTTTGTTCTCATGACTGTCCTCCCGATCCTGCGGACGCCTCCTCAATCAAATCAGAGATTGCCGAGATCAATGCTTCTCTGTCTGCCTCGGGAAGCTTGGTGAGGATATAACTCAGATCCTTGATGATAGTCTGGTCATTTTCATTCGTAAGGTAATCTCCGTATTGCGTCAGAACGTTGAAGGGATACTCATCAGCCTTCACGACGAGAACAGTATTTGAGCCAATCGATGCAACGAAGGTATCAAGCTGCTTCAGGAAACGGAAGAGCTCCAGGTTTGCCGCCTGAGCCTCTGCATAAATACGTGCGACCTCGGTCTCGGTCTTTGCATTGATCTCTGCCGCCGAGGTTACACCGCCTGCAATAATAGCAGCGGCATCGGAATCTGCCTCAGAGATGATAATATTTGCATCACGCTCAGCCTGCGCAAGAATGGAATCGATTTCCTTCTGACGGTCTGCGGTCATTTGATCAAAGATGCTCTGCAGATTCGTGTCAGGAAGCGAGATACGAAGGAAATTCACATCCTTAATGTAAATACCGTAGTTTTGTCTGCAGTTTTCTCTCACTCGCTCGCAGATCTGCTGCTGAATCGCCTCGATCTTTATCTGCTCCTTATCCATAGAAACAATCGCGCTGAGGTCATAGGTGCCAACAACGCCGTTGATGACGCTTCGGAGCTGATCTTCGATGTTTGCGTTGATCGTACCTCTGCTTCCTACGCTGTTGTGATACCTAACGGGGTCCTCAATTTCCCATGCAGCAAATGACTGAATGATAATATTTCTGGAATCATTCGTAATGGTCTCAAGATATGTAGACTCATAATACTGCAGTCGGTTATCATATTTTACGGTAGACTCAAACGGCCACGGCAGCTTCAGGTAAAGCCCTGCATCGTTGATCTCCTCGCGAACCTCTCCAAAGCGAAGAATGACCGCACACTCGCCCTCTCTGACTTCACAAGTAAAGCCAAAATAGAAAAATGCTGCAACCAAAATGACCGCGATCAAAATCTTAAAGATCGGAAAGGATCTCTTCTCCTTGACCTTCCTAGTCTTCTTTTCTTCCGATGCCTCTGCGGCAGAATTTTTAATCTTTTTATCTTTCATAATTTATCACAAGTATCCTTTCCATCATTTTCCCTCGGGAGAAAAGGTTTCTTCCTCCACGTAGAATGTGGTCTCCTCCTCGGTTTCGGGAGGAGCTATAACACCTATATTAAGACTACCGAAATATATATTTGAACTGTCAACACCCTCGCCGACGATAACAAGTCGCGTGTTTCCATACGCCTCGGTGATTGCGTTCAGATACTTATAGTACCGATACGTCGTCGGGTAACTCGTATCCGCATTGACGCTCGCCATAAATTCCGAAACCGCTGCCTGCGCGTTTGCAATCGCGGAATGCTGATTGACCGTAGCAGACGCAATCGTTGTGGTCTGTTGTGTTTGTGCGCCGGCTATGATCGTTGCCTTATAGGCCTCTGCCTCGAGTATTTTTTCCACAGCCTTGATCTCGGCACTGATGACGTTCTGGTAGATCTCCGCAATTTCGATCGGCGGATGGATACTCTCAAGCACGACGCTTACAATCTCGATACCGGTCTCATATTCTGCAATTCCTTCGATCAGGTCTTTCTTGATATCTTCCGAGAATGCCGCTCTGTCAATGGTGAGTAACGTTCCCAGATCATTGTTGATGGTATGATCCACAACAAGCTCGTAAGCATACGCTTCAACGAGTGCAACGGGTGAGGTGTTGTTTTTGAGGTACTGATAAATATCTCCTATCTTATATTCAACCTGAAGATTGATCGACACAAGCTCGTCACCACTGCCGAGCAGAAGTCTGTACTCTTCGATGCCGTGATCGTCCGTCCAGGTATTGTCCTCGGTCTCCTCGGAAACGTACCCGACCGTAAACTTCTGTATGGTATCGACATCATAGACCTCGATCTTATCGCAGGGCCACGGCAATTGGAGATGAAGTCCGGGCTGAAGCGCTTCCTCCTGCAGTTGTCCGAAACGGTAAACCACACCCATTTGATGAGATTCGACCTGTACAAGTCCCGTCGAAAACCACAAAAGCATCGCAGCAAGCGCGATCGTATACGGAAACAGCTTCTTGACCATTCGCATACTCCAAAGAGAGCGCATCGTCATTCCTGTATTTTCTTCGAAATACGTAAGAAGACCGAGCTCCTTTGAGGAACCGATCGCAAACGGTGCCGGAACGTTCAAAAACGGTTTTTCAAAAACGTTCTTTTTGATGACGGTAACTGCGAAGGAAACCACAAGGAATACCGACATATAGTAAAACAGCACCATCAGGATATATTTCAGCCACTTCTGTGCATCGTAAACTCCGAAGATCTTCAGTGCCGATGCGATCATCATCAGAACGAGCGCGATCTGCAAAAGAGCAAATACGCTTCGAAGGTTCTTAAGGAGAGAGTCGGAAAAATTCTCGCCCGATTTCGCATGACTTCCCCACTTATCAAGTGCAATGAAAACGGTGAACATTACGATCATAGCGATCAAGGTGGGATAGTTCATCGTATAAAGTGAGGTCAGACGCGACTGTACAACAAAGAAGCGGATCTGGATCAATACCGTTGCGGTCAGCGCAAGAACGACAGCGATCCAAACTCTGTTCCGATTGTACCAACGAGCTACTGCACACAGAGCTCGTTTGATAAAAGACCGAGATCCTTTGTTTTTCCTTGCTTTTTTCTTTTTTTTGCCCGTTTTTTCGGAGGATCCCGCCACATCGTCATTTTGAGGCTCCGTCGTTTCTATAGATTCCTCCGCGACCGATGCAGTTTCGATCGAAGATCCTGAGCACTTTCCTTCGGGCAAGCAAAAACGAAGTACCATTACGATAACGTTAATCACCGCAGGGAAAAAGCACATCAGTGCAAACAAGCAGAGCGGCAAATATTTCGTCATTCCGTACAGCACCTCGGAAGCGATCGCAATAGCGATCAACGCGAGCGCCGATATCATAGGCGGCAGAATATTACGTCCACCATCTTTTTTCATTCTGTATGTACCAAGCCTTTCATTTGATCTGTAATAATTCCGTGGTCGTTCTCAAAAAGCAAATCCGAAGAAGGTCTTTGCTTCTGCTTTTACCTCCCACTCGTTGCGTTGTAAACGATCGTAGCGTCAAGCAAAAGATAATTCGTAGTATCAGCTACAATATCTTTGAATTTTTTCTCGTCCCCGGCATAAAGCACGAGTTCAAGCGCACTGCATTCCTGAAACGCTCCTACCGGGAGCTCGGGAAGCGAATCGGGCAGATACAGCATTCTCATCTGCGTACAACCGAAAAAAGCATATTCACCAAGATACGTCAGCGAATCACCGAGACGAACCGTGTTAATACCATAGCAGCTCTCAAACGCATTCAGACCGATCCGTTCAACACTGTCAGGCAGGATCACGGATGGGAGAGATTCACAGCCCGTAAACGCAAATTTGTCGATCATTAAAAGAGATTTGCTGAACTCTACGTTACAAAGGCGACCGCTGTATGCAAAAGCAAATTCCCCGATCGTTTTCACCGAGTCTCCCATTGTAACGGAAACGATGTTCTTCATCGTAAACGCATCCGAAATATGACGGACCTGATCGGGTATCTCGATACCGCTCGCATTACCGTTATATTTTATGAGAACACCGTCACCGACGATCGCAAATTCATCGGAAAGCGAGGAGTGCCACGGAGTACCCGAAAAAGCATATGCGCCGATAGACCAAAGCTTTTTGTTCAGTGTAACGTCCGTCAAAAAGGAACAGCCACCAAAGCAGTTCATTCCGACTCGCTCGACATTTTTGCCGAGCTTAAGCGACTTGATCACCTGATTCTGATAAAAGATCGCATCCGCAAGCTCAACGACGGGACGCCCCTCGATCTCATCGGGAACCACAACACTCTCACTTTCACCCTTATAGTCAGTGATCACGATCGTGTCATCATCGTATATCTTGTATCTGAAATAAGAATACGATTTCTTTTCAGCATCTGCGGGAAGCGTGCGATTCGGAAGAACAAAATCACTTCCTTGACTCGCACATCCGGACAATGAAAGAAGCAAAAGCGGAAGAAGAAGCAGAGCGATCAATCCGCATACAATCACAAAGCGACTCACACGGAGGTTCTTATCTGTTACCATATCTGAATTTCTCCTTTCCGTTATCCTTCATAAACAATTTTGGCAGAATACAACGCAACGTTTCCCTTTTCGCCGACCGTGACCTTTCCCCAATCAGCAGAGGAGCCCTTGTAAACGACCGTCTTCAGAGAAGAGCAATTATTGAACACGTTGTTTCCGATTGCCCGAAGCGTAGCGGGGAGCTCTACCGTTTTCAGTGAAATGCACCCCAAGAACGCACAGCTTTCGATCTCCGTCACCTTCGCGGTGATCACTACGTCTGTCAGATTCACGCATCCGTTGAAAGCGTATTTGGCGATCCGCGTTACCTTACTTCCGATCGTAACACGCTGTATCCGCTCACTGCCCTCAAAGGCGTCGGTGATCACCTTTACCTCCTTCGGAATCGTGACGTCGGGTCCCGATCCGTTATATTTCAAAAGAACACCGTCACCGACGACAAAAAACTCGTCTGTTTGATTCGAGAGCCAAATCGTCCCCTCAAAGGCTGCGTCGCCGATATATCTGACCTTTTTTCCGATCGTAACGCTCTCGAGCTTTTGAGAGCCCTTGAAGGCTCGCTCACCGATATGGGTCACGTTGTTACCGATCTTGACCGATAAAAGCGCGGTCGACTTCTCAAAAAGAGAGTTCGGGATCTCGGAAAGTCCTCCGAGATTTACCCGTGTAACCGAGGTGCATTGTGCAAACGCCGCATCTCCTGCAGAGGAAAGACTCTTCGGCAGGATGACCTGCGTCAGTGCAGAGCACCCAAGGAAGGATTCGGTGCCGATCGTCTTGAGTCCCTCCTCAAGCCCGATCACGCTGAGAGACAAGCAACGGTAAAAAGCGCTGTCTCCGATCTCCCGAAGCCCGCTTGTACCGTTCACCTCACAAAGCCGCTCGCACGATTCAAAGGAGTTATTACCGACTTTGGTAACCGTCGTTGCAAGATCCACGCGAAGGAGACGGTAGCACTTGCGGAAGGCGTTTTGTCCGACCTCGCGGATCCCCTCTCCGAGCTTTACGTATTTCAGCGCTTCGTTGCCCTCAAAGGCCCCCTCTCCGATCGCTGTAACCGTATAGGAGGAATCGAGCTTTGACGGGATCATCGCTATCTCCTCCCCACTGTCCTTCATACCTGTGATGACAGCGGTGTTGTTCTCGTAGAGCGTATAATAATAGCCATCCTTTGAAAGATTGTTTTCAGAAACCACGGCGTAGACCGCATTGTCTGCCATCATACCGCAGGAGCAGAATATATATGTCAACAGGATCCCGCAACAGATAGCAAGAAACCATTTCCCTATGACGCTTCGATATTGAATCAGCACTTTTTTCATAGTATCCCTTTCCGTGTTCTCACGAATTATCGATTCATACTCAATATATTCATATTATACCATAATTTTTGAAAAAAAGCAATACCCATTGGTGTATTGTAAATAAATTCCAAAAGAAAAAAGCGGTATTTTGTGAAAAATACCGCTTGCTTTTATTTTTTTGTGGACCGTGTCTTTAAAAACGTTTCGATTTCCGAAAGATAATCTGCCATCACGTCGTTCGTGCTCATATAGATTTCGTGCCTCGCACGATCCTCACATTGGAGCTCGCCGTTTACAAGGAGGGACACGAAAATATCCTGCTCTCTTCTGAACACGAGATCATCATCCCCCGCCGAAAAAAGCAAAACGGGGATCTTTATGCGTGCACAACGGATGGGGTCAAGCATATATCTTCCGATCCGCAGGGATTCATTCACCCAACGGTAGGACGGATAGCTGTTCTGCAAATACGGATACGCCACTCGCTTTTGTCTGTAATACTCAAATCTCTCAACCGATGTGTCGGGGCTGGTTTCAAACTGCTCGTTGTCGTTAAAACCAGATTTTGCTGTAAAAACCAGTCGGTCTCCTCTTCCGAAAATACGGCAAACCGCCGACATCGCGCGGGTGACCGTCGTCGGGATCCCCTCGGTCTTTGGCTTCAGCATCGGGGAGGTCAAAATTGCCTTCTGAAATACGCTCGGGTGGTTCTGTAAATACAGGATCGAAACCGCGCCTCCCATCGAGTGACCGTACAGATACAGCGGTAGCCCTTTCGCCTTCGGCTGTACGATCTTCTTCACAAAGCAGTGCAGATCACGCACGTAGTCGCTGAAGCTTTCGATATCGGTCAAGGCAAGATCGGGAGACAAGCGGTGTGACCGCCCGTGTCCGCGGTGGTCGAGCGCAAATACCGAAAATCCCATTTGCATAAACCAATACGCCATTTCACGGAACTTCTCTGCCGATTCATTGTATCCGTGTGAGATCACGACCGCTCCCTTTGCGTCGGGAAGGATCTCACACTCGTAATAAAGCCTTTTATCATCCTTTGAAGCAAAAAAGCCCTCAGTCCGATGCACCGCCAGATACGGCTCTACGGTTTCCCGCATAAACTGAAAATATCCACCGTCCTCCGGTAAAAGATCCTGATACGTAAGCATCCTCGACCTCCATTAGTTTTTTTCGGTCAAATTATTATAAAACACCTCTTCATCGGGAAAAACAAGACCGAGCTTTTCCCTCGCCATACGGATGATATACGCATCATCCACGGGACTGTCGATCAAATATCGCAGCTCCGCCGCGTTGTTCTCGTGCTCCTTGATCTCCACATTAAGCTTTTCTGTCTCTTGGCGAAGGCGGTTGTATTCTACCAGCTTCGTTGCAAAAAAGACAAGAGACAGCGTCAGCATAATAATAAACAAACACTTGAAGAGAAGCGGCATACGCGGCGCTTCACGCTTTTCAAGAGGCTTTACCGATTGGTTTTCTTGCGTTTTCATCGTTTGTTTTCCGCCCATATACACGTCCCCTTCTCTTATTTTTTACATCCTCCCGAGCTATATGCGAACCGTCTCTTACCGCTTCACCGCTCGTTTTTATCGGCGCCTCAAGCCCTACGTACATCATACAGTCAAAGCCCATCTCCGCCGATGCGAGAAGAGCCTTCATCTGCAAGGTGTGAAACCTCGCATCTCTTTTTTGGCGGATACACGCCCGACATCTCTTCAGGACAACGCCGTAAAGACTCCGAATTCCCTTCCATACAGTCTTCAGCGGAAAAAGCAAGGCGCGTACGGCATACCCAAGAACCAGACGGACCATCAGTGCAAGCAGTTGCGAAAAATACGAAAACAGCCGTCCGACGGTCAAGGTGTAGCTCGTATAACCGAGCGCCGTTCCAAGCAAAATAAACCAACGGATCCGACCGTTGTTCCCAACGTATGCAAGCAGTATGATCCCAATTGCCGCAGAAAGGCAAAACAAAACATCCCCTGAAAAGCGCAAAAAGAATAAAATTCCTCGCATAAGCCCTTTCTCTGTGAATGCTCTCGATTGCTTAGCGACCAAAAATCTCGGTAGCTTTGCCTTTTGGCTAAATGCAGAGCCTGCGCGCTCTCCGAGAAGAATACGGCTAAACTGCAAGAGGCTGTATAAAACCCCCAAAGCAAAGCCGAGAATGATAGACTGCACCGTTAACGATGCGAGCAGCTTCGGAGAATATTCCATAGAGATTATCGCTTCCCGAAAAAGCCGCGCTTTTTATCGCTCTTAACGGAAGCATCCTTGGGATCTAAGTAATCAAGCGTTCTTATACTTCCCGTGAGCGTTACGGTGCCTTTCTCGGTGTCAAAAATCTCGATGCGAAGCCCTTCCCCCTCTACAATCAGATCACCGAGAGAGGTAGACAGCTCGGCGGAGAGATCGTCAAAGCGAAGTACGTCCTCCACACCATTGATTACAAGACGCTTTCTGTTTTCCAAAATAATCGTATTCGGCTTCTTCGGCTCTTCTGCACGAGCCCCATCGCGAAATGCCTCTCCACCCTTATAATTCTGATAATTCATATCACGGTCCGCCCCCTGCCTGAAATTCGGAGATTCAAAATCCTATCCAAATCTTATGCAAGTCGCGCTCCGAGTATGCAATGGGAGGAGGAAGAGACACCTTATCCGATCACCTCATACATCGTTCCCGCGTCGTCCTTCCCCGCGTGCTCTCTGATATCAAGAATGCGGATCTTCAGGGTGCGCTGTCCGAAGGTGATCTCGATTACGTCGTTCTCCTTTACGTCATAGGATGCCTTCGCAGGTCTGCCGTTCACGGTAACGTGCTGATTGTCGCAGGCATCGTTCGCAACGGTGCGCCGTTTGATCACACGGGATACTTTCAAAAATTTATCAAGTCTCATGGTCTTTCCCTTTCAGCCTTGCTTGTCAAGAGCATCAAGCCGTGCGCGAAGCGCATTCCGCTCCTCAGCGGTCATATCCTCAAGTGATTTCCCCGCAGACATTGCCTCTGCTGACCGGATCTCTCCGATCCGTTTCTCTGTCGCTTTCGTCAGTGCCGCTTCTCCTGAAATTGAAAGCTTCCGGCACAGAACGGCTGCCGCGTAGAGCAGTTCACCGAGAAGTCGCTCTCTGTTGTCCTGCTCTGCCGACTTCAGACGCTTCAGCGCCGCATCCACCGAGGCATATGCATCCTCCTCCGAAAGCGAGCCGTACCAGAACTCGGTCTTTTTTGCGATCTTCGACGCACGCATCAGCGCAGGAAGCATCGGCGGAACGGCCTCAAGTCGGGACGTCAGCGTCTCTCGTTGCTTTTCCTCTACCTTGATCTTTTCCCAGTTTGCAAGCATTTCCTCTGCCGTATTTGCCACAACCGATCCAAACACGTGCGGATGTCGATGGATGAGCTTCACACAGATATCGTTCACAACGTCGGAAATGTCAAAGCCCTCTGCCTCCTCCTCGATCCGTGCGTGAAAAACGACCTGGAGCAGTGCGTCTCCAAGTTCCTCGCGAAGTAGCGCAGTATCCTTGTTATCAATCGCCTCGATGACCTCGTAGGTCTCCTCGATCATATTGTCGCGGATGCTTTCGTGCGTTTGCTGTGCATCCCACATACACCCGCCGGGAAGTCTGAGAAGCGCCATAATATCAACGAGATCATTGAAATCATAGCGTTCCTGTGCGAGTAGCTTGTCTATCGTTTCAGTGCGTTCCTCGGGTTTCATAACAATTCCTTTCAGTCAAACAAAAAAGATTTCAAGAGCGAAATGCCTCTACGAGCGGATATATCTCGCAGTAAAGATAGAGCGAGCCGAGAACAAAGAGTGGACGGTTCTCGCTCCGTGCATCCCGCATTGCGGCATCGACTGCAGAGGCAACCGTCTGAAACGAGACCGCGTCTGCTCCAAATCTCCTGTACACCTCCGCCAGCTCGTCTGCCGGGAGAGAGCGCGGATTATTCGGCGTGACGGTATAGACGCGCTCCGCGAGGGGAGCAAGCTCGCTGACCATACAGGAGTAGTCCTTATCACCCATAAGTCCCGTCAAAAGCAGAATCCGCTCATTTCCGAAATACGCTTCAATGCTCTTTTTCGCAACGGCAATTCCCTGCGGATTGTGCCCGCCGTCGTAGATCACCACGGGATCGTCTGATAGCCGTTCAAAACGAGCAGGCCAATAAACCGTGCAAAGTCCCTCTCTGACGGCACGCTCCGACACGTTATATCCGCAGTCGCGCAAGGCGGCAACCGCAGAGAGCACCGTGGCGGCGTTGTACGGCTGGTAGACACCGAGCAGGCGCAAAGTATAGTCCTTCCCTTCTCCATAATCAAAGGTCGTTCCGTCAACCGAATACCGCACGTTTCGAAGCATTGCTTCATCCGTAACGGAAAGAGGAGCGCCTTGATCTGCGGCGACCTCGGCAATCACGCGAAGAGCGTCATCCTCGTGACTGTTGTTTCCAAACAAAACGGGACAGCCCGCCTTGATGATCCCCGCCTTTTCGCGGGCGATCTTCTCAACGGTGTCTCCGAGGATCGCAACGTGATCGAGTGCAACGCCCGTGATGATCGAAAGCACGGGAGTCTCAATGATATTTGTCGAATCGAGCCTTCCGCCGAGCCCACATTCAAGAACGACAAGATCACATCCGTGACGCGCGAAATATTCAAACGCAAGTGCAGTGATCAGCTCGAACTCGGTCGGCTTATCCTCCATAGCGTCTGCGATCGGACGGATGTATTCGGTCAGCGCGGTAAGCTCTTCGTCGGATATCATCTCTCCGTCGATCATCATCCGCTCATTGAAATGCTTGATATACGGTGAGGTGTAAAGTCCGGTCTTATATCCCGCCTTCGTCAAAATTGATGAAAGCATCGCACAGATCGAGCCTTTTCCGTTCGTTCCCGCAACGTGAATGAATTTCATCCGCGCCTGAGGATTTCCGAGCCTTTCGCAGAGCGTACGAATACGCTCGAGCCCGGGCTTACAAAAAGCCCAGTTGATCGAATGGATATATTCAAGAGCCTCTTGATAGTTCATAAGCTGTCCTTTCACAAGCGTTCAATCAGCCGACAGAAGGATTTTCTGCGGAACAAAAAGCAAAGAATCAAAATTTCGACCGAAGCGATCACAAGATACAGCGGAACACGCCACAGCACAAGTATCCCATAAAACTGATAAAGTCCGATCGTTTTAATTACCATCGATCCTACGATATGCGCAATCGATCCCGACAGAATTACCTGTACGTCTCTGCGACGCCGTACGAGACGTGCAACAATTCCGGAAACAAGACCGATTGCAAACGCCCCCGCCGTAACGATCAGATTGGGCGGATATATCTGCGGAGAAAGCAGATAACTGACGAGATCGGATGCCGCGCCGACCAGACCGCCAACGATCGGTCCGAAGAGTATCCCAGACAGAATGATCGGCAGATTCTCAAAGGTAACGCGAAACAGTCCGCCCGCAAAATTCATAAAGGTCTTGCAAAAAATACCGATAACAACGCTCATAGCGACGAGCATAGCGGCAAGTGTCAGTGCCCTTACGGTTCGAAATACGCCTTGTCTTTTCATTTTCATTAAAAAAATACCTCCTTCCGCACACCATATGGCAGGAAAGAAGCTGAGAATGTCTTTTCTTTTTTGCCCTATGAAGCGGGATGCAAAATGCAAACCGCAACCCGAAAAAATCGGATTTTCGTCTGTCGGGCAACTCCCCGTCCCAACAGCACTTGACGCCTGCATTTTTACTCTTCCTAACAATAATTTTTCGCAAAGAAAGCATATTTCTTCACGTAAATACATTATACCGCGTCTCAGGACGTTTGTCAAGAGGCTGAAGAAAATCCGTTTATAAAATCAGACCTACGCTTAAAGGTCAAAAAACAGACACGAAAAATTATCGAAATCATCACAAAACGTCTGCCGACACCGATTGACAAGATCTATTCAAAAATGATATAATTAGTCATATCCACCATCATTCATCTGTGCGGAAGGGAGGGCTTACAATGCGCTTTTTCAAGAATTTGAGTAAAGAGAAGATCAAATTATGGCTGAAAAAGCTCTTACAGCTTCTCTTTAACCCCCGCCTTCTTCTCTGCCTCGCGATCGCCTGGATGATCACGAATGGTTGGAGCTACGTTCTGCTTGCCCTTGGGCTCTTCTTCAGGATCTCCTGGATGCAGGCTTTGGCGGGCGCCTATCTAAGCCTTTTATGGATCCCGTTCACCCCGGAGAAGATCCTCACCGTCGCGATCGCGATCTTTCTGCTCCGTCTCTTCTTTCCGAAGGACGAGAAAACGCTCGGTGTCCTGAGAGATATGTTCCGGAAGGAGCAAAACAAACACCGCACAGCAAAGGAAAAGCGCAAAAAGCGAAAAATTGCCCGAAAAGGATCCTCGGGCACAGAAGACGAAAAGAAAATACAATAAGGGCGAATGCAACGGTTACGGTTGCTTCGCCCTTTTCGTACATTTTAATCCCGTAGCATTTCCTCGTCCGAAACAAGCTGCTTTGCCCAGGTTCCCCGCTTCAGAAGGATCCACGCAAGCAGGCATTTGGCTGCCTCCGCCGCCTGTCCGACAATAAAGACCTCGCGGATCCCAAGATCGCTGAAATATGCCAGAATCGTCGTGAGTGGTACGACAAGCACCCACATATAGCCGCTGTCGAGCAAAAAGGTGATGAACACCCGTCCTCCTGTCCGAAGCGTGAAGTAGGATGCGTGTGCGTAAGCGCAAAGCGGCATCGTGATCGCGGAAACGGCAATCATAAAGATCGCTATCTCGCGCACCGCCGCCGTCGGCTCGTAAAGCCATGTATATGGTGCCGCAATTGCAGCGAGAATAACGCCCATTCCCGTAGCACACGTAACCGAGAAGAAGATCATCCTGCGGTTCGTGTCCTTCGCCTCCTCCAGCTTTCCCGCACCGAGAAGATTTCCGACCACGATCCCGATCGACGAGCCGAGGGCAAGATAGACGACGTTAAAGAGGTTAACGATCGTTGAATTGATATTTTGCGCCGCAACGACGTCAAGCCCTCTCGTGGAATAGCATTGATTCCGCATTGTGACCGAAAGCGACCACAAGAGCTCGTTGAACATCAGGGGAAGTCCTGTCATAACGATCCTACGGAAGAGCGGACGTGGAATACGGAAGGAGCGGAACGCCCCCACGAGATACGGACACCGATCGGTATGCGTATGTCCCCAGATCACAAGAACGAAAAGCTCGACAAACCGAGAGACCACCGTAGCGATCGCTGCGCCAACTACACCGAGTGCGGGAAAGCCGCAATATCCGAAAATCAGAACCAGGTTCAAGACGAAATTCGTAATGACCGCCGCGATGCTCGCGATCATCGGAAGTACCGCCTGTCCGGTCTCGCGCATATTGGATGCGTAGACCTGTGAGATCGCATACGGAACCATTCCGATCAGGATCATCCGCAGATATTCCTTCCCTCGTTCCAGAGTCAATACAAGATCTCCTTCTGTGCTTCCGTCGTGCAAAAAAAGTGAGATCAGCGCATCGTCAAAGCACGCAAATGCCAGAACGGCAAAAAGTGCCACGACCACGTTCGTCAGAAATTTGAAGCAAAACGTATGTCGCACGCCGTCGTTATCGCCAAAGCCGTGGTATTGCGCCGTGAAGATTCCCGCAGCAGACACCGCTCCGAAGATCAGAATATTAAAAACGAAAATAAACTGATTGACGATCGAAACGCCCGACATTTCCTCCGTGCCGAGCGTTCCGACCATAATATTATCAAGAAGACTGACAAAGTTCGTGATCCCGTTCTGCACCATAATCGGAACCGAAACCCCAAGCACGGTACGGTAAAATGCTTTGTCCCCAATATACTTTTTAAGAAACATAGTAAGAAATCCTTTTACATTCAGCGGACAGCACCGAAGCGCTGCCAAGCTTACACTCTTTTTTCACGTTGCTCCCGAAAGAAGCGCGTCAGGATCGCTCCGCATTCGTTTTCAAGAGCTCCGCCACAGACCGACGGAATAAACGGAAGCGGATAGCGCATTATCCTTATGACACTGCCCATCGCCCCCATCGAGGCATCTGCTGCACCGAAAACCACGCGTGGAATGCGCGCATTTACGATCGCCCCCGCACACATCGGGCAGGGCTCGAGCGTCACGTACAGCGTGCATCCTTCCAGACGCCAGCCGTGCAGCGCTTCACAAGCCGACGCGATGACAGATACCTCGGCGTGTGCGATCGCGCTGAAGGCGGTCTCGCGCGTATTATGCGCACGGGCAATGATCTCTCCGTCCCGCACCAAAACCGCACCAACCGGAACTTCGCCGAGTGCATACGCAAGCTCGGCCTCAGAAAGCGCCTCTCTCATATATTCGACATCCTCTGCCGAAACTGCATTTTTGACGTTGGTATTCACGACGCACCTCCCATCAAAAGAAGCATCACTCTCCCCATTTGCAGCAATACGAGCACGAGGAAAACGATTACAGTCGGTGAGAAGAAAAGACGGATCTTTCGTACGGAATCAACCGGGATCCTGCAGTATCCCTCTACCTCGGGAAGCGTGCGCTCGAATACGCCGTTTTCAAAATCGGGCGTTTTCGAAAAGCGTTTGTTGCGGATCAGAAGCCAGACGATCGCGCCGACGGAAAGAACGAAAAGACCTCCCTGAAGGAGATAAAGCAGGAACTCACCCGATTCTCCGAGCAGCTCCGAAAGCCACTCGAGAAATACACTGAAGGCGTTATTCAGAACATGTACGAGCATACTGCACCAAATGGATTCGGTGTACACGTAAATGAGACCGAGTATGATCCCCGCCATTGTTGTGTAGAACATCTGAAGCGGATTCTGATGCATCAGCCCAAACAAGAATGCACTTGCAACGATTGCTCCGGTTTTTCCATAAGGAAGGAGATTTCCGAGGATCATCCCTCGGAAAAGGAGCTCTTCGCAGATTCCGGGAACGATCGCGATCACGATAAAATGCAGGACGACCTTGTAGGGCTCGGAATAATCGCTCGTCAAAAATACCGAATCGTAATCAAATTCGGGAGAGATGAAGGGGTCGATCAAAAGACTGTTGACCATCGCGCAAAGAAGGATCATCCCGATCGATGCGATGATGATCAGCGGAGTGTTTGCGGTGAGTCGCGGCGAAAGGTGCATCGGCTCCCGCTCCTTCCCCTTTGAGATCAGGCAAAAGAAAAGCACGGGAAGCGCAAAGGACGCAAAATACAAGGCTCCGTACAGAAGCTCGCCAATGACGTATCCCATTCTTTCTCCGAATGCCTCGGAAAATGCAATGGAAAAGAAGCGATACGCCGTTTGCGAAGCTGTGATGAGCCCAAGAAAAACGAGAAGACTTGCGCCGATCCGTGTCATCAGATTTTTGTATCTTACCTCGTTCTGATTTATCATACCGCTCCTCCCTTCAAGAATTTCATAGAATCGTTTTGAAACAGATATATTATATCGCGAATCCCGCCGTTTGTCAATTCATATCACCCGAAAGTTTACAACTTCATAAAGTTTTCCCACAAAAGTATGTCTTATTTTTCCGTGCGAAAGAATATACTCATACAGTATACAAAAAAACGCCAATGGAGGTCGGCTGTATGAACGCATCGGAATATCAAAAATACGAAAAACGCCCTGCAAGCACCACACTGAAATTCATCCTCTTCGTGCTCATATTCGCACTCGTCACGATTGCGATACAGTCCGTCTTCAAGTATTTTCTCGGCTCTCGTCGAGGAATCAACGAATCCGTCTCGGCGGACGGTCAAGTCGAAAGCGCAGTTCCTTCCCGTATCGTGGTCCTGGATGCAGGACACGGCGGAGAGGACGGTGGTGCCTCCTCGAAAAGCGGAAGCCTCGAAAAGGATCTGAACCTTTCGGTCACGCTCCTTCTCGCCGACTATCTTCGTGCAAGTGGCGTAAAGGTCGTTCTGACGAGAGATTCCGACCGTCTCCTCTACGACCCGAACGCAGACTACGAGGGTCGAAAGAAGGTGCTTGACCTGAGAGCCAGACTCGAAATTGCAGAAAACGTCGCCGCAGAGCATCCGACCGAGGAGGTGCTGTTCGTCAGCATTCATATGAACGCCTATCCCTCGGAAAGCATCAACGGACTTCAGGTGTGGTATTCCCCGAACGCCTCGGAGGAATCCTCCACCCTTGCAAAATCGATCCAGAACACAGCACAGGAGCTGCTTCAGCCCGACAATCGCCGCAAGGTCAAGGAGGCAGGCAGTAATATCTATCTGCTTGACCGACTCAGGATCCCGTCGGTTCTCGTTGAATGCGGTTTTCTTTCAAACGAACACGAAGCCGCACTTCTATCGGATGCGTCCTATCAGAAAAAGCTCGCATTCACGCTTTTTACCGCGATCATAAATCATTCTGATTCCGCGGATGCTCCGTGATCCGGAAGCGCGATCACCGAAAGCATCGTTCCTCTTACTCCCGCGGAATATCGGTGTGAAAAGAAGAGTTCGGGATGGCAGGCGGTGCATTCATCCAACACGTCGATGTTCTCGGACAAAACACCTGCCCCGATCAGAATACGGCGGTTGATCTCCTTAAGATCTGCGGTGTATTTTTCCGAGCCGCGCGGACGGAACGTGCCCGAGAGAAAATCCTCGCCGAACGTTGAAAGAAAGGTATCACGGAACGCCGCATCGACCTCATAGCAACACATACCGATCGCGGGCCCGATCGCGGCGCGGATCCGATCACACGGGATTCCAAGAGAAACGATCGCCTCCACTCCACGCTCCGCGATCCGCAGAGCCGTTCCGCGCCATCCCGCGTGGAGCGCCGCAACGGCGGCAGGCTTCTCATTTTCGTCAACGCCGCAAAGAAGGATCGGAACGCAGTCTGCAGTCTTGACGCCAAGCGTGACAGCGGGTGTGTCGGTAAAGTAACCGTCCGCCGAGCGGTCGCTTTTCTTTTGGTACCCTGCTCCTCGGTCGTCAAGCGTAGCGCGTATCACGTCACAGCCGTGTACCTGCGGAAGTGAGATCACCGAATCTGCAGAAACTCCGACAGCATCCGAAAAACGTACGAGGTTCTCGAGAACGACCTCGTCCTCGTCACCTCGTCCGAAGGCAAGATTCAGCCCTCTCGTATGCGCCTTCTTACTTACGCCGCCGATCCGTGTTGCAAAGCCGTGCGGGCACGGCAAAAGCTCAGAACGGTAAAACCGAACTCCGTTTTTTTCATATAGCCTCATACAATTCTCCATTCCGATAAAAGGCACGGGAGAGAGACCGCGGCGGTCTCTCTCCCGCAAATTTCAAATTACTCCTCGGTGACTTCCTTTACAAGAATCAGATCCTCCGCATACGGAAGAGAGCGGATCCAATCGCAAAGCGTGTGCCACTCGGGCAGCTTATGACTCTTCCGCGCATAGTATATGCCGATCAGATTCTCGTAGTTCATCGTCACAGTGCGCATCTGATTGTAGGACGACGGCAGCATCTGAATCATATGATGCCACGGCGCACGGTCACCCGTGTCCGCGAGATACTTCTGACGTTCGGCTTCAAGATAGGCGATCAGACTGTCAAGCATCCGAAGTCCGCTTTCGTCGAGACGGTCACAGGAGAAATCCTCTCTGTCAAACGCCTTCGCGTGGATCTTATGCATTGTCGAGGTCGAATTTGCGACCGTCCCCACCTTATAGGTGTCAAATTCCTTCCACCAATAAAGAGGTGCAGTGATATCCACGGAAACGAATATCTGACGCAGATATTTGCGATGGTCACTTCCGGCCTTTGCAAGGCGCTTCGCGAGAGACAGGTCATTCGGACCGAAAATAAAATTTCCGTTTTCATCGTACGAGCTGTCCATTCTCGACCAACTGTTCAGCGGATTTCTCGCACCGCGGATGGCATTTTCAAAATTCATCACCGCAGTTCTTTCGGTTGTCAGCATATCCGGAAAGCCTCCTTATGCGTTATCGAGCTCGCAGTCGAGCACAACACGGCTTTCGATCACAGAACGGATAAAGCCGCTGACCTTCAGATGCTCGGGGTGTACAGCGTAAGTCTTCAGATCGGCCATCGAATCAAACTCGGTCAGAAGCATCATATCATAAGACATATCGGTTCCCGAAATATCAAAGCCGATCTCCATTCGGCGAAGCTCGGAGATCACGGGCTTCAGCGCATAGAGGATCTCTCGTGCGTGCTCCATGTTTGCTTTCTTGTTTTCTTCCTTGAACTTCCACATTACAACGTGACGAATCATAGACATTTCATCCTTTCGGTTATACGGGCGACCCCTTTGGAATTTATGATATATTTATTGTACCATAATATGTTATACTTTGTCAAGGAGCGATTTCAAGAAAAAATAATATAAAAATTCAAAAACCCTCTTGACAAATCAAAGACATCGTGATATAATCTGTAAAGTGATTTGCTTTACACAAAGCGAACCGCTTTTTTCGGGAGAAAATCCCGCTTTTTTGTGTGACGGCGGAGGTGATCGTTCTGTTTGAAAAAAATCTGAACATCGGATATCTGCTCGATTTTTACGGAGAGATCCTCAGTGAACGCAAGCGCACCGTGCTTGAGTTCTACTATAACGACGATCTTTCGCTCGCGGAGATCGCCGAGGAGATCGGCATTTCCCGTCAAGGCGTACGCGATTCGATCAAGAAGGGCGAGGATGAGCTTCTCTTCCTTGAAGACAAGCTCGGGCTTGCCGCACGCTTCCGTAAGTACGGGGAATCTGCAGCAAGGATTCGTTCGATCGCTGAGAAGGAGCCTCTGTCCTCGGAGCTCAAAAACGAGATCATACGGCTCTCCGAGCTTGTATAATCCTCAAAGATCACACGCAAGTTATGATCCAAATTCAAAATTGACAGAAAGGCAGGAACACTTATGTTTGAAAGTCTGAGTGATAAACTGAGTAACGCATTTAAGCGCTTCCGCAACAAAGGTAAGCTGACCGAAGCGGATATCAAAGCGGGAATGCGTGAAATCAAGCTCGCCCTGCTCGAAGCGGATGTCAATTTCAAGGTTGTCAAAGAATTCGTCAAAACCGTTTCGGAACGTGCGGTGGGTGTTGAGGTTATGGAATCTCTTACCCCCGCCAATCAGGTCGTCAAGATCGTCAACGAGGAGCTCACCGCTCTGATGGGCGGCAACAACAGCAAGCTTGAGATCGACTCAAAGCCCCCGACGGTCGTTATGCTCTGCGGTCTTCAGGGCGCGGGTAAAACCACGCACTGCGGCAAGCTCGCAGGCTTGTATAAAAAGCAAGGCAAGAACCCCCTGCTCGTTGCGTGTGACGTCTACCGTCCCGCGGCGATCAAGCAGCTCCAGGTCGTCGGTGAAGCGCTCGACATCCCGGTCTTTACGATGGGAGACAAGGAAAACCCCGTAAAGATCGCGAAGGAGGGCGTCAAGTACGCCGAGGCACGCGGATACGATATGGTCTTTATCGATACCGCAGGCCGACTCCAGATCGACGAGGAGCTGATGGAGGAGCTTCAGAACATTAAGAAAGAGGTCAAGCCCATTGAGATCCTGCTCACGGTCGACGCAATGATCGGTCAGAGTGCGGTTGACGTGGCAAAGACCTTCAACGAACTTCTCGATATCACGGGCGTGATCCTGACAAAGCTCGACGGCGATACTCGTGGCGGTGCCGCGATGTCGATTAAGTTTATCACAGGAAAGCCGATCAAGTTCGTCGGTATGGGCGAAAAGCTCGATACGATCGAGCCCTTCTACCCCGACCGTATGGCATCCCGAATCCTCGGTATGGGCGACGTTCTGACTCTGATCGACCGTGCACAGCAGGCTTTCGACGAAAAGAAGGCGGCAGAGCTTGAGGAAAAGCTCCGCAAGGAGACCTTCACCCTCGACGATTACCTCGAGCAGTTCGGACAGATCAAGAATATGGGCAGTCTCGATCAGATCGCCGGGATGATCCCCGGTATGAATTCAAAGCAGCTGAAGGACGCGAAGATCGACGAAAAGATGATCTCCCATCAGGAGGCGATCATTCGTTCGATGACGCCGCGTGAGCGCGCAAAGCCCGACATTATCACCTCTTCCCGCAAAAAGCGCATCGCGGCGGGCAGCGGAACCTCGGTCGAGGAGGTCAACAAGCTTCTGAAGCAGTATGATCAGATCTGCAAGATGATGAAGCAATTTGCAAATCCCGCCAAAATGCAAAGAATGATGGCGAGAGGAAAGTTAAAAATGCCGTTCTGAGACGAAACAATCGTTTTAGCGGATTTTATAAATATTATTTTCTTAATTTTTGGAGGAAAACAAAAATGGCAGTTAAAATCAGACTCAGAAGAATGGGCGCAAAGAAGGCTCCTATCTACCGCGTTGTCGTAGCAGACAGCCGCTTCCCCCGTGACGGTCGCTTCATCGAGGAGATCGGTTACTACAATCCCAGCACCAACCCCGCAGAGGTCCAGATCGATGCCGAGAAGGCACAGAAGTGGATCAAGAACGGTGCACAGCCTACCGAAACCGTTAAGGCACTTCTGAAGAAGTCCGGCGCGATCAACTGATTCGCATATCGGAATTCGTAAGGAGTCAACATGGTTAATTTGAAGGAAACCCTCACTGATATTGCGAAAGCAATTGTTGACAGTCCCGATGAAGTACAGGTTACCGAGGTGGAGACCGATCACGAGATCACCTTTACCCTCACGGTCGCTCCCGACGACATGGGTATGGTTATCGGTCGTCACGGTAAGATCGCCAAGGCGATCCGTACGGTCATCAAGGCTGCCGCATCTTCCTGCAATAAGCGGGTAAATGTAGACATCCGTTGATTTTCGTATTTCTACTCTGTCTATTTGATAACTGAAAAGGGTGTCGCGCAATTATGCTCGGCACCCTTTTTCGGATACAAAATTCCTTCCCCTCCGGAGAGCTTTTATGGAACAAGAATATAATGCCCTACGTAAGCGGATCCTCACCCACCTCTTCGATCCGTGCGTCTTGACGGACGCTACACTCAGAAGGATCACAGAGATCGAGGCAAATCTTCGGGATGCATCGGGATCCGACCGTGCAGAAACCGTATTCCGCACCTTGTGTACCGAAGCCGCAGAGCAACTTAGAGAAAAAAACGCAGCGGCACGGTCATCAGCCGCTGCGCGACGAGAGGTGCTTTTCGGTGCTTACAACACCATTCTTCAAGGCACAGCCGACCTTCTGTCCGCAAACGTCTTTCGTGATATCACGACCGTGTGGTTTACCCATCCAAGCGAAGAGGATCTCCGCGTACTTGGAAAGACGGTCAGTTCCCTGATCTCAGAGTGTGAGGGCGCGCAACGCACACTGCTCGAGCTGTGCGGACTCAAAGGATCTTCATACGCCTTGGGGTCCTTAAGCGACGAGATCCTCTGTATCAGGATCGCTTTCACGCTCTGTTCGGACATTCTGCCGATCACGTGCGGAGAGATCCTGCACGAGCTCTCCTCCTCCACCGAGGCACTCGATCAGATTGAGGAATCTGACGGTCGATTTCGCGAGGTTGGACTATGGGTCGCCGCCGATCTTCTCCCTCCCTTTCTCGATGCACTCGCCCATTTTCTTGAATACGTGACCGCTATGCACCTTGAAGCATCCGACATGCTCCGCCTCCTCCCCGAGCTGCAGTCCCTACAGGTTCAGCTTCGGAGGTCCGTAGAACCATTACTCAAACTATAATCAGGAGATACATAATTATGAAGCGATACATTCTTGCACTCGATCAGGGAACGACAAGCTCCCGCTCGGTGCTCTTCGATCTGTGTGGCAACATCGTTGCAATGTCGCAGGTGGAAACAACGCAGTACTTCCCATACGAGGGCTGGGTGGAGCAGGATGCCGAGGAGATTTATGAGAAACAGCTCGGAACGGCGCAGGCGGTGATTCGTGAGACGAGGATCGATCCCGCAGAGATCGCCGCGATCGGCATCACGAATCAAAGAGAGACCGTCGTCGTATGGGAAAAGGAAACGGGAAAGCCGATCTGCCCTGCGATCGTCTGGCAATGCCGCAGAACCGCCGAGGAATGCGACAGACTGAAGGAGGATCCGGAATCCACAAAAATGATCCGTGAAAAGACCGGTCTGCTCATAGACCCCTATTTCTCCGCGACGAAGCTGCGCTATATTCTCGACACCGTCCCCAATGCGAGAAAGCGTGCCGAAACGGGTGAGCTGCTTTTCGGAACAATCGATTCCTGGCTGATCTACCGTCTCACGGGTGGAAGGTCGCACGCGACCGATTATTCCAACGCCGCGCGCACGCTCCTCTTTAACATCAATGACTGCACGTGGGACGATTCCCTTCTCAAATTCTTCGATATCCCGAGGACGATCCTTCCGAAGGCACTTCCCTCTGCAGGATTTTTCGGAGAAACCGACGGATCCCTCTTCGGTACGCAGATCCCGATCACGGGAGTTGCGGGTGATCAGCAGGCGGCTCTGTTCGGACAGTGCTGCTTCTCGAAGGGAGATGTGAAAAACACCTACGGAACGGGAGGATTCCTCCTGATGAATACGGGAGACAAGCCGATC
The DNA here is from genome assembly GCA_017501345.1 of Clostridia bacterium. The sequence continues at coordinate 92,047 of JAFVXC010000024.1, forward strand.
CTTTCAAATAACGGGCTCCTGACTACGATCGCGTGGGGCATTAGCGACAAAGTAACTTACGTGCTTGAGGGCTCGGTGTTCGTATCAGGCGCGGGAATTCAATGGCTCCGAGATGGGCTGGGACTTTTCTCAAGCTCGTCGGAAACCGAAGCGATCGCGCGAACGGTTCCCGACAACGGCGGCGTTTATCTCGTTCCTGCCCTCACCGGTCTCGGCGCCCCCTATTGGGATCCCTATGCGCGCGGCACGATCACAGGACTGACCCGAGGAACGACCCGCGCCCATATCGTCCGTGCAATGCTCGAGGCAATGGCGTATCAAACCGCAGACGTGCTCGCATTGATGGAGCGCGACGCGGGCGTTTCGCTTTCCGCACTGAAGGTAGACGGCGGTGCTTCGGCAAATAATTTTTTGTTGGAATTCCAGTCGGATATTCTGAATGCACCGATCGTGCGCCCCTCCTGTATCGAGACCACGGCACTCGGCGCGGCAAATCTCGCGGCACTCGGCGCAGGATGCTTCTCGTCGCTTGAGGAGCTGAAGGAAAAGCAGCAGCTTGATCGCACCTTCACACCGAATATGTCGGGAGAAAGGCGAGAAGCGCTTCTCTGCCGCTGGCATAAAGCAGTCGAGCGCTCACGCGATTGGATCGAGCACGCGTGATACTGCTGCAAGATACAGATTTCAAAAACAGATAAATTTTGGGTGAGCCCGATGCATTTGTGCATTTGGCTCACCCATTTTCATAAAATTCCTTTTGTATCACCTATACGTCACTACGCTTCCGCTCTCTTGTTTTTATCTTCTCGCGTACACAAAAATAAATCGAGGTCGTGCACGGCACTGCGAGTCCGATCGAAAGAAGCCACACGAAAAGATTGCCGATCGCGGAGTAAAGCGTACGGTCGGTTCGAAGAGAGACATCGGACACAACGTATCCTTCGGTCAAGGGTTCTATATCCTCGAGTATTTCCCCCGTCGGTGCGATCACTGAGGTGATACCCGAATTGCCCGAACGAACGACGTATCGTCCTACCTCTATCGCGCGCAGTCGCGCTTGATTATGGTGCATATAGATTGCGGCAGAATCGAGAAACCAAGCATCGTTGCTCGAAAGACAGAAAAGCTCCGCTCCATTTCTGACAGCATCAAGTGCAACCGATTCGTAGATCGAGTCAAAGCATATCATTCCACCGATCGTGCCGCATTCGGTCACAATGTTCTTCCCCGTCTCCCCGTTCGAAAGATCGTCATCAAGCATTCCGACGTCGGCAAGCGGCGGGAAAAGCGTTGTAACGAGACCACGCAGTGGGACAAATTCTCCAAACGGCACGAGATGCTGCTTGTCGTACACGGTTTCGTTGACCGTTCCATCCGGCAAGATCGCAAAAAGCGAGTTGTATTCGAGCATTTCCCCATACACGTTTTTTTCGGATCGGAACGCACCGGCGAGGAGGATCACATCCGCCTCTTTTGCGATCACCTTTAGGTCCTTAAGGACCGACGGAGAGGTAGTCAGATCATACGGGATCGCGGTCTCCGGCCATACGACGATGTCTGCCCCCGACTCGGCTGAAAGGAGCGTATACCTTCGATAAATCTCGAGACTGCTTTCGAGCGTTCCGGGCTCCCATTTATTCGAAATGTTCCCCTGCACCGCGGCAACCGTTACCGTTTTTCCGCTATCTTTATCGGTAAAGAAAAGTACCGATCCGAGAAGCAGATTCGAAAGGAAGATCGCACACGCCGTGATTACGGCGGCCTTCCGAAGGGTCGCATACAGAATGGCGTATGCAAGACATAGATTCACCGAGAGAAGTAAAAATGAAACAAAGTAGCTTCCGAACCACTCTGCTGTCTGTACGGTGACGATCGAATCGATCTGCCCGAGCGTGAGACGTCCCCAAGGAACACCCCACCACCCGAAGGTCTGGAGCCATTCGAATACCGTCCAGCATCCCGCAAACAAAAAGGGACGAAGAAACCGATATTCAGAGAGAAAACGGTTTCTCGACGCGACTCCGTAAACGATAAAGGCAAGTCCGCTGATCAGCGCCTGCAGGAGAGAAAGTCCGAATACGCCCGCAAGCACGACAAAGGCCGCCGCCCCCTTCGAAAGTCCCGTGAAGGAGAGAGGGTACATCGATACGAACCAATGCAGGACAACGGCGTAGTATCCCCAGAAAAAGACGAGACCGTAGCAGTACCAGGTGCGAAGCCGCAGGCTTGTGTTTTCCGCGAGACGAAGCACGACGAGGCCAACGGGGATGACCGTGATCCATTGAAGGAGCCAAAGCTCGGTGAAAATAAGCGTCAGAGCAGTCAGAATACCGCCTGCTAAGAGAAAAAGAAAGCGAAATACGCGTTTGTTAAGAAAGGAAAAGCGAGAACAGTCACTCCCGTTCGTTTTAACTCCGTCGTTCATCGGCGCCCTCCCCTCCTCTCGGTTCTTTTATAAAATCGTGATAAAACCAGATGCTCGTCGGATCTACCGAAACCTCTTTTCCGCGAAGGTATCCGAGCGTTCCCGCGCCATCCTTGAAGCTAAAAACAAGTCGGTAGGCGTACAGCGCCTGATACTTATATCCGATCCTTTTGTCGTTTCGGTTGACGCCGTATTTGCCATCCCCGAGAAGCGGATGCCCAATGTGTGAAAAATGTGCGCGGATCTGATGCGTTCTGCCCGTTACGAGCTCGACCTCAAGAAGCGAATTGCCGCCCTGCTCCTTCAGAACGCGGTATTTCGTAATGATCTCCTTAAGCCCCTTCGCGGGACGATCGAAGATCTGTACCATATTGGCACCTGCGTCCTTCACGAGATATGCCGTCATCGTATCCCGCTTCCTCGGCAGGATACCGTGTACCGCCGCAAGGTAGAACTTGCTGATCTCATTGTCGCGGATCTTTTCGTTCATTTCTCGAAGTGCTGCCGCGTTTTTTGCGGCGATCACAATGCCACCCGTATTGCGGTCGATGCGATTACAGAGCGCGGGGGCAAAGGATTGCTCTGCCTCGGGATCGTATTCTCCCTTTCGCCACAAATATGCCTTGATGTGTAAGATCAGCGTATTTTCACCGCCTGCAGTGTCCTCGTGGACAAGGACTCCCGGGCGCTTTTCACACAGAAGAACGTTCTCGTCCTCATATACGATCGAAAGCTTCGGCTCGATTCGGTAGATCGCATTTTCGTCCTTCTCGGGAACGTCGAAAAACTCATCTCTGATGAAAAGCTGGATCTCATCGCCCTCTTTAAGGATATATCTCTGATCGGTGCGGGCGCGATTGACCTTGATTTTTTTCAGACGTATGGATTTATAAAGCATCGAAAGCGGAAGGCCCTTTACCGCCTTGGTCAAAAATTTATCAAGCCGTTGTCCGGCATCATTTTTACCGATCTTCAGAATTCGCATTGACTGCCGTCCTTCCTGTATAAATCCGTTCAAAAAACCAAAACGGATGAATTGATACCTCTATTATATCGCGTTCAAAGCTTTTTTTCAAGGTCTTTTTCACTTTCATACGATAATTTACAAAAAAATAATGCTTTATCCTCGAAAAGCGGTTTACAAATCTGCCGTTTCGTGATAGAATAAACTATATTTACAAATGCTCCGCCATTTGCCAAAGCTTGATCAGAAAGGCTCGCTTTTATGCCGACATCTACATTCACACAAAAAACGAATCAACCGAGCGTAGGCATCTGTACGCTCGGCTGTAAGGTCAATCAATACGAATCCGAGGCGTTCACCGAGCTTTTTTGCAAGGAGGGATTTCGCATTCTGTCGCCATCCGAGCCGTGCGACGTGTACGTAATCAACACCTGCACGGTCACGGCAGAGTCCGACCGAAAGGCGAGGCAGTTCATTCGCAGAGCCATCGCGATGAATCCGAGTGCCTATGTGATCGTTACAGGATGCTACGCGCAGGTGTCGCCCGATGCTGTCGCCGAGATCGAGGGCGTTGACGTCGTGATCGGCAATCAGGACAAGACGAAGATCCCGAGCTATGCGCGCGCCTTTCTCGAAAAGCGCGAAAAGAAAGCATCCGCCACGATTTCGGTCTCCCCTATTGAGGATGCACCGTTTGAGCCGATGCGTATCTCACGCTTTGACCGTACGCGTGCGTACGTTAAGATCGAGGACGGCTGCGAAAGCAGATGCACCTATTGCATCATCCCGAATGCGCGCGGCAGGATACGTTCAAAGGCACTGTCTGACGTCATCGAGGAGGTGGATGCGCTTACAAGGAGCGGATGTCCCGAGGTCGTTCTCACGGGAATTGAAACCGCATCCTACGGACGTGATCTCAACGGCGTGACGCTTGCTTCGCTTCTGCAGGAGGTCGATCGCATTCCGAATATCGGCAGAGTGCGCCTCGGCTCTCTTGATCCTTCTCTTATAAAGCCCGCATTCGTCACAGAGATCAAGGACCTCCGATCCCTGACCCCACATTTTCATCTGTCGATGCAGAGCGGCAGCAGCTCGGTTCTACGCCGAATGAAGCGAAAATACAACCGTGAGCAAGCACTGGACGCGCTCTCGCTTCTCCGCGAAGCGATCCCTCGCGTACAGTTCACCACCGATATCATTGTCGGATTCCCCGGAGAAAGCGACGAGGAGTTCCTCGATACGGTCTCACTCATTCGCGACGGCAGATTTCTGATGGCACATATCTTCCCCTATTCCAAAAGGAAGGGTACACCCGCCGCAGAGATGCCGGATCAGATCCCCGAGCAGTTAAAGCACGAGCGCCTCTCGTATCTTTCGGAAATCGCGAAGGAGAGCAGACGCCTGATCCTCAGAGGCGCCGTGGAGAAAGGCCGAACCGAGCACGTTCTTTTTGAAACACACAAAAACGGATATATAACGGGACACACCGACACCTTCCTTGAGGTATGTGTGAAGAGCGACGAAATGCCCAAAGGAACTCCTGTTCCCGTGAAGCTGATCTCAAGCGACGATGAGCGATGCACGGGCGTTTTGCTTTCCGGATCCGAGCTATTGTAACTTGTAAAAAGAAAGGAGACCGTATGTCTCGTATTTTCTGCGATTATGTAAATCAAACGCGCTGTGAGCCGAGACGCGGCGTGGTAGTCGGATTTCCAAGCCTTGCGGAGCCCGTTCTTCGATCTATGAAAGAAGAGCTCGGACTTTCTATGACGGTTTCGGAGCTACACTATTGTCAAAGAGCATACCATACTCCCGATCACGGTGCCATCACGCTGGACGAGCTCTATTTTCTTGATTCCGTCGCGAACGGTCTTCACCACACAAAGGATTTTATATCGATCTCACGCCTCAGCCTTTCGCATTCAGAGGCAGCACGAACCTACCGCGATCTGCTTGAAAAGCGTACGCTTCTTGCCGGCAGACCGCATGCCGATGCTCCGTCTCTGCTTGAGCTATCCGAGATTCTGTCAAAAATTCTCGCACGCAGCGGAAAGCAGGCTGATCTTTCGGGAGCCTCTGCAATTGCAGACCGATCTGAGGCACTGCTGGCAGCGGCAGATGGGCTCACCCCGACTGATACTCTGTCGGTCGACCCTTCTCTCCCATCCCTTCAATTGTTTTCAGGTGACTCCCTTCTCCTACACACGAAACAAGCCGAGGAGGACGATGCGATCCTCCTTCTTCGGAGTCCGATCGAGGAGCATTACGATGAAGCGGAGGGTGGACTTCCCGATTCGCTTCTCCTTCGTCTTTCCCTCTTTGCCAAAAGTCAAATTTATAAGAAAATCGCACGCGCGTGCCGTGCGGTAGATCATAGGGGAATTGCGATCGCACTCATCTCTCTTTACAACGGTATATACACAGAACTCTCCGCGATCCCATCGGTGTTTGATGACGGAGAGCTTTACGATCTCGCGCTTTGTGAGCACGGCTCCCTTCTCGTAGCCGTTCCCCGCGATGCGGCAGATCGGTTTTCCGAGGAAGCCAATCGGTACGGCATTCTGTCGGCCCGTATTGCCCGCGCGGTCAAAGGAAACCGTCTGACCGTTCGGAAAAACGGGCACGCCCCCTATTCCCTTCCTGTTCCCTTCCTTCGCTCATTCTCAGCGCACCGTATCCCCTTCCTTCTTGAAAGCACGGCGGTGCCGCAAGGCACGCCCGAGGTGATCCACAGCATTGCCCGAAACGCAGACGCTGCAGATCTATCGGTGCAAGAGCGTACCCCCTCCTCGTCGATCCCGTCCTCCTCTATCGGTCTATGCTCGGCGGCAGGCTCGAGGTACCTTTCCTTTGAGCACGGACTGAATACCGCCCTTCTTTCGGTCCTTGAGGCGGTTCTTTCGGGAGCGGAGCTATCCCACATTTCGGTAACCGATACCTACGTATATCCCGAAAAGCTGAACTCCTCTTCACTCGGAGGACTCTTCGAGGCATTTCTCGGTGTATATCGTGTCCTTGCGGAGCTTGCGATCCCGAACAGATCGTCCTTTCTCCCCTTTTCCCTACACGGCCGTAGAACGGAGGGAATGGCAGTTTACTGCTCCGACCGATCGCAATCGATTCGCTCGGAGCATTTCACCGTACACGGCTCACGCGTTTATCTGGTCGCCCTGCCGAAAAATGGCGGCATTTACAATTTCTCTGCCGTCCGATCGCTTCTCTCTCTCTTCTCCGCGCTTCGAAAAGACGGTCGTATCCTTTCCGCAGCACTTGGACTATGTCAAGCGCCGAATGAGATCATCAAGTCAATGAGCGGCGCCTTTGCAATGCAGTACAATGCCTCGGTGTCTGAGTCGCGTCTCGACGAGCCGCTCGACGGCATATTTATCGTGCTTGAGACCTCCTCGGATATCAGGTCTCTTACGTGCATCGGCACCGTGCAAAGAGTTATTCCCTCCGAGACGGTAACGGCACAGCCGACCGTCAGCCTACCTTCGGTGTCACCCATTTTGTCGCAAAAACGCGTTCCCAATCCGACGGTGGTGATACTGCCGTCTCACGACAGCGGCAATCTCTACGCACTCGCAGAGCTTTTCGGGTCAAGCGGCTGTACGGTACGAATCCTTCCCGATCTCACGAAAGATACAGCGATACTTGAAAACGCACAGATTGCCGTTCTTTCAGGAAGAACTGCAGATGGAGCTTCTCTGATGCTTTCCCGTATTAAGGGGGATCTGCGTGCGATGTATGCGCTCAGATCGCTGATCGAGCGTGACGGTATCCTCCTCGCGCCACAGAGCGTTTACGAGGGCTTATCAGAGCTTCTCGGGAACGACATCGCTATCGGAAAGCTCGATGCCTTCCACAGCTCGGGGGTCTATCTTCACGACGGACTAAGCAAGGAAGCGGCACAAAAAACGGTCAATTTTTACCGTTGATGCCGTAACCGTTCGGATTTTGAATTTTCTTAAAAAAAGTTTAAATTTTTTTCAAAAACCCCTTGCATTCTATGAAGTTTTGTGGTATAATAGGCGAGGTTTTGGAAAAGATCGTTGCTTTTTTGTGTTTCGGTCTGTTTTCAGTATGTGTGCTGCCCCTTAAACGGACGAGACGGCACGACGATCTTGGAAAATATTAAGAAAGGTTTGGTATAGAAACATGGCAAAGTGTGAAATTTGCGGAAAGGGCGTTGTTTTCGGTGAGGCTGTATCTCACTCCAACCGTCATACCCACAGAACTTGGAAGCCCAACATTCGCAAGGTAAAGACCACGGTTAACGGCACGCCTAAGACGCTGTCTGTTTGTGCTCGTTGCCTCCGCACCATGCGCAAGGCTTAATTCTTCTATTCGGCGCGTTCGGATTCCCTTCGGATGCGCCGCTTTTCTTTTGTATAAAAACAGCTGAGTCAAAAGCTTAAAAAGCGATTGGCTCAGCCTTTTATTATAAAAGAGTAAGACCGCGAAAATCCTCTGTGTGAAAACGGTCCGCTCTCTTTGACGCAAGAACAGAGTCTGCATTCGAAACAAGGGTCTTCTTTTGGATCTTTTTACATTTTGGGGTAAACTTGAAATTGATCTCGGAATTCTGACGGTGTCATATTTGTCCTCTTTTTGAAAATGCGCATAAAATGGGTATCGTTATTATATCCGCACGAGAGGGCGATTCCGCACACTGTCATATTGGTAGCTGACAGTAGATACTTTGCGTGCTCCACGCGGCTGCTTTGAATATCAGCGGTAACGCTCGTACCAAAAAACGCTTTATACAAATGCTGGACGTGGGAGCGGCTGAGGTTCATTCTTTTGCATATTTCATCAATACTCCAGTTGTTTTGCGGTGCAAGGTGGATGTCGTTGCGCAGCGTGCAGAAATGATCATAATATGGATGATCATATTCGGGCCTTTGTTTGTTGATCTTTTCCGAAAGCTTCAACAAAAGCAGCTCAAAATATCTCTGCATAGTTGCTTCCTTTTGAGGATTTTGTGAATATCGCTCCACAAAAACATTTTTGATAAATTCTGAAAATTCCGAGACCTCGCGTAGCGGAAGCACCGTATCAAACGGAACGCCCAAGGAAGAAACAAAGCTTTCCTCTGCTTCACTGATCTCAAAATGAATCCAATCGTTTACGTATTCATATCGGGTCGTGCCATAAAGCTGGGGCGTCCCTTTTTTGAATATCACAACACTGTTCGGCGGTACGATCATTCGCTCTCCGTTTAAATGCATAAACGCCTCGCTTCGGATGACGAGTAATAAATAGTCACCGGACCCGTACGGCCTGTTGATGCAAAATCCTGCCGGATGGCGGTAGTTATATCCCGCGTTTATGATCTCCATAACCTCTCCTCAAAAGCACAAAACATCAGTATGATTACATTATACGCTATTGTGCGGTCGGTGTCAAGATGATATAATAAAAAAGCATAAAAACCGAAAGGAGTATGACTATGAAGGCAAGGATTACGACAAACAAAAAGCAGATAACAAGACAATTCTGGTTTCTCGTTGGAAGTCAAACACTGTATGGTGACGATGTATTAAAAACGGTAAACGAGCGTGCCGCAGAAATGGCAAAGCATCTTAACGAAAGTGGGCGATTGCCATACGAGCTTGTTTACAAGGGTACAATGAAAAGCAACGAGGAAATATCCGACGTTATTCGCGAAGCAAATTATGATAAGGCGTGCACGGGTATTATCACTTGGTGCCATACCTTTTCACCCTCCAAAATGTGGATCAACGGTCTTGCAGCACTTCAAAAGCCCTACTGTCATCTCGCAACACAATACAACCGTGAAATACCAAACGAAGAGATCGATATGGATTTTATGAATCTGAACCAAGCGGCACACGGTGACCGAGAACACGGCTTTATCGCCGCAAGGCTTCGCATTCCACGAAAGGTTGTTGTGGGATATTGGAAGGACGAGCGTGTTATGGATAAGCTCGGCTCTTGGATGAAATCAGCGGTCGGTGCTGCCGTATCCCGTGAGCTCAAGGTCATGCGCTTTGGAGACAATATGCGCGAGGTTGCCGTTACCGAGGGGGATAAGGTAGAGGCACAGATAAAGCTCGGCTGGCAGGTAAATACCTGGGCTGTTGGGGATCTTGTAAAAGAGATGAATGCCGTCACCGAAGCAGAAATAGACGCGCTTATGATGGAGTATAAACTGAAATACGACATAGCAACCGATAACATTAAGGCAATTCGCTATCAGGCACGGGAAGAAATTGCTATGGAAAAGATGATGAAGCGCGAGGGTTGCATAGCATTCTCAAACACATTTCAGGATCTTTACGGTATGGAGCAGCTCCCCGGTCTTGCCTCACAGCATCTTATGTCAAAGGGCTACGGATATGGTGGAGAGGGCGACTGGAAGGTCGCAGCAATGACCGCAATTATGAAGGCTATGGGTGCCAATGAAAACGGAGCTTCCTCGTTTATGGAGGACTACACCTATCACCTTATTGACAAGAACGAATACTGTCTTGGCGCTCATATGCTTGAGGTATGTCCCAGCCTTGCGGCAGACAAGCCCAGAATAGAGACACATCACCTCGGAATCGGAATGAACGTAAAGGACCCCGCAAGACTTGTTTTCGAAGGCAAAGCCGGAAACGCAATAGTTGTCAGTCTTGTGGATATGGGGGGCAGACTTCGTCTTATCTGTCAGGATATCGAATGTGTAAAGCCAATTATGGATATGCCGAATCTGCCGGTAGCACGCGTTATGTGGAAGCCTGCGCCCAACCTTCTTACAGGAGTTGAGTGTTGGATAACCGCAGGCGGAGCGCATCACACGGTTCTTTCCTATGACGTTAGCGCCGAGCAAATGAAGGATTTTGCAAATATTATGGGCATTGAATTTGTGCATATTACAAAGGCTACAACCGTAGAGGCTCTTGAGGAAAAGCTTATGATAGCCGACCTTGTATGGAAACTTAATTGATTCGGAGGATGCTATTTATGGTAAAAAATTTTAAGTTCACAAGCGGATTGTTATATAGACAGGCGAAGCTCGTATGTGATACCATAGTGCCGTTTCAGGAAAAGATAATAAATGACGAGGTGACAGACGCGGTAAAGAGCCACGCAATAGCCAATTTCAAAAACGCGGGATTACTGAACAAAACCGGAACATTGCCCGAAAACGAGCCCTTTATCGGCGCAGTATTTCAAGACAGTGACGTTGCAAAATGGATAGAAGCGGCGGCATACTCCTTGCAAATAAAGCCTGATAAGGACTTAGAAAAACGCATCGATAAAATCTGCGATATTATTTCCGAGGCCCAGGAGCCGGACGGATATCTTGATACCTATTTTACACTCGTTCGTCCTACGGGAAAATTCAAAAATCTGTTAGAGGGACACGAGCTGTACTGCTCCGGACATATGATGGAAGCGGCAGTTGCTCTATATGAGATCACGGGAAATAAAAAGCTGCTTGATATAATGGAGAAAAATGCCGAGCTGCTATATCGCCATTTTATAATCGAGGGCGCGGAGGGCTACCCCGGACATCCTGAAATAGAGCTTGCGTTAATGCGTTTGTATCATACAACGGGAAAAGAAATATACAAGGAATTGGCTGAGCATTTTATAAACGTTCGCGGTGTTGATCCGGACTTTTTCGTTAAAGAGGCTACAGGGCGTGACTGGAAAATATGGAGGAGCAATCCCCAAAACACAGAATATAATCAAAGTCATTTGCCGGTAAGAGAACAAACGGATGCCAAAGGGCATGCCGTCAGAGCTACCTACCTTTACACTGCTATGGCTGATATCGCAAGTGAAACCAAGGAGAAGTCACTCACAGAGGTCTGCTTTAAGCTTTTTGGCAGTATAGTAAACCGCCAGATGTATATCACCGGAGGAATAGGCTCTACAAAATTCGGAGAAGCATTTTCGACCGATTACGACCTTCCCGCTGATACAGCTTATTGTGAAACCTGCGCATCGATCGCCCTTGTTTTTTTTGCATCAAAGCTACTTAGGATCAAGAGACAAGGTATGATTGCAGATACAATGGAACGCGCAATGTTCAATACTGTCCTTGCCGGTATAGCGCTTGACGGAAAGAGCTTTTTCTACGTCAATCCAACCGAAGTTATTCCCGGCGTTTCAGGCACAACGGCGGCACACAATCACGCACTTCCTCAAAGATTCCGGTGGCATAAATGTGCTTGTTGCCCTCCTAACGCGGCAAGATTCTTTGCGTCTGCCGCAAGGTATGCCTGGGATGTTGAAGAATGCGTGGTTTATTCCAACATTTTTGTCGCCGGAGAGCTTTCGTTGCCTGATGTGAGTATTGATGTAGAGACCGATTACCCCTTTGGGGACATCGTAAAATATACCGTCAAAAAAGGAAAAGCAAGACTGGGAATCCATATTCCGCAATTCACATTGAATCACTACAGTATTTCAGCCGCAGGGGAGCTTAAAGACGGATATTACTATACGGATGTTAAGGAGGGGGATGTGATAACGCTCAGGCTTGATATGACTCCCCGTATCAATCGCTCTAATATTAAGGTCGCGGCAAACAGCGGTAAGGCCGCAATAACGGTAGGGCCTGTGGTCTACTGCGCAGAGGGCGCGGATAACGACGGAGAAGTTTTCGGATTTACGCTTGACGGCTCAGCGACGTTAACGATCGAGCCAAAGACCCCGATCGAAATAGGAGGCTTCTCAGACGCCGCCAATGATCTCGGGAAGGTATATACAGTAACCGCAAGGGGAACGGAGCTTGTCTGTGACGATTCGAAAGCGCTTTACTTTACGGATGGATACAGAGAAGAAAAGCGGAAGATTAAGTTAATTCCATATTTTATGTGGGGCAACCGAGGATTAAACCAGATGCGTGTTTGGTTGCCTGTTAAATGACCCGAAAAGAGTCTTATCAATGAACAAAGATGTCTGCTTCTTGATACTAAAGACGGCATCAAGATGACATAATAAAAACCAAAACCGAAAGGAGTATGAGTATGAAAGCAAAAATCACGGCAAACAAAAAATTCAAGATAGGTGACATCGACAGACGAATCTACGGCTCGTTCATAGAGCATCTTGGAAGAGCGGTATACGGCGGCATCTACGAGCCGACGCACCCCACGGCAGACGATCAAGGATTCCGCAGAGACGTGATCGAGCTCGTAAAAAAGCTGAACGTCCCGATCGTTCGCTATCCGGGCGGCAATTTCGTCTCAGGATATAACTGGGAGGATGGCACGGGAGACAGATCCAAGAGACCGAAGCGTATGGATCTTGCGTGGAATACAATCGAAACAAACGAAGTCGGAATAGACGAATTCCAGGAGTGGGCAAAGCGTGCAAGCACCGAAGTAATGATGGCGGTAAATCTCGGCACGCGCGGTCCGGATGAAGCACGTAACTGTGTTGAGTACTGTAATGCAACGACCGATACACACTATGCAAATATGCGCCGTGCAAACGGCTTCGAGGATCCGTTCGGCATCAAAGTGTGGTGTCTCGGAAACGAGATGGACGGCCCGTGGCAGATCGGTCACAAAACAGCAGAAGAGTACGGTCGTATTGCCACTGAAGCGGCAAAGGTGATGAGGCGGACAGATCCATCGATCGAGCTTGTTGCCTGCGGAAGCTCTGCGCTCGGAATGAAGACCTTTGGAGAATGGGAGATGACCGTGCTTGATCATACATACGACTACGTAGACTATCTCTCTCTTCATACTTATTATAAAAACAGGGACAATGACACCCCGAAATTCCTCGGACGCTCGGAGGAAATGGATGAATTTATCAAGGGCACTGTAGCCCTTTGCGACGCAGTAAAGGCAAAGAAAAAGTCGAAAAAGACGATCAATCTATCCTTTGACGAATGGAACGTCTGGTATCACCGAAACGAGCTGGATAAAACACGAAAAAAATGGGTGGAGCTCCCCACTTGGCTCGAGGACGTCTACACCTTTGAGGATGCCTTGGTCGTGGGATGTATGCTTATGACCCTGCAGAATAACTGTGACCGCGTAAAAATGGCGTGCCTTGCACAGCTTGTAAACGTGATCGCTCCCATTTTGACAGAGGATGGCGGCAAAGCGTGGGCGCAAACCACGTTCTATCCCTTCTTGTATGCCTCTGTTTACGGAAATGGCTCTACCCTACGCACGATAACAGAGAGTGACACCTACGAAACGTCGAGCAAGCGCACTGTTCCCTATCTTGCGACGAGTGTCATTTACGACGAAGACAAGGGAGAGCTTGTTGTTTATGCGGCAAACCGCTCGCTTGACGAGGATATGGAGCTGGAGCTTGATCTGGATGGCTTTGAGGCTCTCCAACTGATCGAGCACACCGAGCTTTATTCCGATGACCTCAAGGCGGTCAACGACAAGGATACCACACGGGTTGCCCCCACATCGGTTTCGATAAGCTCCGATTCTCACGTCATTCTGAAAAAGCATTCCTGGAATATGCTCAGATATAAAGCGCGCGCTTAAAGCACAAATTCCCGTAATTTCCCGGTAAAGTGACCGGATCCTTCGCCCTTTTTTAGGGTAGCGATCCCGCCCTTAACAGGAACGAAAATCATATAACAAAACAAGCGGTTGCTCAGTACCTTTCGGTAAAGAACAACCGCTTTCCTTTTGGGGCTAAGCACATGACTCAGTTCTTTTTCATTGATTCGTTATTTCTCGGGATCGAGATATTTTCCATAGAAAATAATGTAGGAAATTCCCGAGTAGATCGTGGTGATAACCATCACAGCCGCAGTCAAAAGAGTTACGGGTGGATACACTGCCATCCACGTTTCTGCAGGATAGAACAAGGGTTCAATGAGGGCCGCAACGATGCAGACGATCTGTGCGACGGTTTTGATCTTTCCAGAAAGATGCGCCGCCATATCGACCGTGCTCTTTCGCGACACGAGGAGTCGGATCGAGGTGACCGCAAGCTCGCGGAAGATCACGATCACAGCTGCCCAGAAAAGGAATGGGCGGAGTGCATCGGAGCGATAAACGATCGCGAGGAGTGCGCCAAGTACCATAAATTTATCGGCGAGCGGATCAATGAATTTTCCGAAATCGGTGATCAGATTTCTCCTTCGTGCGATCTGACCGTCAAGACAGTCGGTAAGAGATGCAATGACAAAGATCACAGCGCCGATAATACTCGACCAAAAATACGAAATGACGCTTTCGGGGAGGACCAGAACGACCATGATCAGCGGAACGAGACAAAGGCGAAATAGTGAAAGCTTATTTGGGAGATTCATAATCATTCCTCCTTACTTGGTGCTTTCCGCAGGCAGGATCGCCCTGCCGACGAGATCATAATCAAGCACGCGGCGAATCTTCACGGGAACGAACGTACCGGGCATCAATCTATGTGGGGACGAGAAGAATATCTTGCCGTCGATCTCGGGAGCATTTCCCGCATCTCTGCCGAAATGTTGTTCGGAAACGGGATCAAAGTCCTCGACGAGAACCTCTACGGTTTTGTCAAGCATATCCTCGTTACGAGCGGTGTTGATCTCCATCTGGAGCTGCATAATCAGATCGGCTCTATCCTGCTTCACCTGCTCGTCGATCTGATCATCGAAGTCATATGCGGGAGTATCTTCCTCTCTTGAATAGGGGAAGCATCCGAGATGATCGAATTTTGCCTCCTGCACGTAGCTGCAAAGCTCCTCGAAGTCCTCCACGGTTTCACCCGGAAAGCCGACGATCAGCGTAGTGCGAAGAACGATCCCAGGAACCTCACGGCGAAGCTTGGCAACTACATCGCGCACAAGTTTTCCGTCTCCGTGACGGTTCATCGCGGCGAGCATACGATCAGAGATATGCTGAATGGGCATATCGACATATTTCAAAAGGCGAGGGTTGTCGCGAAGCTCTGCAACAAGCTCGTCAGTGATCTTATCGGGATAACAGTACAGAATACGGATCCACGGGATCGTCGTTTCGTCCGTGATCCTACGGATGAGGTCTGCAAGCGCATATTTGCCGTACAGATCAAGACCGTAACGCGTCGTATCCTGTGCAACGAGGGTGAGCTCCTTGACTCCGAGTGCCTCCATTTGCTTCGCCTCTGCGACGACGTCCTCGATCGGTCTCGATCGGAACGGTCCGCGGATCGAAGGGATCGCGCAATACGCACAGCGATTGTCACAGCCCTCCGCGATCTTCAGGTAAGCGGTGTATTCGGGCGTGGTGAGCACGCGATCTCCGCCGAGCCTTACCGTTTCCTTCGGGTCATAGGAGGAATACTTTGTGCGGCTCTTCCCTTTTTTATTTACGTTTCTGATGACCGCTTCGATCGCTTCGACGATCTGATGGATGCTTCCGACGCCAAGAACGGCGTCCACCTCGGGAAACTCCTCAAAGATCGAATCGCGGTAACGCTCCGCCAGACATCCCGTTACAATAATGCCCTTAAGACCGTTGTGCTTCTTCAGCCACGCGATATCGAGTATATTATCGATCGCCTCACGCTTCGCGCTTTCGATAAAACCGCAGGTATTGATGATAACAATCTCCGCATCGGTCTCCTCGGGCGTGATCTCATAGCCCGCCGAAAGGACCTCGTGCAGCATAACCTCGGTGTCGAGCTGATTTTTTGGACAGCCGAGAGAAATAAATCCAATTTTCATAGTTTGATCTTAACCAAACCTTTCCGTAGCATTCTGTCAGGTACTCAAGTTAACACGAAAGTATTTTATCACAAGTTGACAGGATTGTCAAGTCGCAGAGGTCATTTACAATCGAACCAGGTGTCTCCGATTGCCGCCTCCACGTCAAGCGGAACACCGATCTCGACTGCGTGCTCCATTTCGTGCTGAAGAAGATCAAGCACCTCATCGGCGTGTTCACGGGATGCCTCGATCAAAAGCTCGTCGTGCACCTGGAGAACCAGCCGCGCGTCAAGTCCGCTCTTCTTCAGCTCCTCCGCGACGCGGATCATCGCGATCTTCATAATATCCGCGGCGGTTCCCTGTATCGGGCTGTTCATCGCGACACGCTCACCGAAATGCTGAAGCATTTTGTTCTTTCCCGCAAGCTCGGGGATATATCTCCGTCTACCGAACAAGGTCACGACGTAGCCCTTTTCCTTTGCGTCGGCTACCACGTCGGAGAGATATGCGTCGATCGACGGATACGCCGCAAAGTAGCTTTCGATATACGCTTTGGCATCCTTTCGCGTCGTTCCGATGTCCTGTGCGAGACTGAAATCTCCGATGCCGTACACAATGCCGAAGTTGACTGCCTTTGCGCGTTTTCGAAGCTCGGAGGTGACCTCCTCCTCGGGCACGCCAAATACGGCGGACGCGGTTGACGTGTGAATATCCATACCGTCAACAAAGGCTCTTGTCATATTCTCGTCGCCCGAGATCGCAGCGAGAAGCCGCAGCTCGATCTGCGAATAGTCGGCGTCGATCAGAACGTAATCTTTATTTTCGGGAATAAAATATTTACGGAAGCGTCTGCCAAGATCGGTGCGGATCGGGATATTCTGCAGATTCGGCTCTGCCGACGAAAGTCTGCCTGTGGCGGTTCCCGTCTGACGGAATACCGAATGGATGCGTCCGTCCTCATCTGCGGCGCTTCTGAGCCCCTCTGCATAGGTCGCACGAAGCTTTGCCACCTGGCGATACTCAAGAATATCGCCGATGATCGGATGATACGGCCGTAGCTTATTCAAGGTCTCAGCATCGGTGGAATACCCTGTTTTAGTCTTTTTCGAAGCGGGAAGCTGCAACGTTTCAAAGAGGATCTCGCCGAGCTGCTTCGTAGAATTGATGTTGAATTCCTTTCCTGCCTGTGCATAAATGCGCTCCGCATAATCTCGCTCCATTTCCAGAAGCTCCTCCGAAAATTGGGAAAGACCGTTCACATCGACCTTGAAGCCGCTCATCTCCATATCGGCAAGCACCGCGGCGAGCGGCATTTCGATCTCATACAGCAGCTTTTCCGCGGAGATCTCGCGCACCTTTTCCACAAGCGGCTCGTAGAGCCGATAAGCGGTCACGGCGCTCGGAGTACCTGCATCCGGCTCAGCACCGAGATATGCGAGTGAGAGGCGGGAAAGCGCGTAATTTCCAAGTCCCGAGTCGATTACATATGCGGCAAGCATCACGTCAAAATCACAGGCGCGGAAGGACGCCCTTTCACCTGTAAATTGCTTGTAAAGGGTCTTACAGTCGTATGTGAGAATGAGAGGATGCGCATTCAGAAGATCGATCAACGCGTCTGTATTACCGTTATAGCGGTATAGCGTTGTCCCGTCAAACAAGAAAGCAATACCCTCGTCAAAACCGAACGCAAGCGGCTGTACGGTCTTTAAGCCTTCGAGGTCCTTCTCATTGATTTCTTTCGTTTCGATCGCGGAAACAGCCGATGCAGAGCTTTCGTATTCTACC
The DNA here is from genome assembly GCA_017501345.1 of Clostridia bacterium. Next base: position 109,837 of record JAFVXC010000024.1, read on the forward strand.
GATGCGTCATCTTGTCGATAGAGATCAAAACGCTTCAGAAACGCCGAAAACTCAAGCTTTTCAAACAGAGGTCGCAAAATCTTCTTGTTGATCCCGTCAAATCGCAGGTCCTCGAGGGTGATACCGAGCGGGACCGCGCAGTCGATCTTGGCAAGCTTACGCGAAAGATATGCACTCTCCTTCCCCTCGGTGAGCTTCTTCAGAACCGACTGCGTGTGACCTGCGGTTTCGAGCGTTTCGTAGATCTTATCGAGGGATCCGTGCTCCGAAATGAGCTTCAGCGCGGTCTTTTCGCCGATCCCGGGAACACCGGGAATGTTATCGGAGGAGTCGCCCATAAGAGCCTTGACGTCGACGAACTGTGAAGGGTCAATACCATATTTTTCACGGAATTCCGCAACGCCCATATCGGTGGTCTCCTTGTTGCCCGCAAGGAGAACGTGAACACGCTCACCGATCAGCTGCAGTGAGTCGCGGTCACCCGTGAGGATATAGCAGATGCAGTCCTCCGTTTCGGTCAATCGGCTCAAGGTTCCGAGAATATCGTCTGCTTCGTAGCCCTCAAGCTCAAGGCGACGCAGTCCGAGCCCCGCGGTACAGTCCTTGACAAAGGGCACCTGCTCCCGAAGCTCGTCGGGCATCGCGTGCCGTCCCGCCTTATATTCCGCATACATCTTATGACGGAAGGTCGGTGCCTTAAGGTCGTATGCAACTGCCGCATAATCGGGTGCGATCGCTTCGATCTGCTTTTCCAGAATATTGACAACACCGAAAACTGCGTTCGAATGGAGTCCGTCCTTCGTGGTAAGCGGACGAACGCCGTAGAACGCGCGGTTCATAATGCTATTTCCATCAACGATCAGTAGTTTTTTCATTCCCTTGCCTTTCTTCCATAGACACTGGTTGCAGTTTATAAAAATCTTGCCCCGGTTGCTGAATTCTTATATTCGTATAACATCAAACAAGAACGCTACGACACACTAAACGCGGATCACCCTCCACGCCTCGATCAGCCGTGGAAGCGTCCATTTAGCGTTGGCGGGAGACGTAGACGGCAAACAGACGGCGTCTCTCCCGACCGCATCGCGCATATAGCGATTGTAGTATTCTTGCGCCGTCTTACCATTCGTGAAAACGCACTTGATATCCGCCACCTTGAATATGTGAGAAAGATCGTTCGGCGTAACGCTTCGGATCGTACTGTCCGCGCTCCCGACGATCTCACACGATGCGATCACATCCCAAACGGCAATGTGGCTTCGCAGTAAAAGCTTCCGCTTTTCTTCCACCGTTCTCGGCACCTCTTCTTCAAGCACAGCCGATACGACCCGCCAGAAGCGATTCTGCGGATGTCCGTAGAAAAACATTTCCTCACGGGATTTGACCGACGGAAAGCTCCCGAGGATCAGGATGCGGGAATTCGCATCATACAACGGCGGAAAAGGATGACAGATCACGGTCACACCTCTCCCGATTCATAAAGGCGAAGATACGCGGCAGTCATTTTCTGCACGGAGAAGGTATCCGCACGCTGCAGTGCCGCCTTTCCGAACGCCGCACGCTTTTCGGGACTATGGTATGCCGCCGAAAACGCCTCTGCGATCGCATTTTCCTCACAGGGGACAAGCCAAGCAGAGTCGCCGTCGAGCATATCAGGAACACCGCCGACAGCCGTCGCAACGATCGGAAGCGCGGTTCCCATTGCCTCAATCAGGGTCATCGGAACACCCTCAAAGTGAGAGGGCAAGGTGAAGAGATCTGCGTCCTGTAAATAGCCGTAAACGTCGGACTGCAAACCAAGAAGCCGCACGGAATCCGTGAGACCGTGCTCCTTCAAATACGCCTCGACCTCGGGACGCAGCTCGCCGTCACCGATCAGGAGAAGCTCACTGCTCGGATTTTCCTTGTGGAACAGCGCAAACGCCTTCACAAGTCCGATGTGATTCTTCTGCTGTGAAAATCGTCCGATATGAAGAATACGGAAGGTCTCCCCACAGTCATAGCCTGCCTTAGGGCGGCATTTCGAGAGATCTATGCCGTTATACACTACAGGAACGCGATCGGACGTCAGACCGTAAAGAGCCGTGACGGTCTCTTGAATTTCGGGACTGAGCGCCACGGGAATCACAAGCCCTCGGCGAAAGAATATACGGCTCAGCCTACGATCCGTCCCTGTGCATTCCTTCTCGGCTACGTTGTGCACCGTATGGATACGACGCTTGCATTTCGTAAATGCCGTCGCAAGCACCGCGTATTTCAGTGCGTACAGATGCGTGTGGATCGCATCCGGCTTCTCCGAGCGGAACAGTCTTCTCAGCTTTTTTACGACCGACAGATCAAGTCCGCTCCTTTTTCCGAGAAAACGAAGATCCACCCCGTTTTTTTCAAGGCGATCGGTTATTGCCGAGCGCGTATCGTAAAGGCTTACCGCGATCACATCGTGCCCCTTACGCAAGAGCTCGTAGCACAAATTTTCACACATAATCTCGGCTCCGCCCATTCCGAAATTCGGAATGACTTGAATGATCTTCATACCGTTCACCTCGCAAAATAATTTTCTCAACAAAAGACTCTTAATCCAGTATCACATTCTGCCGTCTCAGATCTGCTTGAAGATCTGCTATACTGATATCCCGTACCTCGGTTTTATCGATAATCGCCATCGAGGCAGCAGTACCCGCGGCCTGTCCCATTGCCATAGCAGCAGGCATACATCTCATTCCGCCCACTGCCTGAGATTCGCAGGAAAGCGTTTTTCCTGCCACCAATAAATTTTTACAGTGCTTGGGAATCAGACTCCTGTAAGGAATATAATATCTCTCAGCAACCTCAACCTTGAAATTTCCCGACTCCTCTTCTGTTCGACTGTGCACGTCCATACCGAACCCATACACCGCTATTCTGTCGTCAAACCTGACACCGTCGGAAACGTCCTTTACCGTGATCTGATATTCGCCCTCTATATGTCTGCTTTCACGTACACCGAGCATTGACGCAACCCTCAAAAGCGAGATAGCCTCAAATCCGGGGGTCTCGTCACGCAAAACCGCAAAGGCATCAAGAACCTGTCCTCTTGCCTTGCAGTGCGCCTCCGTCATACTTTCGGAATCCGCCGCATCGACGTTATACACGTGGTAATGATTGACCTTATATCTCCCCGGGATGCTTGTCTTATACGCCTTGACGGGACGTCTGGGTCTCGAGACATACGCATCGTCCTTCACGCCACCGACCTCAAACATCAGGGTTCCCGGTTGCGGAATTCCTTTTTCCTCATCCCCCTTATATGTGGGGACACCCGCGCTCTGCGCAACGGCGGCAATACCCGTGCAATCGATAAACTGCTCTGCCTCCACGGCGATCAGACCCTCCAGCGCACTCAAAATAACCGCACGTATTCTGCCGTCCTCAACGATACAATCGGAAAACTGCGTATAGCAAAGCACCGAAACACCCGCCTCGCGCACCATTTCGTCGAGCACGATCTCGAGACAGAAGGAATCAAACGGCGTAACGTGACGGTGATATCTTCCGATAAACGAGGTATAAACACCGGGTGCCTCGATACTTTCCGAGGGAAGCGCTCCGCCTTTTTGGACGAGCCGCTCAACGATCTCAGAAAACAGTCCCCTCACCGTCTGCACTTCTCCGTTTTTATCGTAATTTGTCATAAAAGGTCCGACCATTGCAGACGTAGCCATCCCACCGAGAGAACCCGTGGATTCGACCAAAAGAACCCGCATTCCCTTCCGTGCAGACGCGATCGACGCACATACACCGGATGGTCCACCGCCGACTACGACTATATCATACCGTCCATACACAGGAACGGATCTTTGAAAATTCAGGTCTTCCATATACAAAAAACATGTTCCTTTCAGAAGTATTACCGAGCCTGGCGGTATCTCTCACGTTATTGCCTGAGGATCTCGATCGATACCTTCAAATCCTTTTTTCCGACCGCATAGTATACTTTATAATTACCGTTGCGATTTGCCGCCATCCTCTGACCGTCGCAAATCCTTCCGTCCGTTGTATAACGGCAGACCCATCCGTTATAGGAAACGTTCAAGCTGTTTTCTGTAGCCACAATCTCGGGATGAACCTCCCCGTCAAAGTAAAACGCGGGAAGCGTATACGCAACGTCGCTGTCTCCGTTTACCTGTATCTTTACCCCATCCGAATTAACTGTATACTTTGCAGTAACATCTGTTCCGCACGCAAAGTGAGAGCACAGCGTAGCATACGCAGAACTGTCGTCATTTGATGAAGCCACGACCTCATATTTTGTATCGGAAGACGTCGCAAACTCCCACTTTTCGTCGCAAATGATACCGGGAGCAAGGGAGAATGCAAACGGCTCATCAATATTCACGCAATACTTTGGGTTCTCGGGACACGGAACGGACATACAAATAGCGGACGGAGCATCCTCACGGTGTACTCTTCCAAGACCGCTTGCGTCATAGTGGGGGTCCGCATTCAGATCAAACTCAAGACCGTATCCGCCTGCCTTCACGAAAAGCTTGTGGAAATGATAGGAGGTCGCAAATACCGTAGGCTGATGATCGGGAACGTCACACGCTCCAATGGAATCATCGCAAAGAAGATATGCAGCGTACAGATTGGAGGCAGTAGTGATCATATACTTATTGAAATTGCCATATTCCTCACAGCCAAACTTGGTTTCGGTCGGAAAGCGATTCTTAATATGTAGAACTGGATCTAGTGATAGCCACTTCTCGGTAACGCGAAGTGCCCGATGGATTGCGGCCTTAAATTCACGAACAAGCGAAGTGTTTCCTTCCTTTGCATATCTGGATGCCTCATGTTCAAACACGGCGATCATCCACGGCTCGTTAAAAATATACTGATTGCTTCTGCCGCCAAATGCAATCTCTCCGTTCGGTGACTGCATTTTCAGCGTCAGAATGCCCGCACGCTTTATGGCATCGTCGATCTCCTCATAGTAACGCCCCCTATATCCCGCCTCCAGAAGGAGCGAGAAAAGACCTCGAGGACCCATATCATACAGGAAAGGATGATGCGTTTCGCTATGAGCATCCATATACATCCCGTTTTCATCCAGCGACGGAAGCTGAGTAGCCACCTGTCTCTCAATAAACTCTTCAGATTCACAAAGCCCCATTTTCATTCTGAAAAACTCACTGACTGCTGCGAAAAGCGCCCAATTTTTCGCTTTTGATTTAGAAGAACGGACAGCTCTGTTATAACAAGTCATGGGGTTAAATTGGCGAAGATGATCTTTCCAACGTTCGATCACAGATGCCTCAACGACACCGCTCTGTTCAATTTCGGAAATACAACAAATGATCTCTCTTATAGAAAAATCGTTTGCCGCCTTGCGCGTTGGCATCGTCTCACAGCAAAATTCCATCATCTCAAGAAACAGAGGCTTTAGCTGTTCGCATCTACCGTGTGCGATCAAAATACCAATATTCGCAGTGAGGCGCGGGAACCCGTGCTCGGTCAGTCCGTCTCGCTTCACGTCGTCAAAAAAAGCCCGGATATGCTCGTCCGTATATGCGGAAAGCGCACGCTCCATCAGTTCAATATACTTTTCTTTCATAGTGACCTCCAAAATGTAAAAACCCAAAATTCAAAATAAACGTTTTGCCCAAGTATACCGAGCGCCGTTGTTTCTTTTATCGGAAATTCCGATTATTCATATTTCAGCAACAATTTTATGATATTCTATTTTTTGTAGCTTTTATTTATCAATTCTTGCCTTGACCTCTTTATTATACCATATGATTAATTGGTTTGCAAGAGCTAAGGAGAATATTATGAAGATCGATAAGCAAATCATAGGCGGCAACATTGAGGTTCTTGAGATCGACGGCGACCGCGTAAGAGTCGAGCGAGAGCTGCGGGATACCCGCCCCGACAGAGATTGGTTTTACTGGGCATTCCGTGTAACGGGAGCGGCGGGAAGAACCGTCACCTTTACGTTTCCCCACAAAAATCGGGTAGGATACTTTGGCGCGGCGGTTTCTCACGACCAGATCCATTGGAAGTGGACGGGAAAGAGAAAGATCACAGTCCTCGAGGACGAATCGCGCCTCGAATCCTTTACCTATACCTTTGGAGAAGACGAAAACGAAACGTATTTCGCCCACGATATGGTCTACGTTCCTGCCCGATTTGAGCAGTTCTGTGCCGCGAACGGACTAAAAATCGAGGAGCTTTGCCTTTCGAACAAGGGGCGGAGCGTTCCCTTCACGCGGTTTGGCTCGGGAGACCGGAAGATCCTTCTGACCTCGCGCCATCACGCCTGCGAAAGCACGGGCACACACGTGATGGAGGCTGTATTCCAGTCCTTCATTGACGAGCCGCTCGAGGGCTACGAGATCGTTTGCGTTCCCTTCGTGGATTACGACGGCGTTTTGGACGGTGACCAGGGAAAGCACCGCCTGCCTCACGACCACAACAGAGACTACCCCCTCGACGGGTCCGAAAGTCTCTACACCTCCTGCGCGGCGATCCGCCGCTTCGTTGAAGAAAACCATGTTCCGTATGCCTTTGATTTTCATTCCCCGAAGCATCTCGGCAAATTGAACAATAAGGTATCTATTATCTATAAGCTGGAGGAGAAGGTCCCGGAACTGCGACGCTTTGCGGAGCTGTTCAGCAGTAAGATCACAAGTGACGCCTTCCCCTACGATCCCGAAAACGATATGCCTCCCAACACAGGGTGGAATCTCGATACCAGCGAGACCTTTGCGCGCTATCTTTTGGAAAGACCTGAGAGCCGCCTTGCATTCACACTCGAAACGCCGTATTTCGGCGAAAAGGATGGAAGCGCCGTTGTGACAGAGGCGTCCCTATCCGCACTCGGCAAGAGCTTTGCCGCGGCGTTAAGAGACTATATATCGCACGATTGTCCCGCGCTTGAAGGAGATCAATGACGGTCGCTTCGTAATCGAGGGCTCAGACACCGAAAGGCTGATAGCATTATAACAGAAAACAAGAGCCGACAGCGTTTGCTGTCGGCTCTTTGGCACCCCCAACGGGAATCGAACCCATAACTAACCCTTAGGAGGGGTTTATTATATCCATTTAACTATGGAGGCGTATCAATATTAAATTTTCGGGTTCGCTCGGTATGGGCTTCCCACCCGCTTTTCCGCGTGTCAATAGTATAGCACAAACACGCGGAAAAAGCAAGGGCTTTTCGAAAGAAATTGAACGAGAAATCGGAAGAATCGTGTTCAAATCTATTCGACATTCTCTTTGAACGATCATTCAGGCAATTACTCGGACAGCGTATCAAGATACGCAAGAAGCTCGGGATAGCCTCCCGACGGATACCCGGAAATATCCTTGTTTTCCCTGTTCAAGATGCAATCGGTGAGGAGGAAAACCTTCATACAAATATCCGCTGCCACCATATCCTCGCTGACGTCGTTCCCTACCATCAGGCACTCCTCGGGCTTAAGGCCGAGCTTTTCGAGAATCTCGAGATAATACCTCGGATTCGGCTTACAGAAGCTTGAATTCTCGTACGTCGTGACGAACGTGAAATCCTGCGGCTGAAGTCCTACCCAGCTCATACGGGTCTCGGTCGCGATCGCAGGAAAGCAGGGATTCGTCGCCAGCACTGTGGTGAGACCCATTCCCTTCACCTTGTCAAGCACGATGCGTGCCATCGGATTCTCTCTGCACGCAGTCCGCGTCATAATGTATTCGTTGCGATAAAAGTGATCGAGATCCTCCTCTTTTGTATAGATCTCTTGTCCGAGGCTCTCTGCGAATTTCTCCCAGAACACCGTCTCGTTGAGACGGCTGCCGTCATTCTTGATCATAGCAAAAATCCCACTCCAAAGCGCATCGACAAGCGACTTCGGCTCGTATCCGTGCGGTGCAAGTGCTTTTGCAAGCTCCTCAAAGTATATTTTCAAAAAAGCCTTTTGATCCATAGGGAGAAGCGTTCCGTCGAGATCAAAAAGCACGGCCTTGATTTCCATTTATCACACCTCAAATTCATTTACACATAAACAAGTTACGCATCGGGAAAACTGCAGTTACGGCATACCCTGCCGCAAAGTATACACGAAGAAAAGGATCTGCTCCAATATGAAGGAATTTGAAAAGAAAAAGAAGAGTCGCAACGAGATCGTGCTTCCGAGCACACCCGAGCGCGAGATCCCCGATCCGCCCGTACCGAACCGCGCACACACAGAGATGGTGCTCGGAAGCGACGGCAGAAGCGGTCTTTCCGATCTCGACGAAAAAGCAGGAAGCATATAAAGCGCTTTCTTCATTCGTCAAGCCACATTTTTATGGGGTGAGCCGAAGCCTTTTCGCTTATGGCTCACCCCTCCTCTGTTACTGGTTCTGTGCGGCTCTGCGGAGACGCATCGTGTACTTCATTCTCTGCTCGGTGTCGAGGATCTTCTTGCGGAGTCGGATCGACTTCGGCGTGACCTCTATGAGCTCATCGTCGGTAATGAATTCGATCGCTTCCTCAAGCGAGAAGATCTTAGGAGGCGTAAGAAGAAGCTTTTCGTCTGCGCCCGAGGAACGGATCGCAGTCAAGTGCTTTTCCTTGCAGGGGTTGACGGCAATATCGTCGTTCTTCGGATTTTCACCGATGATCATACCCTCGTAAACGGGAGTCTGAGGTCCGACGAAGAGCTGACCTCTCTCCTGCGTGTTATAAAGTCCGTAGCGTGTGGTAATCCCCGGCTCGGATGCGACGAGCGAGCCCGTAAAGCGCATCGTGATCTCACCGCGGTGCGGCTCATATCCGTCAAAGATCGTATTGATCAGGCCTTCGCCGTGCGTTGCTGTGAGGAATTCCGAGCGGTAACCGAAGAGGCATCTTGAGGGGATCTTGTACTCGATACGCATTCTGTTGTCACCAACAGGGTTCATTTCGAGCAGGTCGCCCTTTCTCTGTCCAAGCTTTTCGACGACTGCGCCGACATATTCACTCGGCACGTCGATCGTGACACGCTCCATCGGCTCGCACTTCACGCCGTCGATCTCCTTATAGAGCACACGCGGATTCGAGCACATAAGCTCATAGCCCTCACGGCGCATCGTTTCGATCAGGATCGAGAGGTGCATCTCACCTCTGCCTGCGACCTTAAATTCGTCGGTAGTCTCACCATCCGACACGCGGAGAGAAACGTCCTTCAGAAGCTCCTTATAGAGGCGGTCGCGGATCTGACGGGAGGTAACGAACTTACCCTCCTTACCTGCAAGCGGGCTGTTGTTGACGAGGAAGGTCATTTCCATCGTCGGCTCGCTGACCTTGACAAATTCGAGCGGTGTGGGATCTCCGAGGCCCGTGATGGTGTCACCGATCGTAATACTCTCGGCGCCCGAGAAGCAAACGATATCGCCGACCTTGGCTTCTGTTACGGGAACGCGGACAAGACCGTCGATCTGATAGATCGAAACGATCTTCGAGCGCTTCGGAGCGGCATCCGAGTGGTAGTTCGTGATATAAACGTCCTGATTCTGACGGATCGAGCCGCGCTCAATGCGTCCGATGCCGATCCTGCCGACGAATTCGTTGTAGTCGATCGATGAAACGAGCAGCTGAAGCTCGCCATCCACCTCGCCCTCGGGAGCGGGAATATAATTCAGAATGGTCTCAAACAGAGGTGTCAGATCCTCGCCAACCTCGTCGGGGCTATAAGAAGCCGTGCCCGAGCGTCCCGAGCAGAAGAGCATCGGGCTGTCGAGCTGTTCGTCGTTTGCACCGAGGTCGATCAGAAGCTCGAGAACCTCGTCGATAACCTCGTAAATACGTGCATCGGGCTTGTCGATCTTATTGACGCAAACGATCACACGGTGGTTCAGCTCAAGCGCTCTCTGAAGCACGAAGCGCGTCTGCGGCATCGGTCCCTCTGCGGCATCAACGAGCAGGATAACGCCGTTGACCATCTTGAGGACACGCTCGACCTCGCCGCTGAAATCGGCGTGACCGGGGGTGTCGATGATGTTGATCTTGGTGTCCTTATAATGAACGGCGGTATTCTTTGCGAGAATGGTGATACCGCGCTCCTTTTCAAGGTCGCCCGAGTCCATAACACGGGTCACGGTCTCCTGATTGTCGCGGTAAATGCCGCCCTGATGGAGCATACCGTCTACGAGGGTGGTCTTACCGTGGTCAACGTGTGCAATAATCGCTACGTTTCTGAGGTCTTCTCTTTTCATTTTGGGGATTCCTTTCATTATAGAAGCATATCAAAGCAGATCTCTCTTGGCGTATTTTCGCCGCAAAATATTCATTAACGATTTATTATATCACATTTCAATGAAAATAGCAAGAATAGAAGAACATTTTTTTGAAATTTATTTCACGATTTATTTTCTCAAAGTGCATAGCATTCCGCGAAGCCCCGCCGTAAATCAAAAAGCAGGGGCGGCTCACTAAGGTGAGGCGCCCCCATATGGATCAAACGGAACAGATTAGTCCTTCCGCTTCGGTGCTCCAGTGTTTTCACTATTCTTTTTTTCACGTCTTGCTCTCTCAGCCTCGACGCCCTTGTTCATAAGGACCTTGGGAAGTCCCACGTTATAGAAGCCGAGAATATACGAGATCGCAACGAACAGAACGGTACAAAGAGCCATCGCAAAATAGGTCCACCAATAATTATGAAGTGCACTGCCTCCAACCGAGAAATTGCAAATGAGACTCCAGTACATTCCCTCGGAAAACATCATAATCACCTTGGTGACTGCTGCAACGTTGTGTGCTCCGCCGAGGAAGGTCAGCGTAAAAACGGTTGCAAGCAGGAAATTCGGGATACCCGCCGCAAGACCAACCAGCGCACCCGTATAAAGCCTGCGCTTTCGTCTGCCGCCGTCGACCGAGAGACGGTCACTCGCACCGATCTCCCACACGACGGTATGAATGAGTGCCACAAAAAACAGAAGCGAAAAAACGCCCGCTGCAATCGACAGCCCCCCGAGTGTTTTTCCCGTTGCAAGTGCGAGCGACGTTCCGAAAAGTCCCATCGCAAACTGCATAAGATAAACGCGCATCGCGGAATAGGAGTAGCGATCCCACACACGCCTGAACGGAGATTTCTGCGCGTCAAGTGCCTCCTCATCGCCCTCGGAAGGAAGAGGCGGAAGATAGGTATTGTCAGAGCCGCCCGGTACGAAGGGGGATTCTTCATCACCAAGACCGGACACGTCCCTTTTGATTTCGTTCTCGTTGTTCTGTTCTGCCACGGATATCATCCTTTCAATCGATCATTCAAGTTGTTTTCTTTATTATAGCGGAATCCCCCGCAATATGCAACCGATAATGCGGAAAATTTACAAATTATCCACTAAAAAAATCCGAAAAGTGGTATAATAGTATTATACAAAATCTTACAAAAAAAGGAGCCCATCATATGACAAACGACGAGATCCTCCGGGTGCTTCCCCAAATCGTTCGGGAATTTGCCGCGTACAAATCTGCGATTCAAGGATGCTCTCCGAAAACCGTTACGGAATATCTCATCGATCTTCGCACCTTTTTCCGCTATCTGATCGCAAAGGAAAACGGCATCGATCCCGAATCCGAGGAATTCACCGAGCTCGATGCGTCAAGCCTTGATCTTACATACATAAAAGATATCAAAAAGGATGACATCTACGATTTCCTTCTCTACTCGGGCACAACGCGCGGAAACCTCTGGTCGGCAAAATCCCGTAAGCTTTCTGCAATCAAGGCTTTTTTCAAGTACCTTGTAAACAGCCGCGGGCTTCTCGAGGAAAATCCCGCCGCGACGGTCGAATCCCCAAAGCCGAAGCGTTCCCTTCCGAAATTCCTTTCTCTTGAGGAATCACAGCGGCTCCTCGAAGCGATCCGAGCGGACGAGGCATCCGACTCCCTCCTGCGCGACTATGCGATCGTCACGCTCTTCCTCAACTGCGGAATGCGTCTCTCGGAGCTTTGCGGCGTTAATCTGAACGATATCGACCGCGAGCTTCGCTCAATGCGCGTCATCGGCAAGGGGGCGAAGGAGCGCATCATCTACTTGAACAACGCCTGCCGCGCCTCTCTCGCCGACTATCTTGAAGAGCGTCTCTCCCCCACGATGCGCGCACGCGCCGCAAAGAAGAAGGAGGAGCGCGCACTCTTTCTCAGCAGTCGCGGGCAGCGCATCAGCCCGAAGACCGTACAATGGATGGTCTACAAATATCTCGAGCTTGCGGGGCTTGAAGCCAAGCACTATTCGGTTCACAAGCTCCGCCACACGGCAGCAACACTGATGTATCAGTCGGGCAACGTCGATATTCGCGTGCTGAAGGACATTCTCGGTCACGAGCAACTCAATACCACGCAGATCTATACCCACGTCAGCGACCGCAATATGGAAGAGGCGATGCAGAAGAATCCGCTTGCCGATCTCGGTGGCGCGCGGAAAGATCCGTCGGAACTCCCCGGAGACACTGCGGAGGTCTCAAACGCAGAAACAATTCTTTCGCGAAATAACAAGGAACTCACCAAGAGTCCTACGGAAAGCGTGAGCTTAAATTTCGACGCGACCGATAATATCAATTATTGGATCAATACGTTTACAGAAAGACAAAAGAACCAAAATAGTGCAATTGATCCCCTGACATAATGCAGTCAGGAGTGTCTGCTGCACTTTTTCATCGGTAAGCGCTCAATAATATCGCCACACTCACCATCCATGCCGTTCATATTTGAAGTGCGGCGGCTGTGAGGATCGTTTCTCCAACCGCTACGGCATCCGACTCCGATATTTCGGACCGTAGAACAGCACACGCGAAAGCATTCGACAGAACCCGCACGAAGCGCTCGTATTCCATACGCACCTCAGCCGCGGTCGATCCCTCGGCAATAAACACAAGCCGTCCGAGCGGATAGCGCATTGCCGATAGTCGCAAAGCCTCTGTCAGTACCTCTCTGCAACAACACCGTAGCCTAGACGGAAGGATACCCGAAAGCACCTCGGTCAGCCCCGAATCCGCAAGAACCCGATAACGCCTTTCAAGCTCTCGTTCGTTATCAAACGGCATCATATAGAAAAGCCGCGGCCTTCGGTCCGTCTTTTCAAGATATCGCAAAAAATCTCTTAAAGCAGATACGGGAGCATCACCTGAGAGAACGAGCGGAACATCCTGCGTTTTACAGATCTCCCCCGTCACGCGCAAAAGCTGGGAGGCTAGATAAGTCCGATCGCGCGCGTCACAGTTCCCCGCTCTGACCGCTGAAAAGCCCCGATTTGCGTGATAGGGATCGGGAGATATAAAGTCGAGATCCGAAAGATCGAGCCACAGTATTTCTGCCCCCTGTATGCTTTCTGCATATGCCACAGTATAGGCATCAAGGCTTTCATAAGCCTTGAGACGTTCGAAAGACGGATAGACCCACTCAGTCGCGTTCAGAGATCTTGTCCGCATAAAGGGTGACAGCAGACCGTCAAAGCCTCCGCTTTCGAGAATCGGGAGCGATGCCCTCCAGAGGGTATCGGCATTTTGAGGGGACGGAAGCTCCGTACAGCCGAAAAGATATTCGAGCGTCAAGCGGACAAAGCTATGATATCCACTGCCTACGAGAGACGGAAGGAGATAGAGGAGCTCAACGAAATTCTCGTAATCCGAATAGTCCTCCGACAAAAAATGCTCCTCGGTTTTCGCACAGGAAAGGAGTCGTCTTCCATCTTCGGTCAGGAGAAGGCGGTAAAGATTTCGCACTTTTCCGTCACAGAACGCGCGGTCATCGGGAAGACGCACCCTGCCATTCGATTTTTCGTGTAGCATACGAGCAATGCGCTCGGCGCCTTCTGTTTCGAGAAGATAGGCTTTTTTTGACATTGCATCCTCCTTTCCTACCGTAAAAGCAATTCCTTATCTTTCATCATACCACAAAAAGCTAAAAATAGCAAGCGGATTAAGGATTTTTTTGGAAAAGCACCCTTCTTTCAAGGCTAACAGCAATTTTTTTGTAAAAATACGTTTTAATTTTTCAATTCCTCTATGAAAAAATAAAGTTTTATGTTATAATAAAAGATATTATAAAAAGAGGAGGACGTCGCCGTGCTTTTTGACAGCCATACGCATACTGTTTTTTCCTTTGACGGTTCGCCCGAAGCCTCTCCGCACGCAATGTGTGAGGCGGCGCTCCGTGCGGGTCTTTCGGGGATCGCACTGACCGATCACTTCGAAGCCAATAACGTGAAGGAGCAGATCTACGAGCCATTCAAAGCCGACGAAGCATTTGCCGCCGCTATGGAGGCAAAGGAAGCCTTCAAGGGGCGCCTTCGCGTTTCGGTCGGGATCGAGCTCGGTCAGGCGACCGAATGCCCCGAGGCGGCACGCGCGCTTCTCGATACACACAAATACGATTTCGTGCTCGGGTCGATCCACAATCTCCCCGCAGTTCCCGATTTTTATTATTTCCGCTTTGAGATCATCCCCGACCGTCTGATCGACAATCTCTTCGCCCGTGTACTTGACGAGGCCGAACGGTTATGCGATTTTGACGGTATCCACGCGCTCGCGCACCTGACCTATATGCACAGATACGTTGTGTATGCATCGCGCACGATCGACTTTACAAGGCATATGGAACAGCTCGAGGCGATCTTCCGAAAAATGATCCGTAAGGATCTCGCACTTGAGGTCAACGTTTCCCTTCTTCGAAGAGGTCGCGATCTTCTGATGCCCACGCGAGAATTGATCGAGCTTTACCGCGAAAACGGCGGTGAACTCTTTACCGTCGGCTCGGATGCACACTGTCCTAAGGACGTCGGTGCAAACATTGCTGACGCATACGAGTTGCTCCGCGCGCTTTCTGTTCCATCCGTCGCATTCTATGAAAACGGCAAGCCCGAGTTGATCCCGATTTGATCACTTCCGTACTTACGAAAGGAATTCCTATATGAATACAGAGCTGAACGATTTCAGTTTACTTTACCCTGCGGAAAATACGCAGAACCGATACGACGAGCGTCTGCACCCGAATATTGATATGTTCGTGCTTGAGGAGCTTGGTCTGCTTGACGTATTCAATCTCAAAAACAGCGACCTCAGCGAGTATTTCACCTCCGATCCCTTAGCGATCCGATACCGCAATGAGGTTTTCGCCGATATGCTCGCCTGCCCCTCGATTTCAAAAACGCTCAGCAGGCTGATCCCCATTCTCAGCGATATTATGGAGCTTCGCCGACTTGAGGCAGACGATGGAGAGGCGAATTCCTATCTGCTCAGCATTTCTGAGATCGAGCTTTACATCTCGAGCATCGATACGCTTCACAAGGGTCTCGGTCCGCTTCGCGAGAAGATGAAGAGCGTCGGCTTTCAGACGTTGACCGATCGCATTGCCGAGCTCGCAGAAAGCGATTATTATGCTGAGCTGAATATGAAGCTGAACGAGCTTACGGACCGCGTTCGCGAGATCCGCAGCGTTACGATCGGTGTCAATCTCGATGCACAGCTCCGTCCGACCTCGGCGGGCGTGCTTTCGATCAACCCCGAGCCCTTCCGCTCGGGTGACGTGCTTGAAAAGATCCTCAGACTGAATTTTAAGGATGACGAATACACCTGCATCGCCGATCTCGTTCCCTTCGGCAAGAAGCAATCCGAAAATCAGAAGACTGCACTTTCGCTCGCGTTCTATTCCGCGATCAACGACGTTTACAAAAGCTCCCTCCGCTCATGGAAAAAGATCGTGCAGTCCTACGTGCTTGAAAATACCGATTTTCTGCTCAACCTGATGCCTGAGATCGAATTTCTCGTAAAGGGTACCGAGATCCTCCGTGCGCTCTCCGAAAAGGGCTGTGCCCTGACCGCACCGAGCATTCCCGACCCGTACACACCTGTTTTCCGAACGAAGGCGCTTTATAATCCCTGCGTCGCGCTCAGGATCGACGACGAGATCGTTTCGAACGACTTCACCTTCGACGAAAGCGCGATGATCTGGGTACTGACAGGTCCGAACCGCGGCGGCAAGTCGGTGATAACCTGTGCCGTAGGTATCGCGCAAGCGATGCTTCAGCTCGGTATGTTCATTCCCGCAGAGGAAGCCGAGATCTCTCCTGTCGACGGGATCTTCACACATTTCCCCACCGGTGCTGACGATACGATCAACAAAGGGCGTCTCGGTGAGGAATGCGCACGTCTCGGAGAGATATTTGATCTCGTAACCGAAAAAAGTCTCGTGCTTCTCGACGAATCGCTTTCGTCCACCGGCTCCTTTGAAGCATCCTACATTGCCGCTGAGGTGCTTTCGGGCTTCAGCCGCATCGGCTGTCGCTGTCTCTTTGCGACACATCTGCACGAGCTTGCCGCACAGGTCGACGAGATCAATGCACGCACGGCCAAGGAAGGCGGCGTAAGGATCGACACGCTCGTTGCGGGCATTGAAGAGGGCAAACGCTCCTTCAAGATCTACCGTGCGAAGCCCGACGGCAAGAGCTATGCCCGCGATATCGCAGAGCGCTATGGGCTGACGTATGAAAATATCATCCGCAAACGCAACGGATGACATAATTCAAATACCATTACTGAAAGGAAATACCGCTATGGATAAGCTTTTACAAATACTGGAGGAGGATGCCTCCCTCACCCCCGAGCAGCTCGCATTGATGCTGGACAAGGAAGAGGGCGACATCAAGAGGATGATCCGCACCTATGAGGAAAACGGTGTGATCCTCGGCTACAAGACTCTCATTGACTGGGATAAGACCGATCGTGAATACGTCACCGCCCTGATCGAGGTCAAGCTCGTTCCTCAGCGTGACCGTGGATTTGACCGCATTGCGGAAAAGATCAATAACTACCCCGAGGTAAAGAGCCTTTATCTGATGTCGGGGGGGTATGACCTCTGCGTTCTGATTGAGGGTAAGACGATGAAGGAGGTTGCGTATTTCGTCGCACGCAAGCTCTCCACAATCGAATACATCACGGGAACCGCTACGCACTTCGTTTTGAAGAAATATAAAGACAAGGGCGTTGTTTATGGGATCGTGGACGAGGACGAGAGAGGAAACTGTAACTGATTATGCTCGATTACTCATCCATATTATCAAATCAAGTGTCGGAACTGAAGCCGTCCGGAATCCGAAAGTTCTTCGACCTGCTTTCCGATCTGAACGATCCCGATATGATCGCCCTGACGGTCGGTCAGCCCGATTTCGTCACTCCGTGGAGCATTCGCGAGGCGGGTATTGAATCCCTCGAAAAGGGCAAGACCTACTATACGGCAAACGCCGGCGATCTGGCACTCCGACGAGAGATCTCGAATTATCTCTCCCGTCGCTTCAGCATCTCCTACGATCCCGTATCCGAGATCGTCGTCACAGTCGGAGGAAGCGAGGCGATCGATATGGCGATCCGCGCCTGCATCAATCCCGGCGACGAGATCATTATCCCCGAGCCCTGCTTCGTTTGCTACGAGCCCCTCGCGAAAATGGCAGGTGCGGTTCCCGTGATCATCGACACGAAGATCGAAAACAATTTTAAGCTCACTGCCGATGAGCTCAAGGCGGCTATCACACCGCGCACGAAAATGCTCGTTCTCGCCTTTCCGAATAACCCAACGGGCGCGATTATGACGCGCGAAGATCTTACTGCGATCGCAGAGGTGCTCGACGGAACGAATATTCTCATTCTTTCAGACGAGATCTACGCCGAAATGACATACGGACGTACGCATACGTCAATCGCATCTCTCCCTGGGATGCGGGAGCGTACGATCCTTGTCAGCGGCTTCTCGAAGGCTTATGCAATGACGGGTTGGCGACTCGGATACGCCTCTGCTCCCGCGCCGATTCTCCGACAGATCCTGAAGCTCCATCAATATGCGATTATGTGTGCCCCCACAACAGCACAGCTTGCCGCCATTACCGCACTCCGCGACTGCGACGAGGACGTAAAGCAAATGATGGACGAATATAATCGCCGCAGACGTTTCATCTATAACGGTCTCCACGATATCGGGATCGACTGCTTCGAGCCCGAGGGAGCATTTTACATCTGGCCCGACATTCGGAAATTCGGACTTTCGAGTGATGATTTTTGCGAGCGGTTGCTGTATGACTACAAGTGCGCGATCGTTCCCGGAACTGCCTTCGGCAAATCGGGCGAGGGCTTTGCGCGTATCTCTTACGCGTATTCGGTGAAGCACATCACTGCGGCTCTCGAGCGCATCGAGGCATTCGCCAAAACGCTTCGATAACGACAAAAAATGTGGCTCTCGCAAAGAGACGCCACATTTTTCTTTTATTTTGTATTCTCCGGTTTGAAAAAATCGTGAATAAAGGTTTCACCGAATCCGTCAGACACCGCACGGCCGACGTCATAAAGCCCCGAGTAATGCATAATCGGATATGCTTGGTTACCCGAAATAATGACGTGCTCGATCAGCGGGATCGATATCTGCTTCAAAAATTCGCAGATCTTACGCGTGACCATATCATCCTCGGCGGACGGCAGAAGAAGTCCGTCGGGATGGTTGTGCGCAAGAATCACGCCTGCCGCGTGCTTCTTTATAACCGCTTCGGTGATGCGGTAAAGATCGATCGGTGATGCGTTGACAACTCCCGCACCAAGTGCCACCACATCGAGCAGCTTCATCTTGTTGTCGAAAAGCAGGGCGACCGCCTGCTCATCCTTAACGCCAACATAATAATTGCAAAGGTACTTACACACCTTGCTCAGCTTATCATAGCGATATACGGGCTCTGAAGAATTCGTCACGTAGCGCACCGTACCTTCAAACACAGCCTTCAGCATAAGTGCACTGCTTTCTCCCATTCCGTCACACGCGGCAATGCGATCAACGTCTGCCTCGAGAACGGCGTTCAGCGAGCCAAACTCCTCGATCAGTGCGTGTGCGATCGGATTGGTATCCCGTCGCGGAATTGCATAGAATAAGAGAAATTCCAAAAGCTCGTGATCGTACAAATGCGAAAAACCGTTTTTGAGTATCGCTTTCTTGACACGCTCACGGTGTCCGCTGTGGCTATGTGCCGATTCATTTTTTGTTTTCTTGCTTGCTTCATCCATAATCTGTCACCCTTATTATTTCTTTTATTTCCCCATATGAATATCTGCCGTTACTCGCGCTCATAATGAATTTACAATACACTCGGTGAATAGGGGGAAGCCATTATGACCGTTACGGCAAAGCCAAAAATTGAAAAATGCTCTGCGCGAGAGATCCTTGATTCTCGCGGAAATCCGACCGTTGAAGCAGTCGTATATCTGGAGGACGGGAGTATCGGGATCGCCGCGGCGCCATCGGGTGCGTCCACGGGACAATACGAGGCGCACGAAAAACGAGACGGAAACCGTCAGAGATACCGCGGCAAGGGAGTCCTCGAAACGGTCTCGGTCGTACAGAGTGAGCTCTCTCCCGCCCTGAAAGGGCTTTGCGCGTCCGATCAATTTTTGATCGACCGCACGCTCCGTAATCTCGACGGAAGCGAAAACAAAAGCCACTACGGCGCAAACGTTCTGCTCGCACTGTCACTTGCAAATGCACGCGCGGTTGCGAGCCACTATCATATGCCGCTCTACCGTTATCTCGGAGGCGCCGCTGCTTGCCGCCTTCCCATTCCGATGATGAACGTACTGAACGGAGGCGCACACGCGTCAAACAACGTAGAAATCCAGGAATTTATGCTCGTCCCAATCGGAGCCGAGAGCTTTTCGGATGCACTTCGGATCGGAAGTGAGATCTACCTGTCGCTACGCGGGATCCTTCAATCGAGAGGCTACTCGACCGCGGTCGGAGACGAGGGCGGCTTTGCGCCAAATCTTTCAAGCGACGAAGAGGCACTCGATCTTCTTTGCGAGGCGATCCACGAGGCGGGCTACGACGAATCGATCGTAAAGCTCGCGCTTGACGCTGCCGCTTCCGAATGGTGTGATGGCGGTGAGACCTACCGTATGCCGAAGCGCGGGAAAATATGCGATCGGCAGGATCTGATCGACTACTGGAAGCGGCTGTGCGGATGCTACCCGATCCTATCGATCGAGGACGGGCTCGACGAAAACGATTTTACGGGATGGTCGATGCTGACGCACGAGCTCGGTGACCGCACGATGCTTGTCGGAGACGATCTTTTCGTTACGAATACCGCGCGCATCCGCACGGGAATTGAAAAGCGAGCAGGCAATGCCGTGCTTGTAAAGCCGAATCAGATCGGAACGCTATCCGAAACACTTGATCTGATCGGGACCGCCGCCGAGCACGCTTACGCGTTCATCCTTTCGCACCGCTCGGGCGAGACCGAGGACACTTCGATCGCCGACATCGCCGTTGCGTGTAACGCGCGATTCATTAAAGCAGGTGCTCCCTGTCGAGGGGAGCGGGTATGCAAGTACAACCGCCTTCTCCGCATCGAGGGTGCGCTCGGAGGCGCCGCGCAGTACGGAAGTCGTGCGGTTCCCTTTTCCGAAGGAGCCGTCCTGAACACGGCGAAGGATATCTGAAAGCAGGGGCTGTCTCACCCAAGTGAGACAGCCCCGATTTTCTCAACTCGATCAGATCATATACCGGTCCTTCCCTGAAGTGCCCGATAAAGAGTTACCTCGTCTGCATACTCAAGCTCCGAGCCAACGGGGATTCCGTACGCAAGGCGCGTTACGCGCACCGAAAAGGGAGCAAGCAGCTTCGCGATGTACATCGACGTGGCATCGCCCTCGACCGTTGCACCGAGCGCAAGGATCACTTCCTTGACGGCTCCCCCCTCACTTGCGCTTTCCTCGCGTGCTTCATTGGCGCCGCCCACACGCTCGATCAGAGAGCGCAGGTTGATCGATTCGGGATTCATTCCCTTCATCGGAGAGATCAGACCGCCAAGCACGTGGTACGTGCCACGATAATCACGCACCTTCTCCATTGCAAGAAGGGTTCGTGCGTCCTCGACTACACAGATCACGCTCGTGTCGCGCTCAGGATCGGTACAGATCGAGCACAGCTCCCGATCGGTCAGGTTACCGCAGATCGGACACGGATGGATCCTTGCCTTTGCTTCAAGGATGGTCGTTGCAAACGCGGCAACGTCCTCCTCGGACATATCAAGGATCGAAAATGCCATACGCGTCGCCGAGCGACGGCCAACCCCGGGAAGCCTGCGAAACTGCTCGGTCAGGAGCGCAAGCGATTCCATATAATCTGCCATATTACATCAGACCGGGAATCTGAGGCATTCCCGCAGAGACCTTTGCCATTTCGGCCGTATTGATATTCTCAACGTGCTTGATCGCCTCGTTTACGCCCGCGACAAGAATGTCGGAAAGTGTTTCAATATCATCGGGATCGACGATCTCGGGCTTAATGTCGATCGAAAGGATCTCCTTTTTGCCGTTGATCTTCAAGGTAACCATACCGCCGCCTGCGGAGATATCGTATTCTGCCGCATCAAGCTCTGCCTGGCGGGTCTCCATCTCCTCCTGAACCTTCTGGATCTGCTTCATCAGCGCCGCGGGATTTCCGCCAACACCCTTCGTTGAATAATTTGCCTTCATAGCTGTTTTTCCTTTCCCGTCGCGTGTTCTCTGTGCGACTGTCTAAAATTGATTAACCGTATTACATGCCGTTTTCGACCGACTCAATGATCTCGTCAAAGAAATCGTTCCCACCACTGCTTTTCGGCTGTGCGACCTCAAGAATAAGTTCTCTGTCCTTGACATCGCGCTTCAAGAGATAGGACAATTCTCCGCGGAGCTTATCGCGGCTTCCGAGCTGCTCGAAATTCGAAAGCGTAAAGGGATTCGGGAAGCGCAAAATGACAGATCCGTTTTCAAGTCCGTAGGCCTTTACGTCACCGAGCATCGCGCGATACATCGGATGCTCGCCCATCATTCGTTCCACGATCTCAGCCCATCCCCTAAGAGGACGCAAAACGCGCGTCTTTGCGGGATCGGGAGCAGACGTCACGGTGTCGGGCGCGCTCGTTGCAGGGGCATGCTTCACCTTTGGTGCTTCTTCACCGTCGAGAACAGATTCTACCGAAACAGGCGTAGCACTCTCCGCCTTTGCCGTCGGCCCGTCTTGTGTGTCGCGCGGCGCATCCACTTGTGATACGGGAGCAACTCCCGTTCGGCGGAGCATCTCAATCGTTCGTTCAAGCTCCGAAATACGCGAGAGAAGCGATTCGGAGGAAACCGAGAGCGACGGCTCTGACATACGAAGAAGCGTAAATTCTGCCGTGATGCGGCGTATATCGGCACTCTTTTGCATCGCCGCAAGACCGTCTTCAAGAAGCTTGCTGTGGTACAGTAGCGTCTCCTTCGTAAAGAGCGCCGCTACTGCACGAAGCTCCTCGGTCTCACTTTCGGTGAGATCAAGGTACTCGGAGGCTTTCGCCGAAGTGCGGATCACTAGAATATCCCTATAAAGCGAGATCAGATCCTGCCAAAACACCCGGATATCGCGAGACGATCTTACTACCTGATCGATCTCTCTGAGAATGGTCTCACAGTCCTGCTCTGCAATCGCCCGCACCACGCGCAGCATCGAGGAGCGTCCTGTCGAGCCAACGGTCTCATTGACGAGATCCACGGTAATACGCTCGTGACTGCCCGCGCAAAGCTCAAGGAGGCTGATGCTGTCACGCATTCCTCCCTGCGCCATTTTGGCGATCAAGAACGCCGCGTCCCTTTCAAGCTCGATTCCCTCCGCTTCTGCGATCTGCATAATGCGGCGCATTAGCTCGGGGATCGCGATCCTGCGGAAATCAAAGCGCTGGCATCGCGAGATAATGGTGGACGGGAGCTTATGAAGCTCGGTCGTTGCGAGAATAAAGATAACGTGTGCGGGAGGCTCCTCAAGCGTTTTCAGAAGCGCATTGAAGGCACTTCCTGAAAGCATATGGACCTCGTCGACGATATAAACGCGATACTTCAGGGCAGAGGGTGTATAAACGACCTCGTCGCGAATATCACGGATGTTATCTACGCTGTTGTTGGAAGCGGCATCCATTTCAAGGATATCGGTCACCGTGCTCGTTTCGATCAGCTTGCAGGAGTCACAGACGCCGCACGGCGAGCCATTCACGGGGTGCTCGCAATTCACGACCTTTGCAAGGATCTTCGCGCAGGTTGTCTTACCCGTGCCGCGCGAGCCGCAAAACAGATACGCGTGGCTGAAAAGCCCGTGCTCGGCTTCATATTTGAGAACGCGCGTGATATGATCTTGACCGAACACGTCGTCAAAGGTTTGTGGACGCCACTTTCTGTACAAGGCCTGATGCATCGGGGATCTCCTTTCGTGATTTCAAGATCCGCGTATACGAGGGGATCTATCCCTCGCATCGGATTTCTGAAAAAAATACCCGCTCGCGAATCGGGAAAAGGATCCGCCGCGGGTTTCTCGTTTTATCTTGTAACCATAGACCAAGACCATACACCCTTCCGTCGAATGTCACACCCACGCGACATTCCGACATCCTGCTCGGAACAGGCAACCTCGCGGCACATCCGGCTCACTGCTTAATGCTGCTTGGTTCCCCACCTGACATGGTTCACAGCTCCGAATTGCGCAAGACCCATTCTTCAACACAAGAATATCGAACACAGACCGTAAGCAATCGATCCTCGGGAAGGGGATGCGCCCCCTGCTATAGCGGATCTCAGGTTCAGGGCACCGCTAATTCCCCGGCCGGTATGGCCCTGGTCTACGATCACAAGATAACAAGGACTGATCGTCCTTAACAAGAGTATTATAACAGATTTCCTCCTTCAATGCAATAGGTTTTCAGAAAGTTCACGATTTTTTTATAATTAAAGCGGCAGAAAACAACGTCTCCGCTGTCTTCTGCCGCGCAGATCAGACGTACGCCTTGCCGCTTCCGACGAATTTTCGATCAACTACGATATCGGGTTCTCCGATTCGTGGTATCACAAGGATCGCCTGCTTTTCCTCGGCAAGGCGAAAAATCTCCCGCCGTTCCTTGAAATAATAAAACGGCGAATGACTGATGTTGAATTCGGAGCCGTCGATCGTTACAAGGGTCTTTCCCGTGAAACGGCTGAAGCGAAGCGTGACCGTATGCTCCTCCTCGTCAAAAACGGGTCTCCATTCGTATGCTTTCATATGTACTCCTTTCGAGATACCCGTGTACCCTTACGAGAAAATCGTAAGCTGATCGGTTTCGTCAAGTCCTGTAAGAACGTTATTACGGCGCAGGATCTCTACGACCGCCTTTGTAAGCTTCGCGCGGCTCTGCATATCCTCGATCGAGAAAAACGGCTCCTCGTTCCGTGCGTTCACGATATTCTGTGCCGCATTTTCTCCGAGCCCGGGCAGAGCCGAGAACGGCATACGGATCGCACCGTTTTCGGGCACGAATGCCTTTGCCTCGGACTTACGGATATCGATCGGCAGGAATTTGATCTTTCTCGCAAAGCACTCGTTTGCAAGCTGAAGTGACGGAACCATATCCCGCTCCTTCGGTGATGCCTCCTTACCGCGCTTCTCGATGTCCTTGATGTAGTTGACGAGATAGCTCTTCCCCTTTGCAACGATCTCGGCATCAAAGCCGTGCGGTGCAACGGTAAACATCGCGCAGTAGAATGCGATCGGCATATGCACCTTATACCATCCAAGACGGATCGCAGACATAACGTACGCCGCCGCGTGCGCCTTCGGAAACATATACTTGATCTTTTTGCAGGAGCCGATGTACCACTCGGGCACGTTGTTCTTCCGCATCTCCTCCTCCCACTCGGGGGTGAGGCCCTTACCCTTTCGAACCGCCTCCATGATCTTGAAGGCAAGCGCATTTTCAAGGCCGTAGCGAATGAGGTCGTTCATAATATTGTCTCGACATCCGATAACGTGCGAAATATCACAGATTCCCTCTTTGATGAGATCCTGTGCGTTGTTCGTCCACACGTCGGTGCCGTGGGAAAGCCCCGAGATCTGAAGGAGGTCTGCAAAGGAGCGCGGCTTTGCCTCCTCGACCATTTTCATAACGAACCGAGTACCGAACTCGGGAAGCCCGTAGGTTCCGAGCACGGCATCGATGTCCTCGGGCGCTACCCCGAGAGACTTCGTCGAAAGGAAGAGCTCGTATACCTCGGGATCGTTCATCGGGACATCCATTACGCTTGTATTCGTAAAGCGCTCGATCCACTTATACTTGGTCGGCATATCGTGCCCAAGCTCGTCGAGCTTCAGAAGTGTATCGTGGAGATACTCGAAGGTAAAGTGTGTGGTGACGATATTCGAGGTCGGGTCATCAGCAGGATGCTGTACAGGACAGAAATCGTAGATCTCGTATTCCTTCGGCACAACGACGATGCCGCCGGGATGCTGGCCCGTCGAGCGCTTGACACCGACACAATGTGAAATGATGCGGTTCATTTCCATACGGTTGACCGAAATCCCCTTTTCCTCAAGGTATTTCGCAACGTAGCCATACGCGGTCTTATCGGCAAGACCGCCGATCGTTCCCGCACGGAAGACGTTCTCCGCGCCGAACAGCTCCTCTGTGTATTTATGTACGCGTCCCTGCACCTCTCCCGAGAAGTTCAGGTCGATATCAGGCGATTTATCACCGTAAAAGCCGAGGAAGGTCTCAAACGGGATATCGTGACCGTCGTTGTTCATCTTGGTACCGCATTTCGGACAATTTGCGGTCTTCAGGTCAAATCCCGATCCGACCCCGTCGGGATTCGAAAAGTCATTGTACCGACAGTTCGGACACCAATAGTGCGGCGGCAAAGGGTTAACCTCCGAGATACCTGCCATAGACGCGACGAAGGACGAGCCGACAGATCCGCGCGAGCCGACAAGATACCCTTGGCTCTCGCTGTACCATACGAGCTTCTGCGCGATCATATAGAGGACGGCAAAGCCGTTTTTGATGATCGAGGTCAGCTCCTTATCGAGGCGCTTCGAGACGATCTCCGGTAGCGGGTCTCCGTACATCGACTTTGCTCTCTCCCAGCAGATGCGCTGAAGATCCTCCTCCGCGCCGTCCATATTCGGCGTGAAGGTTCCCTTCGGGAAGGGTCGGATGTTCTCGTAGTCAATGCGGTCGGCAATGAGATTCGTGTTTTTCACGACGACCTCGTATGCCTTTTCTTCTCCGAGATAGTTGAACTCCTCGAGCATCTCCTCGGTCGTTCTGAAATACAGATGGACGTCCTTATCACCGTCAGCAAATTTCTGCCCTTTCAGCAGGATCTTACGGTAGAGCTCGTCCGAGTCGTCAAGAAAATGCGCGTCACAGGTCGCGCAAACGGGCTTGCCGAGCTTATCGCCAAGCGCTATGACCCTGCGGTTCAGATTGCGAAGTCCCTCCTCGTCTGCAATCTTCCCTAAATCAATGAGAAATTGGTTGTTGCAGATCGGCTGGATCTCGAGGTAATCGTAGAATCTTGCGATCTCCTCGATCTCGGATTCGGGCTTGCCCTCAATGATCGCCTGCATAAGCTCGCCCGCCTCGCACGCAGAGCCGATGATCAGTCCTTCGCGGTATTTTTCAAGCCTTGTTTTTGGAATACGCGGCGTTCTCTTAAAATAATTCAAATAACTCTCGGAAATGAGACGGTAAAGATTTTTCCGCCCGATCTCATTCTCGATGAGAATGATCATATGATAGGGCTTCAGCTTCAACGGGTCAGACTTCGTGCTCATTTCATTTTGAAGATCCGCAAAGGTACGTACGTCCTGCGCCTCGAGCTTTTCCATCATCTTGAAAAAGATCATTGCAAGCATCTCAGCATCGTCACACGCTCTGTGATGGTTAAAATCTCCAAGCCCGAAGTATTCTGCAAGCACGTCGAGCTTATGCTTCTTCAGCTCGGGATTCAGATACCGCGAGAGCGCAACGGTGTCGAGGTACGGATTTTCAAAAGGAATCCCAAGTTCATTTGCGTTATGGCGAATAAAGCCCGTATCAAAATCGGCGTTATGTGCGATCAGAAGACGGTCACCGCAAAACGCAAGAAATTCGGGAAGCACCTTGTCGATCGTGTCGGCGTCCTTCACCATTTCATCGGTAATTCCCGTCAAAGCTACGATCTCCTCAGGGATCGGCGTTTCGGGATTCACGAAGACGTTGTAACGATCAAGAACCTTCCCCTGTTTGATCTTCACTGCACCGATCTCCGTGATCCTGCAGGTCTGTGCGGAAAGGCCCGTGGTCTCGATATCGAACACGATAAATTCGTCGCCGTAGGCACCTTTATAATTGCCATAAACCGCACTTGCGGTGTCATTGACAAAGTATGCCTCAATGCCGTAAATGACCTTCTGTCCGATCTTCTCCGAGGCCAGCATTGCATCCTGAAAGCCCTGTACGTTTCCGTGATCTGTGATCGCCACGGCAGGGTGCCCCCATCTGTTCGCGGTCTTGACAGCAACATCGGGTGGGATCAAGGCATCCATATTGGACATCATCGTATGCAGATGAAGCTCAACGCGCTTTTCGGGAGCGTTGTCCATCCGATCAACGCGCTTGACGCGAGCGACGTCACTGAAAAAGAAATAGAGATCGTCGGTGGCAAAATCCTTGCGCGTATCCTTTTTGACATAGCCGCGCATCGCATAGGTACCGCCCTTCGCGAAAAGTCCCGCAAGCTCCTTTGCCTCTTCGGGAGGCACGTTGAATTTGCGCGCCTCGATCGTAGCATTCCCATCGGTCAGACCGAAGGATATTCGGAAGGAGTCCCCCGTTCGGTTCGAATCTGCGGTGTAGCAGATCACGTCTCCGACAAACGTCACGTTCTTTTGCGGGTGTGTGACTGCCGCGATCTGTGCGGGGCGGATCTCAAAGGGCTCTCCGAGCACGTACTCGGGGCTTGATATATCAAAGGTAGTGTGTCCGATGCAGACGCATCCGTCAACTGAATAGTCAGGTGTTGCATCCTCGTCGTAGACTGACATCACACGCGCGAGCTGCGGACCGTCGCTTTCGGTGTCTGGAGCGTTGCCGCCATCCTTTCGATAGGTCTCGCCTGCATTCCGCGCCATCTCCTCGTAGTGTCTGCTTGCTTCGACCGCGCTACGCTCAAGATCCTCGATCGCCTGACGGAAGATCGCGCTCGTTTCACTCGTATAATCCTCGGGATGCTCAAGCTTCACCGAAATCGAAAGATCAAACTCCGAACGGATGATGCCCGAGATGATGCCCGCAGTTTTCGCGTCGTCGAGAAAGCTCATTCCTCCGAAGGAAAGCGGCAAGTCGATCACAAGCTCATCGTCTGACAGATGGGTGCGATATTCGCCAAAAAATCCCCGCGCCACAACGCCGACACGCTCGGTCTCGGCAAGGATCTCGGGGATATACTGCGTGGAAAAGAGCTCCCGCGGATAATGCGGGAGAATCCGCACACAGCTGAGAGCATACTGCGCGCGGATCTCATTTTCGATCGCATATAAAATGTTTTTATTCACAAGCACGGGGAAATCTGCCCTGATCTCAAGAAGGCGCGACTCCTTATCCGCTCGCACGGTGTAATCCGTAACCCCCTCGAGAATCTCGCGATGCTCAATGCGGGGGGTATACCTTGATAAAAATTCAAGTAATGCTTTCGTCAAAAGAAACCTCCGTCGGTATATAAGCAATCAAATAAGCAAACAACAAAAAATCAACGTGCTGCAGCAATGCTGCGGATCTCGCGAATCAACGTTTCAATGATCCTCTCCTCGGGCACCTTTCCGACGACGATACCCTTACGGAAAAGAGCCGCCTCTCCCTTTCCGCCCGCGATGCCGATATCGGCCTCCTTCGCTTCTCCGGGACCGTTTACGATACAGCCCATCAGGGCGACCTTGATTGGAAGGTCGGAAAGTCCCTCTTTCCTCACAGCCTCCTCGAACTCTCTCACGAGAGCAATCAGATCGATCCTGGTTCTTCCGCAGGTCGGACAGCTCACGATATCAAGACCGCAATGACCGGGAGCTCCTACGGCGCGAAGGATCTTCTTCGCAGCATCCGCCTCTTCCTCGGGCTTGTCCGTCAGTGATACACGCACAGTGTCTCCGATGCCGTCGCACAAAAGCGAACCGATGCCGATCGCGCTCTTGATGCTTCCCATCTCCTTACTGCCCGCCTCGGTCACGCCGAGATGGAGCGGATAATCACAACGCTCGGCGAGCATACGGTTTGCATCGATCATTTCCTTCGGGCTCGACGCCTTGATCGAAATGACCGTGTCGAAAAATCCGTATCGCTCGAGCAGTCCCGCGTGGTAGAGCGCGCTTTCGCAAAGCGCATCCGCTGTGGGAGAGCCATACCGCATAAGGATATGCTTTTCGAGAGAACCGCTGTTGACACCGATGCGGATCGGGATCCCGCGCGTGCGGCAAGCATCGCAAACCGCCCGCACGTTTTCATCGTCTCCGATGTTTCCGGGGTTGATGCGGATCTTATCAATTCCGTACTCGGCGCATTTCAGCGCAATGCGATAGTCAAAGTGAATATCCGCAACGATCGGCACGTCAACAACCGCCTCCTTGATGGATCGAACGGTCTCTGCTGCCTCAAGATCGGGAACGGTGATACGAACGATATCGCATCCTGCCGCCTTGAGCGAGCGGATCTGCGCGATCGTCGCCGATGCGTCGTGCGTGTCGGTGTTGGTCATAGACTGGATCGCGATCGGATTCCGTCCGCCGATGCATACTCCGCCGATCCGCACCTCTTTTGTCTTACGTCTCTTATTTTGATAGTCCATATAAAGCTCCACTCCGCCGCATAGCAGCGACACAAATACGTTTTGAAGGTTCTCCGTTTCGGTGTGATCAGGAGCCTCCGAACAGTCTTGACACAAGTCCAACCACATCCTTGACCGTGATCAGCAGCATCAGCAGCATCAAAACCGCAAGGCCTGCAAGATTGATGATCCCCTTTACCTTTTCGGAAACAGGTCTTCGGATCACAAGCTCAACAAAACAGATCATAAGCTGTCCGCCGTCAAGCGCGGGAAACGGAAGAAGGTTCATTACGCCGAGATTGATCGAAATAACGGTTACGATATAAAGAAGTGAGATCACGCTCTGCTTTGCCGCATCCACCATCACCTCGGTAACACCGACCGCTCCCGAGACCGATTCGACTCCGAACCGTCCGCTGAAAAGCCCACCAAGTGAATCCCAGACCATTTTGACGGTCGAGCAGGAGCGCCAGAATGCCGCGGAGATACGGTCTCCGACGGTGACGATCTCATCGGAATAGGCATAAAAGCCGAAATCCTGCATACCGATCACCGCTCCGCTCTCCTCTGCCGTCGGGAAGACCACGTCCTCGATCACGAGCACCTTTCCGTCGCGCTCAACGGTAATGTCAAGCGGCTCATGCCCTTGGTACATAATCTCATACGAGACCTCATAACCGGTATGCACACGCGTATTACCGATCTTGAGGATCTTATCCTTATTTTGCAGAAGGTCCTCGCCCTCGCTCATATAAACGGTCTCCGCCTTATCCCCCTCGTGGTTATACCAGATCGCTGTTGTGGTATAAACCGAATTACAAACGAGGACAAACATCAGAATAAAGCCGAGGAGCACGTTCATAAACGGTCCTGCAACAAGGATCAGCATCCTCTGCCAAATGCTCTTTTTGCACAGAGCATTTGGATCGTCCGAATCCTCGTTTTCGCCCTCCATACTGACGAATCCACCGATTGGAAAGGCTCGGATCGAATAAACCGTATAGGGGGTTTTATCTTCTTCTGAGTCGGTCACAGCAGCATCGTCACCCTCGATCGGTCTCGGGGGGCGCGGATCGACCGCAAATTCATTTTCAAGAGCAGCGGTATCAGCCTCTTGCGCTCTCCGCTTCTTTTCCGCGCGGCGCTTGCCGGGACAGAAGGAGACGAGCCTCGGGCCCATACCGATCGCGAATTCATGCACGGTTACTCTGCAGGCGCGTGCGACGAGAAAATGTCCGAGCTCGTGAATGAAAATCAGTGCACCAAATACGAAAACGGCAAGTAAAATATACAGAAATACCAAATTCTTCTCCCCTCCTTCGGGAGACGATAAAAATCAAACCGAACGATGCAGCCTGAGAATGCGTTCATTCGCATCTGCGCGTGCCTCTCGGTCGCAAAGCAGAATTTCATCAAGCGACTTTGCGGATACTGCGGAGCCCTCCATATCGGAGAGAACACCCGTAACAACCTCCATAATGTCGGTAAATCCGATCTTATGGGCAAGGAACGCCGCAACGGCGACCTCATTTGCCGCATTCAAGACGGCAGGCAATGCCCCACCATAACGAACTGCGCGATATGCCGCGTCAAGAAGCACAAAGGTCTCGAGATCGGGCTTCCCGAAGGTCAAAGTACCGAGCTTCGTAAAATCAATCGGCTCGATCACAGCGCGGTTACGGTGCGGCGCGGTCAAGGCATACTGCACGCAAAGGCGCATATCGGGAACCGAAAGCTGCGCGATCACGCTATGGTCAATATATTCCACCATCGAATGAATTATACTCTCTCTTTGCACGACGACCTCAACGCGGTCGGGAGAAACGCCGAACAGATGAACCGCCTCGATGACCTCAAATCCCTTATTCATCAGAGTCGCGCTGTCGACCGTGATTTTTGCGCCCATCTTCCACGTCGGATGCGCAAGTGCGCGCTCAACCGTGATCTCCGACAGCTCCTCGCGCGTTTTGCCGTAAAAGGGGCCGCCCGAGGCAGTAAGCAAAATGCGGCGGACAGAATTTCCCGCGCTCCCCGCAAGACACTGTGCGATCGCGCAATGCTCGCTGTCGACGGGAAGCACTTCGACGCCCTTTTCTCTCGCACGTGACATTACGATCTCTCCTGCCACGACGAGAGATTCCTTGTTCGCGAGTGCAAGTCGCTTCCCCGTATCGATCGCCGCGAGCGTCGGCAAAAGCCCTGCCTCACCAATGATCGAATTTTCGACAACATCGGCATTCGCCTCGCGTATCATTTCACAAATGCCGCTTTCGCCCGCATATACGACCGTATCGGTGTCTGCAATTACCCGCTTCAGCTCCCGTGCGGCATTTTCGTCCGCCATCGCGCAAAAGCGCGGGTGAAATTCTCTGACCTGCTCCTCGACGCGCTTTACGTTTTTTTGCGCGCTGATACCGAGAAGGGTTACGCCCTCCTCGCGCACGACGTCGAGTGCTTGTTCTCCGACCGATCCCGTCGAACCGAGAACGAGCATTGTTTTCGGTGTCTTCTTGTCCTTCATAAAACCTCCACAGCAATCAGAAGGTGGCTCGTCTTAAACGACCGGAGCGAAGAGATCCGCCCCGAACAGTCCGCTCGAGATCAACGAGCAGATGAGAAGGACGACCGAGACCGCCAGAACCGAGTCAAAGCGGTCGAGCACACCTCCGTGACCGGGCATAATTTTGCCGAAATCCTTGATGTTATAGTGTCGCTTGAGAAGAGACATCGCAAGGTCTCCGATCTGCGAAACGATCGAAATGAAGAATGCGCTGATGAGAAGTGCGGGATAATTCGCCGCGACCGAGCCGCCGGCGATCCACTTTTCGACAATAAGCGCGTAAATTGCAAAGAAAAGCACACAGAACAGAATACCGCCGATGCTTCCCTCCACCGTCTTCTTTGGGCTGACATCGGGAATGAGCTTATGCTTGCCGAATGCGCGGCCGCAAAAATATGCTGCGGAATCGGTGATCCAAGCTCCGATAAAAACGAGAGCGAAAAGATAGATACCCTCGGGCATAATCTGTCTCGTGTACAAAATGGCATTGAGTCCCGCAATGATATAAATACACCCGATCGACGCGGCAGCAGCGTCGGTCACAGGCATTTTTCCCTTCGAAAAGATCGCAACGGGATAGGTCCAAATGACAAAGAAGAACATAAGGAGGAGAAGTGCCGCAGAAATCGGCACACCACTCTCAAGCTTTACAGAAAGATATAAATAAGTCGGCACAAGCACTGCCGCAAAATAATACGGAAGCGCAAAAAGAAGCCGTTTATGTACATTACAACAACGAAGCATCTCGAATACGGCAAGTACCGAAACGATCGCGACTGCAACAGGAAGCACAACGGTTCCCGAAAAGATCACGATCGGAACAAGAATAATCAATGCCACGATCGAGGATATGATGCGAATTTTCATTAACAAAGCACCTCTTCTCTCATATAGGTCAAATGCCGCCGTAGCGTCGCTTACGCGAATAAAAGGAATCGATCGCTGCATCAACCGCCTCGTCGTCCATATCGGGCCACAGCGTATCGGTGAAATAAAGCTCAGCGTATGCTGCCTGCCACAAGAGGAAATTCGAAAGACGAAGATCCCCTCCCGTACGGACGATCATATCGACAGGCGGCAGGTTAGCAGTATAAAGCGCGTTCGTAATATCGTCCTCGGTGATCTCGCTTTTTCCTTCGGCTGACAGCCTTCGGAATGCCTCGGTGATCTCTGCTCGTCCCCCGTAATTCAGGGCGATGTTTACTGTCACGGGATACAGCTCCGTGATCTCACGAACGGTTTTGATCTTTTTTTGGAAATCCTCCGAAAACACGCTGACATCTCCCGAAAAGGTAATGCGAAGCCGATTTTTTTCGTGGTCGCGGATACAATCGTCGAGATAGCGCGAAAGAAGATCGAGGATCGCGTCGACCTCCCTTTTCGGGCGCTTCCAGTTTTCCGTAGAAAACGCATAGACCGTCATAACCTCGATCCCACGTTTTTTACAGCACTCTGCCACACGCTTGAGCGCTTTTACACCGAATCGGTGCCCAAATTCGCGCGGCTGTCCGCGGCGCTGTGCCCACCGCCCGTTTCCATCCATAATAAAGGCAATATGTCGAAGCTCGCCGACCGCGCCCGCGCCCTCGCTGATTTTGCATTCTGTCATTGTGGTCCGTTCCTTTCGGAGAAATTACCGTAGTTATCAAAAACACGGGACATCATAAAGCGCAACACTTGATAGATGAGTCCCGTGTATGTCGCGACTGATACGTCCGCATTCGCGGTGCATCAGATCGTCATAATTTCCTTTTCCTTGCCTGCGGTGACCGCATCAATCTTCTTGATGTATTTATCCGTAAGATCCTGCACAGCCTTTTCCGAGGTCTTCTGCTCGTCCTCGGTCATCTCGCCGTCCTTCTTCATCTTCTTTGCCGCATCCATCGCATCTCTGCGAATGTTACGGATGGCGACCTTTGCCTCCTCGCCCATCTTCTGCACCTGCTTTTTCAGCTCCTTTCGGCGCTCCTCGGTGAGGACCGGGAAGGAAAGACGAAGAACCGAGCCGTCGTTTGCGGGCGTCAGTCCGACGTCAGACATCAGAATTGCCTTTTCCATTGCCTTCAGCGTGCTCTGGTCATAGGGCTTTACCATCAGGGTCTTAGCGTCTACCACGCGAATATCTGCCATCGAGCTGAGGGGCGTGGGTGCGCCGTAGTAATCAAAGGAAACGCGGCTGAGAACATTCGGATTCGCCTGTCCTGCACGTACGGTTGCGAGGTTCTGCTCGTAGGCGGCGATCGCCTTGTCCATTTTTACTTCGTAATCTTTGGTGTTCAGTTTCATAGGTAGTTCCGTTTATCGCGCCCGTCTCTATGGGAGCGATCCTTTCTTTGATTCGTTAAAATAGCTTACTGCTCAGATTTACCTAAAATGTTCTCTCGTCTGAGAGATGTGTATCGGTCACGCGTGCATTTCGGTTCCGGGAGCCTCTCCCATTACCACACGGTATATGTTCATCGGATCGGAGAGCGCAAACGCATAGGAATTCAACTTGTTTTCCATACAAAAGATCATAGCGGTCATATCAAATGCCTTGAGATTCTTCTCAATGATCTCACTGTACGAGATCTCCTTGATCAGCGTCGCGTCCGGATTCTTACGCGGATCGTCGGTATAAACGCCATCAATGTTTTTCGCCATCAGAACGGCGTCTGCCTCGATTTCCGCCGCGCGGATGACCGCGGGGGTATCGGTAGAAAAGAAGGGCGTTCCAAGTCCTCCACCGAAAATAACGACCTTGCCCGCTTCAAGCGCCTCGATCGCGTGCCTCGGAGAATAGAGATCGGCAAACGCATTCATTTCGACTGCAGTCATAACGACCGAATCAAGTCCCTTGTGAGAGAAAGTATCCTGAAGCGCAAGCGCGTTAATGACCGTCGCAAGCATTCCCATGCCGTCAGCTCGAACACGGTTCATTTTGACTCCCTGTCTGCCGCCGCGCCAAATATTACCCGCACCGACGATCAGAGCGATCTGTACACCTGCGTCTCTGCATTTTTTCAGCACTTCGGCAAGGGATGTAATCAGATCAAAATTCAGGATCTCTTCGGAGCCATCTCCAAGGGCTTCTCCCGAGATCTTAAGTACGATTCTTTTATATTTCGGCGTTTTTCCGTTACTTGATTCCATACAGGTCAGATATCCTCCGTGCGCTTCGCAGTCGACATTTATTGGCTATCGCGCCCTCAAAATTGCCGCCTTATATATTGTACACTTTTTTTTTTTGTTTGTAAACAGGTTTTTGAAAATTTTACGAAATAAATGCAAATTTTTACGAATAAAGGA
This sequence comes from Clostridia bacterium, assembly GCA_017501345.1. The sequence continues at coordinate 145,307 of JAFVXC010000024.1, forward strand.
AGAAGTCATTTGCCGTCAATCCTGATCATTTCGGGCATACGAAAACTGCACCGAGCGGTATTTTCGTGCTTGGCACAAGAAACCGTACGGTGCAGTTGTTTAGTTGAATCGGCTGCACACGTCGTCACAACCGAAACAAATCGTCAGATCATTTGATCAGTTGCCGCCGTTTGCAAGCTTTGCGATCTCTTCTGCAAAGTTCTCTTCTCTCTTTTCGATGCCCTCGCCCTTCTCGAAGATCTCGAAGGAAACGACACCGATCTCAGCACCGAGAGCCTTTGCGGTAGCCTTAATGTACTCGCCGACAGTCATCTTGTCTTCCTTAACGTAGGGCTGATCTACAAGGCATACTCTCTCATAGAACTTACCAAGGCGACCGCCAACCATCTTTTCGAGGATCGCGTCGGGCTTGTTTGCGTTCTTGGGATCGTTCTTTGCCTGCTGAACGAGAATTGCCTTCTCCTCTTCAACCTCGGAAGCGGGAACCTCGTCACGGTTTACGTACTTAGGAGGATTGCCTGCTGCGATCTGAAGCGCGATGTTCTTTGCGAACTCGCAGAAATCAGCGTTGTCACGAAGAGCCTCGGGAGCGTTAAACTTAACGATAACGCCGGTCGCGCCCATACCGTGAATGTAGGTAGAAACCAGACCTTCAACGATAACGAAGCGGCGGATGCTAATCTTCTCACCAATAACGGCGATCTTCTCAACGAGAGCGTCCTTAACGGATACGCTCGTGCCTGCGCAGTTCATTTCCATGAATGCGTCCATATTTGCGGGCTTGTTTTCAACGATGGTCGAGAGAAGATCCTTAACGAATGCACGGAAGGACTCGTTCTTTGCAACGAAGTCGGTCTCCGAGTTTACTTCGATCATTGCGGTGGTGTTGCCGACAGTCATAACGTCAACGATACCCTCTGCCGCGATTCTGCTTTCCTTCTTGGAAGCGGTAGCGAGACCCTTTTCACGGAGGATCTTGATTGCCTTTTCAGTGTCGCCCTCAGCCTCAACGAGTGCCTTCTTGCACTCCATCATACCAAGGCCGGTCTTTGCGCGAAGCGCTGCTACGTCCTTTGCAGTAATGTTTGCCATTTTTATATTCCTCTTTTAATCAAAATATGAAGTGGATTCCGAAATTATGCCTCGGTAGTTTCTGCGGTCTCGACAGCCTCAGCGGTCTCCTCGCCCTGCTTACCCTCGATTACAGCGTTAGCGATAACCGAAGAGATCAGGCGGATCGCACGGATTGCGTCGTCGTTACCGGGAATGACGTAGTCTGCGTCATCGGGGTCACAGTTGGTGTCAACGATTGCGATAACCGGAATGCCGAGCTTCTTTGCTTCCATAACGGCATTCTTTTCCTTGCGAGGGTCAACTACGAATACAGCGTCGGGAAGCTGCTGCATCGTCTTGATACCGCCGTAGTTACGCTCGAGGTCGAAGATCTCCTTCTGCTTTGCAGCAACTTCCTTCTTGGGAAGCATCTCGAAGACACCCTCTTCCTGCATCTTGTTCAGCTCGTTGAGACGGCTGATCGAGCGCTGGATGGTAGCGAAGTTGGTCATCATACCGCCGGGCCAACGTACGTTTACGTAGTACATGCCGCAACGGAGTGCCTCTTCCTTGATTGCGTCAGCAGCCTGCTTCTTCGTACCGATGAACAGGATGTTTCCGCCGTTTGCTGCGAGCTCGCGAACAAACATATACGCTTCGTCGAACTTCTTAACGGTCTTCTGCAGGTCGATGATGTAGATACCGTTACGCTCGGTGAAGATGTACTCCGCCATTTTGGGGTTCCATCTTCTGGTGTGATGTCCGAAATGGACGCCTGCTTCAAGCAGCTGCTTAATGGTGATTACTGACATTTTAAATGTCCTCCCTTTCCGGTTTTTCCACCACATCGGGGTCATACACCTCCATCGCGAGAGCCGCGACACCGGGGTGATCCGTGCCGATGTGTGTGTAATAAAATAATTTGTTTTTGCGAGGGTTAAGCTTCCTCCCGCAAAACGAAAATATTATACCACAACTCAGTTTCTTTTTCAAGGAAATACCAAATTGTTTACAAATGATTTACAATTAAAATTGGTCAAAGCTTCCCCTTCTGCGCTTTTTTCCTCTCCACTCACACGCATCGATCTCCTCTTTTGGGAGCTTCACGAGGATAGCATCCTCGCCGATGCATTCGATCCTGCACCACGGGATAACGATATCCATATTTCTCCCAAGCCCCATAAAACCCGAGCATTTCGGGACGATCAGGGCACAGATCCGACCGTCACAAGCATCAATTTCAAAATCGCAAGCATATCCGAGCCGCGTACCGTCGCAAAGATTGATGATCTCCTTTTGTCGGAGCTCATCGGTCCCCATTTTCCCCATACGAATTCCTCCGCCGTGCGTTATACCGAAGCGCATTCGGTTCAAGCATTATTTTATGAGGAAGTCGCAGAAAAGAGACCGAGGCATTCACTTTTTCCTTGCTTTTATATCCGTACTGTGTCGCAAATCGTGAAAACAGACGTAAAAAAATCCGAGTACCGTCGCGAGCAGCAGGGCGATTCCCCGATATGCACCCAGAAGGTGCGCGGAAATTCCGCCCCCGAAGAACCGAAGAAGAAGCGGCGCCGCCGACAAAAGGAGACCTGCAATCGCCCCCGTAACGGTCCTGCAAACACCACCTCTGATAATATCCCGGCGCTTGCGAAGATCAAGCCTTGCCTCGATCGCATCGTCATCAGCTTTGCTGTAAAGAAGGATGACCAAGCCGAACAGAGCGCATGCAACAAGACCGACAAAGGAAAGCGAGACCGCCGCATAAAGGTCCCCGAGTCCCACGAGTATGGGAAGCAGCCATCCCGCGGATAGTCCGAAGAAAAGCAAAAGAAAATTCAGAAACGCCTTTCTCCTGCGCTCGATACGCCGTCCGAGCAGTATTGCACGTCTGATCGCAGAGAGACCACCTCCGCTCCGAGAAGCACGCGGGATCAAAGCGTCGGCTTCCATCCTTGTCGCTTCCGACGCCTCGGCTCCGTATCTGACACCCGATATCGGAAGCTCGGTAAGCTCCCGTACATCGTCACGTCCGGCGATGCTCGCAGGCTCGCCACAAGCGATCCGCACCGATACGTGCTCTGACAATGGGCTATCGCTGTTATCAAGAATGACAATGCCCGTACGGATCCCGTTTTCCTCCAGCTCCGAGATCAGATCGCATTTCTCCTCCTGTGAGAAGCCGAGATAGGCGGAAAAGGCACCAAAGCCCTCAGTGATACGCTTCCCTTCGCGTCGGAAGCGGGATATCGTTGCGATCTCACCGTCCGAAGCGACAACGCCCGAGGCGCGGGCATAGTAGCGGTCTGCCTCTCCCTCACCTTCAAGGAATAGAATTACGCGGACTCCGACCGCAGAGAGCGCGGAAACCGCACGCCTCGTCTCCTGTGTTATCACCTCTGCATATGCGATGAATCCAAGAAAAATAAGTGCTCCGTCTGTTCCCTTTTCAGCGTAACAGCAATTGCTTCCGCCGCGTGCAGAGCAGCTTCGCATCGCCGCAAGCACCGCCGCACGCTTTTCGGGTGTTAAGACAGTAATCTCTCCGTTTTCCGCGATGTGTGTACAGTGAAGCAGAAGGCTCTCCCCAATCACCGAGCACAAAACACGTGCGCTACCGCTCTCTTCGGCAGTATCAAAATACTGAAGCGCCTCAAGCGGATTCTCACGCGTCGGGGTACGGTAATCGCTCACCCGATAACGGATATCAAGCATCTCGGCATCCACCTCTACGTAGGCAGCGTATTCAAGAAGCTCCTTTCTTCGCAGGTCAGCCAAGGCGTCGTCAGAAATCAAGTGCCGCGTCGGCGCTTCGCTTGCTCTACGGGCAAAAAGAACGGCCTTTTCCGCAAGTGAACGACAGGAGGGACTCTTAAGCTCCCCTCCCGAGAAAAGTACTCCATCCGCAAAAACGCCGATCACGTAAGGTCGTCCATCCGTCAGCATCGATCTCCCGGCAAGGATGAGAACGTCCATTGATGCAAGGCGCTCAGACACCGATGCGCTCCGAAGAAAACCGCCCGCCGAATCCTTTTTCTGCCGCACGAAGCGGTAGATCGCGCGAGTTGCGGAAAGATCCAGAAGCGCAATGATCCATCCCGGAAAAACTGCCGTCGAAAATGAAAGGACGGTCAAAAAGGATACCGCCAGATCGCGCGGCTCACCGAGTAAATATGCCATCGCCGTAAGCGGTATGAACAGCAGCAGGAGAATGACTCCAATATTCTTCGTCCAGCGAAGGACGGTCGGAACAAGACTGTTCTTTTCTTCCGTTTTTCCGAGAGAAATACCGCCCGAAAGCGCTCCGATGTAAGTATAGCTTCCCGTTTCGGTCACGATGGCACGCGCACTTCCCGAAAGGATCACCGAGCCCGCCGTGACCATATTGACACGTCCCTCGGGAGGAATATCCCGTCTGCCGTCGAGACGCGTTTCGGCGTCTCTTTCTCGCGTGACGTAGCGGTCCTTCTCCGCCTTGTCCCTTCCGCAGTATACGGACACCGTCAGCTTCTCTGCCGTCAGAAGCCGCGCGTCAAACGGAACGACGTCTCCCTTCGAGAGAAGTACGACGTCACCGCGCACGATGTATCTGCAATCGGTTACGAAAAGCTTGCCCTCTCGGATCACCTTGACCTTCGGACGAAACCCGCGGATAAGACTGCTTTCAAAAAACGCAGAGATCCTCGAAACGGTCACTGAAAAGACGAAATTCAGAAGAATGAAAATGAGACAAAGGACCGAAAGGCGCGTGTGATCGAAAAACGCGAGAGCACCCGAGGTGAGGAGCATAAGCCAAAAGGAGAAGTCCGAAATACTCGGCGCAATCAGCTGAGACCACGTCTTCCTTGGCGCATAGTAAAATTCACGCTCGTCCGAAAGGCTCGTCCGTCCGAAGCGCACACGCGCCGCCTTATGCGTAAGTCCGAAAGCGGCATTACTGTTCAAATTTCGCACGACGTCCTCTTTTGAGCCCGCGTAATCCTTATATTTCATAAGGCCGCTCCTTTCCGTAATCGTCTTATTTTTCAAGGCAGAATAAAATCCCGAAGGAGAGCGCGACGATTCTGTGCTTCACGTTCCCCTTCGGAGGTGTGCCGTGGTCAGATGCACCGAACCACGGGCTTGTCGTCCTCGATCGAGATGGTCGCCTTCGACAGTGATTTGCCATACCCCGCAATGATCTCCTCTGCAAGAGGATCCTCGATCGTGCGGCTGATATAGCGGCGCATATTTCTCGCACCGAACTTGTGCGAATAGGAATGCTTTCCGATATATGCGGGAACCTCCTCGCTCCACGAAAGCAGGATATCCTTCTCAAGAAGCGCAGTCTTAAGCTCTCCAAGCATAATTTCCGCGATCGAAGCGAAATTGTCCTCGGTCAACGAGTTAAAGGTAATGACCTCGTCCACGCGGTTGATGAACTCGGGACGCAGAAAGCCCGAAAGCGCGCGCATCGTCTGCGTCTCGGCGACATCCTTCTGTGAGGAAGCAAAGCCTGCCGCTCCGCTCGAATGCTCCGATCCCGCATTGGTCGTCATAACGATGACGGTATTTTCAAAATTCACGGTCTTTCCGTGCGCATCTGTAATGCGTCCGTCGTCAAGGATCTGAAGCAGAATGTTCAGTACATCGGGATGTGCCTTCTCGATCTCATCGAAAAGAACGACCGAATACGGTCTGCGACGGATCTTCTCGGTAAGCTGTCCCGCCTCGTCGTAGCCGACGTATCCGGGAGGGGCTCCGATGATTCGCGAGACCGAGTGCTTTTCCATAAACTCTGACATATCGAGACGGATCAACGTTTCGGGCGACTTAAACAGATCGGCGGCAAGCGTTTTTACAAGCTCGGTCTTGCCAACACCCGTAGGTCCCGCGAAAATAAACGTGACCGGCTTCCGCTTATAGGAAATGCCCGCACGATTCCGCTTGATCGCACGCGTGACCGCATTGACTGCGGCATCCTGACCAACGATACGAGCCTTAAGACGGTCCTCAAGGTGATCGAGACGCTCAAACTCATCCTCGTTGATGCTGACCGCAGGAATTCCCGTCCAGATCTCGATCACGTCCGCGAGGTCGGCATTCGAAAGCACGACCTCCTCGCACGCGGGCTCGATCTCGGACAAGCGGTCGGAGAGACGGATCTCCTCGGATTTTAGCTTTGCGAGGCGCTCGTAGTGCTCCTGCTCGGAGATGTTCTTCCTTCCCTCCTCGCTTTCTCTGTACTCACGCTCGGTCTTCAGTCTGAGCAGCTGATCGCGGATCTGATAGCTTTCGTTCAGCACCGCACTGCTGAGCGACAGATGTGCCGCCGCCTCATCAATAAGGTCGATCGCCTTATCGGGGAGATAGCGATCGGTGATATAGCGCTCCGAGAGCACGACCGCGCGGCGGAGAACCTCCTCGGGAATGCGGATGTGATGGAAGCTTTCGTAGTAGTGCTTCGTGCCCTCAAGCATCTTGCAGGAATCCTCGACCGAGGGCTCGTTGACCATAACGGGCTGGAAGCGACGCTCGAGCGCGGTATCCTTCTCGATATATTTACGGTATTCGTTCAGCGTGGTCGCTCCGATCACGCGGATCTCGCCACGCGAAAGGGCGGGCTTCAGGATATTAGCCGCCGAAACGCTTCCCTCTGAATCTCCCGTACCGACGATGTTATGCACCTCGTCGATCACAAGAATAACGTTTCCCGCATCCTTCACGTCCTTAATGAGTCCGAGCATTCTCGACTCAAACTGACCTCTGAACTGTGTTCCCGCAACGAGGGCGGTCAGATCGACGAGATAGACCTCCTTGCCTTGGAGCTTATACGGCACATTATTTTCGGCGATTCGCTGTGCGAGCGCCTCTGCGATCGCCGTTTTACCGACGCCGGGCTCGCCGATCAGGCAGGGATTGTTCTTTTGTCTGCGGCAAAGGATCTGGATTACACGCGCGAGCTCATTCTCACGCCCGATAATGCGGTCAAGCCTACCCTCTGCGGCGGCGCGGGTGAGATTTCGGCAGTAGGTATCGAGAAATTTATATTTCTTCGACGCCGGCTCCTTCTTTTCGCGTGCATTCTTTTTATCGGATGCTGCACCCTCCGACGGAGAGCCTTCCCCGTCTGCCCTCGAAAGTCCCGCCTCGCTGAAAAGCTTCGGCATATCGATAGCAGGAGCTCCTCCGTCCTCGGTCTCGTCACTCGCGCCCTCGAAGGGAGAAAGTGCACCGCCTTCCATCATAGAACGGACCTCATCCTCCATATTTTCCATCTGATCGGGAGTGATCCCGAGCTTTTTGATCATTTCACCGATCGCATTATCGATCGGAGGCCCCATTTCACGGGCACATTTGATACAGTAACCCTCATTGGTCTTTTTCGCGCCTTCCATTTTCGTAACGAATATAACGGCGACACGTTTATTACATTTCGAACATAAGATCATAACAAAAACCTTTCTATTTCTGTCGGAGCATACCCCGACCGAAGCAACTGTTACACAGAAATACCGAATACAAGCTGATAGATCCGTCCGAAGATCACGGAGGAATTGACAGCATCTGAAAAAGAGTCAACGGACAAGCCGAAGAGTGTCAGTAAGCCGATTCCCAGATTGCAGACGTAGCAAGTCGCAACGACCCCGAACAGGCCGAGAACGACGCCGAGGATACATCCAAGAATACGATTCGTTCTGTTCAACACGTCGATGCGATCGATGAATGCTCCGAGAATCTTAATAAGAAGAAGGAGCACAAGGAAGGATACGAGAAAGATCAGTACGGCAGCAATCGCAACCGAAAACCGCTCGACCCACGGTTCGGCAAAGGAGTGAACCATCTCGGAGATCCTCTCCTCCGTTGCGGCAACACCCTCACCGTATTTCGTTTTGAGCTCCTCGAGCTGATCCGATGCGCCGAAGGTTTTAAGAAGCGATGCGAAGCCCGAGCTCTCCTCTTGAAAAAGAGCATCAAGATTTGCAGAGTCTTGAATACCACCAATCATCTCAGAAACCTTGCTTTCAAGCCACCCGTATACCCTTGGACCAATCCATTTCGCAGACAAAAAAGCACCGAACATCGGACTGAAAATTCTTGCAAGCAAAAAGGAGCATACAAGTCGGGCAACTCCCGACAGGCTCTTTACAAAGCCTCGCCACGTGCAAAGCACAACCGCTCCTACAAAAAGCACCAGAATGAAAATATCCAAAAAGCCAAGCATAGCATTAACCCCTTTCTTCGGCTTACGCAGAATCTACAAGAATACGGAAATCACTTTTTGAACCGAAAATATTTCGCTTCACCCTTACGGCAGATGAGCGCAGTATCCTCTGATACCATCAGAAGCTCTCCCCCCGGCTCCGTACACGAAAGCACCTCGGCTTCCCCGGTCTTTACCGATACGCGAACGAGCTCCGAATCGGTGCGGTAAATAACGCAGTCATCACACCGCTGCACCGAAAGCACCGTATCCGCCGTCTCTATGTATCGAAGGATCGCGCCGTCTCTGTCTGAGATTGCGACCGTATCGGGAGTGTCCTCCTCATCATTTCGAAGCACCAGGACCGCTCCGCCTTCCCCGAAGGAGAACGCGCCAACGTGTCCGTCCGTCCACTCGGTAGAGCGAACGCTTCCTCTCTTTTCGTCGACTCGGTAGAGTCCTTTGTCGGTAAGAACGAGGACGCTGTCGTTATCCGCGAAGGCTATGCCGAGCGGAAATTCCCCCGGCATCGAGGTATCATACAAAATCCGATCGCTTCCGACCTTAGCAAGACGGACACGGGTCTCGTAGACACCGTTCTCACATACGTAGGATAGCATAGCAACCGTTTTTCCGTCGTCACTGAGCGGTGCCGCGATCACATAGGAGTTCAGATTATATTTGTTGCGCTTTTCAAAGCCTCTGCTGTAAACGAGCACCGCAGATTCATACTCACTATCCTCCGTCGTAACAGAATACGCACCCGACTCAGATAAATATGCCGTCCGGATCGCTCTGTCGAGCCTTCCCTCGTGTATTTTCGTAAAGGAATTATAAATATGAAAGTCGGTCTCTCCGCGTGCATAAACGAGCAGAAGATCGGTCGATGCCGACAGCACCGGGCTCGCAAATCCGAGCGTCGATACACTGTTGATCCCACCTGCAGCCGTCATCAGCCGCACTCGCTCGGTTCCCGCGACGGCAAGGCCGCCCTTATAGACCGCAAAAGCCATATTCGAGTCGGTCTCGTACGGGATCGCCTTCTCTAAGGAATCGGTGTTATCGACGGCGATCCGAAAGTCCTTGAAAAAGTAATACAGATTTTCATACGTTACGCTTTCCGAGTTTGCAGTGACAAACACCGTAACGAACAAAAAGAGCAAAACGAACAGCAGTATCTGTGCTGTTTTGAAGTATTGTCCGATTTTTCGGAAATATCCGTTCCCGACGTCCCGAAACGCATCCGCACTGCGGATCCGCTCTCCGCTTGGGGGCTTTTTTCGTCCGAATCCTGAGATCCAATTTGAAAGCTTCATATCAGTAGACCACCCGATTCAGATAAAGTCCGCACGGCGGTGCGGTAAAGCCCGCAAGGCTTCGGTCGTGCGACGCGAGGATCGTGGGAATCGCATCAGCATCGATCTTTCCCTCCGCGACATCGAGGAGTGTACCGACCATAATGCGCACCATATTATACAGAAAGCCGTTTGCCGCGACCGAAAAGGTGATGAGAGCTCCGTCTCGTTCGAGCCGAGCGTATTCCACGCAGCGCACCGTAGACTGCACCTTCGAGCCTGCCGCCATAAAGGCGGAGAAATCGTGCTCACCGCAAAAGTCACACGCGGCGCGTTCCATCCTCGTAAATGCCTCATCGTCGATCGGATGCTTGTACGTCAGAGCCCGCCCAACGAGAAATGGGTCGCGCTCGTATGCCGCGTGGATGCGGTAAACGTACTCCTTATACCGCACATCGTACCGCGGGTGAAATTCCTCCCGAACCCACTCGGCAGAGGTCACGCCGATGTCCTCGGGTAACAGACACGAGAGCGCACGCGGAAAACGGTCTGCGGGAAGAGAGATATCAAGCGAGCCGCTCCCCTTCTTCGTTACGGTACAGCAAAATTCATTTGCGTGTACGCCGCTGTCGGTGCGACTGCATCCGACGATATCACACGGAAATCCGAGGAGAGCCTCGGTCGCCCGATTGAGCTCTGCCTGAACGGTATTTGCGTTTTTTTGTACCTGATAGCCCGCATATGCGGTGCCAAGAAAGCGGATACGCAGTAAAAGCTTCATATCTCTCCTCCTTTCATTATCTTACCGTGCCCGTTACATCACGTAGCCCGGTGCATAGAGATTACACAGTACGAGTCCCGTTCCGAAGAGAACGAGCAGGATCACCGCAGCGAAATCACGGAAATGAAGATGCAAAACACGCATACGCGTTCTGCCCTCCCCTCCGTGGTAGCAGCGGCATTCCATCGAGGTCGCAAGCTCATCTGCACGGCGGAATGCCGACACAAAAAGCGGCACAAGGATCGGGACCATCGCCTTCGCGCGCTTTACGAGCCCCCCCGATTCGAAATCAGTTCCGCGAGCCTTCTGTGCGCGAATGATCTTCTCGGTCTCCTCGACAAGTGTCGGGATAAACCTGAGCGTGATCGTCATCATCATTGCGAACTCGTGAACGGGCACGCGGATCTTTTTCAGCGGAGACAGGAGAAGCTCAATGCCGTCGGTCAATGCGATCGGTGTCGTCGTATAGGTCATAAAGAGCGAGGTGCCGAGGATCAATATGATGATCCTGATCGCCATAAAGATCGCGCTGTATATGCCCTCGAGATAGATGTGGATAAATTTCCATTCAAACAGGAGCGTGTCTCCCGTCGTTAAAAACAGATTGATCAGCATTGTGAACAGCATAATGAACACAATGGGACGGATCCCGCGGAGAATGATACGCATTGGGATACGGCTGATCAGGATAAGCAGTATCGCGGAAAGGATCAACGCACCAAACGCCGCAACGCCCTTACAAAGGAAGGCGCATACGATATAAAGGATACCGCAGATCACCTTCGTGCGCGGATCAAGGCGGTGGATGACTGAGCTTGCGGGATAATACTGACCGAGAGAAATGTTCATCATAACAGCTTTCCGATCTCCTTTACCGCCGCATCTACCGCATACACGTCGGTATTCACGGATATTCCGAGCTTTCGAAGCTCGATCAGCGTACGCGTCACCTCAGGAACGTTCAACCCAATCGCGTGAAGCTCGTCCCCACGCGAGAAGATCTCGTCGGGCGTGCCGCTCATTACGACTCTGGCGTCCGACATAACGATCAGTCGATCGCAGATCCGAGCCATATCCTCCATACTGTGCGAAACGATCACGACCGACGCGCCCGTTTCCTTTTGGTAATTGCGGATCCCTCGGAAGATCGCCTCACGACCGCGCGGGTCAAGGCCTGCAGCAGGCTCGTCAAGCACGAGAACATCGGGACGCATCGCAATGATGCCCGCGATCGCCACACGTCGCTTTTGCCCACCCGAAAGATCAAACGGCGAGGCGTCAAGCAGGCTTTCGTCAATCTCGACGAAGCGGATCGCGTCACCGACGCGCTGCTTGATCTCCTCTTGTTCAAGCCCCATATTCTTCGGTCCGTATGCAATATCCGCGCGAACCGTCTCTTCAAAAAGCTGATACTCGGGATACTGCATCACAAGTCCGACACGGAAGCGAACCGCGCGGATCTCCTTCGGCTTCACCCATATATCACGGCCATCGAGCAGAATGCTACCCGAATGCGGCTTCTCAAGTCCGTTAAAAAGCTGTACGAGGGTGGATTTCCCGCTCCCCGTGTGTCCGATAATACCCGTGATCACGCCTCTTTCAATATCGAGGCTGACGTGATCGAGCGCTGTTTTTTCATAGGGTGTTTTCGGGCTGTATACGTATGATACGTCACGAACCGAGAGGATTGCATCAATGTTCGGCATCGTCGCTCCCCTCCTCCTCGCAATGACGGTTTTCGCGCAATCCTTCAAGTGCCCGCGCGATAGCCGCCGCACATTTTTCGGGAGTCGTACAGTCTCCCTCGATCAAAAGCCCGTTCTCCTTCAGCGCTTCTGCAAAATCGACACACTGAGGCACGTCGAGACCGACGCTCCGAAGAAGCTCCGACTCGGAAAACACCTCCTCGGGTGTTCCGTCGATCAGGATCCGTCCGTCGTCAAGCACGATCACACGGTCCGCCTCGGCTGCCTCGTTCATATAATGCGTGATCGTCAGGATCGTGATCCCATAATCACGATTCAGCATACGCATCGTATTGAGCACCTCACGGCGTCCGATCGGATCAAGCATCGCCGTTGATTCGTCAAATATCATACATTCGGGCATCATCGCGATCAGTCCTGCAATCGCAACGCGCTGCTTCTGACCGCCCGAAAGTCGATGCGGCTCGTGGCGTGCATATTCGGTCATCCCGACCACAGCAAGCGCATCGTCCACACGGCGGCGGATCTCGTCGCTCGGCACGCCGAGATTTTCGGGGCCAAACGCCACGTCCTCCTCGACGATCGTCGCAACGAGCTGATTGTCGGGATTCTGAAATACCATTCCGACCTTTTTGCGAAGGTCGTAGAGATCCTTTTCGGACATATCCTCTGCGGTAATATCCCGCCCATCGATCAGGATCTGTCCCGAGGTGGGCTCAAGGATCATATTCAGGAGCTTTGCAAACGTAGATTTTCCGCTTCCGTTGTGCCCGAGGACGGCTACGTATTCACCCTTCTCCACGGTCAGATTGAGTCCGTCAAAAACGGGGATCGGATCGCCGCTTGGAAGGACTCGATCTGCGGAGTCCTCGTTATCGTAATGAAAGGATAAGTCCTTCGTTTCGATAAAGGGGATATTTTTGTTCGTCATTTCCGAGTTCTATACCTTTCTCCGCACCGTGAGGTGCGAGATCTGTAAATCAAAGCATCTTACGCCCGATACCACCGAGCGCTTGCACCGCACGGAAGGAATCCGCCCGATGCGGTGACGGGGAGTGCAAGCTCGCCCGATTCGAGTCTGCCGCCGAAGCGATTCTTCACACGGCAGTCGAGAATATATTGCATCGCAAGTGGTGACAGTCCGGTCGTATAAGAATTGATGAGGAAAAAGAGCGGATCGTCAGACAGCAGCCTTGATGCGAGCGTGATCAGCTCATCAACACATTCCTCGATCTTCCATACCTCTCCCCCGGGGCCTCTGCCATACGAGGGTGGGTCCATAATGATCCCGTCGTAATGGTTGCCGCGACGGATCTCCCTCTCGACAAACTTCTTACAGTCATCGACGATATAACGGATCGGTGCATCGGAAAGGCCAGACAATACGGCGTTTTCCTTTGCCTGTGCGACGATACCCTTAGCGGCATCAACGTGCACGACGGAAGCACCCGCACTTGCCGCCGCCATCGTCGCGCCCCCCGTATATGCAAACAGATTCAAAACGCGGATCGGTCTTTTCGCGCCTCGGATCAAGCCGCCGAACCAATCCCAGTTCGCCGCCTGCTCGGGAAAAAGTCCCGTGTGCTTAAAGCCCATCGGGCGCAGAACGAAGCCCAGATCTCCGTATCGGATATTCCATTGAGTCGGAAGCTTATTCTTGACCCAGGAGCCGCCTCCCGTATTCGAGCGGCGATATACACCGTCCGCTTTTTTCCACATCGGGTGAGTCGCGCTGTTTTTCCAGATGATCTGCGGGTCGGGGCGAATCAGGATCAGATCCCCCCAACGCTCAAGCCGCTCTCCGTCGTTCGCGTCAAGAAGCTCGTAATCCTTCCAGTTATCTGCACACCACATAGTCATTTTCTCTTTCTGTTCGTTTTCTTATGATTCGATCGTTCAAGCCTTCGCCGCCCGTGGGGGATCAAAAGCTGGATTTCTGATTGTAATATCCCGCAAGCCGCGAGCCACCCGTATGCGCGTGGCAAATCGCGATCGCAAGCGCGTCGGCAGTATCATCGGGCTTCGGCGGAGCCTTCAGCTTCAAAATCGAGGTCACCATCATAATGATCTGCTTTTTCTCTGCCTTACCGTAGCCGGAGACCGATTGCTTGACCTGCATCGGGGTATATTCGAAAAGCTTTACACCCGATTCCTTTGCTGCAAGAAGCAGGACTCCGCGCGCCTCGGCTACGCGGATACCGGTCGTAATATTCTTGTCAAAGAAAAGCTCCTCGATCGCCATTTCATCGGGTCGGTATTTTTCAATGATCTCGCAAAGATCGTGGTAGATCGTTTGCAGTCTCTCGGGAGTCTCGATCCCGGCAGGTGTCTCGATCGATCCGTAACCAAGCACGCGGAATTTCGCGCCTACATATTCGAGTACGCCCCAACCGACGATCGCAAGTCCCGGGTCAATTCCGAGGATCACCATACGAATACCTCCCTCCGAAGTGTCATTTTTCGGCATTATAATACTCCAGTATAATAGTATAACACATTTTTCTCCCTAAGTCAAATCCTTTTTGCCACATTCAAGAAGATTTTACGGATTTTTCATCGTAATGCCAAAGCGGAAACACTTTTTGCTCTTTGCCGCTCCCTTTTATACAAATATTTACCGAAAATTCATTTACAAACAGAGAAAAATATGTTATACTATAAAGAGCAGATTATTTATTTTATGGAAAGGAGCCGTCTCTCCGCGATGAAGATCATCCGTTTTACGACCGAGGATACCCTTGAGCTCAAAAAAAATCATCCTTGCGGTGCACGTACGTTTTCGGTCCTGCGGGTCGGAAGCGAGGTCCGCATCCGCTGTACGGGCTGTGGGAGAGATATGGTCGTTGAGCGCGTGAAGCTCGAAAAGTCGATCAAACGCGTCATTCCTCCGGTTCACTCCGACCTTAAGACTTAAGTCTCCGTTCCCCGATAAGCGAAGAACACATCCGAAAACCACAGGAGATCGAAACGATGAACAAAAACCAAGCATCCGTCAACACAAACAGCAGCCTTCTACCGCCTCTTGAAAAGCAAAGCTTTTTTTCGCAGATACGACACTATATAAAGCACAATCCCTATTCCTATCTTTTCTACTCCTTCCTCATCCCTGTCGCGCTGATGTACCTTATCTATCTCGCGATGGGCATCTATCCATTCGGAGACGGCTCTGTACTCGTGCTTGATCTGAACGGACAGTACGTTTCCTTTTACGAGATGCTGCACGGCGCACTACGTGGAGATACCAGTCTGATCTATTCCTTTGAGCGTGCGCTCGGCGGAGAGTTTATGGGTATCTACGCCTATTATCTCGCATCCCCGTTCTCCTATATCGTTGCACTCTTCCCGAAAAAATACATTCTCGACGCCCTTCTCGCGATCTTCCTTCTCAAGTCGGGCCTCTGCGGTCTCACGATGGGCTGGTATCTGCACCGCAACACCAAGGATACGAGCAGGAATAAGATCTCGATCATTCTTTTCTCCGTGCTTTACGCGATGTCCGCGTACTGTGTGGTGCAGCAGCACAACTCGATGTGGATCGATGCGGTCATCTGGCTTCCTGTTCTGACCTATGCGATCGAGCAGCTGATCAAAAACGGCAAATTCAAGCTCTTCGTTCTGATCCTCGCCCTCACGCTGTGCAGCAATTACTATATCGGCTATATGGTGTGCATTTACGTTGCCGCCTATTTCTTCTATTACTACTTTGCATACAATCAGAAAACGGACGGTGCTCCCGCACTGAACAACCCGCACGGAGAGCGGAATCATTTCACAAAATCCTTCTTCCGTATCGTGCTCTATTCTGCTCTTGCGATCGGTATCGCAGCGATCATCGTTTTCACTGCATACTACTCGCTGAAATTTGGAAAGAGCAGCTTCTCAGATCCGAGTTGGACGGTCACCGCCAAGTTTGAATTTATGGAATTCCTCACGAAATTCCTTCCCGGCTCCTATGATACGGTTCGTCCCGAGGGGCTTCCCTTCGTTTACTGCGGTCTTCTTACCGTTCTTCTGATTCCCGTCTATTTCCTCTCGAAGAAATTTACACAGCGCGAAAAGATCGCATCGGGACTCGTAATCCTCTTCTTCGTCCTCAGCTTTGTTATTTCGGTCCTCGATCTGATCTGGCACGGCTTCCAGAGACCTAACTGGCTGAACTACCGCTATAGCTTTATGCTGTGCTTCTTCCTCGTCGTGCTTGCCTACAAAGCGTTCGGCGAGATCCGTAAGATCAGCTTCAAGACCCTCCTCGCGATCTTCTCGGCATTCGCCGGCTTCGTGATCGTCGCCCAGACGATGACCTTTGACTCTTACACGGAGCGCGTAAACGGCGCGGCTTCGTTCGGCCAAAAGCTCCTCACCTTTGAGACGGTCTTCCTTTCGCTTCTTTGTATCCTCGCATACCTCATCATTCTCGCAGTCACACGAAAAACAAAGCAGCGTGCGAGCATCTCGCTGATCCTTGCGATCGTTTGCTGCCTTGAGGTATACTGCAGCGGACTCGTTTGTGACCGTGAATTCGGAAAGGACGTTATTTACACCTCTCGCAGCAAATATACGGACTATATGGACGAGCTTCGTCCCGTTGTCGATGCCGTAAAGAAAACCGATCTCTCCTTCTACCGTATGGAAAAGACGACGATGCGAAAGACCAACGACTCTATGGCGCTGGATATGAACAGCCTTTGCTGCTCGACCTCCACACTGAACAGGGAGACCATCGATTTCCTGCGGTATATGGGCTACGCCTCGAAGTCAAACTGGTCGAAATATCTCGGCGGGACACCCGTCAACGATTCGCTTCTCGGCATTAAATATCTCCTCTCGGATTCCGACGTATCCGATCTGTACGAGATCCACCCGATCGATCTTGAGGAGGAAAACGATTACACCGCATATCTGAATCCCTACGCGCTGTCGCTCGCCTTCGGCGTTAACTCGACGGTAAACGGGATCGACGTTTCAAACTCGGAAAATTACTATAAATACTACGGAAGCCCGATCGGCTTTATGAACAATCTCGTTTCGGCAATGCTCGGCGAGGATTCCCTGCTTCAGCTGTACAGACCCATCGAGGCATCCCCCTCCTCCACGACCAACTGCACCACCTCAGCAGTCAGCGACTATATCAAATATGCTCCGCTCAATATCGAAGAGGACTGCTCAATCACCTACACGATCGATGTGCCTCGTGACCAGGGCGACGAGGTAGAGCTCTACTTCTTCATCCCTGCCGATCAGTATACCCGAGAGGTAGACATAAACGTAAGTGCAAATTCCCTGGACAAAACTGTCAAGCACGAATTCGGCGGCAATGAGACCAACCGTATCGTAACGCTTGGAACCTTCCGGGCAGGGGAATCGGTCTCCGTTAAGGTCACCATTGACAACGGTTCAAACAACCTTTATATCAAAAAGGGGGAGCAGATCTTCTACTACGTCGACAAGGCTGTTTTCAAGGACGCCTTCACGCGTCTCCTTGCAAATCCCCAGTACGTTGTTGATGACAACTGCCCGAACGATCATCTGACGGGCAAGATCACGACGACCGCCTCCACGCAGACGATCCTGACCACGATCCCCTACGACGAGGGATGGACGGTTCTCGTCGACGGTCAGCGCGTCTCTTATGAAAAATCTCTGAATGCTTTGATCTCCTTCGAGATCGAGGGAGCGGGTGAACACAAGCTCGAATTTGTTTACCGTCCCTCCGCTCTTGTTCTCGGCATCACGGTCTCGGTGGCATCTATCGCGATCTTCGTGCTCGTATGCATTTTCGAAAAGAAGATCCGTGCCTTCCTTTGGAAGGGCAAGGGCAAGACGATCGGTGTCTCTGACGACGCAGAGGTCGCGGTGATCGACGCTTCCCTCTGGGAGTTCAGCTTCTACACCTACGATCCCACAGACGAGGAATCCGATCCCCCGAGCGCATCGCTTGAAAACACCGTAGTAACGGAGAGCGTTAGCACCGAAGCCGAAGATCTCACGGAAGAATCCGCCCCCGCGACCGAGGAACACACGTCTGAGGATCAAGCGGAAGCCTGTGATCCCGAGCCCGATAACGGCTCTCCCGAATGACCGCACGGCAAGGAAAGGAACACACGTTATGTTTTATTATATCAAAGGCCCTCTGACAAAGCTCCTGCCGAGCACGGCAGTCGTCGAGGCGGGCGGCGTCGGATACTGTATGACAGTGTCCGAGACCACCCACGCATCCCTCGCACCGCTTTACGACACGGCAAATCCTAAAATTGCCAAGCTCTATATCTATATGGCGGTTCGAGAGGACGGCGTCGAGCTGTTCGGCTTTTACAGCGAAGAGGAGCTTTCGGCATTTCGTATGCTGATCACGGTATCGGGAGTAGGGCCGAAGGCCGCGATCTCGATCCTCTCCACCCTCACCCCCGAAAAGCTCGCGCTCGCGATCTGTACCGAAGACCGAAAGGCACTTGCAAAAGCAAACGGCATCGGTGCAAAGACCGCCGCACGCGTGATCCTTGAGCTCAAGGACAAGCTTTCGAAGGAGGCGATCTCGCTTTCCATAGACAGCGACTCTCCGATCCTGAACGCAACTCCCGCGGGAGACCACGGAAAGCTTTCCGAGGCGACCGACGCCCTTATGGTGCTGGGCTACTCCCGCGCCGAAGCGCTGAATGCGCTGAAAAGCGTCAACGTGGAGACAATGCCGCTTGAGGATATCATCCGCGCAGCTCTGAAAAAGCTGATGTGATCCCGAACAAGATCATCACAAAGACAAACACGAGGTACTGATTATGATCCACGAAAACGCGCCCGAGCTTGAGGGCGACGACTACGACTTCGAAAACCGAATCATCACAGCCTCTCACATTTCAGAGGATTCGGATTCGGACGTGACTCTTCGTCCGAAGCTCCTCACGGACTACATCGGACAGGAAAAAGCCAAGGGGAACCTGAAGATCTATATTGAGGCGGCAAAAAGACGCGGCGAATCCCTTGACCACGTCCTTCTTTACGGTCCTCCCGGTCTCGGCAAAACCACGCTTTCCAATATCATCGCCGCCGAAATGGGTGTAAATATCCGTGTAACTTCAGGCCCTGCAATCGAAAAGCAGGGCGATCTTGCCGCACTCCTCACCAATCTCGCTGAGGGAGACGTTCTCTTCATCGACGAGATCCACCGTCTGCCACGCCAGGTCGAGGAGATCCTCTATCCCGCAATGGAGGATTTTGCACTTGACATCATCATCGGAAAAGGCCCTGCGGCACGTAGCATTCGGATCGATCTTCCCCGCTTTACCCTGATCGGTGCGACGACACGCGCAGGTCAGCTCTCGACACCGCTTCGCGATCGCTTCGGTGTCCTTCTTAAGCTCGAGCTTTACAGCCCTGAGGAGCTTGCGTCGATCGTTCGTAGAAGTGCGGGCATTCTCGGTCTCCCGATCACCGACGACGGTGCCTACGAGATCGCATCCCGCTCGCGCGGAACACCGCGTATCGCAAACCGCCTTCTGAAGCGCGTCCGAGATTTTGCAGAGGTTCGTGGAAGCGGCGAGATAGACTCCGATATTTCAAATTTTGCCCTCGGCGCGCTTGAGATCGACCAGCTCGGCCTTGACAACATCGACCGACGTATGCTCGAAACGATCATCAATTTCTACGACGGAGGGCCCGTCGGGCTTGAAACACTCGCCGCAACGCTCGGTGAGGAGGCGATCACATTGGAAGACGTATACGAGCCTTACCTGATGCAGATCGGTTTTCTCTCGAGAACGCCTCGCGGTC
The DNA here is from genome assembly GCA_017501345.1 of Clostridia bacterium. The sequence goes on from JAFVXC010000024.1 coordinate 165,089, forward strand.
GATGCGCTACGCGACTTGCCTACGAGCATCTCGGTATCCCCTACCGCCCCGTCGCTCAGCAAAAGACAGCCGCCAAGGGCGAACAGCTCGGATTTTTTGACTCCCCCGACGATACAGAGTAACTGTATTTCAATAGATCTATTCTCCGGAGATTCCTTATGCTCAAGCATTACATCGATCAAGAACCGCGTCCGCAGGACTACAATGACCTCGCTCCTCCCGCACCGCTCTGTCTGTTTCGCTGTACAACGTCCGGCTTCCCGAAGGAAAACATCATTTCAATCGTAGAACCGAATGATAACGCGTTCTTTTCAAGGTATCATAAATCGATCACTGCGATCTTACCGTATGATACACAGGTCTTTCTTTGCCGCACCTTAAAAGATCGCAATACGCACTACGTGCTACTCCTTTCAAACGATCAAAGACCGATCCTTGTTGTAACTGCAGCTTCCGAGTACGGAGGCCTGTGTCTGGCAGTCGCACTGCCTGCCAAGATAGAATCCGTTCTTTCCTATCTCCGCACGATCCCGAGAATCTCCATCCTGCAAGACCCAGCGATCGCTACGCGGAATTTCTCCGCATTCTCGTTTGATCCACCTGTGTTCGAGCATCTGAGGCAGGTCTTCGTCCACTTGTTCTCCTTCTTTGAGGCATCTTTTTCGGAACCGATGCACTATACCGATCCTATCGCTCTGTTCCGTCTGATGAAGCAAAAAGCAGAGAGCCTCGCGACTCTCTTCGGGCTTCGTTCGCATTTTTTGATCCCGTACGCTTTCGAGATGCCGATCCGAACCGACACCGCGATCAATATGACTCTTTTCTCAGCGGCCTTGCTTCTTCTCTTTTCCTCGATCACGCAAAACGCCGCTGAAAAGACGATCCGCATCGTCTTTATATCTCTTGACGGTTATCCCGCTGCCTGTCTTCATTTCCGCTCTTTTTCGGAACTTGACACGGCAGTATCTCCGTACTCGCTTCTCACAAGACTCTTTTCAAAATTCGGCGGCTACTTCAAGCTTTCCCGCGGCGAGGAGGCACAAAAAGCAGCAGAAAAGATCCCGGGTGTCGGATATATGGTGCGAAACGAGCGCTGCTTGACTTTCAGCGAGCACATCCTGTGCGCCCTTTCACCGGCAATGCACGATTTCACCGATTTCGTCAACCACTCCCCGATCTTTCATCTGCCCGACGCATTTTACGAGGGATTTATGTAAAAATCTTACAAAAACAAAAAACGGCAAAGTCACCGGACGAGGTGCTTTGCCGTTTTTATTACGATTTATTTTTGCTGAAGACGAGATCTCACGAGTTTGCTTCCTTACATCTTGCCTTCATAAGTTTGACAGCTCGTCCGACATCAGCATTGGAGAGCTTCATTACGTCATAGAAAAAGACGTTCCAGTCAGGTGTTTCCGCCTCGTACTCGTTTGGATCCTTTTCCTGGAAGGTGATAGAGCCGAGCATAGCGGCTCCCTTGACATAATCGATCTTCTCAAGGTCGGAATAGAGGAAAGAATGCTCAACAACACGGTCTGCGTCATCGGTCGGCTTTTTCCGAAGAATGACCTTATTCTCATATACCGTAAGATGGGTACCCTTTGCTCCCTCAAAGACGTATACGGGGTCGTTTGAAAAGGCCTTGGTCACGGGAATCGCCTTGGGCGCTTCCGCAGTAGACCCGGTGTTCCGCTTCGGTACAGGAGCAGGCTTAGGCTCAGGCTCAGGCGTGTACGTCGGTTCATCCTCGGGCTCTTCATCAAGCGGATTCGGCTCCGGATCGGATGTCGCCAAGGTAGATGTCGGCGTATAGGTAGAAGCAGGAGCAGGGGTTGTCGCAGCTGTGTAGGTCGAGGTAGGGGTAGACTGGGATTGATAGGACGCCGTCGCAGAGGAGCTGTACGAGGTGCTTGCAGCATAAGAGGTCGCTACTGATTCGGGATGATCCACCCCGTAGGCCTGACAAAGGGACTTGCCGAGCGAGAAAATCGACATTACCCGGAGGAAGCCGCCGAGCCAATCACCAAAGAAGACCGCACCATCCACATACCGGTCGCTGAGGATCGAAATAACGACAATAAACCAAGAGATAAGTGCCAGAACACCGGGAAGAGCTCTCGCCTTCAGCATACGGAGTGCCGTAACACGCTTCGACGGAATTGCACCGATCAGCATCACAATGAAGAGATAACCGATTGCCACCAGCATCAGGAAGCTACGGAGCTTCATTACCGCTCCACCGTATGAGGAAAGCTCAGAAAAAGCTTGAATGAAAATCACACCCCACGAAAGCATAAGCAGGACGTTCGTTGCTTTATTACGTTTTACAAGCAAAAATACTGCGCACAAAATGTAAAAGACGAGCAAAACGTCTCCGGTGGCATTGTAAAACCAGGAGTCCGTGGCTTCAATCAGGATCACCGAAAGGATCATCAGGATCGCCGTCTTAACGTATTGCCCCTTTCCGGTGGTCGTCTTAGCTGTAGCAGCCGTATTGTATTTCGGAGAAATCAGTGCCGCGTGAATGATCGCGACTATGAACAAGCAGCATCCATAGACCCACCAACCGAAAAAGCTACGCCCCTTCTTTTTCGCCATATTTGCAGGGATCAAGGCGAGAAGAGCGGCTACTATCAGGGAAGGAATATAACTTATCAAAAAATCTGTCATATCTATCTCCTTTATCAAAAAGCCGTCGCGCCAAAGCCGTCGGCATACATATAATGGTATTTTAACACATCCCTCCGTTCTTGTCAATACAAAAATTACAAAATATGCACCGTTTCGAAGTTTATAATATTGAGTGAGTAGATCGAACCTTTCCACAGGTTCAAAATTCTCACTCTTTTTCGTTTTTTGTTAGTCAGAGAAAGACGAAATCCTCCAATCCTTCGCGCTGAACGGCCGCGATAAATAAATAGTCGTTCCCCCCAAAAAAGATACAACGCCGTATAGGTCAGATGCCGCAAGGCTTCTATGCCGTATAGGTTTTGTAAATATATTTTTTATAGCCGTATAGGCAGAAAGGAGCTTATTATGCTCGTAAATCTCTACAAAAAAGAAGGTACTTACAAAGACAAGGACGGACAGGACAAGCGTTTCGTGAATTTCTACGTGAAGTGTGGGGATAACCTGATCCCCGTTGAACCCTGCTATTTCCCTAAGAAGGATCACAATGACAAGGATCCCGGCTACGCCCCCCGCAAGGAAGTCCTCAAGGCTTTTGCTGAAACTCTTCCTCCTGCACCCGAGAAAGGTGGTAATGATACCGCAAATTTTCCTCAGTGAGACGCAACGGGCCTCCGCAGATGCTTTGTCAAAAGTGCGGTAGTCAGATGCTTCTTGATGATCAGGACGAGCTTCGCCGAGGTGTATTCAAGTATTGGTTCGCGTGTGACCGATGCGGTTCGGGATGCACTTTGAATGGAGCCACGGGTGAAACCTATTGGGATGACAGTGAAAAGGAGGATGATTTGCCCTTCTGATGTTCATTGAAATCAAAACAAGTAAAAACGAATACGTTATCGTAAATCTTACGAAAATTCTTCTTTGCACCGAAAAAGATGGGAAAATGAAGATCGAGCTCGAAGATGGAACACCTATCATTACTGCGCATAGTTTTGATGAACTCGTCGCAATTTTCCACAGCTCCGGCGTAGCATACGCAATTCAACAGCAAAGAAGTTAAAAAATCGGGAAAAGGTGGAAAAGGTGGAAAAAAGACGAAAGCGGACAAGCCCCGTGAAATCGTTATGAGCCCTCCACACTCCGAAGGAAAGTGCATAACGCCTGTGCCGCTGGGGGCTCGTCCCAGCGGCACAGGCAAAAGGTGGAAAAACAAGGGAAAAAGGTGGAAGAATTCCACCTTCCCGCAGTTTTTTACCCTTTTGACGTGTTGAGTGTTAAAAGGGATATTCGATTGCTTGAGTTTCAAGGGGGTAAAAATGTGAAATTAAAGCAGTACGAAGTCACCTCGAATGTAGAATTCTTCAAAGAACCGATTCAAGAGACCTTGCGACGATACCGCACGATCAAGAAGTGGGCATACATACTGCACGACAAGGATCGCGACACGAATCCGCATTATCACATCTACGTGAATTTCGGAAATTCGGGCGTAGATTCAAAGCTCGTCGCAGAGTGGTTCGGACTTCAGGAATCGCAGGTCAATCGAATCGTGGGCCGCTCAACGGATATGCTTCAATATTTGACGCACGCCAACGATTCGCAGAAAAACAAGTATCAGTACGCGCCGTCAGAGGTTGTAGCAAACTTCGACTTTGAATCGGAAATTGAAAAATCGAAGATCCTCGGTGACTTCAAAAAATACAGCTATGCTGAACAGCTCAAATACGTCAATTCTCTCCCCGTCTCGGAGAAAACGACCGCGTTCGGCAAGCTCCAAAAGTTATGGCAATTACATTGTCAATGCCTCGTCCTGAATCCGGATCGTGACGTGAAGGTCATGTTTGTTCAGGGCAAGGGCGGGACGGGAAAAACATACTATTCAAAAAAGTTTCTCACGGCGCAGGGGTATGACTATTGTGTGTCCTCTTCGTCGAACGATCCTTTTCAGGATTATCTCGGTCAAAAAGCAATCATACTTGACGACTTGCGTGATACGGCATTTGAGCTCCAAGATCTTTTGAAGGTGCTCGACAATCACACGGCATCGAGTGTAAAAAGCCGTTTTGCCAATAAGGTTTTCAACGGAGAAATGATCGTAATAACGTCGACCGTACCGCTGTCATATTGGTACAGAGAGTACCAATATCGCAAGGATGATACGCTCGATCAGTTATATCGACGTATATCCTGTTACGTGGTAGTGACACGTACACAAATCGAAGTATTTGAGCAGCTCGATGCAAAAGGACGTCCTGTCGGACTCTCCTCAACCTTCAAGAATGAGCTCGTTGACCGAGATCGTACAAAAGATAAAAAATTCGATTTCGGCGCGGCGTTTGGCAAGTTCTGCGAGCAGGAGCTTCCTAAAGAGTTTGAACGTGAACCTTTCTTCAAGCCGGAAATCGGTGAACAAGTAAAGGAGGATGTATGATGCGTGTACAGCGATCTCGAGACCGACCTTCGCGGTGATCCGCGTAACAAATCATCAAAATCACGTTTGAAAGGAAAAATATACGAAAACTATGAAACGATTCTTCAAAAAGAACAAAAATTGGCTGATTCCGGTCGCCGTGATCCTTGCGGTATGTCTGCCGATCGGCATCGGCCTGGGCGCGTTTGACGGCTTTGGAGATGACGTCAAGCAGAACACTGTAAACGAAGCAAACATCCTTAAGTATGAGGACTATGAGAATGTTTCGGGTGAGCATAGCGGTGTTACCGTAAAGGTGCTGAAGGATGGTTCGATCAAACTCGACGGTACGGCTACTGCCGATACCATGATCGTTCTTACCGAGAACGTAAACGGTAACGGTCTTATGACCTTCGCCGCCCTCGATATGGGTGACGAGGCAGAAAACTCGTACATCTGTGTCGGTGAGTGGGATGCAGATATGGAAGAGCTTTCCACGATCTATGGTAAGAGCTCGGCAACGAATTACGTTACCTTCTCTGCATCGACCGAATCGCCTGCTGTCGTGCTTGTAATCGAGTCCGGGGATAGCTTTGACGAAGTAACGCTCTACCCCGTACTTACCTACGGCGTAGTGCCGCAGACGTTCTACACGCTCGTCTGATACTTGCCCCGACTTTATGGTCGGGGCTTTTTAAATGGGGGAAATGAAGAAAGGAAAAAATGCCAAGAAGAAAAAGAATGTCAAATTTGATAACGGCGATCATTGCATTGCTTGCAGTTGTTTTGGTAGTCGGAATCTGTTTTCATTTCTTTTCGGACGAGTTCACGTTCGGAGAGAATACAGGAGATGGAACTGCGAGTGATACTACGGGTGAAGCGACGTTCGGCGTGCCTGAGATCGCTATTAACGAAGATACGCTTACTATCGCGCCTGGAAACGGTTCGTATAGCGGCTTTTACATCTATGTAGATGGAAGGTATATCGCAACCGTCACGGAGCCTACCGCGAATCTTGCGGATTTGCTAATCGGTTATGATTCGGGAATCTATTCCATCAAAGTCCGGGCGTTCAACGCGAGCGGTACACTTTCGAGCTATTCGAATACACTCAAATATGAATTTGTAAGGGTCGTCACTCTTGATGCGCCGTCGATTGCATTTGTCGAAGGTCTTTTGAATGTTACATTTGATGCTGAAGATACGACGCATTTGATGGTTTATGCAGACGATGAATGTATTTCAGGAGCGATAGTTGTTAGCGGTGAAGGATATGCTGCTTTGGATCTGAGTAATTTTTTTGCCGGTATGACGGCGGGATTTTATTCGGTCTCGGTGGAAGCGTATAGCTCAGATGGTTTGGTTCAAAGGAGCAATTGCGTTTATTATCAGTATGACGGTAACACAGATGTAGAAACGCCCGCCAATCTTGTAGTTGGTCTCGGAGGTCCCTCCTTTGAAATCTCTTACGTAATTGATACCAATGATTTTTCTGATAGGGATGGAGATTTTACGGGTATTGAATTCAATGGTACACTTATGACACCCGGTGCCATTGGAGAACTGACAACCGAGAGTTACGTGCTTCTTTATCTTCCCGAAGGAGTTTCGATTTCGGGATTTACGAATTGCTCTGTAGAAAAATACGGCGATCGTTATGTAGAGCTTTCCGGTTTCAAAGAGGATGGTATAATCGTTTGTAATTTTACATCTGTGCCGGCTCCGACAATCGCTCTTACAGGCACTACGCTTACGATCACGCAGACGGGACTTGCTGACCGCTATCAGATCTACCGCGCGGGAGATAATGAAATATATTCCCTTGTCGGAACTGTAAAAGCGATGCCCGGAGAGACTCAGATCGATATTACACCTTATCTTCAGCTCGATTATAATCTGATCACTGTAAAGGCAGAAAATGCGTCCAAGGGGGAGGTCAGCGGAGAATCAAACGAGGTATCTTATATGCTCCCCGTAATGACAGCACCGACGGTTACACTCGAGGGACACGTACTCACGATCACACCGGGTAAGGGTCTCCCTACTTCATACGAAATTCTGTATTCTGAAAATGAGGACAACAGCTTCAAAACGGCGACAACGATTGCGGCGAACGGTCGTGAAGCTGTCACTATTGATATCAGTGATTATGTGTTCGCAGATCCGACCTTCTTCAGAGTCAAAGCGGTGAACACTTACACGAATGAAGGAGTTACATCTAAAAATTTGATTTCCACTCTTGGTTTGCCCATCGTCACTCTTGATGGTACAACCCTTGTAATTGAGCAGACGTACGGTACCGCTACCGAGTATGGTGTAATGTGGTCGTCAGATCCTTTTTATAATTTCAAGATGAAGACTTCTGTAGCAGCAACGGGATCTATCACGCTTGTCGATATTGAGCAGTATCTTCAGAGTGGGGATAATTACTTCTGCGTTTGGGCGTACGACGATACCGGCTCGGTCGGGCCTACGGCTTCTGTAAAATTCTCGGGAGAAAGCTATATGTTTGCTCCTACGATCGCACTTGAAGGCGATATCCTGAAGGTTTCGTACGACGTGAAAAACGAAAATACTTATCTGCTTCTTTACGCTGACGGATCGGTTGTGTACGGAGGAATCGTAGCAGATGAGGACGGTGTCAGCGAAGTTGCCATCAAAAATTTCTTGGGTAATAGTGGCTTTGCAGCAAAAACATATTCAATCACGGTGAAGGTAGTCAGCGGTGGCGTTGTATCTGATTTCAGTAACGCAGTTTCATATACCTTTGACGGTACGGCTCCGGAAGAAGGTACTTATTATGTTCTTCTCAACAATGAATTTGAAATCTCTTACGAAATAGGTTCAGGCGATATGACCGAATACGTAGAAGGTTGGGACGCAGCAGGATATGGCGAAGTTGTTTCAACGCCTCATACTCTTGAGGGCCTCAGAACCAGTGACTCCGTTCTTCTCTATCTGCCGGAGGGCGTTTGGATCTCGAGCTATTCCAATTGCGAAATCAAGACTTTCGCCGGATATCCTCGGTTCGTACAGCTCTATGATTTCGTTGGCGGCTTTGCTGTTATCAATTTTGAAGAACTCTCTGATGATTCCTATACAGGCGAAGTTTGGTTTAATGAATTTGTAGCCGGCACAGATGGAATTGATGGAGTTGAAGACGGAAACTTTTCTGATATTGATTCTCGCACTTATTCAGAGGTAAACCCCAATTCTACGATTGTAATAAAGATCGACGATGAGGATTATATGGGTCACATCGTTGAAGTGAGTGAAAGTGCGGACGCTCAGAATTGTAAAGTCCGCGTGGAATATATAAGCGACGAGGAAGCCGAGGACGAAGATATGGGCTCTCATTATATCATCACGATATATGACTTTACCGATGACTTTTACGTTGAAATCGGATGCACTCTTGTAGAAGAAATGTAATTTTTAAAAGAAGGAGAACAAAAAATGAAAATCAATTTTTTTAATATTTTGGTGGTTCTTGCAGTCATACTTTTGGTTGCATTGGCTTTTGGGATCGTTTCGAACATTTTGCCGAATTTTTACCTTTCGCCGCCTACGGTTGAATTGAAGGAATGTCAATATAGGGATTCTGTTACGGGTGAAATTGTTACGGCAAAAAAATTTCCTGAGAATAGACTTGTTGAAAAGGCAACCTTCAGTATTTCCGAGGTAAAAGGTGCATCACGGTATGATGTTTACGTGAACGGTGAGTTTTGTATGAGTACCGAGAGACCCGAGTTTGATCTGTCCGATTTCAGAGATGCGGAGGTTGAAGAATACAATGTAAAGGTTCGTGCCGTTCGGGAAGTCTCTGAGGGGGATCCGATTGTATCGAATTTCAGCAAAGTCATTTATTTTAATGCTTATGCCGGGTGATCATAATGATTCGAAAAATACTTGTAATCACACTTGTTATTTGTATGCTTTTGCAAGCGCTCGCCTTTACGGCGAGCGCTGCATCGGAGTTGAAGGCTTATGAGGTTACCACGTCAAGTGAAATTGAAAAGGATCTTTCAAATATGTTGATCGGTGGGAAAACCTTCAGTGAAGCGGATTTCCCGATCAATGAAGACGATTCGTATTTTCATATAATTCGATTCCTTGAGATGGGATTCAATGGAACCACTTTCGATGATGATGCGGGAATATTCGTTTTTATCTATAATCCTTCACTTCAAAGTGTTGGAAAATCGAGCACACAGAATTGCATTTCGATGCAGATCGGTTCTGAAAAGAATTTGTCGGGTTTCAATAAATATAAGCTTATCTTCTGCGACTCGAGTGATGATGACCGTTTTCTCAAGTATCGCGTCGATATTGATCTTTCTGTACTGAAAAAGCACCTATCGAGCAATCAGCGAAAATATGAGGTTTCGGAGATCGAGCTTTATTTTGCAGGTCTGAATGCTACTGCTTTTAACGTTGCCGGGAAGTATACGTATACCGGTACCGGCACAGAGCTTTACTGCACTGCAGAAGATATGTTTACGATCGAGCTCGATATTACGGGTACATTTTATCGCCCCGACGTAATGAGTTCGGGCGGTGCGGATCACCGAAATGAGATCGAATCAGTATATTTTTCCGTTCCAAACAGTGTGAGGGAAAATTACGGAAATCTTTACCGCGTTCAAGGCGAATACTACGAAAACCAAATTGTATCGGTTATTACCGAAAATAAGGAATATTTTGATGCGATGCTGCCGATTCAGGGCAGAACGATCGGAGTACGTATTCCGGGATATGGCTTAGGTGAATATGATGGGTACTCGCCTTTGTACCCGGGACTTCTTGCTGACCTTTCATTTATCAGTTCTAATGTGGCTGTCTGCAAGTACGGAATAAATGCATCAGAAAAACGTAAACTTAACGCTTTTACTTATATGACTTATTCGATTAGTAATCAGTTAAAGAAAGTTCCATACCTTTTCTATGTTGAAGATATCGTTTTCGATGAGGTTGCAGTACGCTCGGAGGAATTGAAGGAACGCGTTGAGCAGTATGGTCTTGTTACTCTTACGGGAGAAGAAAATACTGTTAAAACCTCATATAGTGTCAGCGTCGAAGATGGTTACGAGCTCAAAAGCTTTGCGTCTACCCACTCGGATTTTGAGACCTTCGTGGCAAAAATTGCTTCTTGGTGGCAGCAAGATCTATCTACAGACGTCTATATTGAAAGTGCAATAGAGCCGATCGATCCCTCCGCTCTTTCTTTGAAATCTAATGAGAATGCTGCAGATTTCTATTTCGTAGATAAGAATGATATACCGGATCTACGCAATAAGTGTAGTGAAGCTGCGAAAAATGATGAGACCGTTTATCTGCTTCGCTTTGCGCAAAGTGAAGCGGCAACTTACAAGGCTGAGATATTTGCACAAGATAGCGGTATTACGGTCGATACAAAGAAGGAAACTTATCTTTATTCGCAAACCTACTATAAGGATTTCGACGTGCTTTCGCTTACCTTTGGAGATGAATCCCGAGGATTTACGGTGCTTGGCGTCAAAGCAGATCCGATAGATCAGGTTGGCGATATAACACTCACGAACGATTTCCCCCTCCTGCCCGAAGATTGGTGGAAGTATCTCATTGCCATTGTTATGGTTGTTGTTCTCGTTATTGTACTTGTTCTCGCGATCAGATATTTCTTCAAAAAGAGTGTTCCGAAGCTGTCTCAAAAGATAAATAAGGATTGGGAAAAATTCAAATCCTCCTTAAAGCCGAAGCGGCGACAACGAAAGCGACGGTATTCGAGGAATCGGAAGTATTCAAAATCAAATCGAAAATGATAATACCCCGACCGAATGGTCGGGGTTAAGGAATTAACGTATGAAAAAAATATTGATTTACGCGGTTAAGCTCTTAGCCTTGCTTACGGTCTTGTTTTTACTTGGCTATGTTGTTTACGTCTTTTGTGCTGTATGAAAAGAAAAATATTCTTCTCGGTGACGCTCGCGGCGCTTCTCGGCTCTGTCGCACTGCTCTTCACCCGTTATATTGATTCTTTTTGGCGGATCTGTACTGCGGTTATTGATCTCGGTTCGTCGATTGCATATTATTTTATCAAGATCTTTATGAATCGCGAACCGAGTATTATCGCAACGGTCAATACAGTACCGAACGTAGATCTGCAAAAATTCATACCCTTTGACCTCGAGGAGCTCGTCCGAAAGTGGAATGCATTCGGAGGTGCTCTGTTTGGTCAGGGTTATTTCTATTCGTATTTGCAATGGCTCTCGGAAGCGCTACGTTATCTGACCGTGCTCATGATGCTCGTTATTCCGACCGTTGTCCTTCTCGGCGTTCTGTTCCGCGCTCTTCTGATGCAGGAGAAGGATCCGAGAATGCATAATAAGGATACCCGCGCTTTTGCGTGGTTCAAGCGGCGCGTGTTCCCGATCCACTTTAAGATCGCGGGGATCTGCAAGGAATACGTTGCATTCCTCCGCGATCACCCGAAAATGTGGAAGTTCACCGTGTTCGTATGGCTTTGTAATCTCAATATCGTAACGATCCTTGTTGAGTTTTTTGCCTTTTATTTCTACTTCGCCGCTGTAGTCGAGCTGAGTTTGATTCCGACACAGCTGTTCAAGCTTCTGATCGATCTGATCATTATGTTTGCGGGCGCGCCGCTCCTCTTTTGGTGCGTGGTCGGCTTCCTGATTTTTGACTATGTGCGGAAAGCGATCGGTTTTGCGGTGCTGAACGCGCACGAGGAATCGAATCGGGCATTTATAGACGATCTTCCGATCGTCTGTATGCTCTGCGGTTCGATGGGAACGGGTAAAACGACGATGCTCGTCGATATGACACTTTCACAGTCGGTGATGTTCCGTGATAAGGCGTATAAGAAAATGCTCGAGTATCAGGCACGGCTGCCGAATTTCCCGTGGATCCTTTACGAGGACGATCTGAATAGTGAAATGCCGAAGCGTCGCAATCTTACAATGATGCGTCTCTACGGTCGGTATCTCGGCAAGCGGTTTGCGTGTACGGAAAATACAACTCTGCTGTTCGGCTACGATATCAAGTCTTATCGGACGAGCTATGATAACGGGCTTTCGGTGCAGGATCTGACCGAGATCCTTGAAACCTATGCGCAGCTCTATTACATTTACGTCAGCTCCTCTCTCGTTGTCGGCAATCTCTCGGTTCGTCAAGACGAGCTCTTACGGTCAATCGGGAATTTTCCCGTGTGGGAATGCGAGTTCTTCGAGACCGATTCGGTCACGAAAGTAACGAAAAGCATTCACAGCTACATACTCGACTTCGATATGCTTCGTCCCGGTAAGCGTATGGTTGCAGATAACCCGAATTACGGTGCGTTCGAATACGGTGTGATCGATATCACCGAGGTCGGCAAGGAGCGCGGCAATACGCTCGAGCTCCGTGAGACGAAAAAGAACACAGATGACACGAACCAAAAGAATGATAATATGAATCAATGGCTGAAGATGTGCCGACACGCGGCGACCGTTGATCACTATCCCTTCGTTCGTATCATCACTGATGAACAACGCCCGGAGAGTTGGGGCGCGGACGCTCGAGATCTCTGCTCGATTGTCCATATTATGGAGAAGGAATCCCTTCGCCTCGCTGTGCCGGGCTTCCTCTTTGAGGATATCCTCCACGATCTGATCGCACCGTGGTGGAATCGGTTTTACACCGAGTACCGATATAGCAGAGGCGACAACACCCTCACAATGTTCCTGATCAGGAACGTTGTTACAGCGTTCCTGCGGCATTACGAGCGAATGTATAATCGCTTCGGCTATCACCGCTTGATCGTTGAAACCGAGCGCGGCACGATGGATGCCGAGCGTGAGGAGCACGAATATTTCATCTCAACAAAAAAGACGTACGCAAAGCGGTACGCCACGGACTGCTTCTCAGACTACTACGGAAAGAAAGCGATCGAGTGCCGCCGAGGGCTTTCGGATCTCCCGCAGTACGAAACCGAACGCGCCTCTTTTGAGGAGCTGAAGAAGCAGAACAGTTATTTTATCAAGTCCCTCCTCGGAGAGGAGGAAGAAAAGTCACATAGACAAGGAGAAAAAACAAATGAAAACGCATCAAATTAAGATTGATCCCGAATACTTCGAACGTCTGATACGTGGCGATAAGCCGTTCGAGTTCCGCAAAAATGACCGCGATTACCGTCCGGGCGATATCGTTACACTGCTCGAGTGTAAGGTCAAAGATGATGGGTTCTGCAACTCCGAGTATTATTCCGGGCGATCCTGCACCGTAGTTATTAAAGACGTGTATGATCTCGGAGCACTTTACCCGAAGCTCAACGGCTTCGTGGTGTTTACATTCCATATGCTGAAATTCAGCGTATAAAAAGAGATCACCCCTCGGGTGAAATATAAAATGTGAAAGGAAAATAATATGGCATTTAGAACCAAACGTGAAAGGTACGCCTACGTTAAGGGCATCCGGAAAGGAATGAACGGCGGCAAGCCGTATGGCAAAAAGAAGAAACGCCGCAAGTCTCGTCCCGGCAAGAAGCTTCCCGCAGGAGCATATAATTCGCGCGGAAGAATAAATGAGAATCTTGTCGATGATCGGCACGGCGGAGTTGTGTTTTTTGCTGGTAATGACTTTGATTATGACAGTTGAGGCAGAATCAAAGGAAGCTACGTCGACGGCAGATTTGAGCCGGATTAGACATAAACAGATCTTCGTGTAAAAAAGTAAATAAGAGGGTGCCCGATTATCGGGCATCCTCTTTGGCAATTAAATTAGATGATTTCAAGTCGAATTTTTAGCTTTAGTAAGTCATTGTTGATATCTTCGGTTGTGAGTACCATTACTTCAAATCCCATTTCCTCATAACTGCTTTTTGTGAAATTCTTCGTTCGTACATAGGTTGTTGTTTGAAGTTCGTTATATTCTATGATTAGTCCTCGCTTCTTTCCGTTGCTATCAACGTTCCCATAATCGGGCAAATAGAAATCGGGATTTAATATTATTGTTTTATCGTTGTGCTTATAAGGAATATCTGTTTCATAAATAGCTTTGATATTGTGATCGAAAAAGAAATCGGCAATAATTTTTTCGGCTCTACTTCTAACTTTCATGCCACTCTTACACGGTATTTTTTGGTTGCCGTATTCATCGGTTATAGTCCATTCGGAGAGATTTTTTATGTGTATATCCATTTCACGATCTTTGTATTTGTAGAAGCACTCTTTGCAAAAATGCATTCCATTTGAAGGCTTTTTGCAAAACAGACACGTCAGATCAGAGCTCGGAGCGGTGTCTTTCGCCGCCTCCTTCGGCTGCTCCTTCTTCTCCGCGCCCTTATTGAGCACCTTTTTGGACTTGGCATCGTAGAAAAGCCCGTCCTCACCGAGGACGATATTTCCCGCTTTCAGCTCGTCGGCGTGCTTGCCACAGAGACGGTCTTTCCGCGCATTTCCCATATAAACGCGTGTCGGTTGCCCACAGATCGGGCAAGTAAGATTTTCATTTGCCATAATAACCCCCGCAAAAGAATTGATGCGCTCATTATAACCCAAAAATTCCCATTTGTCAAGGTCAGATCTCTGTAAAACGGCGTGAGGGAGGCACAAAGTGGCGAGGGGGTTGACAAAGAGATCCTGCCGTGATATAATAATACCACGACAGGAAGAGGTCAGAGCAATGCGACGATTGCTCTCGCGATCAGATCAAGGACCATATCCCCATATGATGCGATCCAACCGCGAATGGTATGTATGAGCATTGCGATCACCTCCTTCCTGTCGTTTTCCTTTGAACCGATCACGACAGGAAAAATTGGTCAACCCTGAAGGCGATCCTTCACGGATCAGGGGCTTTACAGAGAAACCGAACACGCCCGGCGCGATGCCCGGTGACGTGCCGGGTAAACCGACAACTTGCACAAAAGAAACGTAAGATCTTACGCCCGATCGGCACGAGTTGCGGCGTGAAAATTGTGCAAATAATACAAACAGAGAAACACCCCGACGTGATGTCGGGGGCTTCTCTTTTTTACGACGTCATCGCATAATGCAGCTCTTCCATACTGCCAATCTTGCGTGTGCAGCACTCAGGCAAATTCGCTCTCGTGAGTGCCTCCGCGACCGCAGGGCAGACAGCGTTACCGCAGCGGGCGACCTGGTCGCCTCGGTTGATCGCGTTCCCGTGGACGTCGCGGTCAATGATGTAGTCGTGCGGGAAGCTCATCGCGTCGTACAGCTCGCGCGGCGTGAGCATCCGCAGTCCGATGTCGGATATGAAATACCATATCCCTCGGATAGAGAGGAGCAGGATCTCGTCATCCGCGATGCTGTACCCGCAGTAGGTGTTCAGCATCTTCCGCACCTCTCCCCACTTTCCGAGATCGGTCTGACCGTCCCACTTTACGAGCATTGTGCCGACGTTGGCAAATTGCCCATCCCGCGCCGTCACGGTCATAAGAGGATCAAGCGGCGATTGCCCTTTGTCCTGCCCTTTAAAGTGTGCAAGATGGGCGAGGGTGATAGCGTTATGATCTACTGCTGTAACAGTCGGTAGCGGTTCCTTTGCCTCTGCTCCGTCAACGCCCGTGAAATACTTTGAGAGAAAGGCGGTCGTGATACTTTCACGATCCTTCGCGGTCTGCGTCTGCATCGGGCGCGTGATGTCGATTCCCTCTCGAGCGTTTCCGTACCATTCGGTGAGATACGCCGCGCTCACGCCGTAGCGGTTCGCGGCATCGACCGTACAGATCGGCTGATCAAGTGCCTGTCCGCGCACCTCTTTGTCGCTCTGCTCCGTGTGGTATTGGATCAGATGCGGTGCAACGAGAAAATTACGGTTTCCCGTCGTGATCGTCGGTGTAGGATCCTCGACACTGTGCGGCGCGTTGTTCGTGTTGTTGGAAATAACGTAGGGCGTCATTACCGGATCGCAGACATACTGCTTTGTCGATGAAACCACCGTCGAAAGCGGCTCCTTCGGGTCGTGCACGCGAGGCTTCTGTCCCTTGTTCTCGCCGTAACCCACGGGAACGATGAACGGCTCCGCGCTTCTGATCACGAATTTGTCGAGCCCTCGCGCGATGCGCCGAAGCGTGTTCTCCTTCAAAGGACGAACCGCATTGATGCCGAAATCCCGCTTGATCTCCTGCTTCGTTGCAAAGATCGACGGGCACGGCAAGCTCCAATCAATGACCTCGGATGCCGAACGCCACGGCAGATATTTGCCGCTCTTTACGTCCGCGCTATCCCTCGGCGCGTGCGTACGCTCAGGAAAGACGATCGGTCTGCCGTCACACCGGGCGACCAGGTGGAATCGCGTGCGAATCGTTGGCGCACCGAGGTCGGCGGCGCAGATCTTCCGCGTCTCGATCACGTACCCGAGATCATGGAGCTGCTTCAGCCATTTCCGATAGGTCTCACCCGCCTTCTTCTTCACAGGCTTACCCTTTCGGACGGGTCCCCACGTTACAAACTCGGGAACGTTCTCAAGCATTATGACGTCGGGTCTCACGTCGTGCGCCCACCGAAGAACGACCCACGCAAGCCCGCGGATCTTCTTATCGACGAGTGCCTTGCCCTTCGCCCTTGAAAAGTGCTTACAATCAGGCGAAAACCACGCAAGACGAACGTGCCGCCCTCTCGCTGCGGTCTTCGGATCGACCTTCCAAACGTCCTCTATGTAGTGCTCCGTGAACGGATGATTCCTCTGATGC
>JAFVXC010000025.1 GCA_017501345.1 Clostridia bacterium
CCCCGAGCCCATAACGACTCCCGTCGACGAGTGGTAGGATTCCGACGGGCAACATCATATACTACGTATTAACAGAGTGAGGTGAATTGATATGAAAAAATTCATTTCTTGTTTCTTTTTGCTCGTTCTTTTCTGCCTTTCATCGTGCAGCGGCGGCTCGGGTGCAGGCACTCAGCCCTCTCCCGATGAGTCCTCCGTCGATCCTGCCGACACACCGTCAGAATCTTCTTCAAGTATCGACTTGAATCTCGACGCAGAATCCGCAATCGCGATTGCAAACGAGGAATTCGCGAAAAGGCAAGCGGACGGATATTTCCCAACGTACGTATTCTATGACATTTATTTCTCCGACGAGGACAATACCTGGATCGCATGGTACAGCGAAGAGCCCCTTCTTCCAGGTGCCTGTTTCTACGTCGCGGTATCAAAAGCGACGGGAGAGATCATAAAGACGTGGGTGGTTGATTGATTATATTACGTATTAACAGAAAGAGGTGAACCGATATGAAAAAGATTATATCGTTATTTTTGTTACTTGTCATTGGGATTATAATTCCTTTTTCGTCTTGCACCCCATCGAATACGCCCTCCGAAACAACCGACGAGATTACGACGGATGAAATTACAACAGACGATCTCACCACAGAAGAAGATCCCCCCGAGACCGAGGTGTTTTCCACTAAGCCGAATGCGGGGCCGGAAGTACTGAAATACTACGACCCGACCTTATCCCATAAACCGACAGAACACGATTTTCTGCTCTTGCTTTTAGAGAAGCGAATAGTGCGTTTAATAGGACAAAATATTCTTGAAAGGGAGATTCCCGTTTCCGAAATCGTTGAACGGCTCGGGAAGCCTCATGATGATGGCCTTCCGGTTTCTATGCATCCTTGGTTGGTTTGGTACACGGAGAACGGTTTGTATATAGCCGTCCATTATTTCCCGTCGGACGATGCTCCCGAAGACGCTAAAGGACTTCAGCTAACGTTCGAATATGCTCTCGTTCGGAAAATATGGTTTTGCAAACAAGAGGCTACAGAACAGGCTCTCCCTTCGTATTTGTTTGAGAAATAAAGAGAATGGGTGCGGCGTTACCGTTAAGTGATACCCCCATAAATAAAAACCCGCCCTCGGGGACTTCGGTCTCCGAGGGCTTCGTGTATTCTGCTTTAAGCGCTGATCACTTTCTCACGCAGACAACGTCGTGTGCGGGGACCGTAACAGTCTGACCGTAAACACAGACCTCTGCTTCCTCATCGGAGGCGTTCGAGAACGCCATCATATACTTGCCGTCTGCCGAGATATGCTCGCCGAAGAAGACCTTGTTCCCCTTCAGGATCTTCGGGATGGTCTCGTAAACGTAGTGGCCGTCACCGAAGAAGAATTCTGCGTATTCGTCCTTCTTTGCGTTCAGCTTTCCGACGTGTGCGGCGTATTCGGGCATATCGCTGATGATGAGCTTTCTGCCGCGGTAGATCGATACGTCAAAGCGGTAGCCGTTGACGAAGGTATAGTTCAGCTCGTCGATGAAGCCGTCACGGCAGTCGTGCTGGAAGCGGTTCGTCATCGGGATCTCGGGGAAGGTGTGACGGAAGAGCGCGTGGAAGCCGTTCTTCGTTCTGTCCGAATCGTTCTTCTTATAGTATACGCCTCTCTCGCAGCCGTGAAGGAAATCCACGTACGTGACCGCAAAATCATTCGCACATTCGGTTCCGATCGCCTTGTCGCCCGTAAGCTCCGCGCGGCACGCCGTTGCGTTCTCCATACGGTAGATCGCCTCCGAGTCAGCTCTGTTGCCGTGTCTGTGCTTCGGATTGAAGCAAGGTGCAACGTTCTGACCAAGCTGATCGTAGAAGATCGCGTCACAGCCGTAGGACAGCTTCTGACGAGCGTTATTCACCATAACGTCCTTCCAGCGCGGTGCGGCGTGGCAGGCGCGAACGAAGGTCTTGTAGCCGTAGTTGCGAAGCACGGTGCCGTTGTTTTCAAACTTATAGTGGTCCATATGCATATTGCCGTCGATGTCGATCTTTGCAACCTCTTCGCCATAGTCGCGGAAGAAGTCGGACTTCGTATCGATCAGAATGCCGTTGTTATAAAGGATCACTCTGCCGCCGAGTCTCTGCACCTCTGCGATCGCATCCTTGAGCCCCTGCTCGCCGCCGAGCTCCTCGTCGATCTCGTAAAGCGGATAGCCGTTGTCAAAGCGACCCTTCCACCAACCGAATACCATCAGGGTGTCAAGTCCGCTCTTCTTACCCTCAAGATAGATGCGGGGGAGATCTGCGTACTTCCAGAAAACCTCACCGTACTGATGACGGAGAATGATTCTCTGCCAGCCGTGCATATCCTTGATCCACTGCGGTCTCGGAGCAGGCTTATAGAAGGTCTCCTCCGCAAAGCGGCGGTAACGCTCCGAGCCCTCTCTCCAGTCGCCCTCGGTGAGAGAGACCGCACACTGCGCGATCGAAACGGTCTCCCCTTCCTTGACGAAGGGATAGTGGCAGAGCGCGAGCGACAAACGGTCGTCGGATGCACCGCGCGGCGCAACTGCCGCCAGCAGCGAGCAAGCACGGAATTCAGGATCGTGTCTGCCGATGTAGAGGAAGTGTCCTGCGCTCTCTACACCCATCCACGCCATCGTTGCAGGACGGGGGTAAGCAAGCGTGGACTTGATGTCCTCGTAGTCTGCGCTCATATACTCGGTGTGAGCCTTTGCAAGTGCCGCACGGGGATTTACGATCCTCTCGCCCATTGCATTCGGGCGATAAAGAATATCCTTCTGATACTCCTTGTCTGCGATCGCCTCGAGATCCACGAACGGATACTCAAGCTCGTTCACGCGCGCCTCGTCGCGGTTCTCGATCTCGGCGTCGAACAACAGCATATCCGCGCTTTCGGTCACCTTAAGGATCAGCTTGACATCGAAGCGGCGTCCGTCGCGTCCGACAAGACCGTTGTATACAACGGTCGTCACGCCGCCGTCCACCGTAACGCTCTCTACGGTCTGGTCCACGGAATAAACGGGCATCTCACGGTAATACCCATCATCCATCATAATGCGCCAGAAGTCGCCGCCCTCACGTGCCTTCGTCGGCAGACTCTCGGCGGCCCATACGGCTCTGTTATTCCTTACGGAAAAGGTCAATTTGTTTTGATTCATTTTTATAACCTCCATTCATTCTTCTCTATTATCATTATAACACACACCCCCTCGTGAATCCATTGCCCATCTCTGCATTTTTTTGCATTTTTCGAAACCTCTTGACTTTTATTACTCTCCGTGCTACAATGAAGAAAAAACGAAAGGAGACAAGCGATGCCGATTTATTCTCTTGAGAGTCTTCCCGACACACTGATCGCAGGGCGTATGAAATACGAAACGGGCTGGCAAAAGCAGGGCAGAAAACTGAAAAAATCCGCCCTTTACTATATTTTTAGCGGAGAGCTCTGCTTTTCGCTCCCAAACGAGACCATCCGCCTTCCTCCCGGGACCGCCGTTCTCCTTGAAAAGGACACCGCGTATTCGGTGCGCGCCGCAGAAGATTGCGACTATTGCTATTTTCACTTTATAATGCCCGAGCTCAAGCAGGAAGAACTGCATTTTATGAAATCGGGAGACGATCTTCACGCCGTGAAACTGCGCCCGAGAGAAACGGGGGTTTTCATTCCACCCGCAACACCGATCAACGTATCGCGCGAGCAGGTCGAGCATCTCGCCGTTTCCGCCCTCCGCCACGTTCCGTGTACGCGGGAATTCGATAAGACTCGCCTTGATCTCACGCTCCTCCGTCTCCTCCTCCTGATCGGAGAGGATTCTGCCACCCCTATGAGGGATGCGCCTGCTCTGAAAAGCAAAAACACCTATCTCGCGATACGCGACTACATCGAGGCACACTATCCGGAACCCCTCTCCCTCGCAATAGTCAGCGAGAGGATGAACGTATCCTCGCAGTACGCCGCGCGCGTTTTCCGTCGCCACGCAGGACAGAGCGTGACCACGTTTTTGCAAAACGTACGTCTCGGAAAGGCGCAGGAGCTTCTGCGCTACACGCCGCTTTCGGTTTCGGAGATCTCCTATGCCGTCGGCTTCTCCTCGCCGTATTACTTTACGCGCACCTTCCGCCGCATCGTCGGAACGTCGCCGTCAGCCTTCCGCCGCGCCGCACGCGAGGAGCTGTAAGCAAAAGAAACACGCACGACCATAACAGTCGTGCGTGTTTCTTGTTGGATCTCTATCAAAAAAATCAGTCCGAAACGAGGAGTATCTCCTTGATACAGTCCTGAGTAAATGCGCCTATCGCGCCCCTACTCACTTTGCCTTCGAAGCTTCGAAGCACTCCTTGCAGTAGACGGGTCTGTCTGCGGAGGGCTGGAACGTAACGCGAGCTACACCGCCGCACTGTGCACAGGTGGTCTCGAAGTACTGGCGAGCAGGACGGTCGCCATTCTTCTTTGCGTCACGGCAGGGCTTGCAGCACTTGGGCTTGTTCATAAAGCCCTTTTCCTTGTAGAACTGCTTTTCACCTGCGGTGAAAACAAATTCGTTGCCACAGTCCTTGCAGACCAGAGTCTCGTCCTCAAATACTTCGACTTCTGCGTTGACTTCCTCGTTGAACATGATGTTACCTCACTTTAAAATATGGTTATTCTACCCTTATCGGCTGTGAACCGAGGCGCCGCTTTACGGCATCAGGGCGTATAAATCCCACGAAGAGTTCGCAGGATCAAAAATCAAATTCGGTTCGTGCCTCACGCAGCTTCCGTCGGATGCGAGAGATCGCATTTGAAATCGACTTCTCGTCCTTTCCGACCGAAATTGCGATCTCCGCTATGGCAGATCCACCAACGTAATGACACCAGACTGTATATTCGAAGGGAGACAGCACACGGCGGATCACCTCATAGGTGCGCCGTACGCGCTCCTCCTCTTCGATGGCTGCAAGGGGTGTTTCATCTGAGCAGATCCGCTCATCGATCGGCAGGATCTGTTCTTCCCTTCGCTTTTGGTACGAGCGCACAAAAGAAATCATACGATTTGTCATACAGATCTGCGCGTAAAGCCCGAAGCTGACCTTGCTTTGAGAGAGATCGAACGATATTGCCGCGCGGTAAAGGCTCATAAGCGCCTCCTGACGGAGATCATCGCGGTCGGTATCCGAAACGAGCACGTCTGAAAATCGTTCCACGGTTTTCTCGATCAGAGGCAGATAATGCTCCATCAGCTTGTCAAAGCCGCCTTGTTCTTCGGCTTCCGATTCCCGTATCCGAATGAGAAGCGCACGAATCGTATCAGGAGCTCCGCCGTCTGCTATTTCGTTCTTCTTTTCGGTGTTTTTCATACCTTCGGTTCTCTCCGCTCTATGCGGTATACATAGCAACTTCACACAGCCGCCGCAAGGCCTTTTTGCGCGCAACGCTTTCGTTCACGAAAGTGAACATCTTAATTATAATCGGAAAAATATATAATGTCAAGGGCTTTTTCAAAAATATTTTTGTCGATTTCACACACATTTCGGTCCCCGTGTGCATTTTACACAAAAGGATATGGCATAAAACTGTGAACTATTCTGCACGAGTGCATTTTTTCTTGTCATTTTTTACGGAAACCGTCCGAAAACTTTGGTGCTTCTACCGATATCACCCCAAGTAAAATCAACCTCAAAAGCAGGCTGCTGCAAAGCTTGACCCCCGAAAAAAACGATAAGGCGCGCCCCTATGCCGTCAAAGCAACGGGGCGCACCCTCACTGATGCGTAGCTGTATGAATTCATATGATCAGAGCAGATAATTCACGTTGCCCGACAGAAGAGCGACCGTGCCGCGATAGATCGCCTCGGGACGCTTGCGGAAATTCTGCTCCATCTGGATCGCGCGGGCGCGGCTGTCCACGAGGATCCGATTTTCAACGAGCAAAACGCCCTTCTCGGTCACGCCGCAAACGAACCAGAAGCGTCCGTCCTCGGTATCCTCAATATGGCTGTGGATCGTAATATCCCGCTTCTGAAAATCAAGAAAGCGGAGTGCCGCCGCAAGCGCATTTTCAAGCACGATCGGCGTGCGTGATTTCCCAAGCTCCTCACAGACGCAGCGTCCCTTTTCGGTTACGATATAGAGCGGCTCGCCCCTCTCGTTCTTCCCCTCCTCGCGCACCATATCGCTATCAACGAGCTCGGCAAACGCTTCGGCAAAGTCGAGATAGATCACGTAATCGGTCTGAAGGATCATATCACTGATCGATATATAGTCAAGCGGATATCCCACATTTTGCATCAGATACAGAACGAAAATCCTGACGGTCTCACTGCTTTTCATCACTAAAAGCCTCCCTTTCTCCGAAAAACGGCATTTCTTACATAAAAAATCACGTATTACCTGAAATATTCTACCACATTCCGAAAAAAAATGCAATAGAAAACTTGCTTTTTCCTCTAAAATGTGGTAATATATAATGTATAGATAAAAATTCCCGGAGCACCGCCGTTCCCGGTCGGTGCAATTCCAAAGAAAGCAAGGGCAGACTATGGCAATCAATCTCGCGATCCTCGGCTTCGGCGTCATCGGCAGCGGTGTCGCAGAGGTCCTTACCGAAAACAAAAAGCTCATCGAATCCCGCATCGGCTCAGAGATCAACATCAAGTATATCCTCGATCTCCGCGACTTCAAGGGACATCCGCTCGAGCATCTGGTTGTGCACGATTTTGATATCATCCTGAACGATCCCGAGGTTTCGGTCGTTGCCGAAATGATGGGTGGCTCGCATCCCGCTTATGATTTCTCGAAGGCTTGTATCGAGGCGGGCAAGAGCGTCGTTACCTCGAACAAGGAGGTCGTTGCGACCTTCGGTGCAGAGCTTCAGCATCTCGCGGCACAACACGGTGTACGCTACCTCTTCGAGGCGAGCGTTGGCGGCGGAATCCCGATCATCCGTCCGATGATGCACGATCTGCAATCGAATGAGATCGTTTCGGTCAGCGGCATTCTGAACGGAACGACCAACTATATTCTCACCCAGATGATCGAAAACGGCGTTTCGTTTGAGAGCGCCCTCCACGACGCACAGTTAAAGGGCTACGCCGAAAAGGATCCTACCGCGGACGTCGAGGGACTTGACGCAGCACGTAAGATCGTCATTCTCGCCGCGCTCGCATTCGGAACGATCCTTCGTCCCAACGAGATCCACGTCGAGGGCATCTCGAGGCTTACGCTCGACGACGTCAAGGTCGCAGAAGCATTCGGCGCTTCTCTGAAGCTGATCGGTCACACCGAGAAGATCGACGGCAGGGTGCTTTGTATGGTCTCTCCGCGCGTCGTGCCGAAGCAGAATCCCCTTTCGGGTGTTTCGGACGTTTTCAACGGTGTGCTTGTCGACGCAAATATGGTAGATAAGGTTATGTTCTACGGCAGAGGTGCGGGCAAGCTTCCGACCGCCTCGGCAGTCGTCGCAGACCTCATCGACGTCTGGCAGACCGATGCCCGTCAGGTTGCAGAGGTCGTCTGGACGCCCGCAAGCAACGACACCGTTGCGGATTTCGCGTCCTACGTCTGCCGCAGCCTCGTGATCTATAAGGGTACCGCAGACAGCGCATCCGCGCTCTCCACACACTTCGGCGGTGCAGAGGTCAAGGCGTTCCCCGCGCTTGGTCTTCTTGCCGTAATGACCGAGGAGCTCACGGAGGAAAAGGTTGATGCGCTCTCGGCATCCGCGCCCCTTCCCTTCGTCAAGCGCATCCGCGTCCTCGGCTGATCCTGAGGCACATAAACCGGTCGACTCGCACGCCGACCGGTTTTTTACAGGAGCCGTGTATGCAGGGGCGTTGCCCCTGCACCCCACTTGAAAACTTTTTAAAAAAAGTTTTCAAGACTTTCAAAAACTTTTATAAATGGATGAAAGATAAACTCCTTCCGCAATTTTCCCCAAAAGCATTCCTTTTTTAAGGTTTTGGGGAGAGGGGGGCGCGGGGGGAGAAGCCCTTTTTCCAAAAAGGGTTCTCCCCCCGCAAAAACAATTCACACCATAAGGAGTAGGAATGATTACAGTATCGAATTTGAGTTTCCAATACGACAGCCACGTTCTTTTCAAGAACGTTGATCTGAAGTTCACCCCCGGCAACTGCTACGGCATCATCGGCGCAAACGGCGCAGGCAAGACCACCTTCTTCAAGCTTCTGGCAGGAGAGCTTGAACCGACGAAGGGCGATATCTCGATCCCCGAAAATCTTCGTATGTCGGTTCTGAAGCAGGACCACTTTGCATTCGACGAATACACCGTCCTCGACACGGTGATTATGGGCAACGAAAAGCTTTACGCCATTATGAAGGAGAAGGACGCGATCTACGAGAAGGAGGATTTCTCGGACGAGGATGGCGTACGTGCCTCCGAGCTTGAGGCAGAATTTGCCGAAATGGGCGGTTGGGAAGCCGAAACCGACGCCTCCCGTCTGATCCAAGGACTCGGGCTCTCGATCGATACGCTTTATTCGCAGATGAGCGAGCTCAAGGAGAGCGAAAAGGTCAAGGTCCTGCTCTCACAGGCACTTTTCGGCAATCCCGCCGTCATTCTGCTCGACGAGCCGACGAACGGCCTTGACATCAATGCGGTCATGTGGCTTGAGGACTTCCTTTCCGATTACTTCGGCACCGTTCTTGTCATCTCGCACGACCGTCATTTCCTCAACGACGTCTGCACAAACATCGTTGATATCGACTTCAATGCGATCAAGATGTACGTTGGCAACTACGAATTCTGGTACGAATCGAGCCAGCTCGTTCAGCGAATGATGAAGCAGCAGAACAAGAAGAACGAGGAAAAGATCAAGGAGCTTCAGGAATTCATCTCCCGCTTCTCCGCAAACAAATCGAAATCCCGCCAGGCAACCTCACGCCGCAAGCTTCTTGACAAGCTCACGGTCGAGGAGATCCCTGCGTCGAGCCGCCGCTATCCCTTCATCGGCTTTGATATGGATCGCGCGCCCGGCAAGGATATCCTCTTCGTTCGTAACATCTCAAAGTCGCAGGGCGGCGTTCCCCTCATCAAGGATCTCTCCTTCACGGTTAACAAGGAGGAAAAGATCGCGTTCGTCGGCAACGAGCCTGCGATCACCACACTCTTCCGCATCCTGATGGAGGAGGATACACCCGATGCAGGCGACTTCAAATGGGGCATCAGCATCACGAAATCCTACTTCCCTCACGACAACAGCGAATACTTCAACGGCCACAAGGAGTCGATCCTCGACTGGCTCCGTCCGTACTCGAAGGATCAGACCGAAAGCTACCTGCGCGGCTTCCTTGGACGTATGCTCTTCTCGGGCGACGCGGTCTACAAGCCCGTCGACGTCCTCTCGGGTGGTGAGAAGGTGCGCTGTATGTTCTCCCGTATGATGCTGTTCGGCTCGAATATGCTGATCGTCGATCAGCCGACCGACCACCTCGACCTTGAATCGATCTCGGCAGTCAACCACGGTCTTTCGAATTTCAAGGGCAACATTCTCTTCTCCTCGCACGACTATGAGCTCGTGAATACGGTTGCAAATCGCATCATCGAGATCCTTCCCGGGGGCGAATGGAGAGACTTCCTCGGCACATACGACGAATACGTCGAGCGCAAAAAGGCAGAGGCAGAGTCCTGACACAAAAGGGGCTGTCTCACTAAGGTGAGACGAGCCCCCGAAATAGAACTCGACGAATGAGATTCGTCGTTTTGACACGAAACCAATATAAAATTTACTCGAAAACTGCGTCAAAAACGTTCGAGTTTCCGAAAATGCCGGGTTCCCGTCCGCCATTTTCGAACGGGCTGTCTTAATGAGACAGCCCGTTTTATTTTAAGTCTCGGGAAGAACAACGATCCCATCCGAGCACACGACCTGCGTGACTCCGGAATCGGCTCTCCAGTTTGGCTCAAGCAGAACCATCTTAAAATCCGACTTTTTCCCGCCATAGGTCAATATCGTAAGCTTTCCGCAGCCCTTGAGTGCGTTTTCGGCAATATTGGAAACGTTCTTCGGAACCGTCAGGCTCACGAGTGCCCTGCAATCCTCAAAGGTATTCGGAGCAATCCGCGAGACGCGATCGGTAATCGTCACATTACGGATCGACCAGCAGGAACGGAAGGCTGCCACGCCGATCGTCTTGAGATTTTTGCCAAGCATCAGCTTTGTTACGTTATAGCACCCTGCAAATGCCTCCTCACCAACCTCGGTCACGCCGTCGGGAAGAACGATCTCGGTGAGCCCTCCGCAGGAGGAAAACGCCTTTGCACCGATCGTTTTCAATGTAGACGGAAGCTTCAGCTCGGGAAGCTTAGAGCACGCATAAAACGCGGCGTATCCGATCGTCGTCAATCCCTCGGGAAGTGTGACCGTAGCAAGCTTCTTGCAATTCTTAAACGCCCACGGACCAATAGTCCTGATCCCCTCGGGCAAAACGACCGACTTGATTGACGAGTCGTAAAAAGCAGATGCGGCAATCCCGGTCACGGGAAGCTCCTCGTAGCTGCTCGGGATCACGATGTGCTTTTTCTTACACGATCCGAGCCCGCTGACTGAATAAGAGACACCGTCGGCATTCAGTTCAAATTCGAGTCCCTCGCTCGGCTTATTACTTCCGCAGGCCGTAAAGAAGGAGGCCGTCACAAGGAGAAGTGCGAAAAGACAAAGCCACGACGTGAGTTTTTTCATCTCCGTTTTCCTTTCGGTCAATTGATACCTTCATTGTAGTGGATTCCCACGCAAAATGTGTAAACAAAGCGTGAATTTTCGCGATTTCAGATCGCGCGCGCTCTGACAATATCCTTGAAAATCCGCCTCAAACGAAAAACCGAAGGGTGCTCTGTGGCAAAGCCCTTCGGCCAACGTCATCCTCTCTCACTCAGCACCGTCCGACGCCCTTGCACGATTGTAATCCGATCGAGGATTCACGAAGGTTCTCCAATCAAGGTCTCCGCGATCGAGGGCGCAGACGAGCGCCTCTGCTGTTGCTATATTGGTGGCTACGGGGATATTGTACATATCACACATACGGAGCAGCTCCATATCCGATTCCTTCAAAAGCGACTCGGCGCGCGTATCGCGGAAATAAAGCAGGAGGTCAATCTCATTATAAGAGATCCTTGACACGATCTGCTCCTCACCGCCCTGATCGCCCGTCATCAGACGTTCGATATCGAGCCCCGTGGCTTCGGAAATATATTTTGCCGTAATGCTGGTCGCACACAGGCGATGCTTGCTGAGAATCCCACAGTATGCGATACAGAACTGCGTCATCAGCTCTTTTTTCATATCGTGGGCAATAATCGCGATCTCCATCGATCGATGTCCTCCTTACTGTCGTTTATCGTATTCGCGGCGAGTTCTCACCACGCCGTTGTACTCGTTTATACCATTATACCATACATCTCTGCCTTTTGTCAAGTGCTATTTGCGGCTTTTGACAAAATTCAATCAAATTTATCGATGGATTTTAGGCAAAATGTACGGATTCCGAGTTTTTGAAACGAGTAGTCCTCGAATTACTGCCGGATCGGCTCAAAATCCGATGCGCCGTGCTTGCAAAGCGGGCAAATAAAATCCTCGGGAAGCGGCTCACCCTCATAGACATAGCCGCAGATCTTGCAGACGTAGCCCTTTTTCCCTTCGGTCTCGGGCTTCGGCTTTACGTTACTCTGATAGTACGCGTACGTCATCGTCTCCGCGTTACTGATCACACGGCTTTCGGTGACCGAGCAGATGAACATCCCGTGAGTATCCAGATCAATATACTGCTCGACCTTCAAAGACATAAAGGCGTTGATATGACGGGGCAGGAATACGAGCCCGTTATCCGATCGAAGTGGTTCACAGTTTTCAAACTTGTTGACATTTCTGCCGCTTTGGAATCCAAACGTCTCAAACACTTGGAAGGGGGCGTCGACGGTCAAACAGTTTACATTCATCCTTCCGCTCTGCTTTATCACGTGGTGGGAATAATTCGCCTTGTTGATCGTGACGGCGATCCTGTTCGGAGTGCTCGTCACCTGTGTCACGGTATTGACGATCAGACCGTTATCCTTCTTTCCGTCGTGGCAGGTAACCACATAGAGGCCGTAGCCAATGTGGAAGAGGGCAGAAAGGTCGTTCTTATTAGCAGTTGCGTCCTGCTGTGCAAGATATTCGCGGCAAAGCTCCTCCGCAAGCAGTGAAAGCTGCTCGGTGCTCGTCTCATTCAGTGCGGAAAGGATCCTCACGTTATTTTCGGCGTAGGTGATACCCTTGGATTTCTCGAGCATCTCCTTCATAACCTTGGCGGCGAGCGGTGCCCAGCTTCCGTTTTCGATGAAGGCAACCGTTCGGTTCGAAAATCCGCGTTCCGTGAGGTGATCGATGAATTCGCGCATATAGGGGAAGATGCCTGCATTATAGGTGGTGGTCGCCAGAACGAGCTTACTGTAACGGAAGGCATCCGCCACCGCCTGCGCAGTATCACAGCGCGCGAGATCGTGTACCACGACCTTGGGGCAGCCGTTTGCCTTGAGCTTTTCCGCAAGAAGCAGAACAGCCTTCTTCGTGTTTCCGTAGACCGAGGTATAAGCGATCACGATGCCCTCCTCCTCGACCTGATAGCTCGACCAGACGTTGTAGAGTCCGAGATAGTAGCCAAGATTTTCAGAAAGCACGGGACCGTGCAGGGGGCAGATCGTTCGGATGTCGAGCGTTGCCGCCTTTTTGAGCAGGCTCTGCACCTGCGCACCGTACTTGCCGACGATACCGATATAATAACGTCTTGCCTCGTCCGCCCATCCCTCGTCGGCATCAAGCGCGCCGAATTTGCCGAAGCCGTCTGCCGAAAAGAGGACCTTGTCGGTACTGTCATAGGTCACGATGACCTCGGGCCAATGCACCATCGGAGCGGTGACAAAGGTAAGCTGATGCTTGCCGAGCGAGAGCGTATCGCCCTCTCCGACGACGACCTGCCTATCCTCGAACGCACTGCCGAAAAAGTTTTTCATCATCGCAAACGCCTTCGCGGAAGCAACGATCCTTGCGTCCGGATAGCTTTTCACGAAGTTTTCGATATTTGCGGAATGATCGGGCTCCATATGCTGAACCACGAGATAGTCGGGCCTTCTTCCATCAAGCACGTCGCGAATATTGTCAAGCCATTCGTGGGTAAATCTCCGATCAACAGTATCCATTACCGCGATCTTCTCGTCGATAATGACGTAAGAATTATACGCCATTCCGTTCGGGACCGTGTACTGTCCCTCAAATAGGTCGATCTCGCGATCGTTCACGCCAATATATTTGATATCGTTTGTAATATACATACCGTTTCCTCCCTAAGGTCTAAAATTGGTTTAACTCAATACTTAACACACAAGACGGTTATTATTCCGTCACATCCCGGTGAAAGGCAAGAAATCATCAAAGATCCGGCTCCGCACAAAAATGTCCTTCAAGCGACGACGAAAGTGCCGATTCAAAATCCTCGGCCGCGCCCCAGTCAATACCGAGAATGCCTCCGCCAGCGCCTGCGGCAACGAAAAAGACCTCGCTCCTGTCCTTGCCTGCGGGACTGCAAAGCACCGTCATCGTCATACGGTTGCTGTTTCGCCACGAATACTTTTCAAAAATGCCGATGATCGTTTCGCTTTTGTCCGAATTTCTCACAGTATGCGACGTGATCTCCTCTGACGAGAAGAAGCGCTCGGTCAGCCCGTTATAAATTTTATCGTATGCCTCTCGCGGAGACAGGTTGACGTACCGAATTGCCATAGTCGTTTCTCCTTCTCTTTTCTCTCCGTCTCGGATGCACCGCTGTGATCACGCCTCGGATGCTTCCTCCGAGCCCTCTGCAGGCGGTTCTGCGGTGTCCTCTTCACGCGCTTGCTCGGCAGATGCCTCGGCGTCATCCTCGGCCGTCTCCGCCTTGATCTTTGCAAGCTCCGCATCAAGCTCTGCCTCGGGAATGACAGCAATAAATGCTTTGATTGCGCATTCGATCATATCGTCCTCAGGCTCGCGCACCGTGATATGCTGCAGCCACATTCCCGGCGCCGAAATGATGCGGGTAAACCAATTCTCGTGCCGTCCCGCAAACTTCAGCACCTCGTAGCCAAGACCCATAATGATCGGCACGAGTGCAAGACGCACCGCGGTGCGAAGCCAATTGGCAAGCGGCGCACCCGTCGCGAGGATCGCGATCGGATCGATGAAAAAGCAGACGAAAATGCTGACGAGCATCATCAGAATGAGGAAGGAGGTGCCGCATCGCGGATGGAAGCGGCGCTCCTTACGAACGTTTTCGACGGTCAATGCGTGACCGTGCTCGTAGCAGAAGATCGTCTTGTGCTCTGCACCGTGATACTCAAACGTACGGCGAATGTCCCGCATCAGCGATACGAGTGCCATATAGCCGACAAGCAGGATGACCTTGAAGAGACCCTCAAACACCGACTTCAAGAGAGATGCGAGCGCAGGGTTATCCTCAAAAAGCAGGACAGGGAACGCCCTCGTGAGAAGCCCAAACAGGGTCGTCGGGAGCCAGATGAAGAGCACGACCATCAAAAGCACTGCGATCACCACAGAGCCGATCATAATACCGACCGTTAGCGGCGAGGAGCCCGATTTTTTGTCAGACTTACCGTTTGCTTCTTCAGCAGGAGCATTTTCTGCGTTTGCCTCCGCAGCGGCCATTTCTGCGAGGATCTCCTCGACAGGTCTTCCGCTCCGCTTCGCTTCCTTCTCTGCCGCCTTCTTCGCCTTTTTTTCAGCCTTTTCTCGTTCGATCTCGGCCTCTGCCTCCTCAAGACCCGAAAGCTCTGCCGAGCGCATCAGGCACTTATAGCCGATCACCATCGAATCAATAAATCCCAAAACACCGCGCACGATCGGGATCTTCTTGAGGAGCGGATGCTTTGCGGCCTTATTTTCCCATTCCTCAAATACGATCTTTCCCTCTGTATCGCGCACTGCCATCGCGGTCTTTTTCGGACCGCGCATCATAATTCCTTCGATCAGAGCCTGTCCGCCGATCGAGGTCTTTCGCCTCAGCGCACAGCTCTCATCCCGTTTTTTATCCTTTGCCATACCTTGAACGCCTTTCTGTCTCCGCGCGCCGGATCGGCACGCAGCATTTCGTCTATTCATAATTATTATATAAAAAATATGTGAACCCTATATGAATTATGGCACATTATTTTACGAAAAATCAATGATGCATCAAGATTTTTTCTCTTCTCGCCCCGCCTTGACAGATGCACGCTTTTGTGCTATACTACTCTATATAAATATATGTTAATATATTACAGGAATCAAAGGAGATCTCCGCAATGAAGCCTCTGTTCACAAGAACCACACCGAGACGCGTCCGTATTTTATGCGCCGCGCTTTTTTGCGCCCTCCTTGCACTTCTGTTTGAATTTCTCTTTGCGAATTTCAGCCGTCTTTTCATATACGACAAGGGAACGGATGAAAGGTCTCTCCTCCCCTATTGCACGAGCGAGATCACGATCGAAAACGACTCGTATCTCCTGACGCCGTCGCAATCCGGAGCAGGCACGCTGTCCTTCTCGGGCATTCCCGGCAACATCTCCACGATCGTCTTCGACATCCGATACACGAACACAGAAACGAGGGACACCCTCCCTGCCCCGACGGTCACAGTCACGGCAACCGACCCACGCACGACCTGGTCGGGCGGCGGCTTCATCACCGTCGCGACTGAGGATTTCGCAGTCGGTGAGAGCGGTGCATTCCGTACGACAACACTCTATTTGTCGATCGAAAACAGCAAAGCGGGAGATCTGCGGCTTTCCTTCTCGAACCTCAAGGGAGCAGTCGAGCTGCGCGACGTTCGGATCAATGCGACTCCCGCACTCTCATTTTCATTCGTTCGCTTTTTGCTCCTCGCACTTCTTCTCTTCATCCCCGCGCTTCTTTCCGTGACCGGGCTCTTCTACACCGATTACGATCCGAAAAATTACCGTCACCGCCACGGCGCCAAGACCGCCGTGCTCGTGACCCTGCTCCTTTCGCTTTTCTTCGCATCCTCCCTGCTTTACGCAAGGAGCGCGCACGAATATCCGCTTCTGAACCCCGTCAAAAATTATCAGCCCTATATCCAGCAGTTCGACGCCTTTATGAAGGGACAATTGCACCTTGACGTTCCCGTCCCCGACGAGCTGCTTTCGGTTGAAAATCCGTACGATCACGCCTCCCGCGTCGACGCAGATCCCCTTTGGGACCGCGCGTACTACGACGGCAAGTATTATTCGTATTTCGGGATTACGCCGATCCTCCTCGTCTATCTCCCCTATTATCTCTTCACGGGAACACTTCCTGCAGACAACCTCGTGATGACGGTCTTTCTCCTCATCACGGCAGTTTTTATTCCGCTTTCCGTTCTGAAATGGGTCGATCTCCACGAAAAGCGCACGATCCCCCTGCCCGTAGTCTGGCTCGGCGCAGTCACGGCTTTCGTGGGATCTATGATGCTTCTGATCGCGCGAAGCGTTACGCCCTTTTACTATATCGCCGCCCTCTCGGCAAGCGCATTTCTGTCGGTGTTCCTCTATCTGCTCCTGAAGGCAGCCGAAGCCGACCGACTGCGCACGCGAATTCTTTTCTATCTCCTCGCAGGTCTCGCCTTTGCTTTCATCCTTCATTCGAGACTGAACGTCGCATTGCTCGCCGCATTCATTGTGATCCCCTATCTTTTCTTCCGTGTTCTGAAGAAGCGCAGTCAACCCTCTGTGGCAAGCGACACGGCTCACAGCGAGCTAAGCACTTCGGCAGAGAAGAGCAATGCCCCCGATGTCGGTGATGAACCCCATACCGGGCTTCACACGCGCCCTTCGGTGCTTCTCGGACGGATACGTGCCTTCCTCGCACCGCCGAAGGAGATCGTCGTATCGCTCCTTGCACTCGGTCTTCCCGTACTGGTCGGAATTACGGCTCTGCTGATCCTGAATCAGGCGCGCTTCGGATCGATCTTCGAATTCGGCACCTCCTATCAGCTCACGGTCAGTGACGTCCGCTACAACGAGCTCTCACTCGGAGATCTCGTCCCCGCTATTTATCACTACTTCCTGCAGGATCTGAGCACCTCCGCATTCTTCCCCTTCTTCTCGATCGACCGCGAAAGTCTTTCAAATTACGGACATTACGTTTATATCGACGCAAGCTTCGGGCTCTTCTCCCTGCCGCTCTTCCGCGCGCTTCTCTTCTTCCCTGCGGCACTCTTCCTGAAGCGGCGCACGCGCTACGAAAAGACCCTGCTTCTATCTCTTCTCATCGGACTGATTACAGTCGCGCTCCTCAATTTTTCAATGGGTGGCGTGATCTTCCGCTACGTTGCCGACCTCACGGTGCTCGCCTCCCTCGGCGCGGTATTTCTGTGCTTTGCACTCTGTTCTGCCGTCTCGAATTCCGGCAAGCAATCGGAGGGCGACGAAGCCGTCACGGAGCACATTCCGATGAGCAAAAAGGCGGTCACAGTCACAGTTCTCCTCTTCTTCACTGCCGCGTGTATCGTTTCGTTCCTCTTGTCGATCTCATACAACGGGAATCTTACGAAATATGCGACAGAGACCTTTATTTCACTGAAGGAATTTTTCACGCCGGGATGACGGCGCAAAACTGATGTTTACGGAAAGGCTGCTTATGGAACTTGAAAGCAAGCGCTTCACAAAGCTCGATGAATCCTTTATCTGCACACATTGCGGCAAGGAGGTAAAGCCCCTCGGCTACTCCTCGCGAAATCACTGTCCCTTCTGCCTCTGGTCGCTCCACCTTGACGTAAACCCGGGAGACCGCGCGGCGAACTGCGGTGGTGACCTCGAGCCGATCCGTGTAGAGATCGATTCCAAAAAGGGCTATATGATCGTACACAAATGCAAAAAATGCGGTGCGATCCGAAGAAACCGAACGGCACACGAGGCAAAAATACAGCCCGACGATCTTCGCTTGATCATCAGGCTGACCGCCGTCGAGCCGTAATCGGGCAATCTGATTCGATTTTCAGAAAAAAACACATAAATTTTCAAAAATCTATCGCTTTTTAATGAAAATTGTGATAGAATAATTGCATTGCCCCGCTCGGGCAGCATAGAGATCCATTTCCGAAAGGCAGGTATAAATTTTATGGAAAAGAAAGATATTGATTGGGCAAATCTCGGCTTCGGATACATTCCCGCTGACTACCGTTACGTCTCGAATTATAAGGACGGCGCTTGGGACGACGGCGGACTCTCCACCGAGAACACGATCACGATCAGCGAATGCGCAGGCGTGCTTCAGTACGCACAAACCTGCTTTGAGGGCCTTAAGGCTTACACCACCGAGGACGGTCGCATCGTAACCTTCCGCCCCGACCTTAACGCACAGCGTATGGTCGACTCGGCACTTCAGCTGAAGATCCCCGCATTTCCCGCAGAGCGCTTCACCGAGGCGGTCGACAAGACCGTTGCGGCAAATGCCGCCTGGGTCCCTCCGTACGGCTCGGGGGCTACCCTTTATCTGCGCCCCTATATGTTCGGAAGCAGCCCCGTAATCGGAGTGAAGCCCGCACAGGAATACCAGTTCCGCCTCTTTGCGACTCCCGTAGGACCGTACTTCAAGGGCGGCGTTCGTCCCCTTACCCTGCGCGTTTCCGATCTTGACCGTGCCGCACCGCGCGGAACCGGTCACATCAAGGCCGGTCTGAACTACGCGATGTCGCTATATAACATCGTAGACGCACACGAGCAGGGCTACGACGAAAACATCTATCTCGATCCCGGAACACGCACGAAGATCGAGGAGACCGGTGGTGCAAACATCCTCTTCGTCACGAAGGACAACAAGATCGTAACGCCGAAGTCGGACAGCATCCTTCCGTCGATCACCCGCCGCAGTCTCGTATACGTTGCAAAGGAATACCTCGGGCTTGAGGTTGAGGAGCGTGAGGTCTATCTCTCCGAGCTTCCCGACATGGCAGAATGCGGTCTTTGCGGCACGGCAGCCGTCATTTCCCCTGTTGGCAAGATCGTTGACCACGGGAAGGAGATCTGCCTGCCCTCGGGTATGAACGAGATGGGCAAGATCACAAAGAAGCTCTATGAAACTCTCACGGGCATTCAGATGGGCAGGATCGAGGCACCCGCAGGCTGGATCCACGAGATCAAATATTGATCGCAGGATACGGCATCGATAGCCGCCTATCGCAAAAACATCCGGAGGAGCAAGCTATGGACACCATTCACATTCAGAACAAGGGCAGAGCTTTAATGGTCGCGCATCGAGGCTGCAGTGGGCTTGAGAAGGAAAACACGATGCCTGCATTCGTGGCGGCGGGCAACCGTAGCTATTTCGGTATCGAGACAGACATCCACAAGACCGCAGACGGCAAATATATCGTATTCCACGACGACACCACCGCGCGCGTCGCGATCGACAATATGGTAGTCGAGGAGACCTCCTACGACACACTCCGCGCGCTCCCCCTGACCGACAAGAACGGCAACAGAGGCCGTATCGATCTCCGTATGCCCAATCTGGAGGAGTATATAGGCGTCTGCAAGTACTACGGGAAGTACGCGGTGCTTGAGCTGAAGAACGCCTTTCTTGAAGAGGACATCTACGAGATCTGTTCGATCATCGACGGGCTTGGCTATCTTGATAAGACGATCTTCATTTCGTTCTGCTACGATAATCTCGTATTTCTCCGAAAGAAATATCCCGCGCAGGCAGCCCAATTCCTCATTTCAAAATTTCCCGAGGATCTGATCACCCGTCTCAAGACACAAAGCCTCGATCTCGACATCAAATATACGGCGCTCGACAAGGAGAAGATCGAGCTCTGCCACAAAAACGGCATTCTCGTCAACTGTTGGACAGTGGACAACGCAGAAAAGGCGGAAGAGCTGATCTCGTGGGGCGTTGACTATATCACAACGAACATTCTCGAATAAGATATCGATATGAATCAAAAAAAGAGCATCAAAACGGAACCCGGTCTCACACCGCGCGTATATACGGTCGATCTTCACAGCATCCCCGTGACGGTCACGCGAAAGCGTATAAAAACGATACGTCTCTACGTCCGTTCCTCCGATCACTCGGTACATTTGTCGATCCCGACAAGCGTTCCGAATGAACGAGCGATGCTCTTTTTATCGTCTAAGGAATCCTGGCTTCGAAGGACTCTCGCGAGGCTTCCCGCTTCTCTCCCCGAGGAGCGCTACGAAAGCGGCGAAGGGCTCTTCTTCGCAGGCGAACGCTACACACTCTCCGTAACCGAGCAGGGGCGGCGCTATGCCCTTTCTCTCTCCCCCGAAACGCACGTAGCGCATTTCACCGTCCCGATCGGAAGCAACCGCGAGGGGCGCGAGAAATTCATTCGGGAATACTACCGCTCGTCTCTTGAGGAGCAGCTTTCCGAAATCATCCCGAAATGGGAAGGAATCACGGGACTATCGTGTGCATCGCACGACGTTCGTCCGATGAAGACGCGCTGGGGCTCGTGCAACGTAACGACGCGCCACATCCGTCTGAATCTGTATCTTGCGCGGTATCCGTCGATCTGTACCGAATACGTCGTTCTGCACGAGCTCTGCCACCTGCGAGTTCCAAACCACGGAGCGGAATTCAAGGCACTCCTCGACCGCTATATGCCCGATTGGAGATCGGTTCGCGCCCTGCTGAACAAAAAATAAAGCAGGAGAGATTAACTGCCCCTCCGAACAGAAAGGGCTCGTCTCACTAAGGTGAGACGAGCCCTTTTGATATAAAAAGCGGCCCGACCCACAAAAAGTGGATCGAGCCGCATCCCCGAAGGGGAGAGGACTTGGAATATCCAAAGCCAAAATCAGTTTGCAAGGCCCGAGCTTTCGATACCCTGGACGAGGAACCTCTGTCCCGCGCAATAAAGGATCAAAAGCGGTGCAAGCACCATCAGACCCGCTGTATTGTTGATAACGGTCTTGTAGTCCGGATTTTCCGTGACCTCCAATGACATTGTAATGGGAACCTTGATGATATCATCCATCAAGAGACTCTTGTTCGTCGGATTGAAGGACTGTGCGTAGAAGCTGTCCGTCCACTGCCAACAGAACGCGAAGATGAATACTGTGATCATCATCGGGATCGATAGCGGCAGAATGATCTGAAGGAAGGTTCGGAAGGTTCCCGAGCCATCCATATACGCCGACTCCTCAAGCTCATCCGGAACGCCCTGATAGAACTGACGAAGCATAAAGATATAGAGGCCGTTCTTAAATGCAAGGCCGGTGATCGACAGCATATAGAGCGGAATATCCGAGCCGAGCAGATTCACGCCGTTTTTGGTAAATATCTGGAAGGCCTCGGTGTCCGGGAAGATATCGATCATCTCAAAGAAGCTGTTGTTGATCGTTGTAAGGCCGAACAGATTGATTCCACCTCCGTTCAGGAACTGGAAGATTCCCAAAACGTCAAAGGAGGAGAAGTTGATATACATCGAGCTGTACAACGTCTGGTGAGGCACGATCATCGTAAAAATGACCGCAAAGAAGACCAGCTTATTGCCCTTGAACTTAAACTTGGCAAGACCGTAACCGATCAGACAGCAGATAAAGGTTTGGATCAAAGCCGTACTGCCGGAAAGGAGACAGGTGTTTACAAAAGCCTCGAGATAGCCGTTCTGCGTCCAAACCTCTTTATATATCCGCACGTTCCAATGCTTCGGAACCAGCATAACCGTGGGGTCTGCCAGGTCGTCGAGGCTCATAAAGGATCTCATAAGCATCGTAAGGAACGGAGCAAGGATAACATACGCAATACCAATCAGAAGGATCAGGCGGAAAATATACCAGATAACCTTTTTCAGGAAGAAGAGGCTGAGGAATTTCGACATCAGTCGCTCTTTCAGAGGAGTTCTGTCAAATTCAACGCGAATCTTATTCTTCGTTTCCTTTTTTACTTTAGGCATCGTTTCTTGATTCATATTCTCTTCCTCCTTTCCTTATGCATCGCGCTTCTGATAGAAGACGTAGCCGCTTAGCAGAAGTGCCACAAGGCCAATGATTCCGACAACGATCAAAACGTAGGTCCAAGCCATTGCCGAGGAAACACCGTCCGTAGGAACCGCGCTGTAGCTCAGCACGTAATCCATAACCGCGTTGTTCACCGTAAAGCTGTCGATAACGGTATAAACCGCATTAACAAGAATCATAGGAGATATCATCGGCAGTGTAATCTTCCAGAAGGTCTCCCAAGAGGTTGCGCCGTCGATCTGACACGATTCGTAAATCGCAGGCGAGATCGACTGCAGACCGGTCAGGAAGATCAGGAACTGAACGCCGGAGCGGCTGATGATCTCCTGAACGCCGTTGATCGCATCAACAACGATCTGGACGAGCTGCTCACCGACCTTCATACTCTGGAAGAGTATTTGCAGGTCGAATGCAGATACAAGCTCATCGGTTGCATTCTCACCCGAGCCGTCCGAGATTCCGTCAGAGCCGGGGTCGAAGTTCGGGTCGAGATTCTCAAGGATACCAACCGAAAGAACAACGGGAATAAAGAAGACTGCACGGAAGAAGGTACGTCCGATCATCTTCTGGTTGAGAATGACCGCCATAAAGAGTGAGAATATAACGATCATCGGGATGTTCAGTGCAAGAGTCTGAAGACCCGCAAGCAGTGTAGGAACGAACTTCGCATCCGAGAAAAATGCGTACTGATAGTTCTCAAAGCCTACAAACGTCGTTTCGAATGCACCGTTACCGAGCGGAGTGACCTCGCAGAAGGTATAGGTGATCGACTCGATGAGGATCGGCAGGTAGATCAGGATAAAGCCCACGATAAAGGGGGAAACGAACCACCAGCCTGAGCGTGCCTTCCGGGCGTTCAGGGAAGAAGCTCTTTTCTTCTTCCCCGACTTCGGAGCACTTACGGTGTTTTGAAGATTCATATCACCGGTCATTATCCGTCCACCTCACTTTCTACTACGGGAATCTTTTGATAGCTCTGAGATTCCACGCGGTAAGAAACTCCGTCGATCTCTACAACGATCGCATAGTTGCAGTAATTGAGCAGGAATCTGGTTCCGTTCGAATAGGTCACAAGCACAACGCTGTTCTTATCCGAGCTGTACTTGTTGTATACCTCTTCCTCTTCTTCAAGGATTTCGTCATCCTTCTCCACAGGAATGTGATCGTAAGGATAGAGGATCTCGACAAACTTGGGCGCTACGTCGAGAAGGCGCTCATCCTCCTCAGCGGCAAGCGTGATCTCTTCGATCGCTTTCAGATACTTCACGTTCTCTTCAAGCTTCGCTGCCTGCTCGTATGCGTCCTCAGCAAGAGCAATGACCTGCTTAGCGTCATCGACAACAGCCTCGTAATTTCTTACGGTATACTCAGCATATTCCGCTGCTGCCGCGATTGCCGCCTGACGCTCTGCGTAGCCCGCTTCGCCCTCGGCGATCGGATTCTTCATCAGCGTCGCATAGACGGATGCAGCAGTATTCTTTGCCGATTCAAGGATCTGCATATGCTTTTCGGCGTTCTTTGCGTACGAGTTGATACCGGTCGTGGAATCACTCGGGATGATCGCGTAGAGGTCGGAAAGGGTATCAAAGGACGAGGAGAGCATTGCAGCGGCATCGGCAAGCGTTTTCAGCTGTGCAGAGGTCGGATTCTCCGAGGCATAGCACGCTGCAAATGCAGCAGAGAATGCGTTCGCCTGTGCAGTAAGCTCAGCGGTATTTTCGTAGAACGTAATGAGCGTATTCGAGGACTTGGCAGCAGCCTCAAACAGATCGATAAAGTAACCGAATTCGGTGTTGAGGTAAATTGCTGCGTTCAGAAGAGGAGTCAGCGCCGCAGAAAGCTCTACGGAGGTTGCCTTCTTGCTCTTATAACGCTCGTAGGTTTCCTGATACGTCTTCCATCTCTCAGAGAAGGTATTGTATCTGGAGTCAAAGCCGGTCTGACCGGTCTTGTGCAGATAGCTTGCGAAGAGTGCGGCGTAATTCGGCGTGTCGGTCGCTTTCTCGATCTTCAACGTGTTGAGGATCTGATCGAGTGCAGCCTTTGCCGTGAGGTCGCTCTTCACGAGACCGATCTCATAAGAGCGAAGCACGTTCTTCGGCTCAAACTTAACGGTCGGCTGTACGCTGAGGTAACCGCAAACCGCATAGAGGTAGAACTGATAGGTGCTGATCTCGCAGATCGCATTTCCCTTCGAATCGGTAAGCGTTGCAACTCCGCTGATCGCGTGGTCGTAAGCCGCCTGTGCCATTTCGTATACACTGGGGGCAAGTGCACCGATGGTCGCAACTGCCTCTGCGGTATCCTCGATCAGTCCCCAAGCAAGCTCGCGGATGTAATCCGAAACTGCAGACTCGTTTGCAAGGATCTCGTACGCTGCAACTGCATTTTCATATGCCTCACGCGCCGTAAGCTCGGAGGTATATGCCTGGTTTGCAATGTAGTTGATCGAGCCGTTCTGTGCTTGATCATAGACCTTCTGCAGCTCTGCTGCCGCGCTGTTTACCTTACGGGCAGCATCACCCAGGATCGCGGAGGTACCCGTATTTTCGTTGGCACCGCAGTCACCGCCGTTGTAGACGTTGATGTAATTCTGAACCGCATCGTTGAAGTTCTTGATCGCAAGTGCAAGCTCACCGCTGGTGAAGGATACGGTTCCGTCTGCGTTTTCAACGTAACCGAGCTTCAGGATAAGGGATTCCTTGTAGCCCTGGAGCTTCGCAACCTCTGCGGTTACTGCCGCACTGTTGATACGGATGAGCTGACGTGCATTCAGAATGGTCTGAATGGATTCAAGCGCCTGCGTATTCAGTGCCTCGCGCTCTGCCTCGATCGATTCGAGAATTGCAGCATCGAGATCGCTGACCGCCTCGTCAAGATCGGCAACGCGGAGCGCCTCAATGAATTCGTGATCGACGATGGTCTCGAGCTGTACGTCCGAAAGGAGCGCATTCAGCTCATTGTAAATCGATACGACGTCATCGAACCAAATGTCGTAACGGATCGAGTAATACTTGCTGAGGCGCATATCCTCCTTCAGTGTGGTCGTATTCTGATAGGAGAGAATAAAGTTTACAGATGAACCGTTCTCGATCGCCTTCAGGAATGCGTAATTCAGATTACCTTCCATATTGATCGGCGTACCGGCGAACTGAACGTATCCGTGGAGAACGATTCCCATAAACGGAACCGATGCACTTGCACGGATGAAGCGGCTCGAATCAAGCGGTACATCGAGAATATAATCGACGTACTTCCAGGTGTAGGCATTACCTCCGTTGGTCATAACGTAGTCGTAATTCTCATCGAAGTACTTGAACGCGTTGACGGTATGCTCCTTCGAGTCCTCACGGTTGTACGGATCGTCCTCGTCAAAGTCCGAGTTCAGCTCAGAGCCCAGCGTTCCGATCGAGATCGAGGTCTTATAGTCGGTGTCCTTAAAATGCTTCAGGTAATTCGAGGACAGCTTCGTGTAGAAGTGCTCGTAGTACGCGGGCGAGAGACAAAGCTCGAAATAGCTGACGAACGACTGCTTGGTCGCAGAATATTCGCGACGGCTGGTATAACGGTTATCAATACTCTTAACAACGTGCTTACGAAGTGCCAGACCGTCGATCATTCCGGTCTCAGAGACGTAAACGAAATCAAAATCCGGGAATACCTTGTAGCCCTTTTCGTTTGCATCCTTGAGAAGCGCCTCAAAGCCCTTGCTGCCGCCAACCGCCTTCTCCCAATCGAGATAGTACGGAACGGTTGCATACATACCGCCGTTCGAATAGCCGGTAAGCTTGAAGTTTACGTTCTTAATGCCCATCTTTTCAAGCTGCGCGTACATCGTCGAGACATCCTCAAAGGAAGACAACGCAACAGTTACGTCAACAGGGATAGACATAATCTTTTCGGTGGTTTCGATCGCACCGAAGGTGTTGATGTAAAGCGGGATATCTTCGGAAACATCCTCCTCGGTCAGTGCAGTCAGCACACCCACG
Source organism: Clostridia bacterium (assembly GCA_017501345.1). The sequence goes on from JAFVXC010000025.1 coordinate 25,980, forward strand.
TTCAGGAGGTAATCACGATATGCCGATGCCATACCCATATAGGAGCATTCGTAATAATCGAATACCTCACCCTCAGCCATATCGTGCTGGATCTGCTCCGCAACGTCGGTATCGGTCAGCATCACATACTTGATCGTATAGTTGCCGGTGTACTTTCTCGAGGAGACGACCTCCCACATAGCACCGCTGCTGTTTGACGTCGAGGAGAGTGCATCCTTCAGGTTGTAGGAGTCCTTCGGACGCGGATAGTAGGTCATCTTGACTGCGTGGAACTCGTGTGTCGTCTTACCGCCGTGTACCGAGGTAAGCTTTGCCATCGAGTCGCCCTCTGTAATAATCGCAACGAAGCCACGATCCTGCTCGTATTCACGGATCGATTGGTCGGGAGCGAGCTTCTCGAGGTGCTGCGTCTCTACGATACCGAATACGGGATACCGGATGGTCTCCTGATGGGTTGCGGAGATGGTCTGATATGCGTAGTCAACGCCATAGACCTGACCGCTGATGCTGGTCGAGGAGAGCTGACGCAGCTCCTCGAAGTCGAAAAGTGCTCCGGAGCCGTCCGGGAAGAAGGTGTAGCCTTCGTTGGGCGACATACCTGCACCCATATAGGGCAGGACGGAGATGTTTTCGAGCGTGTAGCGTGACTCGTCAAAGCGGAGACCGTTTGCAGGAAGCGTAACGGTAAGACCCTCGCTCGAAAGAATGTACTCGAGCGCCATCTTAAAGAGCGGAGGATTCTGTTCCTCGCCCTCGTATTCGGTGAGCTCGTGGTCATAGTCCAGATCCTCGTAGGTGTACGAGGAGGCGTAGGTCTTGATCAGCATTTCGATTCCGGCAAGCTGCACAGCAGTTACCGTTTCGTCAATACTGTATACCGGCATTTCCTTCGCGATCGGAACGGTCGCGATCATTTTGTCCTGCTCGATATCATTCGGAGCTGTCGAGAGATCGTAAAGCTTATACCACTTTACGACCTTGTTGATCTTAAGACGACCAACCTCACCCTCGGTAGCAAGTGCTTCCTCAAGAACGTCACGGATCTTGGTTTCAAAACGGTTCTTTTCGATCAGTCTCGGAACAAGCATCTTTGCTTCCTCACGGCCGATGGTATACTCGACACGGAGACCGTTCTTGATATTCTTCACCTTGAGCTGACCTCTGACAGCGGTCTCCTTAAAGCTGGTAAAGGTCGTCGTAACACCGGTCGATTTGTCGGTATACTCGACGAGGATCTGCGACATCAACTCATAGAGCTGATTGCCCTTCGCCGTCGACGCGCCGATGTTGTAGGGGTTTGTAAACAGGATCTCCTGCGTAGTCATATTCTTGCAGGCAACCTCACCCGAATATTCGTCCACATACAGCTGATATCCGTTCTGCTGGAGACGGAGGTCCATTGTTTTGAGCTTTGCATTCGGGTTTTCAAACACCTCTGCCTCCGTCCATTCGAGCTCCTTATCTACGAAATACTGGACGGTTGCATCCTCGGGGTTTGCACTACTGTTGGTAAAATAGCTGTACGTTACCTTCTCCGCAACAGTACCGGAGGAGGACGAATTCGTTGTTCCCGTGGTCGTACCGGCAGCGCCGATCGTCACCGAGCACGTACCGATCACAAACAATACGGCCAGGAACATTGAAATTATTCTTCTGAATTTCATAATATTTCTAATCCTCCGGGTTTGTTATACACGATAGCTGACTTCGGTGATGATGTTTGAGATAAGACCGACGACCTTGCTGAGAAGCGTCGTGAACAGGAGTGCGATGAACATAATGAAAACCATCGCAGCAAGCGTTCCGATAATCGTCAGAACGTTCTTTCCGAGCGAATAATCGTGGACGGTCATAACGCCAAAGAAGAGCAGGAGACCGACCCAGATAAACGCAATAGTAATGAGCATACTGATCATATCGATCTCGGACTTGAGTGCTACGTTCGAGAGCATCGTCGAAACGATGATGAAGACCGGCAGCGGAACGAGTGAATAAGAGGTCGCGATGAAGATATCCTTCATACTGCCCTCACCGTCAAACAGCGTGGTCAGACACCAGTTGCCGACAACGAACAGAAGGAGCGGGAGGAGTACACCCGTGATCTGTGCGACGAAGGACGAATAGGTCTCACGAGGATTGCTGATATAGCCTGTACCGATATTCTGGTAGTAGAACGCGAGGATCGTTATGAGAATGTATACAAGAGATGCACGTATTGAGCCGCGCTTTTCGTGCTTCAGATCCCAATAACCATCGAACGGATGGAACATCGTGTGGAAGCAGTATAGGAGCTCTTCCTTAAAGGTACGCTTTCCTGCCGTAACTGCAGCCTTTTTGTTGACCTTGTTGGCGTAACGCATCAAAAGCACCCACAGAACGATTACAACCACGACAACGATTGGAAGCAAGATGATCCAATCCGAAATCCATTCCTTACGGATCTCCTGATATGCCTTGGAGTAGTTTGTGGTGTCGTACGCAGATCTGTAGTACGCGAGGGATTCCTCGAAGGCACCGTCACGGTACAGTGCGTTACCGATACCGACGTATGCGGCATCAAAGTTGGAATTACGCTTCAGGATCTCTGTCCAGTCATCAACCGCACTGTCGTAAAGCTGTGCGTTCTGATTTTTGATCGCGTCGATCAAAATATCACCGTACTCGGTTCGTTCGTAAACCGTAATGGTACAGTTCGATTTATCGAGCACAAGCATCGTGTCGTCCTGATAAACGATCGACGTAACACTCATCAGGTTACCGATCTGCTGACCGGTATCGCCGAAGGCGTAGAGGAGATTACCGTTAAAATCGTAGGTAAATATCTTGTTTCGTTTGGAGTCCACGATCGACCAGGTCTTTTCGGGACCGACTGCGACGTCCACAACGGTCGAAGGACCTGTGATCTTGTCAGCCGAGGATGCCCTGGTCATATCGACCTCACCGGCAGGCGGCCAGAAGCCGTTTCGCTTCATGATCTCGTCGCCCTTTGCGTTCAGAAGCTTAACAGGCGAATATTTACCACTGCTGGATTTACTCTTGATAAAGGACTGGACATCAGCTTCATCGATATAGGAGGTGGTTGCGTAAACGAAGCCCTCCTCGGTAACAGCGATATTATTATAGGAAACCGAAACGTTGAGAACGCTCTGTTCCCTCTGCTCCTCGGTCTGGAAGCGGCGGATCAGAGTCTCCCAGAAGGTAAGAGAAACCGCCTGTGCACCGATAAAGCCGGTAAATGCGCCGTCACTGGTCATAACGATAATACCCTGATAGGTATCACGCGAAACGACGAAAAGTCTATCGTACTTATCGACTGCGATTGCAACCGGCGAATAGATCGAGCCCTCGTCGAAGAGCGAGCTCTCAGGCGCGGGGATGACCGACAGGAAGTTTCCTTCAAGGTCGAAGGTTACGATTCGAGCTGCATCGGTATCGCACACGTAGATCGTATCTTCAGTGACGAAAAGTCCCTGCGGATGCGTAAGCTCATCCGGAACGCCGTCCTCATTGATAAAGGTCTCAATGATAAACTTGTTTTTACCGTAACGATCGTTTACGAGAATTCTGTTGTTGTCTCGGTCAGCGACATACATATTCAGCTGTCCGTCGATGACCAGATCGGTCGGGTTCTTCATCACGACCTCAAGGCCCATCGTATCGGAATCCATTACCTTGATCGGCGTGTACGCATCAGGAGAATAGAGCGGTGTACCGTTGATCGAATAGGTATAGGTCTGATACGGAGAAGCAGCACTCGCAGGAAGGGCGAGGGCGCTCAAAGCGAAAACAAGTGCAAACAGGAGTGCAATAATTTTCTTTTTCATATAAATCTTGCCTCCTTTAATCCTTCATACCCGAGGAACCCATCGTTTCGATGATGTTCGACTGGGAAATAACGAATACCGCAATCGGAACGAGCATCATAATGACCGTGGAAGCGGCGTGTGCGCCTGCACGCTTGATACCGCCTGCCATAATCTGACCGATCGCATAGTTGAACGATTTGAGCTGCTCGGAGTGAATGTAGGTCGAGGAGCCTCTGTTCCACAGATCCTCAAAGCAGTAGATGATCAGGGTCAACCACGCCGGCTTAACCATCGGCATCGCGATGACCCAGAAGGTTCTGAGCTCGCTCGCACCGTCAAGTCGGGCACTTTCAAGAACCGTATTCGGAACGTTGGTGTCCATAAACTGCTTCATCAGGTAAAGACCAAGCTTATAGCCGAGTGCCGGAAGGATCAGTGCCCAATACGTATCGACCAGCTTCAGGGTCGACATAATCATAAAGGACGTGATACCGGTAACGGTGGAATGGAACATCAGCGAGGTACGGACGAGCTTAAAGGAAAATCTGCGTCCGGGGAACTTGATCTTCGAGATGGCGTACGCCGCAAGGGACGCCGAGAAGAGGTTACCGAAGGTACCTGCAACCGAGGTCAGAACGGTATTGAATATGTAGCGGGAGAACGGGACCCACGAGGTACTCATCAGAGTAAAGAGGTCCGTATAGTTTTTCGGGGTCGGGTTGATCACATAGAATCGGGGCGGGAACATCCAAAGCTCATCAAGAGGCTTAAAGGACTGGATCACCACGTAGTACATCGGGAGGAACATAAAAGCTCCGAGTAATACGAGGATAACCGAAATCGCCGCGTCACCACCGCGCGAGCGGGCAAGGACGACCTTGTGTCTTCTTGTTCTTAACTTTGCCATATTACTTACCCACCTTAGAAAGCACTTTCTTGACGAGCATATTTGCACCGATCATAATTACGAACAAAACAACGGCGATGGTGGAAGAATATCCGATCTCAAATCGTTGTCCGCCGTAGTCCTCAAGATGGTGCATAATCGTATGCGCGCAATAGTTGACCGATGGGAAGCCGCAGAGTGCGGTAACGATGCCACCGAAGCCAAAAGAGTTCGTGATCGCCATAATTGCACCGAACATCAACTGCGGTCTCATCGTTGGAAGCGTGATATACCACAGCTCCTGCCAACGGTTCTTGACACCGTCAACAGCTCCCGCCTCATACAGCGAATGGTCGATGCCTTGCAGACCCGCGATAAACGACAGGAAGGCTGTACCAAGCGACGTCCAGAGGGAGACCACAATACACAGCGGCATAACGTAGTCCTCATCCTCAAAGAAGGCGATCGGTTCACTGATCATACCCATATTAAGCAGAGTTGCATTGACCCATCCGTAGGAGTCACTCGAGAAAAGCGTACCCCAGATCAGGTAAACCTGACCCGCAATGGACGGGGCGTAGAAAATCAGGGTAACGATCGATCGAACGATCGGAGAAAGCTCGTTGATAAACCACGCGACGAGGAAGGAAATCAGGTAGGATGCAGGGCCTACGACCACTGCAAACATAAACGTATTCTTCACACAGATGAGGAAGATATCATCATCAAGGAAAAGACGAATGTAGTTTTCCAGTCCCATCCACTGGGCGGTCTCGAGCAGGTTAAAGTCTGTAAAGCTGTAATAAATAGACAGGGCAACCGGCACAACGGTAAAGAGGGTGAAAACGATCATAAAGGGGGCAATCATTGCGTAGCCGACCTTATTACGCTTCATTTCCTTCCAGATCCATTGCGCTTTCGTCATGTCCTTTCTGGAAACAGCCTGTTTCTGTTTCACTTTTGTAGGCATATGCTCTTATCTCCTTAACTAAAATTTCGAGCGAAGATTTTCGGGGCGCTCCGCCTCGGGAAACCGCCATTCTGCGGAATCCCGACTGCGGACTCGCGCCGTATTATATAATAATGTAGATTATTATTTCGTCCGGCGGATTTATTTGTAAGCCTCGTAGGTCTTCAGTGCCGTAGCGGCCTCATTGATGTACTCAATGACTTCCTCGAAGAGAGTCGCATTCGCGGCCTCGAAATCGGAAGCAAGAGCAAAGAGTGCGGCGTAGTCTTCTTGTGTCAAGTGCAGGAGTCCGTATTGACCGACCGATCTCTCATAGAGAGAGTTGTAGCTGTCGCTCCAATCGGAGGAGTCGTGAATAGCCTTGAGGGCTTCCGCTGCCTGACCGATTCTCTTTTCGGCGAGAGTCTGACCGATCTCAAGCGTTTCCAGATCGAACTCGTCACGCTTACGTGTGATCTCCTTGTTGATCGTGGTGATATAGGACAGCAGCTCCTCGGAGGGGTCTGCCGAGCTGTTATACGCCGAGAGGAATGCGAAGTTGGTGTAACGACCGATGATGTAGGAGCCGGGGTAGTTCGGGATAGATGCGAGCTTGTTGAACTGCGTTCCGAGCTGCAGAAGCTCCTCGGAGGTCCAAGGCATATCCGCAAGAGCCTGAAGGTTTGCGGTAGAGTGCTTTGCGGAGGGACCGATGATCGCACACATCTCCTCGGAATAGGTAGCCTGGCATTCAGCACCAACGTGCCACTTCATAAACTGCCAAGCATTGTACTCGTTCCTACAGCCGACAATCATAACAATCGCAGAGCAAGCCGAGACTGCAACGTTATTGATCACGGGATCGCCGTTCTCATCGTAGATCTCATTGCCCTTTTCATCGGTCTCAATGATACCGGGAAGCGGATAGAAGCCCCACAGACCGTCGATCTCGGTCGCAAAGACCTTCAGATGGTTGTAAGTAGCGGTATAGCTTGCAAAACCGATCGGCATCTCACCGGTTCTGAAACGGTTTGCAAAGTCGTATTTGTAGGGGAATCCGTACTGTGTAAAGAGATTACACATCATATTGAAGGAGGTCAGCGCAACGTTGGAATCAAGGTTGATTCTCATACCGTTGTCAGCAAAGAGCTCACCGCCCATCTGATACAGGAAGATCTTGTAGTCATTCTGTACGCCAATCTGCATGTTGTTTGCCTGGAGCGTGGGGATCGCGGCATAAATGTCATCCCACGTACGAGGAATATCGATATCAAGATCCGCAAGGATGTCCTCACGCACGAACATCATACTGAAGCCCTGCGTCTCGGGGAGACCGTAGTAATGCATCTCACCGACTGAGTCCTCGATACCCATAACGATCATCGCTGCCTCATTGAACTGTGCGTTCTTCGAGTTGTCAACGATGTTACCGTTTTCGTCCTCGTATTCCTGGAGGCACATCTCCTTGAAGCCTTCCATATTTTCGATCGCAATGAGCGCGCCGCGGATCGCGTAGTTGATTACGCTATCCTCACCAAGTCCGATGTAAACGTCAGGACCCGCGCCCGAAAGAATCGACGGAAGAAGTGTACCACCCGCGACAAGCTTCAGGTCAACGATGATCTCGTTGCCGTCCTTATCGCCGAACTCCTCCTTGTTGGGAGTAAAGTCGTTGTTGATCAGGTTACGGATGACCTGAGACTGGTCACGACCGTAAGCGAGCCATACCTTGGTAGCCGCATCGGTCGCCTCAACGGTTGCACCCATACGGTCGTAATTACGAATGAAGCTCTGGAAGAAGCTTCCGAACTCGTGCGCCATCATCTTGAAGAAGCCGGGCTTCGCCGCAGGAAGCTTGCCTCCTGTGGGCTGGATCATAAGATAATCAAGCTGAAGCGGCTGCGTCTTTGCGTCGCCAAGCCAGGTGCCGAGCGTACCGATATAGGTCTTAAGCTGGCTGAGGTTTGCAGCGATATTGTCCTCGTCAGTCATACGGTGGAGAAGCCAAGCAACGCGCTCAAGCGTCGAGGTCATCGAGCTTGCCTCGCCCGAAATCTTTTCGAGTGCCTTTACGATACCGCCCTCACCGTCGGAGTTTTCACCGGCAAGTCTCTGCGCTGCCATCTCCATCTGGTTAATGGTATCGGGCATAACGCGCGAGAAGCCGTAGTCGCGGTATTTATCAGGGTTTGTACCGGTCAACTGAAGGATGTTCAGGTAGCAATCGTTGATCGCATCCAGAGTCTGCTGAACCTCACGGACGATCTCACCCATCTCACCGATGGTGACCTCGAGCTCCAGCATATAGATAACGCCGTCCTCGAAGTAGATCGACAGAGTATCGTCTCTGTCAACGTCTGCGGTCAGGAAGGACGACTGCCAATCCTGGTCGTATGCAAACTGAAGCTTTGCAGCCTCATCGAACGGAACGCCGTCGTAGAAGCCTGCGGTATTGCCGTGCTGTGCAAGGTACGAATCCTCGTCATACAGGACAAGATTTCCGTTTGCATCTTTATAATAGGAAGAAATCGAGAGGGAACGCGATGTATACAGACCGTCAAGGATGTTCTGACGGAAGCGGATTGCGATATCGTACATACCAGCGGTCTGTACCGCAAAGCCGTAACGCACCCACTGACCTGCCGTCTGCCACTTTTCACCGCCAATGGTATTGAGGACCGTGCGGGTGGTGTCGGTGGGAGAGTTGATCGCGCAGGAGTTATCGTTGATCGCGTAGATCGTCTTGGAGGAGGCTGCGAGCAGATCCTCGCCCTCGATCTTGATCGTATCCTTACCGGAAGCATTTGCCTTGTCGCCAAGGTTCTTCAGATATTCCTCGTACGCAACGTTGTCCTCGTGAGCGTAGAGCGTGATGCTACGGATCACCATAGGCTCGTTTACGCCCTCGAGCGAAAGAATCACATCGCCGTTCTTGTTCGGCTCAACAACGAATTCAAACGACTCGGTATAGTAGCCGTTCGAGTCCTTCAGCTCGTAGGAGCGCCATTCGGGGCTCTGACCGATAGAAGGTCTGATCTCGTTCCTGTCGATATCGTTCTTGAAGAAGCGAAGCTGCTTTTCGTTTACAAGATTCGTGATATCCTGCGTCCAATATGCAGGCATCTCATAAGAGACAGTGCGCTTCTCGGCGTCGTAGCTCGCCTTAATACCAATCTGTGCCGCCGCAGCAACGTAAGCCGCGCCGTCCGCGTCGCTCTCCTTCTTCGAAAGGACGAAGGAGCCGCTCGGGTATTCGTTCTTCCAAACCTTGGAAAGGTTCAGATAACGAGCCTCCTTAAACGGAACCGAGCCATTGATGTAGAACACACGCTCGATGGAAGCGGACTTGTTTTCGATCGGGTAGTATTCGATGCTGATCGAGAAACGAGCCTTTTCTTTGATCCCATTGACCTTCCAGGAAACGATGCCGTTGCCGGGAGTGTAAAGTCCCTTGACACCGAGGTACTCGCGGATCGAGATGCAACTGTCGTCAAAAACGCCGTCCGCACCATCGTCAAATTTGACGTTGGTCTGCTCGGGGTCGTAATCGACACCGTTTATGACAATAGGTGCTCCCTCTGCACGGGGGACCGTGTCAAAATAAGTCGCAACGTACTCGTCATACGTCGCCGAATTCAGCAACGCCTTGATGTCAGCCGTCGTAACGGTCGTCGTAGAGGAGCCGCCCGTCGCGCCGTCCGTATCCGTTGCGCCGACAGTCACAGCACCGCCGCAGAACAGAAATACCACCGCCAGAAGCAAAGCTGTAAGGCGCTGTAATTTCGTCTTTTTCATGGATTTTCCCTCCTAGTAGATTTTTCAGGGAACCGTATGCGGAAAATTCACACAGCTCCTTCGTGACCCCGAAGCGGATCACCGATCTTCGGGCACAGAACGAAAAGGAAACCCGAGAGAGATACTCTCGGATCACAAAGTCATCCTGAAGGCGGCAAAAGCCGCACAATGCCCTAATATTGATGGTAATATCATACCACAGACTGCCCCGAATGTCAAGCATTTCTCTGAGCCCCGGCAATTTACTTCCTTATTAGGCGCACGTAAGTTTCACACAGCTTTTCCACATCTTTTATGCTTTGTCAAAACCAATTGAAACAGGGCATTTTGTAATTCGCGGAGAAGGTAAGTGCTATTTACGTCTCTTGCCCTTTTACCCCTCTTTTTCCTCTGCTTTTTGCCCAATTTTTGTTGAAATTATTTTTTGCAGATCCACCCTCAGACGGCGTTCCGTTACACACTTTCACCGCCCGTTTTTGATTTCATCCCGATCTAAAAGAAAATCCCCGCAAGCCCGTGTGTGCACTTTGTACAAAAAACGCCCTGCATTTTCTACATTATGCCAAGGACGCTTTTTTTATTTTTTCGTAACCGCCCAGCTTAAGAATTTCAAAACGCCTTTCTTTATTTACCATTTACGAGCCTATTTTGCCTTTTTTATCCTTTTTACCCTGTTTCGCCCTTTTTGTGCATCGTGCGACATTTTGATAGCTTCGCCTTCAACCCGGTCACCGTGGAGAGCAAAAAATGGGACCGTGCCCCGCCCCCCTTTCTCGTGACCACACAAATTCTCTTCTGCCCAAATCGCACCTCTTCAGACCTTTTCAGATAGAGCGAGAGAGAGAGATCACAAACAATCATCGCACGCACCTTTTCACGGTTCAGAGTGCTCCGCGCTTTCCCGATCGTCAGATACACGGCAAAATATTTTACTACAGCCAAACCGCCTCACGCCAAGCTACCGACGGCAATTTCAATCGAATTGGTTGCATTTCTCTCGGTGTGGTTTATAAACCCGTTCCGTCCCTTTATTGCTTTTCTGTTTCTCCCCTTGAAATTCGATCGCGAGTATGCTATAATAAAGTATAGAACCGTTTCATTCCTCCGCGCCGTAGCGTTGCAGCTCTGCCCAACATACCGCGCGAAGCCCCCCTTTGTTCGATTTCTTATATACGAAGGACGGTGTTATTATGCTACTTGCCCTCGCTATTCTCTTCCCGCTCCTCTCAGCATCAGTCGTTGCTTGTCTCCGAAAAGCCAAGCGCCCCGTTTTGCTTGTGCTTTCGGTCATCCTGCAGATCTTCACATCGGCTCTCTTGATAGCGGTGACGCTTCTCCCTCGGGACACCCTCACGCTTTTCCATATTTCAGACAAGATCGAGGTCGCATTCTGCTCGGACGGTATTGCAAAGCTCTTCTGCGTCCTCATTGCGATCGGTTGGATGCTCGCGATCCTCTATTCCTCCGTTTATATGAAGCAGAAAAAGAGCGAGCCCCGCTTTTATACTTACATCTTCCTCTCCGAGGCGGCGATTGTCGGCGCGACGCTCTCGTCGGAGCTCGTCACAATGTTCGTTTTCTGCGTTCTCTTGACGCTCACCTCACTTCCGCTTATTTCACATGATAGCTCCCGCGAATCGATCCGCGCCGCAAATAAATATTTGGTCTATTCAATTTGCGGCTTTGCTCTTGCGCTGTTTGGTATTTTCGTGCTTTTGGGAGCCGCCGCACCCCTTACCTTTACCTCGGGAGGCGTCGGACTCGTCCCCTCCACGCTTACTCTCTCGGCAATCCTTTGCTCGGTGCTCGGATACGGCACGATGGCGGGACTTTATCCGCTTCACGGCGGAATTATGGCCGCGATCCCCAAGTCACCCATTCCCGCAAGCCTTCTGCTAACAGCACTGATCCCCAAGGCAGGCGTTCTCGCAATCATTCGCACCGTTTATTTTGTTGCGGATCCAAAGCTGCTGAAGGGCACCTGGGTTCAGACCGTCCTTCTCGTGTTTACACTCATATCGATCCTTGCAGGAGTAGCACTTTCACACTCCGAGCGATGTCTTAAGAAGCGCCTTGCCCATCTGACAGTCAGCAGGGTATCCTGCGCACTCATTGGACTCTTCCTCTTCACCGAGCTCGGACTCAAGGGTGCAGTTCTGCAAATCGTTTTTCACGCAGCAGCAAAAACGGTGCTTCTCCTTTTCGCAGGCGCAGTCATCTCCCTTGTGGGTGCAACCGAGACCAATGCGCTTTATGGTGTCGGAAGAAGACTTCCCATCGTCACGTCGGCATTCACCGTTGCCTCGCTTTCTCTGATCGGCATCCCTCCGACGGGAGGCTTTCTGTCAACCTTTACGCTTGCAACAGCGGCGCTCGACGGTCTTTCCGCCCCATTTTCGTATATCGTACCCGCAGTTCTGCTTCTGTCGGCACTTCTTACGGCAGGCTCACTCCTGTCGATCTCGGTACACGCATTCTATCCCGGAGAAAAAATCAACCCCGCATTCATAGAGCCGAAAACAAAAAAAGAGCCCATCCTGCTCGTACTTCCCGCCGTGCTTCTTGCGGTCTTTTCCCTCCTCTGCGGCATCCCTATGGGAGTGGATCTTGGGATCGCCGACCTGATCGTCGGTACGATTATGTAAGGAGGTGAACGATTTATGGATTTTTCAATGCTCTTACTCCTCCTCGTCCTTTTCCCACCCGTATCGGCTACTGTCACCTATGCGCTGGGAAAGAGCCTCAAGCATCACCCAAGTGCATCCAACGCCACACGCTGTATCCTGATTTCCCTCTCCTGCGCTCTTGAGCTTGCCGCGGCGATCCTTCTTCTTTTATACGGAAACGGCACGACTCTCTCACTCGAAATTGCCCACATCAACCTGTCCTTTGACGCTCTTCGGGCGATCTATACGCTCGTTACTGTATTTATGTGGTTCGGATCATCACTCCTGATACCGCAGTATTTCAGGCATCGCGGCATCAGCGACCGCTTCTGCTTCTTTTTCCTACTTATCCTCGGCACGACACTCGGCATCTTTCTTTCAGCCGATCTCCTCACGACATACGTCTTCCTCGAGATGACCTCCCTCGCGGTCTACGCGTGGATCGCCGAGAAAGAAGACGTCGGATCGCTGAAGGCAGGTAAAGCCTATCTCACACTCACAGCCATCAGCGGAGCGATTGCACTCTTCGGGATCCTGCTTCTTTACCACTGCGTGGGAACTCTGCATCTTGCAGAGCTTCGCGCGGCTTGCTCGGGTGTCGAAAATCGCGCCGAGCTCTACGCAGCGGCATTCTGTATTCTCATCGGCTTCGGCACAAAGGCGGGGCTGTTCCCGACACCGAGCCGTCTCCCGCTGACCCATTCCATCGCCCCGACGCCTGCGAGCGCCCTTTTGTCGGGCGTTATAATGAAAACCGGCATTTTCGGTATTTTGATCGTATCCGTGAGCGTCCTCCCCGGCGATATCTTCTGGGGAGAGCTGCTCCTTGTAATTGGAGCGATCACAATGCTCGGCGGAGCCCTTCTTGCGCTTTTCTCGGTGCAGCTGAAGCGTACCCTCGCCTGCTCGTCGATCTCTCAGATCGGATTTATCACGATCGGCATTGCGATGATCTGCCTCTCCAATAGTCAAAGCACGTTCGCGGCGAACGGCACGATCCTCTATATGCTGAACCATTCCCTTTCAAAGCTCGTCCTCTTCCTCACGGCAGGTGCGATCTACGCGATGGCGCACACCCTTGATCTGAACGAGTTGCGCGGTTTCGGCAGGCGGAAGCCTCTCCTCGGTGCAATCTTCCTCATCGGCGGTGCGAGCCTCGCAGGCATTCCGGGGACTCTCGGCTATCTCGCAAATACGCTGATTCACGAAAGCATCGTCGAATATGCCGCATACGGCGGCGTTCACATCACCGTCTTTGAGTGGCTCTTCCTTTTGTCGGGCGGACTTACCGCGGCATACGTGACGAAGCTCTTCGTTGCGATCTTCGTTGAGCGACCGCTTACCGCCCCCGAGCATCCGGGACACGGAAAAGCGCGGCTCACGCCTCTTTCGTGGCTTGCACTTCTGTTGGGCGCGCTTCCGATTCTCCTCTTCGGCTGCACACCACATACGGTTGCGGAAAGGATCTCTGCGTTCGGGCTTTCCTTCGTTGGCGGAGAAAAGCTTTCCCACGCAGTCGAGTATCTCTCTTGGGGAAATCTGCACGGCATATGTATCTCACTCTCAATCGGCGCCGCCGTATATTTCCTCGTCGTGCGGAAAGCTCTGATGAAGCTCGATGAGCATCGCGGCATTCGCATATACGTAAATCGCCTCCCATCAAAGCTCTCATCGGAGCATCTCTCTTACGCTCCGCTCGCAAAGCTTTTTGTCAACGCTCTCAAAGTGCTCGCGCGCTTTCTTTCGGCGCTGCCCGAAAAGCTTATGATGCTCCCCCTCCGTCTCGTACGCCTTGCGTACCGCTCGATCCGCGGTCTGCTTCGCCGCACTACACGCATTGGTCGAAAGCCCTCCCACCGCAAGAAAAACGGCAAATAACCGTTCTTTTATCGAGAAACGGGCTCATCTCACATATGTGAGATGAGCCCGTTGTGTTTTCTTTTGACAATTACTTCTCGTTCGGTGCGTCGATCAGCTCTGCCCAGTAATGCCCGATCGCCGAGATCAGCTTCAGCGCCTCGGTATGTACTGCCTTGGGATACGCCGAGAAAATGCGAAAGGTCTCAAACATAATCACACCGGGATAGTTGATCTCCTTCAGCCCCTCGACAAATCCCGCCCAATCGCAAATGTGCTCCGAGTAGGTCGCAAGGTAGGAATACGGGATCAGGTGCAGATCCTCCGCACCGTTATTGTCATGGATATGCAGGATCGTAAGCCTCGGGCCGAGCGCTCTGATATACTCCTTGACATTGCGGCGCGTAAGATTTGCGTGGCCGACGTCAAGACAGAAGCCGAAGTAATCTCCCCCCGCCTCTCCGTTCAGAAGATCGATCATCCGGCAAGCGTCGGATGCGTTCGAGAAGCGTCCCTCAATCAAGCGATTCGCGTGACGTCCGAAAATGTTTTCAAGGCAGATCTTGACTCCCTTGTATTTTTGAATGATCGGAATGAGGCGGCGATAAAGCATCAGATTCGCGTTCCACTCCGCCTCCCTCGTAGGACCGCTGACAGGGTGAACGACGATCGCAGGACAACCGACGTATTCGCATACCGCAAAGCACTTATCAAGAGCCATCACAATATGATCGTTGACCTCATCCTCACCCTCGTACCAAACAGGAAAAGGGGCGTGCATCTGACAGATCGTAACCCCGGTCTTTTCGGACGCCTCTTTCAGAGGCGCAAAGAACTCGAGAACCTTTTCGGTCGGCTCGTCAAAGATCGTCGGGTAGATCCCCTCCTTCACGAGCTTACTCGTTTTCATATAATAATCGATATTAAAATCCACCGCCTCGAAGCCACACGACTTGATATATTCAAAGGAGCTGAGCGGGTCGTTTTTATCGTACCATCCTGCAGATTGTACTCCAACCTTCAACATCATCACATCCTCCAATACTCTGAAAATTTATCGATCAAAGACCAAGCGTAGCCGCGCCGATGATGCCTGCATCGTTTTTCAGCGTTGCAATGCGGAGCTGCGTAAGCGCCGCGACGTCGCCGCCGTACTGCTCTGCGCGCACGATCGGTTCAACGAGATCGAGCAGGGTCTGACCCTCGTTCGAAATGCCGCCGCCGATCGAAAGCACCTCAGGCTGGAAGAGATTGATCATATTGGCAATACCGATGCCGAGGTAGTAGGCGTACTCGTCGACGACCTCCTTGCCCGCCTCGTCCCCGAGACGCATCGCGTCAAATGCAACCCGTCCGTTGACCTTGCCGTACTTCTCGACGAGCTCGGTCATAACCGTCGCGCGTCCTTCCTTTTCGCAAGCCGCGAGCTTATCCTTCGTCATATTGATCAACCCCGTTGCTGAGCTGTAAGCCTCCCAACAGCCCTTTCTTCCGCAGCCGCAGGGACGGCCGCCCGCAGCGATGACCGCGTGTCCGAGCTCACCGCCCGCGCAGTTAAAGCCCGAGTAAACCTTCCCGTCGATAATGATACCGCCGCCGACACCCGTGCCGAGCGTGATCATCAGGGAGTTTTTCGTGCCCTTTGCGGCCCCCGCCACAGCTTCGCCCCAGGCCGCCGCATTTGCATCATTCTCAATATGCACGGTTTCAACGGGGAAACGCTCACGGAGAAGCTCTGCAAGCGGGAAATTGCGGAAATTCAGATTGCAGGAATAAAGCACGACGCCCGTGTTATAATCCGCAATTCCGGGGGTCGCAATGCCGACCGCCGCAACGTCGTTTGCGGTAACGCCTGCCTCAAGGCAGACCTTCTTACACAGCTTTGCAATATCATCGACGATCGCCTCACCGGGGCGCTCCGCACCCGTTGGGGTGCTCACCTTTGCGACGATGCGGTAATTCTCATCAACAAGTCCGACGGCAATGTTGGTTCCGCCGAGATCCACTCCGATTCTGTACATAATTGTTCCTCCTTACGAGTAGTGCGCCCTCCCGAAGGACCGATCGGCATCGGGAATGCGTCATTACAAGGGTATTATAGCATACTTCCCCGCGGTTTGCAAGGGTATTCGGGGAGATTTTCAAACCTTTCGTTTGAAGTTTCCAAACACCTCATTTACCTTTTCAAAGCTTGCAAACGTATCGGGATGATTTTTCAGGATCCTCATCATTTCACCGATCTGTCGCTTGTTGATGATACAGATCAGCATATATTTATCGGTATCCGAATACATACCGTGCACCTTGATCTCGGTCACGCCGTGCTTCAGCTTTGTCATAAGCTCGGCGGAAAGCTCTGTGGGTGTACTCGTTACGATCTCAAATTTATAGCCGTTCTTGATGCCGCTGAGACCGTTATCGACGATAACGTTGGCAATAAACAGGTTCAGAAGCGTACACATCACGGGCGTGATCTTCATTCCGTAGACAAAGAAGGCGATCAGGACCACACTTGCATCCATAATAAACGATACGTATGCAATATTTGTTTCAGGTCTTACCTTTTTGATCAGCGCAGAGATCCCGTACGTACCGCCACTCGCTCCGAACCGCCTCAGCATCAGAGAAAAGCCAAAGCCCGAGATCACTCCCGTCGCGATGCAGGCAAACACGATGTTAAAATCCTCCGCATTGTTAAGAAGGCTATACGGGGGCAACCCGACTGCCTCATAAAGCCTCGGTACAAAGGACTGCACAACCATATAAATGCTCAGCATAAGACCGAGCTTTCGGTTTACGATGGCACTTACCAGAACGAAGATCGGCAGATTAAAAGCTATCATCAGGATCGACCAGCTTACCTTTCCCTTGAAAAGATGATAGGTAATAGTCGCAAGACCGCCGACGCCACCGGGCGCAAAGCCGTTGCTGTTCTGAAAGATGTAATAAGCTGTGCCGACGATCACGCCCGCAATGATCGTATGCAGAATGTCAATGATAAAATCCCGAGCCTGAAATTTTTTCCCCATAGCCGTTCCCTTTACTTCAGATAATCGTCCTTTACAGCGTTGTATATCGTCAGATAGTCATTTGTGAGGATCGTATCGATGCCCATTTCAAAATAGCGCCGTGCCTCATCGGGGTCATCCGCATAGAAAACGTTACAAAGAATTCCGTGCGCGTGCGCCTTATCGACACATTCCTGATTGAAATAGGGCTTGAAAAGCTGCACCTTATACGCGCCAAGAGCAATCGCGCGGTCAACGATCGACATCGGGTCCTTGTTTTTCTTCCATCCGACGCAGATCTTCATATCGGGAGCGTATTCCATCACTCTTCTGATGATCTCGTCGCTGGTCGTCATAAAGTATACGTGCTTTTCACAGTCGTACTTGCGAACGAGTCCGACAATCTCCTCGATCATCGGATTTTCGAAATTCTTATCCCAAATCTTGACGTGGATGTTCATAATTACGCGTCCGCCGAATTTCTGCAGGATCTCTTCAAAGGTGGGGATCCGAAGCCCCTTGAATTTTTCGCTGTGTCCCTTGCTGAAATCCAATCTTTTGAGCTCCTCATAGCTGTGCTCATAGATCTTTCCCGTTCCGTCGCTGACGCGGTCAAGCGTCGAATCGTGGCAAGAAACGAGCACACCGTCACTCGTAGACCACAGATCGAATTCGATCTCCTCCGCTCCGAGCGCAACGGCAGCACCGAACGCAGGCATACTGTTTTCGGGCGCGATCGTATTGAAGCCGCGGTGCGCACAAAGACGGGGATATTTCATCACGTGATCAAAGGGAACGACCGATGCGCCGCCGTTGCGGTAAAGCCACGGTCTGCGGCCCTCCTCTATGTATTCGTAGTGCGACTTCAGCTTGCCCATATGACCTGCGGGCTTGTAATATTTATCCTTCGGATCGATCTCACAAATGCCAAGTCCGACACGATTCTCCATATTGAGGAGCATTTTTCCGTCGGGGGCAACGATCATACTGCAGCCGCAAACCTCAGAATCCGCAGAAAGCGAGACCGACGCGCGAATAAGATGTGCATTCGTATTGTAAGAGAGGAATTTGTTGATGATCGAAAGCGCCTCGTGCCTGTCGGTACGCTGGAGCGAGCAGCCGATGATAATATCGACGTTTTCGCGGGCGATCTTCGCAAAGTTCTCATAGAAGTAGAAATCGTAGCAGGTAAGGAAGCCGAAGCGAATGCCCTCGATCTCAAGAACATACGGCTGTGCGATCTCATAGCTGTACGCTACGTCGAGCTCGTGCCCGCCCTCGGCATCGGTCTTTACCTCGCTCGGAGCGGGATGCGCCTTAAAATATTTTCCGACAATATTGCCCTCTCTGTCGATCGCATAGGTGGTATTGCGAATGCCGTTTTCGGCCTCAAATCCCGCATTGACAAACACGAGCGCATTGCATTTTTTCGCCGTCTCTCTTGCCTTCTCGAGGAGGATCGGACCGTACTGTCTTGCCGACTCATAAAAGCCCGCCTTGCCCTTAACGTCGGCAAGCGCGTCGCTGTATTCGGGCAGGACGATGAGGTCAAGGCTCTCGTCGCACTCGTCAAGTAGCTTAAGCAGCCCCTCAAAGCAAGCACCGACATCCTTTTCATCAAACGAATAGTGGGGTTGAATTACACAGATCTTCATATTTGGTTTCTCCTTTTTAAGGTGTATTTTACATTTTCAAAAACGCAAGCGTTTCGTTTTTTTCATAGTTCTGTATCTACTCGTATCATACGCAGTATAAATCAAATCCTCAAACAAATTCAATAATCCTGACATCGGAGCGGGAAGTCACGATCTGCGGAATATGCTCGTCAAACATCCCCTCATAATTAAAATGGAGATGCCCTGCAATGATCGCCTTGATTTGTGGCTGATTTTTGATATACTCCAGCGCTTTACAGGTGATCTCGTCAGCCTTTTGCTGCTCAAAGCGATCCGGGGGATAACCTTGCATTAGAGACTCGGGAACTCCAAGCAAATATGCACAGGGCTTTGATTTCATCATCCGTTCGTACAGTTCAGGCTCGTAGAAGGGTGTGTGTAAGAGCAAGACGATGGGCAATGCCTTATCAACCTCTGCCTTCAGAAAATCCAACTGCTCCTCTTCAAATAAATAGTAGCCGTTATCCAAAGCGACGAAATTTACTCCGCCTATCATACGGGAAGACATCCGAATGTCGTTTTTGAAAACGCTTTGTACGCTCCTCAGGCTTTGGTTGCGATATGCCGCATCCTCCTTGGCCTCCCCGACATATAGCGAAAACTCATGATTTCCCGCCGCCATAAAGCAATCATTCTGATCTGTAAACCGCTTCGCCGCCTCCAGATTGGCGATCGAAACAAAGTCAATCAGGTCTCCGGTATGTACGATCGGAAGACCGTTCTCTTTGCTGTAAAGATGCGCAAAGTCCAGAATGTGCTCTGCTTCACCGGGATATTTTTTTCGTTTTTCTGCCAAATCCACTTTGCGTTTGCCATCACGCATATCGGCATATGTCAAATGCGTATCGGATATGTGTATCACGCGAAACGGCTTTACCGCACCAACGCTTAGTATTGTATTGATAATATTCATTTTCCCCTCCTTGTGATGGCATATCATTTTTTACTGCAACAATCTCGCTTTACGGCTCACGCACTTGCGTTCCGCCCCATTCCACCACGGTGAACCCTTGCCGTTCAAAGCCCTCAAGGGCTTGCGGCTGAATGTCAACCTCGGTGTCGGTCGGATAGTACGCCATAAACACACGGAGCAGGCTATCCGGAGTCGGAGTGACGTCCAAAACCGCGCCGTCGGTGTAGGTGTCGGTCTGGAAGGAAATCACGTTGTAGGGATTATTCTGCATAAGAGGGAGCCAATAGACAATGAATTCGTTGGCTTCCCGTCGGGTAAGGCCCTGCTCTCTGAGCGCCCACTCAAGGAATGCGGCGGTATCCTCACCGCGCACGCACCAACCCTTTGAGAAGTCCCATTGAGCATTTTGTATGCCCTCCCAATACAAGGCATAATATTCTTTCCCATCGGGAAAGATAAGCGTCCCGTCAGGGTAGGCGGTGAAATTTTGCCATCCGTCAACACCGTGACTCGGATAGGTGCAGGTCAGTTCCCCGTCGAGGGTAACCCGCACGGAGCAAACCGTTGGGGCTTGCGGGTACAAATAAATGATGGGCTTGGCATCCAGCATAAGAGGAGTCACCCTTTCTGCGCGGATCCTCACATATTGCGTCGTGTCAAGGGGGCGCTCCACTACGGAAAATGTTACGTCAATTTCATCCCCTACGCACCACGCATCGGCTTCTTCGGCAATGACATAGACCCTTTCGCCCCAAAGTTCGATCATCCGGGGCGTATCGAGCTTCAGCACCAATACATTGGGGGACATTTTTCCGATGATCTCGCCCCATACATAATAGTTGATATCGTCCGCCAAAACCGTTTCCATCTCATCAGCAGACAAGGGCGGCAGCGTCTCCGTGGGGTCATATTCTTCGTTTTGACACCCACACGCTCCGAAACAAAGCAGTAATGCAAGAAAAATAAGACAACCGCTTTTGATAGAAATCCCTTTTGTGCTGTTCTTTAACTTCCGCTCGGGCGTCTGCTTGGGGTCGTGGGAGCAGGATGACAGGAACGAATGAATGTGGTAGTCATGATCAACCTTGAATTTCATAATTACCTCCAATCGAAAAACTTCTGCGTTGATTTATGATTTACAGCTGTTACCAGACAAACGGAATCAGCCTGTATTTTACTTTTTTCTTGTATTCCGCATAGCCCGAAAGCCCCCCTATCAAGACCTTTTCCTCGTTCAGAATTCGGATAACGGTCACGACGGGATAAAGCGCAAATGGGATCAGCCCCCAAAATGAGCCGAGGATCAGGGGAAGCGGTAAAAACATCAGCAGCGTTGCAAGATACATCGGATGACGAACCACAGAGTAAAGCCCCGTGTTGATAACGGTCTGTCCCTCCTGCACCTCTACCGTACGCGAGAGATAGGCATTTTCGCGCATCACCTCGGCGTACATCGCGTATCCGATCAGAAACGACACCGAAGCCGCGATAACCGCCCACACGGGAACACTTGACCATCCAAAGCGAAAATCGAGTGCGGACAAAACAAATCCCACAGGAAACATCAAGCCCGAAAGGGCGATCACGCCCTGCTGCGTTTTTTCTTTTTCCTTGTTGTTCAGCCGTTTCTCAAGGAGCGCGGGTGCCTTTACGTATAGCGCAATGCCCATCAGCAGCATAGGAGCAAAGAGCAGTGCGAGAAACAGCCACGCCCCGGGGTAACGAACCGTCCACGCGGGCAGAAACAGAAGCCCACCGACAATAATGAGTCCAAGCACAAATTTCGTAACCGCGTTCAGTATCAGCTTCATAGGCTTTCTCCTTTATTTTCTCGTCAGACAAACGACCGTCTCGACGTGGGGCAAGAGTACAAAAGGTATATTTCAAAAATGAATCTTGAACGAAAAATCTCCCGATTTGATCCAATAATAGATTACCAAGATAGCTACTGCCGTTCCGAACAATTTGCTGATTATGGATCGAATCTTTCTTTTTCGCTCCAAAATCGTGTTTGCTTTCTCATAATTCTCGTTTATGTTGTCCTGCGAGAGAGTATGTACGCCAACACATTTTTGAATTTCCTCGATCACACACTGCTCGTCATAGGAGGTGAATTTTTCACAAGACAGACATTTGAAATCATATTCCGTCAATTCAATGTCACCGATCAGATGCTTACCTTGGCCGAAATAGCTGTGTTCCTTATAATCGGGATCACCACGCTTTACTACTCTCGTTCTCGGGTACGGTATCAATTTTTCTCCGCAGCAGGAACAGTAAAATTTTCTTTTCTTCATTGCCTGAGGCATAATGGATCTTTGATTCATCGCGGTTTTCTCCTTTCAAGACAAAGCACACCTTCAACGTGGATCATAAGAGCAAAAGGTCTCAAAACCTGTCAAAAATGGGGGTTGTGAAAGCAAAAGGTCTCACTTTTTCAAAAGAATCCCTCGCCCCAATCATCCCAGTTTGGATTTTTTGTTTCCACAAGCCAATTCTTTTTGGAGCGAACCCAACGCTTTAATTGCTTTTCCCTTGCGATTGCATCATTCACTTCGGAATATTCTTCGAAATAGACAAGCTTGTGAACGTGATATTTTTTTGTAAATCCTTCGATTTGCTCATTTTTGTGTTCGTATAATCGTCTTCGCAAATCGTTGGTCACACCGATATACATTACTGTATCAGTTTTGTTAGTGAGTATGTAAACGTAGTACATAAAGCTCCTTTTCGCCCGAGATCCCGCCTTCGCGTTGCTCGGCGCTTTTTCGTCCGTGTCATCCTGAGCGTAGTCGAAATCCGAGCATAGCGAGGATCAAACGGTGCGTAGCATCGTTTGGGATCTCGGACGAAAAAGTTCGATTCCGCTTCGCTCCACTCAGGATGACACGGGCGAGGTTGCATTTAGGTGTCATCCTGAGCGAAGGGCGTAGCCCGTAGTCGAACCCGTAGGGCGATGCGAAGCATCGGGATCTAGTATGCCAAAAACGGGGGTTGTGAAAGCAAAAAGTCTCACTTCCCAGCAAATTCTTTTATCTTTTCAAGTAAAAATGAAAAATATTTTTGAGTGCCTTGTTGATCTTCCACCACATAGAAAAGATTGTTTCTTGTAACAAAATAAAATGAAGTGTCATCCATTTTTTTCGCTTCAATTATGTAGGAATAATCAATACGAGTGTTAGATTCAACTTTAGCACTTGTTTGATTTACTGTAATATAATCTTCTCCAAATTGATACTCTATTGTTTTATTAGGATTTTCTTGTATTTGTTTTTTTACAGCTTCGGAAAGCTTTGATTTTCTGTTTTTTATCAATGCAAAAATCACAACAAGCGAAAGTGCCAAGAAAAACATCCCCGCATAGAGCGTATGAAAGTTTTCGAGTAAGAAATCAGCTATGGTTAAGCCAATACTTAACAGTCCTGTTAGCAAGGCATATATCGAACTATTCCTTCTCCACTTTGCTGTATGAAACAAATTCATTTTTAATAATAGCTCGTAAGTGTAAGTTGTCTTATTATTCATTTTGCTATATATCCTTTCTTCGATATGTTATACTAAACAGCTGTAAAATGCACTTTCGAGTCTTGCTCAAAACTCACATTTGTCCCAACGCAAAATTGGGGCATTTTTTAATTTTGAACACCGATTTTTTGGATTTTTAACTCAAAATCGTTCAAAATGGTTTGTTTTTGCCCATTTTGAGCTGTTTTTGGCTTATTTTCGGGACAGACAAACGACAGATTCAACGTGGTTTGTATACGGAAACATATCGACCGGCTGAGTCTTCCTCACACGGTAGCCACCGCGCGTCAGCGTAAAAAGGTCCCTCGCAAGGGTCTCGGGATTACAGGAGATATACACAACGCGCTTCGGCGCGAGCTTCAGAAGGCTGTGCAGAAATTTCGGGCTGCAGCCCGCGCGCGGCGGGTCTGTCACGACCACGTCGAATTTTTCACCCTTCTCTGCGGCGTGCACCATAAATTCCCCCGCGTCACCTGCGTAGAACCGTGCGTTCTTCACGCCGTTACCTGCGGCATTCTCCCGCGCATCGCGCACGGCGTCTCGATTCAGCTCGACCCCGACGACCTCGCGCGCGCCCTTTGCCATCGTAAGCCCGATCGTCCCCGTTCCGCAGTACGCGTCGAGGATCCGCTCACTGCCCGTAAGGCTCGCGTATTCCCTCGCGATGCGGTAAAGCACCTCGGTCTGCCTCGGATTGACCTGATAGAACGAGCGCGGGCTGATGCGGAAGGAAAGCCCCGAGAGCCGATCGGTGATATATCCCTCTCCGTAGAGGATCTCACTCTCCCCACCGAGCATCAATGCCGTCTCGGACGCATTGATATTCCAAACGACCGTCGTAATTTCGGGGTGACGGCGGCAGAGCTCGTTCGTAAACGACCGCTTCGACGGAAATCCTCCGGGCGTAGTCACAAGAACGACCATAATCTCGCCCGAATAGAAGCCCGTCCGCACGAGAACGTGACGGAGGAAGCCCCTGCCCGTTTTCGGATCAAACGCCTTGATCTTAAAGCACGCGCATAGCTTCCTTACGGTAGCGATGATCTCGTCCGCACTTTCATTTTCAAGAAGGCAGGAATCGACCGGCACGATGCGCCCCGTCGCAGACTGATAAACGCCCGAAATGATCCTGCCGTCGCGCATAGCGAACGCCGCCTGCACCTTATTTCGGTAGTGATGCGGATCGTCCATTCCGAGGATCTCCTCGACGTGACCGTATCGCCCGAGCAATGCAATCAATTTCGCCTGCTTCATATGAAGCTGCTCCTCATACGTGAGGTTCTGCAGCTGACAGCCACTGCACCTTTTGGCGTGTGGACATTCGCTCATAGCCTTCTCCTTTTCATAACATATAAATCAAAGCACGAATCCGCGCTCGTCGATCATACGGCGCAGCTCATCTCGCGGGATCTCCGATACGGGAAGCCCCGTACGGTTCTTCAGTGCCGCCGCAAGACCTGCACCCTCACCAATGCTCATCGCAGTCGCCTGCACGCGAAGAGAAGCATAGGGCTCCTTCTCCGCCGACACACAACGTCCCGCCGCGATCAGATTATCGACCGCATCGGCAACGGTCGCTTCAAAGGGCACGAACACCCTGTCGGGCAGACGCGTCAGGGTCTGCGCCGCATCCTTTGCCGAATGAATATCCATCGGATGCGCACAGTGCGCCACGGGACATTCGAATTCGCGTCCCGCGATCACGTCGTCAAGCGTCAGCGTGTACACGCCGCGAATGCGGCGGGTCTCACGTACACCGACCGAGAAGCCCGACACCGTAACCGTTGCATTTGCAAATTCGGGATATTTCGCACGAAGCCGCTCGACGAGTGCGTACATATCCTTCCTGAGACGCGCTTCGATCTCGGTCATCTGCCCGCGGTCGGTCGCATCCGCCTCGGCGCGGGTGATGTTGACGGCAAGCGCATCACCCTTCACAAGGGTGTTGAACCACGGGCCGCCGAACTTCGGCGCTCTGCCCGCCTCCATTTCCTCAAGAAGGTACTCGCGTATGACCCTCGGGGAGGAGCTCTTCACCACCTTGCCGTCGTGGTGGATGTAGTCTTTCAGGAGATCGGTAGTCGAATCGACTCCCGACAAAACAAAGCAAAGCGACACGGGCTGGAGAGAGTCGGGCGTGGGAAGCATCTCGGCTCCCGCACGGAAGAAAACGTCGCCGTCGCCCGTTGCGTCGATGAAGCATTTTCCCGCGATCGCCTCAGCGCCGCTTTTGCTTTCGATGATGACGTGCGTGAGGCTTTTTCCGTTCTTCACGACGTCAGCAACGACCGAATCGGTGTACAGCGTTACGCCGCTCTCTCTGACCATCTCGTCCGCGACGATCTTATAGCCCTCGGGGTCGATCGAAATGTTTCCTCTCGGATATTCCACAAGCGCTCCGCCCTGCTCCCGAAGTCGTTCGACGAACTCCCACGCGATACCGCCGACCGCCTGCTTTTGCCGCAGGAAAAATCCGCTGATCGGCACGACGTACGATGCGGTCGCCATTCCCCCAAGAAAGGAAAAACGCTCAATAAGCGCAGTCCTCTGCCCGCACCGCGCCGCCGAGATCGCCGCAACAAAGCCCGCAGGACCTCCTCCGCACACAACGGTATCATATTCCCCGATCACGGGGATCCTTCTCGTTTGCTCGATCGAATTCATATGCGTTCTCCTTGTAGCTCTATAGTTTTCATTGCAGGGCTTTGAAAAGGCGCCCACTGAGGGATGTTCTTGAAAGAACACCCCTCAGACTCCCCCAAGAACTTTTGAGGAAGAGGAATAGAACATCCGCATTACTTGGTTGGAAATCCAAGCAGTTCTACACATCACATTCGGGTCAAAAACGGGTCCTGACGAAAGCCGAAAAGTTTTTGGGATTCATAAGGACTTTTTTTCAAAAATGCCTTATGCGGGGTACGGGGCAGCGCCCCGCGGACATTCAACACCCCTCCGTGCGCCGCTTTCTCCGCGCCATCAGGCGGAGCACGCACGGGCGGTTATAGCGCTGAACGATAATAAACTGCGCGTCAAATACCATAGCAAGAGCTGCCGTGAGGGCAAAGATCCAAAATTCACCCCAAAGCAGCGCAAAAAGGAGGGTAGAAAGCGACAAAAGCTCATTCACCCAGTGGTCGATCTCTGACTTTGACATCGTATCGGCAAGCTCCTCAAGAGTGTGCTTTTTCACGTCGTATGCATCGGGGTCGTAGGTCAACACCTTTTCCTTCCATTTGCGGACGCGCAGGAGCTTATAGAGCCTTTTTTCAAAGCCGAGCTCCCGAAACCAACGCTGACCGTGGTGGATGCGGAAAAGCTTCGTCAGATTCCCAAGCAGGATGCGCCCCCAGAAGTGATACACGATCGTAAACGCCGTAATGCCCACCCAAAGGATCGCACCGTTACGAACGTATTTTCCGTAATACAGCACAAAGGCTGCAACGGAAGCGACAAGCATCAAGGCGATCACGATATACATAAACAGCGCCGAGCCGCTCTTGACCTTTTTCCCTCCCCGTGCGTCTTCTTTTTTTCTCATAAAACCACCGTTTCCTTCGTATTTACCCTGCCGGACACATCAGCCGAACACCTCACAAGCAGAAACGAGCCGGATCATTTCACCGTCCACAAGGTCTCTGCCGTACGCATCAAAGAATCTGTCACGGTACGCATCGGTTCCGAGATTGAAGCAGAGCGTCCACGCGCCCCAGAAGAGATCGACGTGACGGTCTCCGATGCCGCCCGCTCCGAGATCGATAAAGCCCGAAAAGCGCCAATCATCGAGCATAATGTTCGGCAGGCAATAGTCTCCGTGGAGGAGCACCTCATTTTTGAACGCACCCTTGTGCTCCATCACATAGCGATACGCCTCATCTGCGGTAAAATGAGAGATCCCTTGCGCGAGAAAGGAAAGATCGTACTGCCCCTTTTCATAGTTTTCCGTGACAGTCGCGAGATAACCGCGCATTCTGTCTCTCTCAGGGCAGTCCGCCATCTCGGTCTCGTGGAGCGCACGAAGGCGTTCCCCGAGAAGTGCGGAAAGCCGCCGCGGATCGTCGAGATACTGCTTGTCACAGCAGTCCTCCCCCCGAACGCGTGACGTAAGAAGATAGTCGCGTCCGCCTTCCGAGCCGTAATACAGCACCTCACCCGAAAGCCCCTTCCCGTGAAAGTACCGTGTCATTTCGGCTTCCCTTCGGAGCGTTCCCTCGGCAGCGGATTTCAGATAATATCCGTTTTCCTTTTCTATATAGATCACCCGCGCCTCGGGAGAGCAGCTGCTGTCATACACCGCCGCATCCGTAAGAAGCGCGGAAAGCGCGTGCGGATAATCGGAGGGCTCTATCTGAATCTTCGTTCGCTTCATCTTGTTTTCTCCGTTCTGAGAAAGGTAAAAACGCCTTAGTATCCGAGCTCCTCGTTAACAAGCACGATCTCGAACCGTGCACCGCCGGGCTTTTCCCAAAGCACCGACAAAGCACGGCAAATACGGTCGGGGCTCTTGCAGTTATAGCATTTCTCCGCACGGACAGCACACGGTGTCTTCACGCCGAGTCGCTGTGCGTTTCTCGGCGCAGCAATATTGCGGGCGCGCCAGAGTGCCGACTCGTAGTCGGGCGCAAGCTTGTTTTTTCCAACAACGAAGATCACGCGCTCGTGCCCGTAAAGCGTTGCGGAAACACGGTTGCAGGTGCCGTCGATATTGATGATCTCACCCGTCTCGGCGAGGCCGTTCACAGAGGAGATATACACGTCGGCAAGCGCCGCCTCGCGCCGAAGCGCGGCAGGATCCGCGCCCTCAGGAACGTTCCAATGCCACAATACGCGGTTCTTTTCCGAAAGAGCCTCATAAAGCCCCATCTCCCGAAGCGTAACCGAGCCGCCGAAGCCGACGGTCTTGTTTTCCACCGAGCGGGCAAGATATTCCGTTGCTTCTTCCTTGGTTTCAAAGCACACGACCGAATATCCTTTTTTAGTAAGCACCTTCTCTACGTCACAGAAATTCATATTGCTCCTCCGTTCGATTATCTTTATTATATAATATTATACAATAAAAGAGCCGCATTGTAAAGGGTTCTTCACAAAGAAAACCGATCGTTTTTTCGAAAAACCTGCGTCATCTGCTTGACCGCGTTCGTTTTTTGTGATATGATAGAGCAAAGCCGAAAAAGCGCAAAGGAGGCCGCATTATGGTCAAATTCATCCTCGTCCGCCACGGATTCACCACATTCAATAAAGAGAAACGCTGTCAAGGGCAATACGATTCCCCACTTGATGAAATCGGTATCAAACAGGCCACCCATACAGCAGAGCACATCGTAAAAGCCTATCACATCGATGCGATCTACGCAAGTGATCTTTCCCGCACGCGGGATACCGCCGCGCCGATCGCGAAGCGGCTCGAGCTTCCTGTGCATACGAGCAAGGCACTTCGAGAGCTGAACAACGGAACGTGGGAAAACCGCCTCATATCCGACATTAAGCTCGAAGAACCCGAAGCCTTTGCAAGGAGAGAGGCTTCCCTCGGCACTTTTCATTTTCCGAACGGCGAATGCTTCAGAGACCTTTACAACCGCGCCTCTCTTTGCCTGTCCGAGCTTGCGAAAAGGCACGACGGAGAGACCGTCCTTGTGGTGACACACGGCGGCGTGATCCGCGTCCTTGCCGCAGTCTGGAAGGGCATTCCAATCGAGCAGGTGCAGTTGGTTCCCGACCCTAGAAACACCTCAATCACTGTGGTAGAACACGAAAACGGCAAGATGAAGCTACTGTCCTTCAATGATGTCAGCCATCTGCCCAAGGAATTACTGTAAAGCAAAACAGAGGGAGAGTGAAATGCGTTTTCGCATTTCACTCTCCCTATTTTCATCAGTTTTTCAAAAGGCTGAAATATGCCTCGGCGTACCGCCTGCCAAATTCACGAAGCGACGCGGAATCAAAGTGGATCCCGTCCGCCTTCAGCACGAGTCCCTCGGACGAAACGACCGCGCAATTCGGCAGCTCCGCAGCGATCTCGCGGTACTGCACATTCATTCGTGCAGGACGATCCTCGAGGCCCCACTTCTCCCCGGGGTGCTCCGACAACTCCCCGATGATGAGGGGAAGATCCTCTGCCCCCAGCTCCTTCCGAAGCGCTGTGATCATCTCCGTGAAGCACTGCCTATGCGCGAGCATCTCTTCATCCGTATGGCAGTCGCTCTCGCCCTGATGCCAGATGATACCCGCAAGCGTCGACGACCGCTTCGCAAGCTGTGCCATAAACAGGGCGTGATCGTACAAAATCTCGCCCGGCATCCACTGCGCGATCCTCGTGCCGCCGTCTGCGCAGGGGATCAGACCGATTCGTTCTCCCGTAGCCTTTGCGATCTCATCCGCAAAGCTTGCCGCAAGACCGATGCCGCTGTGAAGCTTCTTGCCGAGCACTCGCCTGTCGGGATTGATCGGCTCGCTCATCGTCTGCCATCTGCCCATACGAAGCATCAGGCAGCTCTTATTTTTGATCGGCTCGACCTCGTCGAACTCGCCGCGTCCTGCCATATTCGATTGCCCGATCATCAAAAACGATCGAACGACTCCATCCGCTGTCTGTAGTCCGTCCTGAATAATCATTTGTGTCCCCCTTGTAAGCGTATACGCTTGCTTCCTCTCAGCTCAATCCATTCAGAGTCCGAGATCTGCCTTGATTGCAGAATGAAGCTCGCGCCGCATCTGCACGATCGGCTCGTAGCTGTGCTTTCCGAGCTTTTTCTCGACGCTGCGGGTCGCATCCGACAAAACGATCACGTACAGCCCGCTCTCGGGATCGACGAAGACCGATTGGCCCGTGTGTCCGCAATGTCCGACGCTTCCGTCAGGGAAAAGTCCCGCAGCCTGACCGAAATGCTCGTTTACGTGTATGTATCCCAGGCCTCTGTGTCCGTACGTATCGGTGGTCTCCATATTTGCGGTATAATTCTTCGCGGCAAGCAGAAAGGTCTCCTTCGAGAAGAGCGGCGAACCGTGTGCGATCAGCATTTTTGCAAAGAGCGTCATATCCCCAAGATTTGAGAACAGACCTGCATTTCCCGCAACACCGCCGAGGCGGCGGCAGTTGGGATCGTGCACGATCCCAACGTTTTCATCAAGCATACGTGCGTTCACGATGTCAAGCGTTCTGTCGGGTAAATAGGACGTCATCGTCATACCGAGCGGCTCTGCAACGCGCTTTTTGAACGCGACGTCAAGACGCTCTCCGTAGATAGTTTCGAGAATTCTTCCGAGCAGAATGAAGCCAAAGCAGCTGTAACGGATGCTCGATCCAAGCGGCTTACTCAGCGGAACGCTTAAAATACAATGCTCGACACCCTCGTACTTCCCTTTATACTCACACTTCCGTAAGGAGTTATGGCTGATGCTCACCGTGTGGGTCATCAGATGCTTCACCGTCATTTCCTTCTTGTCGTCGGGAACGGGGAAAAATTTACTCACGGGATCCGAGACAGAAAGAAGTCCCTTGTCGATCGCTATCAGCGCGAGAGAAGTAACAACAACGATCTTTGTGACCGACGCCATATCGAACAGCGTCTTATCGCTGAGCACTCTATCCTCCGCAGTTCTCTTGACGTCGCAAAGGATCTCGTCTCCGCGGCCTACGCGAACGATGATGTTTTCAACTGTTTTTTCCGCCAAAAGCGAATCAATATATTTTTCAAGATTCTCAAAGCTATGCATCATTTTCTTCCTTTCAGGCATTTTTATAACTGCTTACGGCATTATGCACCATAAGGGATTCGTTTGGAGTGGTCAAAGTCCGAGGTCAGCCTTGATCGCAGCGTGGAGATCGTGCCGCATCTGCATAACCGGCTCATAGCTCGATTTCCCGAGCTTTTTCGCGATACTGAGGGTCGCGTCCGACAAGATGATCACGTACAATCCGCTCTCGGGATCGACGAACACCGACTGTCCCGTGTGGCCGCAATGCCCGACGCTTCCGTCGGGGAAAAGTCCGCCTGCCTGCATAAAGTTCTCGTTCACGTATACGTAGCCAAGTCCACGGTGACCGGACGTTTTTACGGTTGCCATATTCTCGGTGTAATTTCTTGCGGCAAGCGTAAAGGTCTCCTCTGAAAAGAGCGGCGATCCGTGTGCGATCAGCATTTTGGCAAAGGTCGTCATATCCTCAAGATTCGAGAACAAACCTGCGTTTCCCGCAACACAGCCGAGGTGTCGACAGTTGTAATCATTGACCACTCCGCACATTTCTTCCTTGCCGTTTGCATTTACGATATCGAGCGTTCGATCCGGCAAATAACCTGAGGAATGCATCCCGAGTGGCTCCGCAACGCGCTTTTTGAAGGCAACGTCAAGGCGCTCTCCGTAGATCGTTTCAAGTATTCTGCCGAGAACGATAAAACCGGGACAGCTGTAAAGAATTCCCGTTCCGATCGGAATATCCGAGGGGATATTCAGTATGTAATCCTGAACAGTTTCATATCCATCCGTGTGCTTCAGAAGCGACTTGTGACCGATACCCATCGTATGCGTCATCAGGTGCTTTATCGTCATTTCCTTCTTGTCGTCTGGAACGGGGAAAAATTTGCTCACGGGATCCGAGACAGAAAGCAGTCCCTTGTCAATCGCCATCAGTGCGAGCGAGGTCGTTGCAACGATCTTTGTGACCGAAGCCATATCGAACAGCGTCCTGTCGGTCAGCACTCTATCCTCCACAGTTCTCTTGACGTCGCAAAGGATCTCGTCTCCGCGACCCACACGTACGATAATGTTTTCAACCGTTTTGTCCGACAAAAGCAAATCGATACACTTTTTCAAATTGTTCATTTCATTTACCTTCTTTCTTTATGCTTCTTTCAATAGCAATTATAGCAAGCAAAAGTGAAAAAGTCAACCAACTTTTGCTCGAGAATTGCCTTTTTTCAATTCATGTTGGGAATTTTCCTGCGAGAAAGGCTTTGTTTACAAAAGCAAGGTCTCCCTGTTGGTACCGTAGAAAATATCCGCGTGACCCGAAAGCTTCTTGCAAATTTCCTCAAAGCGCTCCCAGCTGATATATGCCGCATCCATCTCATACGAATGCCCCCAGATATAGAGGAGCTGCGGATTCTCTGCCTTAAGTGCGAGAAACTCGTCCACGATGCTTTCGAGGCAGTCCTCGACATAATAGACCGACGGATCAAATCTGTAAAGGTTGTCCTGACGATCAAATCGGTGCGTCGACGTGATCGTTCGCGCATATTTTACGCCCGTTTGCTCTCGGATCACCGAAGCAACTCTGTCGTCGTTGTTAACGCCGCCGCAGGGGTACGCCATACCGACGACCTCATATCCCGCAAGCTCCGAAAGCATCCGTCGGTCATTCTCCACCTGATACGCAACCGTCTCGTCGTCAAGTCTTGTAAGATTCGGATGTGTCAACGTATGCACCGCGATCTCGTGTCCGTCGTAGATCCGCCTGACGCTCGACGGCGAGGTCTTATTGTGCGATACCCGTCTTCCGTTTCGGTCGAGCGCATTCGGCAGCCCCAGTAATGCGGAGTTCAGATTAAACGTTCCCTTCAGTCCGTATTCATTGAGAATCCCGATCAACCGCTCGTCCTGCGTGACACCGTCGTCAAAGCTGAAGGTGATCGCTTTTTTCTTTCCGTTCCACATCCCTATGTACTCCTTTTCATTTTTTCATCAGTGTCCCGATTCCGATATCAATACCCGATATCAATACCCAATATTACTGCTCGAATACCGCTCGGGCTCGAAGTTTTCGATATTAACCTCAGACGGCGTGATCTCAAGAAGCTCACAAATAACCGATAAAACTCTTCCGCCGATCAGCTCAGTCCCCATAGGCGTATAGAAATGCACGAAATCCGAGCGATAGGAATCGGGAACATCCTTCACAAGAGAATAGAGATCGTTGATCACAGTATCCGTATGGGAAAGCGCCCTCAGTGCAACGTCGTTATATTTTTCAATCGTAGCATTGTGCCTTTTGAATTCCGGCCTGCACCACTCCTCTTTCACGGAGGTCGAGGTAGCAAAAACGATTTTTGCCTTCGGGAAAAGCATCCTGAGGCGCTTATCGATCCTCGGAAGAACGTCCTCATAATACGCCAGCGTCGTCAGCGGCTCGTCTCCGAATAACTCGAGCGCATCCCACAGCCCTGCATTCCAATGAACGAGGTCGACGTCATCCCCCCATTTTCCCTTCTTCTTCCAGTCGTGCGCATAGCGCAAAACGTATTCTGCGAACCTGCAGTTTTCGCCCGGATAATAGACCTCAGCCGCGTTACTGAGCGCGTCCTTAACGTATTTGTCATATCCCATTCGTATGGAATCTCCGATCAAAACAATCTTTTTCATTTTTTACTCCTTTTCTGCTTTTCCAATGATAAAAATTGCGCCGAGAATCAAAATAATTCCGAAAACCGAAAACAGATCGGGCTTTTCTCCGAAGATCACAATACTAAAGAGCGTAGCAGCCATCGGCTCGACAATGGCAAGCGCCGAGGCGGTTCCTGCCGATAAGTGCTTCATAGAGAGGGTATACAAAAAGTACGGTACAACGAAGGTGAAGATCCCGAGCCCGATAAGCAACGGAATCGTGACTATGGGGGCCACGGATGCGTTTTTGACTACCTTTACGGGCTCAAGCACGAATAAGGATATCAGGGACATAAACAGAAAGCCGTACAAGGTAACGGATTCCGGAGCGATCTTACGCTGCACCGATATTTTTGTCAAAATATTGTATGTTGCATAAGCAACACCTGAAAAAGCACCGATGAGAATCCCCAGAGCGTCGAATTTCAGTCCGCCGACGACGCCCGAAACAAGCGCGCAGCCGATCAGCATACCGAAAACGGCAACGAGCTTCAGCCTTGTAAGCCGTTCCTTCAGAAAGAGCACCGAAAAGATCATAACGTAGATCGGAGCTGTGTACATCAGCACCACCGCAGTCGAAACCGAGGTCATCATCATAGAAAGGTAATAACAGCTTGCCGTAAAAAACAAAGAGACTCCGATCCCGAAAAAAAGCAACAGTTGAATCGGCTTGATACGAAACGCAGACCTGCATCGAAGGACGGAATACACGAGCATACAAAGAAATGAAACAATCGCCCGAACGCCCGTCATCTGAAAAGAGGTAAAGCCGTACGGCTCAAGATAATTCACAAAGATCCCCGATGTTCCCCAAAAGATTCCTGCGAAAACTATGTATAAAATCGCTCTTTTTTTCATCACATTTTCCTCTTCAAGCACACAATAGATTCAACGTGCCCCGTCCTCGGGAACAGGTCGACCGGCTGAACCTCCCCGATCTCATAGCCCTTCTCAAGGAAATACTTGCAGTCACGTGCAAGGGTATCGGGACCGCAGGAAACGTACACGACGCGCGGGATCTCACGCGCCGCGATCGCGTCGATCAGCTCTCTCGTCGTTCCCTTTCTCGGCGGGTCGATCACGACAACGTCGGCGTCGATCCTCTCCCCACGCTCGGTTTCGGCGGCAGAGAGAAACCGCTCGGCGCTCGATGCGTCGCCGCAGTAGAAGGATGCGTTCGTGATACCGTTCCTCTCGGCGTTTTTCCTCGCGCATTCGACCGCTTCGGGAACGATCTCGATTCCGATCAGCTCCTTCGCACTGTCCGCCATCGTGAGTCCGATCGAGCCGATGCCGCAGTAAAGGTCGAGAAGGATCTCCTTCCCCGTGAGCGCCGCCCGCTCCCTTGCAAGTCCGTAGAGGAGCTCTGCGCCGTCGTGATTCACCTGCCAGAATGCCGCAGGATCAATTTCAAATTCAAGTCCGCAAAGACGGTCGCGAAGCGTCCGCACGCCGTCAAGAATGATGTACCGATTCCCGAGCACCACGTTGGTGTTCTCGGGCTGTATGCAGAGAAGCACGCCGACGACCTCGGGGAACTGTCTCCGAAGCGTCCGTGCCATATCGTAGCCGTGTGGAAATTTCGCATCCCGTACGACGACCGTTACGAGGATCTCCCCCGTCCCCTCTCCCTGTCGGAGGTAGAAATGACGGATCAGCCCCTTCTTCGTCTCCTCGTTGTATGCGGGGATCTTATGCTTGCTTGCAAACGCACAGAGAAACGCAACGATCTCGGAAAAGCGAACGGGCTGAAGGGCACAGTCGGTCGCAGAAACGAGTCGGTGCGTTTTAGATGCATAAAAGCCCGCCTCGATGCCGTTCTTGCCCATCGCGACGGGATACTGTGCCTTATTGCGGTAGCCGCGCACGCGCCCGGTCGACAAGACGGGAAGCACCGTCACGTGGGACAGCCCCTCGCGACGGAAGCAATTTTCGACGTGCTCGCGCTTCAGCTCCTTCTCGTATTCATACGAGATCGGTCTGTATATACAGCCGCCGCACCCGAGAGGAGCGCGACAGAGGTCCACGCCCTCCCGCTTTTCGGAGGGCGTTACGATCTTATGCAGCTTGCCGACGATATAGCTCTTATTCAGCTTGATCGCCGTAGCCTCAACAGTCTCTCCCGTGACCGCGCCCTTTACAAAGACTACGGTTCCGTCCTCGCGGTAACCGCCCGCGAGCCGACCGACTCCGCAGCCGAGATTATTCATCTCGGTCACGGTGACGCGAAAGACGTCGTTTTTACGAATGCTTTTCTGTTCCATAGGTCAGATATAATATTCCTTGCCGTTGTCAAGGCAGAGGCAGGCGAGCTTACCGCCGAATGCGGCCCCGCAGTCGATCGCAATCGATCCGTTGCCGTAGTAGATCATTTCGGGCTCGGCATCGGGGATCTCTGACACAGGAACGTGTCCGACGATGATCTGCTTATCGGGGAAATATTCTCGCTCAAGGTCAAGGGGCTCCGAGATAAAGGTCTCGGGGGCACATTCCTCAAGCACCATATCGGGCGAAAAGCCCGCAATTCCCGCGTGCACGAGCAGATAGGTCTCGTCCTTCACCGTGACCTCCTCATAAAGTGCCATATCGGCAAGATAATCGAGGACGCCTTCCTTCATATCGTCATCAAGCTCACGGAAGCCCGCAAGCGTCGAGGCGCCGCCCGCCTTCACCCATTCGTTCATTTCCGCGATGAATGCAGGGTCGGGATCGCCGCCCTCCTTCGTGAATTTATCATACGCAAGAAGCATCCGCGCCGCCTTATAATCGTGGTCGCCGACGATCGGCAATACGTTCGCGCGCATACTCATATCACACAAAATGCCCATTGAATCCTCGCCGTGGTCGACGATGTCACCAATGACGTACAGAACGTCCTTATCGGAAAAGTCGATCTTAGACAAGAGCTCGTTATAACGGTCCATCGAACCGTGCAGATCGGATACAACGTATGTCATAGAAATATTCCTTCTTTCGTTTTTTCTTATTTGGCGTCAGAGCACGCGTACGGCATCCGAGAAGCATATCGTCGTTTTTACGGTCGGATCAAGCTCTCTCGCGAGCGACTCAAGCCTCTTGCAGACGGGATACTCGGTATAAAAATGTCCTGCCTCGATAAGATTCAGACCCATTTCGGGTGCATCGACGAGCTGATGGTACGCAAGCTCACCCGTAACGTAGGTGTCCGCACCTGCCGCCATTGCGGCGTATACGTCATCCTTCCCCGAGCCGCCGAGCACGGCGACGCGCGAGACAGATCTCCTTCCGTCTCCGAGCTTCACGACAGGCGCACCGAGTACCTCCTTCACGCGACGTGCAAAGTCCTCCGCCCGCATTTCTTCGGTAAGACTGCCGATCCGTCCGATCGCCTCGTCCCCGAAGGGTGCCGTTTCCGAAAGCCCGAGAAGCTCCGCGAGCACGTCATTGACACCGCCCTCCACCGCATCGAGACGCGTGTGGAAGGACATCGCCGAAATGCCGTTTTTCACAAGTGCAAGGAGTTTTCTTGCCGTGCCGTCCTCCTGTGAAAGATGCTTTACTCCGCGAAAGATCAGCGGATGGTGTGCGAGAATCAGGTCATAGCCGCCCTCGATCGCGATCTCAACGACCCTTTCGGTCACGTCGAGCGCGATGAGGATATTTTCGACCTCTCTCAACGCATCGGGACAGCACATCAGTCCGTCGTTATCCCATTCACACGATAACGCCGACGGTATTTTTTCACAAAAATGCTTGTAATATTCTTTTACAGTCATATTTTTCACCTCTTATATCCCGAGGCTCTGCCTCGGACTCCGCTTAAGAAACTTTTTTCTAAAAAAGTTTCTTAAGAATCTTCAAAAAACTTTCTCGAAAAACGATTTTTCCTTTTGCGTAAAAGGTTCTTGGAAATTCTTAAAAGCCTTCTTGCAAGAAGGCTTTTATGCAGAGCTCGAGGCAGAGCCTCGAACCTCACGAAATCCGCATCAGCACCCCAAGCATCGCCTCGTCGAGCGCAGCGTCATCCTTTTCGGTGCTTTTTTCGGCGCTTCTCTTTCCTTCGATGCGTCTTTTGTAGACCGCCGAGAGGCGTTCTGCGAGAAGCCTGTAAAGCGTGGGATCCTGCCCCATATCGGGAGCACCGCACAGAAGCGCGACACACTCCTCGGGGCTTTCCCCGACCGTGCGAGCGATGCCGTCGTATTCCGCAACGATGATCTGATAGAGCCGATCTCCGTCATCGAGCGCAAGACGCTCCGAAACGACCCGAAATCCGCTCTGCACGAGATACCGCCGAACCTCCTCGGGGTGCGTCTGCGGCTGAAGCACAAGCCGTTTGCCCGCGCGATGCACGAAATCCGCCTCGGACAGGATGCGCACGATCAGCTCGCCACCCATTCCCGAGATCAGAATATCATCGGGATCATAGCGCTCGATGCCGCGCAGTCCGTCAGTCTTAACGACCGTGATACGGTCACCGAGCCCGTATTTTTCAATATTTTCCCTTGCCGACGCGATCGGACCGTCCCTGACGTCCGAGGCGATCACGCGCGGACAGACGTCCGACAGGCAAAGTGCGATCGGCAGGTGTGCGTGGTCGGTACCGACGTCCGAGGCGACGCTTCCCCGTCGCACGCTGTCAAACACCGCCGAAAGGCGGGCGCGCAAAACGGGATAATTCGGCTTTGACACCTCGTTCATACGGTACCTCCGAGCATTTTATGATTTTATAATAGTAAGCGCAAATGCGCAAAATGATGCATAATACGGGCCGTCCCCTCGGGAGAGATACCCTCCCGAGGAATACAGTCCGGGATAAAAGTCACCGCGGGTTACGCGGTGCCCTGCCTCCGGGATCAGTTCTTGGAAGCAAGATAAGCATTGAGCTTTTCGACGAGCTCATCGGCATTGGTGCCGTGAACTGCGCAAGCGTCCTCGATCGACTCACCGCGGGATGCGGGGCAGCCGAGGCAGTGCATACCGATCTCGAAGAAGAAACGCGCGGTTTCCATATCGTAATCGAGCACGTCGCCGATAACGGTCTGTTTCGTAACAGTCATTTTCAGATCCTCCGTTTTGATACTTGGAGCGTGCCACGGGGCACAAAACTCCGATGTTATTATACCGCAGCAGACGGGTTCTGTCAACAGATTTTTCAGATTTTACGTTTTTCAAAAAAATCCGTGAAACCTCTTGCAAAACAGGGCTTGTTTGTGCTATAATAATATAGATTTTGAAATTATGAGTTTATCGAACGGAGGACTTTACCTTGATCGTCGCACTTGAAGACGCAAAAGTTAAGCTCGTCGCCCTGCGCGACGTCGTACAGGAGCTGCATTCGTCGCTCCGCATCGACGCACTCGCAATGGAGGCGGAGGAGCTTGAGCAGCATACACTGAACCCGAATTTTTGGGGAGACACCGAGCGCTCCTCGAAGATCCTTCAGGAAATCAAGCAAAAAAAGGATACCATCGAGGAATACGAGGCTCTCGCATCGAGGCTTGAGGACACGATCGCACTGTGCGAAATGGCAAGCGAGGTCGATGACGAGGACTCGGTCGAGGAGGTCCTCTCCGAGCTTGACGGCATCACCGAGGCCGCCGAGGATATGCGGATTTCCACCCTTCTGACGGGCGAATACGACCGTAACAACGCGATCATCTCCTTCCACCCCGGTGCGGGCGGAACCGAGGCGCAGGACTGGGCGCAGATGCTCTACCGTATGATCACGCGTTACGTCGAAAAGCACAAATTCACCTATAAGCTCCTTGATTGGATCGACGGTGACGAGGCGGGACTGAAATCCGCGACCATTATGGTCGAGGGCGTCAATGCCTACGGCTTCCTGAAAAGCGAGCACGGCGTGCACCGTCTTGTTCGCGTCTCACCCTACGACTCAGCGGGCAGGCGTCACACCTCCTTCTCGTCGATCGAGGTCATGCCCGAATTTCAGGACGTTGATCAGGTCGTGATCCGTCCCGAGGACATCGAGGTCACGGCGCACCGCTCCTCCGGTGCGGGCGGTCAGCATATCAACAAGACCGACTCCGCGATCCGCATCGTGCATAAGCCCACGGGCATCGTCGTCGGCTGTCAGACCGAGCGTTCCCAGCTTCAGAACAAGGAATACGCGATGAAGATGCTGAAGTCGAAGCTGATGGAGATCAAGCTCCGCGAACGCCTTGACACGATCGAGGAGATCCAAGGCAATAAGGTCAACATCGAGTGGGGCTCACAGATCCGCTCCTACGTCTTTATGCCCTACACCCTCGCAAAGGATACCCGTACGGGATACGAGGACGGCAACATCGACTCGGTTATGGACGGTAATATCGACGGCTTCATCAACGCCTACCTGAAGCAGCTTTCGGCAGGCACGATCAAGGGCTGATGCAGTCGGGGGCTTTGCCCCCGTACCCCCATTCAAGAAACTTTTTGCAAAAAGTTTCTTATAAAATCTTCAAAAACCTTTCAAGCAATTTTTATAAGTCCAAAATATTCCCCCATATTTCTTTTTAAGAAAAGTTTTTGAAAGTTAAGAAAACTTTTTTCAAAAAGTTTTCTTGTGGGGCTTGGGGCGGCGCCCCAAAGAACATAAAGGAGAAAAAGTTATGAACAACAAAAAGCGTCTTATTTGTCTGGATCTCGATGGCACGCTGACACAGCACCGTTCGCAGCTCGGTGAAAAGAACAAGGCAGTTCTCGACAAGCTCAGCGAGAAGTACAAGCTCCTGATGGTCGGTGCGGGCAACGTTCCGCGCATTTACGGACAGATGAACGAATATCCGATCGACATCCTCGGCAACTACGGTATGCAGGAGGGCAAGATGATCGACGGCAAGATGGTCATCGTCCGTCAGGACACGCAGGAGGTCGATCGGGAATTCTTCATCGAAAAGACGAACTACCTCCGCGAGAAGTACGGCTACACCGAATACAAGGGCGAGCCCATCGAGTTCCACGCGTCGGGTATGGTCACCTTCCCCTTCCTCGGCACGAAGGCGGAGGTTGCGGACAAGCTTGCTTTTGACCCCGACCGTGCAAAGCGCAAGGTTCTCTATCCCGAGGTGCTCGAGATCTTCAAGGACTACACCGTGTACATCGGAGGCTCGTCGTCCTTTGACTTCTCCGCTAAGAAGTACAACAAGTACGACGCGATCGTGACCTACGCAAAGGAAAACGGCTACGAGCTTGATGAGATCCTCTATGTCGGCGACGACTTCGGCGACGGCGGCGGAGACAGCCACGTTCGTCTCGGCGGTCTTGACTACATCAACGTCACCGACTATGAGAAATTCGGCGACTTGATGAAGGATTACCTCTGATCTCTACCCACAAATCAAACGGATCCTCGGGAAAAGAAACCGAGGGTCCGTTTTTGGTCTCTTCCACAAACCTCCTGCAGTGTCATAATTTCAGAAAATACAGGTTCGTTATTTTTCACAAAAATGAAAAGGCCCCCAATTTTCTTCGACAAAAACTTCCACCGCAGGATCATATTTTCCTTTCTTTGTCCATTTCAACGAAATTTCGTCCGAAAAATCGTCAATTTGAATATTTACTTTTTCCCTCCGATGCGATATAATGTAATCGTGAAGGGCGGACAAGTCCCCCTTCCCACAGGCTTATGCACAACAGGCGATGTACGCCGGATTCTGCGGACTATCAATCTCATGATAACCTCACGCAGAAACGGATTTCCTGTTGTGCTTTTTTATTATTTGCCGCAACGAATTCGGCTGCACCCTTATCCGTCCGTTACGGACGCCTCTTTCCGCAGGAAACGGTGCCACACCTTTCGTCCCGCGACACTTTTTTGTAAAAAATCTTCAAAAATATATAAAAAGGTATGGAAATCCGAAAAGAAATGTGCTATAATTAGTATTTGAATAGCTATACCCATAGAAAGATCAGATAGGTACCTTAGAATTATGTCAAACTACGTTGAAAAGGTCGAGCAGCTGTCGCTTCCCGTGATCGCTCTGCGTGACACGGTGGCGTTCCCTTCCGCTCCCCTGAACATTGAAATATCCGACAGCGAGAGCATCGCAGCGGCAGAGGCCGCAAGCAACGATGACTCCTTTGTATTTCTCGTAATGCAAACTGTACCGAACGATCGCGAGATCAATCTCGGCGAGCTGTCGAAGGTCGGAACAGTCGCGCGCATCAAGCAGTTCGTCCGTACAGGCGACGGCGACGTACGCGTCCTAACCGAGGGATTTTCCCGCGCGAGTGTCATCTCTTACCACAGAGTCGACGATTACGTTCGCGCCGAGGTGCTGTGCAAGGTCATCTCGATGCCCGAAAACGGCGGGCTGCGCGGTAAAGCGGCAGTGCGCGCGATCTTTGAGGCGACGGGAAACATTTTCCGATTCCTCTCCCCCTCGGGTGCAGACATCGTCAGGAGCGCAAAAAAGATCAGCGACCCCGGTCTGCTCGCAGATTTTCTCGCAGCGAGCATCCTCCTTCATCCAAGCGACAAGCAGGAGGTGCTCGAATGCTACGACCCCTTGAAGCGCGCCGAGCTTCTCATCCTTCTTCTCGAGAAGGAATCCGAGATCCTCGCACTTGAGCACGATATCCACAAGCAGGTTCACGAGCGCATCGAGCAAAACCAGCGTGAATATTACCTGAAGGAGCAGCTTCGCGTGATTGAGGATGAGCTTGGCGAGGGTGACGGCGAGATCGCAGAATACGACCGCCGTATCAAAAAGGCAAAGCTTCCGCGTGAGATCGAGGAAAAGCTCCTCCGCGAAAACCGCCGTATGGCAAAGACCTCATACGGTTCTCCCGAGGCGAACGTGCTCCGCAATTATCTTGACGTCTGC
Source organism: Clostridia bacterium (assembly GCA_017501345.1). Next base: position 68,242 of record JAFVXC010000025.1, read on the forward strand.
CTTGAGCTGCCGTGGACGCAGAAGTCGAAGGACAGACTGAACATCGCGCAGGTCAGAAAGGTCCTCGACGAGGATCACGACGGTCTTGAAAAGGTGAAGGACCGTATTCTCGAATACCTTGCGGTAAAGCAGCTGAATCCCGAGTTGAAGAATCAGATCATCTGCCTCGTCGGCCCTCCCGGCGTCGGCAAGACCTCGATCGCCTCGTCGATCGCGCGGGCAATGAACCGCAAATACGTCCGTGTTTCGCTCGGAGGCGTCAGAGACGAGGCCGAGATCCGCGGTCACAGAAAAACCTATATCGGCGCAATGCCCGGTCGCATTATGACCGCGCTCACGAACGCCGGAACGAACAATCCCTTCGTGCTTCTCGACGAGATCGACAAGCTCACACAGGATGCACACGGCGACCCTGCCTCAGCACTCCTCGAGGTACTCGATCCCGAGCAGAACAAGATCTTCCGCGATCATTTCGTCGAGATGCCCTTCGATCTCTCGGACTGCTTCTTCCTTGCGACCGCAAACTCGCTCGACACCGTACCGAAGCCGCTCATCGACCGTATGGAGATCATAAAGCTCGATACCTACACGAAGCGCGAAAAGCTCTCGATCGCCGAGAATCATCTCTTCCCGAAGCAGCTGAAGCGCCACGGGCTCACGAAGCGGATGCTCCGCATCACGACGGATGGCTTTGACGAGATTATTACCTACTACACGCACGAGGCAGGCGTTCGTAACCTCGAGCGCACGATCGCCGAGCTCTGCCGCAAGGCGGCGAAGAAATTCGTCGAAAACAGTGAGCAAAAGCGGATCACCGTAAACAAGGATAATCTCTCGGATTTTCTCGGCCCTCGGAAATTGATCCCCGAGCTCGTCTCAAAGGAGGCGGAGGTCGGTGTCGTCAACGGACTCGCGTATACCGAGCTCGGCGGCGATCTTTTGAAGGTCGAGTGTGCCGTGCTTGAGGGCACGGGAAAGATCGAGCTCACAGGCTCGCTCGGCGACGTTATGAAGGAATCTGCGAGAACCGCGATCAGCTTCGTTCGCTCAATCGCGAAGGAGTACGGGATCCCGACCGATTTCTACCGAACGAAGGATATCCACATCCACGTTCCCGAGGGCGCGGTCCCGAAGGACGGACCGTCGGCGGGTGTAACGATGACTACGGCGCTCGTCAGCGCACTCACGGGCTATCCCGTACGGAGCGACGTCGCAATGACGGGCGAGATCTCCCTCAGAGGTCGCGTGCTCGCGATCGGCGGACTCAAGGAAAAGACGATGGCGGCGTACTCGGCAGGCGTTCGCACGGTTCTGATCCCGCAGGACAACGAGCGCGACATCGAAAAGCTCGATCCGCTCGCACGCGAGAACCTCTGCTTCATCCCGTGTACCAAGGCATCGGATGTGCTGCGTGAGGCACTCGTTCGCCCCGAAGCATCGAAGGACGACACGACCATCGTCTTCACCCCCGCAGAGCATCTCCCGACGCTCTGCCCGAAAAACGATTCAAAACGCCCCTCCGCCTCCCTTGCAAAGGGAGAAAAGAAGGCTTAATCCTCTCTAAAAATCACAGTATAAGGAGCAAAACGCAATGCTCAACACACAAAACGTAAGGCTCCGTATCAGCGCGGGCAGGATCAATCAGTTTCCGGGTGACCCGCTCCCGCAGGTCTGCTTCTCGGGGCGCTCGAACGTCGGAAAAAGCTCGCTCATCAACACTCTGATGGGGCAGAAAAAGCTTGCCCGCGTGAGCTCGGCTCCCGGTAAGACCATCACGATCAACTTCTTTGAGATCGACAGAAGGCTCTTCTTCGTCGACCTTCCGGGCTACGGCTTTGCAAAGCGTCCACCCGCAGAGAAGGCGGCTTGGAGCGCCCTTACCGACGGATACTTCACGCAGAACAAGAACATCGACCGTCTTTCTCTCGTCCTTCAGCTTGTAGACAGCCGCATCGGACCGACCGCAGATGACGAGATGATGATGGATTTTCTCCGTCAATCCGCTCTCCCCTACGTCGTCGTTCTGACGAAGACCGATAAGCTGAACAAGACCGAATATAACAAGATGCTTGCAGATATGGCTGAGCATCCGCTGACACGGGACGTTCCGCGCGTTCCCTTCTCCTCCCTCTCGGGAGCGGGAAAGAACGAGCTGTGGAAGCTCATTTACGAGTACACCGGTCTTTGACGAAACACAGACGTAAAATTTTGGCGGAATCTCCTTCCGCTGTTTACCAAATCCTCCCATCGGGACATACTCGTATGTGCCGATATCATCTGAAATGGAGCTTTTATGATTCTTTATCCTCATCTTGACATAAACGAAGCAGGGCATCTCACGATCGGCTCGCTCGACACGGTTTCCCTCGCGCAAGAATTCGGCACACCCGCGTACATTTTTGACGAGTCGGTCATCCGTAATAACATCCGCACCTATCTCGCGGCGGCAGCCGAGCATTTCGGTGCGGATGCACTTCCGCTCTTTGCGTCGAAGGCATTCTCCTGCAAGGAGATCTACCGCATCGCCGCAGAGGAGGGCATCGGCATCGACTGCGTATCGGGCGGCGAGCTTTATACCGCAAAAGCGGTGGATTTCCCCGCAGACAAGATCTATTTTCACGGCAACAATAAGACCGATGCGGATATCCGTCAGGCACTCGATATGGGCGTCGGCACCTTCGTCGTCGATAACACTGAGGAGCTGTACGCACTCGACACAGAGGCGGGGCGGCGCGGCATTGTACAACGCATCCTGCTCCGCATCACCCCCGGCATCGATCCCCACACACATCAGAAGATCATCACGGGCAACGTCGACAGCAAGTTTGGCTCGGCGATCGTGACGGGACAGGCGATGGAGATCGTCAAAAAGGCGCTTCTCTGCAAGAACCTCACACTTGCAGGGCTTCACTGCCACATCGGCTCGCAGATATTCTCGATCCTGCCCTTCACCGATGCTTCGTCGATCATGATCCGCTTCCTTGCGGATATCAGAAAGGAAACGGGCGTCGAGCTGCCCGAGCTCAGCCTCGGCGGCGGACTCGGCGTGCGCTATACCGAATACGATCCCCCAATCGATTACGCGGGTGCGATCGCAGATATGGCGGCGGTTATCCGCTCCTACGCCGACGAAAACGGTATGAAGATGCCCCGCATCGTCCTTGAGCCAGGCCGCTCGATCGTTGCCGCAGCAGGTATTACCCTTTATACAGTCGGCTCGATCAAGGAGATCCCCGGCTTCCGCAATTACGTCTCGGTAGACGGCGGTATGCCCGACAACCCGCGCTACGCGCTCTATCAGTCGCAGTACACCGCCCTCGTCGCGAACCGCGCAGGAGAGGCAAAAGACTACCGTGCGACCGTCGCGGGCAGATGCTGTGAAAGCGGCGACCTGCTCGGCGAAAATATGGAGCTTCAGAAGCCCACGCGCGGCGATATTCTCGCCGTTCTCGTAACGGGTGCTTATAATTATTCGATGGCGTCGAACTATAACCGCATCCCCCGTCCTCCCGTGATCTTTGTTCGGGACGGAGAGGCACGCGTCGTCATTCGCCGCGAAACGTACGCGGATATCGTCCGTAACGATCTCTGATCACAGGACGGATCCGCCGCACAAGCGGACCACGAAAGGAGTCTCTTCCTATATGCTTCTCGATCTGATCTCTTCCCTCGCCGCAGGTGGAAGCAACCCTGCGGTGCTCATCACCGAGATATGTATGGTCTTTGCGATCGTCCTCTTTTCTCTCTCTGCGCACGAGGCGGCTCACGCCTATGCCGCAAAGAGAATGGGCGACCTCACCGCCTACTATCGGGGACGCATTACCCTGAATCCCCTGAAGCATCTGAATCTCTTCGGCGCGCTCTCGATGCTGCTCGTCGGCATCGGTTGGGCGAATCCCGTTCCGATCAACCCCGCGAATTTCAAAAATCCGCGCAAGGGTATGATGCTTTCAAGCCTCGCAGGCCCGCTGTCGAATCTCATCCTCGCAGTGATCGCGACCCTTTTCGGTTCCCTCACGAACTTTGTTTTCGGGCTCGTTTTTACGAGAGGAGGTATGACCGAGAGTCTCTACTACGTATTTTACGCGGTCGCGATTTTCTTTTACTACGCAGCCTACCTGAATTATTCCCTTGCAGTCTTTAATCTGATCCCGTGCCCGCCCTTTGACGGCTCGCGCATCTTCTTCTATTTTCTGCCGAAGGATTGGTACTTCAAGGTAATGCGCTACGAGCATTATCTCGGACTCGGAATGCTTCTTCTTATTCTGGCACTCTCCCGTTTCGGCATCAGCCCCGTTGCCTATATTGCAGACGGACTTTACTCCCTCGTTTCGGGGCCATTCGATAAATTCTTCGATCTGATCCTGAATCTCGCGGCCTGATCTTCAAAATCTTAGCGGAAAGGCGATACTCCGATGGAAAATCCGATGTACCGACTCGAGCAGTTCGAAGGTCCTCTCGACCTTCTGCTGTCTCTCATTCGGAAGCATAAAATCGACATATACGACATCCCGATCGCCCTCCTTTGCGATCAGTACTTCGCCTATCTCGCGGCGGCTGAGGAGGCGCATATGGAGCTTGCCTCGGAATTTGCCGTGATGGCAAGCGAGCTGATGCTGATCAAAAGCCGAATGCTCCTGCCGAGAAAGGACCCCGACGAGCCCGATCCGCGTATGGAGCTTACCGACGCGCTCTACCGTTACGCCGAGGCAAAGGCGGCAACCGTTCTCTTCTCCGCGCTTTACGCGCAGTACAGAGGCCGTATGGCGAAGGACACCGACGAGATCTCTCCCGACCGCACGTTTGTCGCGGACGAGCAAGATCCCTCCCGTTTTCCCGATCTGATCCATAAGCTCAACGTCCTCGCAGGCACACCGCCTCCCGAGGAATACAGTAAGGCATTCGCGCCGATGATGAAGCGACCGACCGTGCCCGTCGAGGTCAAGATCGCGGGGATCGTCCACCGCGTTTCAAGAACCGGACAGGCAACGATGGCAGAGCTGCTCGAAAGCGAGCCCTCCCTCCCCGATCTCGTTGCCTCGTTTATGGGCATCCTCGAGCTGCTGAAGCTCCGCCGCATCCTCATTGACCCTGACAGAGACGGTACAGACGGCGAAAATGCCGTACACGGATCATCTACGCGCTTCCTGCTGAATCCCGAACCGATCTCGGACAGCGCGGAAGCCCCGACCGATCTCTTGCTCCGATAAATCCTTCCCAAGAAAGGAATACGACCTATGGCAGATACCGAAACCCTCGAGGGGCTCGCTCCCTGCGATAATATTGAAGCGGCGATCGAAGCGATCCTCTTCGCCGCAGGACATCCGATCTCTTACGAAAAGCTTGCAGAGGTCCTCTCGCAAAAGCCGAAGGAGATCCGCGCGACCGTACGGAAAATGACCGAAGCCTACGACGGACGGGGCATTATGCTTCTCGCCTTTGACGACACCTGTCAGCTTTGCACGAGAGAGGAATTCCTCCCCTACATTCGCGAGTCACTCGGCATCAAGAGAGGCGGAAATCTTTCAAACTCCTCGCTTGAGGTGCTCGCGATCGTTGCGTATAATCAGCCCGTAACACGTGCCTTCATCGACACGGTGCGCGGCGTTGACAGCAGCTACGCGACCTCCTCCCTCCTTGAAAAGGAGCTGATCGCCGTTACGGGGCATCTTGATGCTCCGGGCAGGCCCTCTCTCCTTTGCACGACCGATAAATTTCTCCGCGTGTTCGGGCTCTCCTCCCTCTCCGAGCTCCCGCCCGCAGAGCAGCTCATTATGGCTCCTCCCGAAACCGGAGAGCAGACCGAGCTTGAGATCCCGACCGTGAACGACGCGTCCTCTGCAGATGGCACGCCCGTCGAGGAGCCCACGGCGTAACAGAATTTTCCGACCGAACCGAAAGGAGGTGTCACCGAGCCTTGCCTGCACTCCTGATCGCTGTGCTTGTTATTTTTCTCATCCTTTGGATGAAGATCAAGGTCATAATCGAATACAAAGACGAGGTGGCACTCACCGTTTGCATCTACGGTATCCCGATCCGTATCCTGCCGATGAAAAAGCGGCGCGTAAAGCCAATGTCTGCAAAGCAGGCTGCAAAAATACGCGAGCGTCGCCGCAAAGCCGCCGAGCTTAAGGCAAAGAAAAAAGCCGAAAAGGCCAAAAAGAAGGCCGAAAAGAAGCGAAAGGCTATCGAAAAGAAAAAGCGTGAAAAATCCTCCCCCGAGGCACGCCGCAAGGCTCGGGAAGCGAAAAAGCGAAAGAAGGCCGAAAGCGCAACGCTTGAAGAAAATCTCGATCTGATCAAAAAGATCCTCGCGTTCTTCTTCTCCCGCCTCTTCAGACACCTACGGATCGACGTCACGCGCATCCATATCATCATCGGAAGCGACGAGGCGGCGAAAACCGCGATCACGTACGGTATCGCCGTTCAGGCGGTGGCATACATCCTCGCCCTACTTGACAAGGTCTCAAACGTCCGCGGGCTTCGGAAGCGCGACGTATACGTTGACACCGACTTTCTTTCCGAGGAGATCAAGGTCGATATCAAGATTGCCTTTTCGATCAGATTATGGCACATTTTCCATCTCGCGTTCGGCACACTCAGACGGCTGATTGCGAACAGACTCCGCGTCAAAAGGCGCGTCACCGCAGCCGAGGCACAAAGAGCCGCCTCAGGGCACAAGGAAAAAAATCCGGCGTAACGCACGGCTTTTGATAGATCCTACACCTGACTAAAAAACGATTCAATTTACCGAAAGGAACTGAAATTATGGCAAGCGAAAACAAACTCGAAGAAATCATCCGCGCTTCTCTTGAGAACGTGCGGAATATGGTCGATGCAAATACCATCATCGGCAATCCGATCAACACCCCGAGCGGCACGACGATCATCCCGATCTCGAAGATCACCGTCGGCTTTGCAACGGGCGGGCTCGATTTCAACAGCAAGACCGAAGCCCCGATGAAGCAGAACTTCGGCGGTGGAGGCGGAACCGGTCTCAACATCATCCCGATCGGCTTCCTCGTCGTTGATAAGGACGGCGACGTTGAGCTTCTGAACGTCGGTATGAAGCCTGCCTCCGATCCCGTCGAGCAGCTTTCCGAGCTTGTTGACCGCGCTCCCGAGCTGATCGCAAAGCTCAAGGAGGCCTTCAAAAAGCAGCCCGAGGACGCTGAATAATATAGCGCCGCGAAAAAATAATGGCATAAGCCGCCCAAGGACGCCATAAACTGTACGGAGCAAATCTGTTTCGATCGGAGGCACTCCTCTTATGCCATCACTTTTCTTCGCCCCAAGGACGCACACGCGTGGATCCTTTCGTCGGTGCTCCCGACTGCTGACTCTCGCGCTTTTGCCGCTCCTTCTCGCCATAGCGGTGCTTCCTGCCTCCGCATCAGACTATGCCTTTGCGTTTGCGGCAAGGTACGACCGCGCAGTGGCTACGACCGGCAGCACGAGCACGGCGGTCTCATCACCCTCAGTATCTGCGGAGGGTGCGATCCTTCTGAACGGAAGCACGGGAGAGGTCTACTTTGAGAGAAACGCTGACAAGCGGCTTCCGATGGCAAGCACCACGAAGATTATGACCGCTCTCGTCGCGATCGAGGCACTTCCGCTCGACACCGTGATCACGGTAGACCGCGCCGCTGTCGGCACAGAGGGCTCGTCGGTCTATCTGTACGCGGGCGAAACGCTGACGCTCGAGGCTCTCCTCTACGCGCTTCTGCTCGAATCGGCAAACGATGCCGCCGTTGCGATCGCTTACGGTGTCGCGGGCGGTGTACCCGAATTTGCCGACCTGATGAACGAAAAAGCGACGGCGCTCGGGCTCTCCGACACACATTTTGAGAATCCGCACGGACTTGACTCAGAGGAGCACTACACGACGGCGCGTGATCTCGCTCTTATTACGGCGGCGGCGCTGAAATCAGAGACCTTCAAAACGATCGTCTCGACCTACAAAAAGACTATCCCGCAGCAGAACACCGACGGAGTACGCCTCCTCATCAATCACAACAAGCTTCTGCACGCATACGAGGGCTGTATCGGTGTCAAAACCGGTTACACGCGGCGTTGCGGTAGATGCCTCGTCTCAGCCGCAGAGCGCGACGGGCTTCTGCTCGTCGCCGTAACACTCTCCGACCCGAACGACTGGAAGGATCACACCGAAATGCTTGATTACGGCTTTTCAATGTACGAATCGGTTATTCTGTCGGAAAGCGGAAGGCTCTCCTACACCCTTCCCGTGTTTAATGGGAGCGAGCCGACCGTCACGGCATCGTTTGAGACCGAAAACGGTGGGCCGCTCTCCGTAATCCTCCCTAAGGGCCACGAGGAGGTCACCTGCATCGTCGAGCTCCCGCAGTACCTCTGGGGGGACACAAAGGCGGGAACAACCGTCGGCAGCGTCAGATTTCTCTGTGACGGTGAAACGGTATGCGAGGTCGCGCTTACACTTGACGAGGACGTTACGGGGATCTCTTATCGCCTCGGGCTTTTCGACAAGCTTCGAGGGCTTTTGTCGGGGGAGACTGAACGAAACCGAAACCAAAGCAATCAAAGGACGTAGCTATGCTGATCAGACTGCAAAAATTTTTCACCGACTGCGGCGTAATGTCGCGAAGGGCCGCTGAAGCGGAAATTCAAAAGGGCAACGTCACGGTCAATGGCACCGTTGCCGAAATCGGACAAAAGATCGACCCGAAAAGGGACAAAATCCTTTGGAACGGTAAGCCCGTCGTATATAACGTAACGAAAAAGACGGTCTGCGTGCTTCTCAACAAACCGCGCGGCTACGTCACAACCCTTTCGGACGAGCGCGGAAGAAAGACCGTCGCAGAACTTGTTACGGACGTTGGAACACGTGTTTATCCCGTAGGTCGACTCGACCTTGACTCGGAAGGGCTTCTCCTTCTCACCAATGACGGCGAGCTGACAAACCGCCTCACGCACCCGAAGGAGGGCATCCCTAAGATCTACCACGTCGTCGTATCGGGCGATCTCACCGAGGGACAGCTCGCACGTCTCTCTTCACCGATGACGATCGACGGATATAGGATCCGTCCGGTCCCCGTTACCGTCCTCGACCGCAGAAAATCGAAAACAGGCAAGGACTGCACGGTGCTCGAAATGGTGCTTTACGAGGGCAGAAACCGTCAGATCCGTAAAATGTGTGAATCGACTCATCTTTCGGTGCTTCGCCTCAAGCGCGTTGCCATCGGCGCGATCTCTCTCCATGGTGTCCGCACAGGCGAATGGCGCTATCTCACGAAGGAGGAGATCAAGTACCTGAAGGGCGAGGCAGAAGATACGAACGATTTTCTCGCTTGACGAAGAACGCTTCTTGCGAGGTGTAAATAACGCATACCAAAAAAGGGACCGGGTCGTACGACCGAGTCCCTTTTCGTTTTATACCTCCAAAGAGAGCACTATCCGCTTGTTCTTCCATCCTTTCGCGCGAGATACTCCCTCGGAGAGCATCCTGCGACGGCTTTGAAGCACCGATTGAAGCTCCGCACCGAAAGATAGCCGCACCGCTCGGCGATCTCTGCAATGCTGCAGCTGCGTTCGGAGAGAAGCTCACGCGCAAGCGTGATGCGTTTGAAATGGAGGGCTTCCGGAAAAGAAATACCGTAGACGTCGCGGATCAGCCCCGACATATAACGGTAATTGTATCCGAAATGCGCCGCGAATGCCTTCAGAGTCAGCGGCTCCGTGAAATGCTCATCCATATAGGAAACGATCTGATAGGTCAGATGCTCATCCTTCTCCTCCGATTCCTCACACAGCTCCCCCTTCGCATAGAGGGAGGCGATGCGGTAAAGATAGGACTGAAGCATATAACGATCATTTTGATTTTCGATCAGCTTGTGCGGAAAATCGGGATCGTCGAATGGGAATACGGGATGATGTCGGTGTCCCCCACGATATGCGGCATAGAGATTCGGCAGGTATTCTGTGGAAAAAATCTCAATCGTAATCAGGCTGTGCCGATCGGTCGCATATGCGTGCGGCTGTCCGGGGAAGATCATCACTGCGTGTCCGCCCGAGACGCGGTGCTCCCGCCGTCCGACCGTGACATTCAGCTCCCCCTCCCACACAAAAACCAGCTCGAAGCTTTTATGCATATGGAGCGGGAAAGAAAAATCCACGCTCCTTCGATCCGAAAGCCTTAGTATATCCCCGGATGAATTTTGTCGCTCGTAATGCATACACGATCCCCCTTCTGCAGTTGCTCCGGAAATCTGAACTTTTGTCCACTAATTATAACATATTCCTCTTGCTTTTTCAAGTCTTTTTTGCTAAAATGAAAGCAGAAGGAACAGATGCCGACCTTTGTATACGGCACAAGGAAGGGGGATTTTATCTATGAAAAAAGCACTGATCTTTCGCGGCGGCTGGGACGGTCACGAGCCCGTCAAAACCTCGGGGCGCTTTGCCGCACTGCTTGAAAAGCACGGCGTACAGACCGAGATCGTCGACGGTGTGGAATGCCTCGCAGACCGTGAGAAGCTACTCGAATATGACCTGATCGTAGCCTGCTATACGATGGGCAAACTGCCGAAGGAATGCTCGAAAAGCGTTTCCTACGCGGTCGGACACGGCGTTGGCCTTGCAGGCTGTCACGGCGGTATGTGTGACGCCTTTCGCGAATCCACCGAATGGCAGTTTATCACGGGCGGTCAATGGGTGTCACATCCGGGCGGCGACGGCATCGAATACACCGTCAACATCTGCCACGGCTCGAGCCCGATCGTCGAGGGGCTTTCGGACTTCCCCGTGAAATCCGAGCACTACTACCTGCACGTCGACCCCGCGATCGAGGTGCTCGCCACCACGCGATTCCCGCTCGTCAATTATTACCACGCCGCAAACAAGCCCGTGGATATGCCCGTCGCATGGACAAAATACTGGGGATGTGGCAGAGTCTTTTACACCTCGCTCGGTCACCACGACGACGTGTTTGAGAATTCCCCATCGGCTGAGCTTCTGATGGAGCGCGGTATGCTTTGGGCAATCGAGGGCAAGGAAGCGATGAAGCGAAACGGAGTCAACCCCGAAATATACGAAAACAAGGCAAAAATGTACTGATGCGTACGACGCAAGAAAGGACGGACACGTTATGTTAAAGGCAGGAATGGTCGGTGTCGGCTGTATCAGCGGCATCTATCTGAAGAATTTCAAGGAGGTATTCCGCGACGTAGAGCTGATCGCTGTCTGCGACCTGATCCGCTCCCGTGCCGAAACGGCACAGGCGGAATATAACATTCCGAAGCTCTACGACACGATGGAGGAGCTTTTCGCAGACGAGGAGATTGATATCGTCATCAATCTGACCCGCCCCTATCAGCATTACGAGGTCTCAAGGGCGGCACTCCTTGCGGGCAAGCACGTCTATTCGGAGAAGCCCCTCGGTGCATCCCTTGAGGAGGGAGAGGAGCTTGTTGCACTCGCAAACGAAAAGGGGCTCGTCATCGGCGGCGCGCCCGATACCTTTATGGGCGCAGGCATTCAGACCTGCAGACAGCTTCTTGATTCGGGCACACTCGGCGATGTGATCGGCGGCAGATTCGTGATGGCGAGCCACGGCGTTGAGACCTGGCATCCCGATCCTGATTTCTACTACCAGAGAGGCGGCGGTCCGCTCTTTGATATGGGTCCCTACTACATCACGGCAATGATCAACCTCCTCGGCGGCATCAAATCCGTGTACGGCTACGCGCACACCTCCTACCCGACGAGACTGATCACGGCAGATCCGCACAAGGGCGAGATCATCGAGGTCAATACCCCCACCCACATCGAGGGTATCCTGCATCTCAGCAGCGGCATCAGCGTTTCGCTCTTCACCACCTTTGACGTCTATCAGACGCGGCAAAAGAATATCGAGATCTACACCACGAAGGGCACGCTGTACGTTCCCGACCCCAACACCTTCGGTGCAAAGGACGGAAAAATCATCTTCCGCGACGGCGCAACCAAGACCGATCTCGTATATCCCCTCGTCTTCGATTACAGCGAAAACTCCCGTTGCCTCGGCCTTGACGATATGGCGAAGGCGATCGAATCGGGCAGAAACGGCAGAACCACATCAAAGCAGACCCTGCACGTCCTTGAGGCGATGGCAGGCATTATGGAGAGCGCCGAGAGCGGTGTGCCGTACGTGATGAAAACGCATTTCGAGCGAGAAGCTCCGATGGATCCCACCCTTCCGCACGGATATCTCTGATCCATATTATACAAGAACTCCCCGAGACCGTGAGAGCAACGATCTCGGGGATCTTTTATTCGTCGGCAGACAAAAAATAAAGCTGCGTAATTTGGTAATTTTTACCATAACCGACGCGGTTTTTTTGGCTATCTTTTTACCCGACTTTTTTCTGAAAACCTCTTGCAATTTTTGGCAAAATATGGTAGACTATTGCTGTCAGAAAATACCAGTTTTTACCATTTAAAGGAGGAAGTTACCAATGGAATACAATTATAACACAAAAATTCTGATCGCCGATGAGAACAACGCACAGAGACAAGCGCTCCGTGACGGACTTCTTCGCGCAGGCTACCGCTATATTGAAGAATGCACGAACGGAGAGGACGCGCTCTCCAGGATGAACCGCTTCCACCCCGACGTGGCGATCATTGACGTGTGGCTGTCGAAGCTCGACGGTATCGGAGTTCTCAGAAGTAGTAAAAACATTGATTTTGCCCCCGATCAGCCGCCTGCCTTCATCGTCGTATCGGTGGTGGCGCAGCAAAACATTTTCGTGGATGCGACCAACGCAGGCGCCGCGCTTTGCATCGCGAAACCCTACGACATTACGAGTATGGCAAACCATATCGCAACGCTTGCACAAAACCGCGCAAGAGGCACCTTGACGCTTCCGTCCAGCGAGGAGGATCGCACACCCGATATCGAAACGCAGGTTACGAAGATCATCCATCAGATCGGTGTTCCCGCGCACATCAAGGGCTATCAGTATCTCCGCACGGCGATCCTGCTGACCGTCAAGGACTCGGATGTGATCAACAGCGTTACGAAGGTGCTCTACCCCTCTGTCGCGAAGAAGTACAGCACGACCACGAGCCGTGTCGAGCGTGCCATCCGTCACGCCATTGAAGTCGCGTGGGACAGAGGTGACGTCGATACGCTGAACTCGTATTTCGGATATACCATCCAAAACAACCGCGGAAAGCCGACGAACTCTGAATTTATCGCGATGATAGCGGATAATCTCCGGCTCAAGTATAAGCTCTATTGATGTCGGTGCAGATTATTTGAAGCTAAAACATCGTAACCCTGCCTCTCCCCTCGGGAGAGGTGTCAGCCTCGGCTGACGGAGAGGGCTTATTATAACCATCCCTCTCACCCGCTACCGCGGGAGCTCTCCCGAAGGGAGAGCCTAAATACCGGAAAAGGCTAACTTTAGATATAGCACAAGCACATATGGATGAAACCAATCCGTATGTGCTTTTTATATACAAAAACAGTTGCAATCTGATTCGAGTTTTTTGACCACTATCACGGACAATTTTTTCTATAAAAGTCTGCTATAATATTGTTCGAGGATATATAAGCTCATATCGGAGGCAAGAATGAAAATTAAAAATCCAACTAAGCGTCAAATCTTTTGCAACAACATAAAATGTCTGCGGAAAGCGAGGAGGCTATCCAAGCGTGAAATGGCACAAAAGCTCGAAATCGGGACCGCTTCACTCACAAAAATCGAAAATGACATTATTCCTCCGCGCCTAAGCGTCCAAATATATTATTCTCTATACTACAACTTAGGAGTTACACCAAAACAGATTTTATCCAAAGACTTTCTCAAGAAATCTGACACAAGTACGAGGGACGAAGAATGATCTTTTCTATTGGAAATATGCTCCCCTCTCGGAGGGATGCTCGGGACGGGAGGCTATTCGCCTCCCTATGAAGTATTACACAAACGAAAAAGGACAGAGTCAAAAACCCTGTCCTTTTTCTCTATGCCCCTCACACCTCGGGGATCTCGATTTCGATCTCGTGGCCGAGCTCGGCGGATCTTGCGATACCGCTGATGATCGCCTGATTGATGATGATCTGCGACGACGGAACCGGTGCGGATGTGCCGTTCTTGCACGCGTCAAGGAAGGAGCGAACCTTCAGATCGACGAGCGCTCTCTTCTCGATGATCGGCACCTCGTACGAGACCTGCTGACCTGCCGCCTCGGTGTAGACCGTCATCGGGCCGCCCACCGTGCCGTTCCAGCAGTCGGTCGATGGAATGCGGAGACCGCCCTTCGTACCGAGGATGATCGTGTCACCGGGTGTATTGATGTTCATCGCCCACGAAATGCGGAAGTCAAGGATGATGCCCTCGTCCGCGCCGTACTCGCCCGGCTCGAGGCGGATAAATCCTGCCGCGAAGTCATCGACGCCAAAGCGTTCTGCAAAATCGGGTCTGCCAATCTCCGTGTAGCGGCAATAATTTGGATCCTTACCGAAATACGCCGACTTCATACCCGTAACCGTCCTCGGCTTCGGGTAGCCGAGTGCATTCAGCACCATATCAAGCGAATAGCAGCCGATGTCGCCGAGTGCACCGATACCTGCTGTATCCGAGCGAATGAAGCTATCCTTCGTTTCGTTGCAGGGGATGCCTCTGCGTCTGCCACCGCCCGTTTGAATGTAATAGATCTTGCCGAGAACACCCGAGCGGACGATCTTACCGATCATCTGCATATTGCCGTCAAAGCGGGGCTGGAAGCCGATCGAAAGCACCTTACCGCTCCGCTTCTCCGCCTTCATAATCTCAACAGCCTCCTCGGTCGTAACCGTGAAGGGCTTCTCGAGCAGGACGTTGATGCCCGCGTCAAGCGCTGCGATCGCCGTTATCTTGTGCTGACAGTTATAGGTACAGATCGAAACCGCATCGAGACGAAGCGACTTGTCCGCGAGCATCTCCTCGTGATCCTTATAATCGGTCTTGACACCCTCCAGCTCGTACTTTTCAAAAAACGCCTTTGCGCGTCCCGGCACGAGGTCACAGCCCGCAACGATCTCAACGTCGGGCTGATTCAAGTATGCCTTTATATGGGAATTGGCGATACCACCCGTTCCGATAAAGCCGATTCGCAGCTTTTTCGTTGCGTCGACCTTCTCCTCGGTCTGATCCGTAAAGGTGTTCAGACCTTCCATAGATTTATCTGCCATAATTTGATTCCTTTCTTTTTTGCGGGGAGGGAAACTTTTTAGAAAAAAAGCTTTCCCTCCCCGCACCCCTCCCTTCAAAAACCTTTTGAGAAGGGGGATAAGGGTAATTTTAAGATCGCTCTACGTTTCATACACTGTTCTCTTTTAGAGAAAAGTTTTCAAAGCAAGGTTCGGGGCAGAGCCCCGAAAAATCCTCACTTTCCGATCATCCAGTCGATGGCGGGGAGGATCCAATGATCCCAGAAGATCCAATTGTGGGCACCCGGACCTTCATCATAATAGGTTTCGAAGCCCTTGCCCTCGATGTGGCGGCGGAAGCTTTGGTTCTCGCCGTAAAGATAGTCCTCCGTGCCGCAGGCGAAAAAGATGCGGGGCTTCTCCTTGTCCTTTGGGAAGGTATCGATAAGATGGAACAGATCGTCCTTGCTGTTCGGGAAGACCTCCCTGTAATTCTCTCCCCAATTGGCAATCGCAACCGACTTCCACTTGACCTTATCCTCCTCTATTCTCGACGCAAGATCGAGACACCCCGACAGCGACGCGCAAGCGGCGTAGCGATCGGGATTCCGAAGCGCGATCTTCACCGCGCCGTATCCGCCCATTGAAAGACCTGCGATGAAGGTTTTCTCACGCTTCTGCGAGATGCGCGGAAAATTCTTTGCGATAAAGGCTGGCAGCTCCTCGGTGATATAATCGTAGTACCGTTCACCGTACTTCATATTGCAGTAGAAGCTGTTAGCCGCCGACGGCATCACAACGGCGATATTCCGCATTCTCGCGTATTTGCCGATCGCACTGCCCGACGTCCACGAAGAATAGTCACCGTGCATTCCGTGTAGCAGATAGAGCACGGGGACATCATCCGCAGGCTCCTCGGGAAGCAAAATATTCACATCGGTATTAAAATCAAGCGTGTGGGTACGCAGGGTTGCGTGAAGCATCGTTACACTTGCCATTATAATCTCCTTATTTATGAAACAAAAATGGGGCTTCCCGAGAGAAGTCCCATTTTTGCAAGTTGATCAGACCTCGGGAATGCTGATCTCGACCTCGCGGCCGCATTCTGCGGATCTCGCGATGCCGTCGATGATCGCCTGATTGATAATGATCTGCGAGGTCGGAACGGGAGCCGTTCCACCGTTCTTGCACGCATCAAGGAAGGTGCGGATCTTGAGGTCAACGAGGCCTGCCTTCATCGTGATAACGGGGATCTCGGTCTCAACCTGACGGCCGCATACCTCGTGATAGATCTTCATAGCACCGCCGACCGTACCGTTCCAGCATTCAGTCGAGGGGATACGGAGACCGCCCTTCGTACCGAGAATGATGGTGTCACCGGGGGTGTCCATATTCATTGCCCACGAAATACGGAAGTCGAGGACGATTCCCTCCTTCACACCGTACTTGCCCGGCTCAAGACGAACGAACGCCGCGCCGAAATCGTCAACCGAGAACTTCTCAGCGTATTCTGCTCTCTTGCTTGCCTTGTAGCCGCAGTAGTTCGGATCCTTGCCGAAATATGCAGACTTGTAGCCCGAAACGGTCTTCGGCATCGGGTAACCGATCGCATTCAGAACCATATCGAGCGAGTAGCAGCCGATATCACCGAGTGCACCGATGCCTCCGGTCTTGTCCTCGATGAAGGTCGTGCCGTAGGGAGTCGGAATGCCGCGACGGCGTCCGCCGCCCGTCTGAATGTAGTAGATCTCACCGAGCTCTCCCGACTGAACGATCTTCTTGATCATCTTCATATTCTCGTCAAATCTGGGCTGGAAGCCGAGCGAGAGAACCTTGCCGCTTTCCTTCTCTGCCTTCATAACCTCGATCGCCTCGTCGAGCGTAACGGTAAAGGGCTTTTCGAGAAGAACGTTTACGCCCTTCTTCAGTGCATAGATCGCAGGCTCTGCGTGCTGACGGTTGTAGGTGCAGATCGAAACTGCATCGAGACAGAGCGACTCGTCGTCAAGCAGCTCCTTGTGGGATGCATAGTCGGTCTTTGCGTTTTCAATGCCGTACTTTTCCATAAAGGCAGCTGCCTTGCCGGGGATCAGGTCTGCGCCTGCTACGATCTCAACGTCGGGCTGGTTCAGGTAGGCCTTCATATGGGAGTTTGCGATCCAGCCGCAGCCGATGATCGCAATACGCATCTTTCTGCTGGTGTCTACCTTCGTCTCCTCCTGAGCCGTAAAGGTATTCAACCCTTCCATAGATTTGTCTTCCATTTCGATTACCTCTTTCTGTTTAATTTTTTCTGCGGGACGGAAGCTTTTCAAAAAAAGTTTTCCTTCCCCGCTCCTCCCTTCAAAAACCTTTGAAAAGGAGGCATAAGAGCAGGTTTTCAAACCGCTCTAAGGTTCATAATATCTTTTCCCTTTCGGGAACAGTTTTTGAAGATTTTCAAGAAACTTTTTGTAAAAAGTTTCTTGAACAGAGCGCGAGACAGCGTCTCGCAAAAATCAATATCCGATCGACTTCAGATATTCGCGGCTGCAAGCGATGGCTTCCATCTGCGTTCTGCCCTGGGAGGGCTTATCCTGCTCGACAACGAGCCAGGTCGCGCCCGACTCCTCTGCCGCCTTGGTAATGGAGGGCATATCCTGCAGGCCGTAGCCAACGGGACGGAACTCGAAGTTACCGGGGCGCTTCGGAGCAGTATTCTCAACGCCGATCAGCTCGTACATATCCTCGGACTTTTCGCCGTAGAAATCCTTGAGGTGAACGACGGGGCATCTGCCCGCGTACTTTCTGACATATTCTGCGGGAACCTCTCCGCCGACGTTGACCCAACAGGTGTCAAGCTCGGTCTCAAGAAGCTCTGCGGGAACCGACTCGTACAGCACGTCGAGGCCGTACTTACCGTCGATCTTCGCGAATTCAAAGTCGTGGTTGTGGTAGAGCAGGGTCATTCCGAGATCCTTCGCAACCTTACCAAGCATCTTTGCGCTCTCAATGATTACAGACCAATCTCCGGTTCCCGGGCGGTACTCGGGACCTACGTGAGGAATGGCAACGAATTTGCAGCCGATCTCCGCGTACTGCGAAAGAACGCCTACGGGATCCTCCATCATAGAGTTGTAGGGTACGTGTGCCGAAATCGGAACGAGACCGATCTCCTCACACATTTTTTTGATGTCTGCGGGCGAGTTACCGTACAGACCTGCGAATTCAACGCCGTCGTAGCCGATCTCCTTGATCTTTTTCAGCGTTCCGTACAGATCCTTTTTCGCGTCGTCGCGAACCGAATAGACCTGCACCGCAATTGGAAGTGCCATTTGTGTTTCCTCCTGTCAAAGTGGATTAGAATAAGCGTATCTTAAAATACAAATTCATTTTAAGCCAAATACTGCACAATTACAAGACATTTTTCAGTAAATTCAAGACAAATATTGTTGTCATCACCAAGAAGTCCTGTGTCGGCACCGGTTTTCCGACGCAGAGAATGAGTCATAATCAGCCGAGCGGTCTGATCTCGCCCTTTTCGGTTTCTCCGAGCACGTGGAAGCCGTTAAAGCCTGCCGCTTCCAGCTTCGAAAGGAGCTTACCAAGCTTCTTCGGCTTTTCAAAGAGTGAGACGTCGCATTCTGTACGGAACTCCTCTGCCGTTCGGATCGCCTCCATTGCGTTGCCGTCTTCGTAGATCACAGCGATCCTTCTTCGCGCGTTCGGAATCTTATAGCCCTTTTCCGTGAGGATCGAGAAGATGCGCTCAAAGCCGATCGAGAAGCCGACTGCGGGCACCGATTCGCCGATAAACTTGCCGATCAGCTTATCATAACGTCCGCCGCCCGCGACCGAGCCGCGGAAATCTGCCGATGCGATCTCAAAGACCGTACCCGTATAGTAGCCCTGTCCGCGAATGAGGGTGGGGTCGTATACAACGCCGTATTTGCCGTTTGCAAGCGTCTCGGCAGAGCCGATGATATAGCGGAGACGGCTTGCGGATTCCTTGTCACCCGTCATCTCCTCGACCTTTTCGAGGGTAAATTCACCCGCAGACAGGAAATCCATCAGCTTATCGATCGCGGATGCGTCCGCGCCCTTTCCTTCAAGCTCTGCACGTACGCCATCCGAGCCGATCTTGTCGAGCTTGTCGATCGTGATGCAGGTGCTGTCGAACGCCTCCTCCTTGAAGCCGCACGAAACGAGCAGACTCCAGAGGATGCGGCGGTCGTTGACCTTGACCGTGAAATTGTCGATGCCGATCGCGAGAAGCGCCTTTGCGGTGGTCTCGATCAGCTCGATCTCACAGTCGGGCGAATCACTTCCGAGAATATCGATGTCACACTGCTGGAACTCGCGGAGTCTGCCCTTTTGCGGGCGCTCGGCTCTCCATACGCGGTCGATCTGGATACACTTCATCGGAAGCATCAGCTTCGCCTTATTATTCGAGTAGTAGCGGCAGAGGGGGAGGGTGAGGTCGTAGCGAAGACCGAGATCGGACAGATTCTTATAATCCTGTGCCTCGATCGCCTCGGTGAATTTATCCCCTCTCTTAAGGATCTTGAAGATGAGGTTCAGATTTTCGCCGCCCTCAGATTTATCGAGATTCTCCGCATCCTCGATCGCGGGGGTCGAGATCCGTGAGAAGCCCGCCGCGCGGTAAACGCCGAGAATGGTATTCTGCAGATAATCCCTGAGGAGCATCTCCTCGGGAAGATAGTCGTTCGTACCCTTTACGGTTGTTGTTTTCATATTCCTTTTCCTTTGACTGATACTGATTTTATGAAGATATTCTCATACAGTTTAGATAATACCACAAATCGCAAAGGCTTGTCAAGTCCCACGGCGGAGAAAAGATAAAAATATCAAAAAAGCCTTCTTATCTCAGAAAAATTCTCTTGACTTTCCCTTCAATATATGTTAAACTAATAGGGTAAGTAGAAACCTTTCGCAACTGACGGAAATACGGGTACCCGTATGTGATCACAACACAATGAAACGAAAGGCATAGTCGTCGACCGTCTGGGCATCCCGCACTGCTGAGTAGAACACAGTCTCATTGTGTCTATACGGCTTGGGAATGCCTTATTTTTTTCGGACCGCCCCAAGCGGCGAGAGCGACTTCTACCGATTTTTTGCAAAACGAAAGGAATACCGACTATGAAAAAAGTTGCGGTTATTATGGGTAGCGACAGCGACCTGCCCGTCGTCGAAAAGGCGATCAACGTTCTGAAGGAATATGAGATCCCCTTCTCTGTGCACGTCTATTCCGCTCACAGGACCCCCGACGAGGCAGCGACCTTTGCCGAATCCGCGCAAAAGAACGGCTACGGCGTTATGATCGCCGCCGCAGGAATGGCAGCACATCTCGCAGGTGCGATCGCCGCAAGAACGACCCTTCCCGTGATCGGTATTCCCGTCAAATCGGCTTGCCTTGACGGCGTGGATGCACTTTACTCGACGGTGATGATGCCCTCGGGTATGCCCGTTGCGACCGTTGCGATCAACGGTGCCGCAAACGCCGCACTTCTTGCGGTGCAGATCCTTGCTCTCTCCGAGCCCTCCTTGGCGGACAAGCTGGTCGCGGCAAGAGCCACAGGCAAGCAGAAGGTGCTTGAAAAGAACGCGGCAATCGAAGCCAAGTACAACGGCTGATCACCTCTCCAAAAAAGAAAGGCACGGTACCACAATGGGTGGATTTTTCGGTGTCACGTCGACGCGTGACGCAATTCAGGACGTTTTTTTCGGAACCGACTATCATTCCCATCTCGGCACAAAGCGCGGAGGCATCTCAGCGTACGACTCCGAGATCGGACTTCAGAGAGAGATTCACAACATCGAGAACTCTCCCTTCCGCACAAGATTCGCACACGTTTTCGATGAGATGAAGGGCTTCGCAGCGATCGGCTGTATCAGTGACGCAGAGCCACAGCCCCTCCTGCTTCGCTCGGCGGTCGGCCCGTATGCGATCTGTATGATCGGCGCGATCACGAACGCGGCTGCACTCGTCGAGCACTACTATAAAACCAGCAGCGGCGGTCATTTCAACGCAATGACGGGCGGGGCAGTCAACGCAACCGAGCTCGTCGGCGCGCTCATCAATCAAAAGCCCGACTTCGTCAGCGGCATCAAGTACGTGCAGGAGCTGATCGAGGGCTCTGCCACGATCCTCATCCTCAAAAACGACGGAAGGATCATCGCAGCCCGTGACCGCCTTGGCAGACTTCCCGTTCTGATCGGCAAGAACGCGGACGGTCACTGCGTCTCGTTTGAATCCTTCGCATATCAAAAGCTCGATTACGAGGACGAATACGAGCTCGGCCCCGGAGAGATCGTAGAGCTGTCTCCCCACGAATGGAAGCAGCTTTCCCCTCCCGGCAAGGAAATGCGTATCTGCTCCTTCCTCTGGAGCTACTACGGCTACTCCACCTCGAACTACGAGGGCGTGAACGTCGAGATCATGCGCTACCGCAACGGCGAGATCATGGCACGGCACGACCGCGAGAACGGCATCGCGCAGGATCTTGATTACGTCGGCGGCGTTCCCGATTCGGGCACTCCCCACGCGATCGGATACGCGAACGAAAGCCACATCCCGTTCGCACGGGCATTCATCAAATATACCCCGACCTGGTCGCGCAGCTTCACACCGTCGAAGCAGACCGATCGGAACCGTATTGCGAAAATGAAGCAAATCCCCGTCAAGGAGCTCATCCACGACAAAAAGCTTCTCTTCGTCGACGACTCGATCGTCCGCGGCACGCAGCTGAAGGAAACGGTCGACTTCCTCTACTCGCACGGTGCGAAGGAGGTGCATATGCGTTCGGCTTGCCCCCCCTTGATGCACAACTGCAAGTATCTGAATTTCTCCTCCTCCCGCAGTCCGATGGAGCTGATCACACGCCGCACCATTATGGATCTCGAGGGCGAAGAAGGCTTCGAGCATCTCGACGAATACGTCGATCCCTCGACCGAGCGCGGCAAGCGCCTGCGCGAAACGATCTGCAAGAATTTCAATTTTGCATCTCTG
This sequence comes from Clostridia bacterium, assembly GCA_017501345.1. Next base: position 90,405 of record JAFVXC010000025.1, read on the forward strand.
GAGTTCCAGACCCTTGAGGGTATCATCGAGGCGATCGGTATTGAGCCGTGCAAGCTTTGCACCTACTGCTGGACGGGTAAGGAATAAGCACTCGATCACACAACAAAAAACACATTTAAGGAAATACAATCCCGATTTCAGAAAGGATTCTAAATTATGCACAACAATTCCAAATCCGAAAGCTACGCAGCAGCCGGTGTCGACATCACCGCCGGCTACAAGGCTGTCGAACTGATGAAGCGCCACATCGCGCGCACGAAGAACGAGGGATGCCTCGACGACGTGGGCGGCTTCGGCGGTTGCTTCGGCCTCAACCTTGCAGGAATGGAGGAGCCTGTTCTCGTTTCGGGCACTGACGGCTGCGGCACGAAGGTCAAGATGGCAATTCTGATGGACAAGCACGACACCATCGGGGTAGACGCCGTTGCTATGTGCGTGAACGACATCATCTGCTGTGGCGCAAAGCCCCTCTTCTTCCTCGATTATATTGCCTGCGGCAAGAACGTTCCCGAGAAGATCGCTGCGATCGTCAGCGGCGTTGCAGAGGGCTGTGTTCAGTCGGGCGCGGCACTCATCGGCGGAGAGACTGCCGAGCATCCCGGTATGATGCCCGCTGAGGACTACGACCTCGCAGGCTTCGCGGTCGGCATTGTGGATAAGAAAAAGATCCTCGACAATACGAGAATGGCAGAGGGTGACGTTGTGATCGCGCTTGCATCGAGTGGCGTACACTCCAACGGCTTCTCCCTCGTCCGCAAGGTATTTGACATTGATAACAATCCCGCATCTCTTTACGAGCCGAATGCGGCACTCGGCGGCAAGTCGATCGCCGAGACCCTGCTCACCCCGACAAAGATCTACGTAAAGAGCGTTCTCGCGCTCCTCGAGAAGGTCGACGTCAAGGGCATCAGCCACATCACGGGCGGCGGCTTCTATGAAAATATTCCGAGATCCCTCCCGAAGGGCCTCTCTGCAAAGATCACGAAGTCCGCAGTCAAGGTTCTTCCGATCTTCGATCTGATCGCAAAGACCGGTAACATCCCCGAGAGAGATATGTACAACACCTACAATATGGGTGTCGGTATGAGCATCGTCGTTCCCGCGGGCGAGGTCGACACCGCGCTTGAGCTCCTGCGCGCACACGGCGAGGATGCGTACGTAATCGGCGAGATCATCAAGGGCGATGACGGCGTGGTGTTCTGCTGATGGGTATGACCGATACGACAAGGATCGCCGTTCTCGTTTCGGGCGGCGGCACAAATCTTCAAGCACTCATCGATGCGGAGGGACGCAGAGAGCTCGGAAACGGCAAGATCTCGCTCGTGCTCGCATCGAAGCCGGGCGTCTATGCGCTCGAGCGTGCGAAAAACCACGGCATCAAATCTGCCGTGCTTGCGCGGAAGGACTACTGTGATATTGCCGCATATTCAAAGGCGTTGGCAGACAAGCTGACTGAAGAAAAGATCGACCTCGTTGTGCTTGCAGGCTTCCTTACCATTATCGACGAGCAGGTTTATGAGGCGTTCCCGAACCGCATCCTGAACGTTCATCCCGCGCTCATCCCCTCCTTCTGCGGCAAGGGATATTACGGACTTCGCGTCCACGAGGCGGCACTCGAAAAAGGAGTCAAGGTCTCGGGTGCAACCGTTCACATCGTGACCCCCGAATGCGATGCGGGTCCGATCGTGCTCCAAAGGGCTGTTGAGGTGAAGGAGGGCGATACCCCCGAGGTCCTCCAGAAAAGAATTATGGAAGAGGCCGAATGGAAGATCCTTCCCGAGGCTGTCAGACTCTTCTGCGACGGCCGCATTACGGTAGAGAATCACATAGTACATATCAAAGGAGAATAAACAATGAAGGTTTCCACTATAAATGAGGAGCTTCGCTCCCTCGCATACCACGGCAGAGGCATCATCATCGGCAAAAGCGCCGACTCCAAGAAGGCCGTTACCGCCTACTTTATTATGGGCAGAAGTGAAAACAGCCGCAACCGCGTATTCGTCGCAGAGGGCGACGCGATGCGCACGAAGGCTTATGACGAGTCGAAGATGACCGACCCGCATCTTATCATTTACTACCCCGTCCGTGTGCTCGGTAACAAGACCATCGTGACGAACGGCGATCAGACCGACACGATCTATGAGCTGATGGACAAGCAGATGACCTTCGAGCAGGCTCTCCGCACGAGAGAATTCGAGGACGACAAGCCGAACTTCACCCCCCGCATTTCGGGTATCATCCACCGCGAGGACGGCTCGATGAATTTCGCGATGTCGATCCTGAAGAGCGCAGAGGGCGACGAAAGCTCCTGCGAGCGCTTCACCTACGCGTATTCGAATCCCGTAGCGGGCAAGGCAAAGTTCATCCACACCTATAACTGTGACGGCAATCCCCTCCCCTCCTTTGAGGGAGAGCCCAAGACTCTCGAGCTTCCCGACGTCGACATCGACGAATTGACAGATCTCATCTGGACGAACCTGAACGAAGATAACAAGGTCTCCCTTTTCGTCCGTTACATCGACCTCGCAAGCGGTGAATGCGAGACCAGAATCGTAAATAAAAACATCTGAGGTGCGAAAAATGAAAGAATTCGAACTGAAATACGGCTGTAACCCCAACCAGAAGCCCGCAAAGATCTATATGCACGACGGAAGCGAGCTTCCGATCGAAATCCTCTGCGGACGCCCCGGCTACATCAACTTCCTTGATGCATTCAACTCCTGGCAGCTCGTAAAGGAGCTGAAGGCGGCACTCGGTATGCCTGCTGTCACCTCCTTCAAGCACGTCAGCCCCACCTCAGCGGCGATCGGACTTCCCCTCGACGAAAAGCTTATGAAGGCTTGCTTCGTCACCCCCGAGGAGGTCAGCACTCCTCTCGCTTGTGCATATGCACGCGCACGCGGCACTGACCGTATGTGCTCCTTCGGCGACTGGGTAGCACTTTCGGACGTTTGTGACGTTCCGACCGCGCTCCTTCTGAAGCGCGAGGTCTCGGACGGCGTGATCGCGCCCGGCTACGAGCCCGAGGCACTCGAGATCCTGAAATCGAAGCGTAACGGCAACTACAACATCGTAAAGATCGATCCCGACTACGTCCCCGCAGAGGCCGAGCACAAGCAGGTCTACGGCATTACGTTTGAGCAGGGCAGAAACAATTTTGAGATCAACCGCGAGCTTCTCTCGAATATCGTAACCGCAAACAAGGAGCTTCCCGAAGCAGCAAAGCGTGACCTCATCATTGCGCTCATCACCCTGAAGTACACGCAGTCGAACTCGGTTTGCTATGCGGTCGACGGCCAAGCAATCGGCGTCGGCGCAGGTCAGCAGTCCCGCGTGCACTGCACGAGACTTGCAGGCTCGAAGGCAGATACCTGGTTCCTGCGTCAGCACGACAAGGTTCTGAACCTGCCCTTCCTCGATACCCTCAAGAGACCCGACCGCGACAACGTCATCGACGGCTACATCAACAAGAACGAGGAGGACGTCACGGCAGACGGCAACTGGCAGAAGTACTTCAGTGAGCAGCCCGCTCCCTTCTCCGATGAGGAGCAGAGAGCATACCTCGACACGATCACGGGCGTTTCGCTCGGCTCTGACGCATTCTTCCCCTTTGCCGACAACATTGAGCGCGCAAAGAAGAGTGGCGTCAGCTACATCGCACAGCCCGGCGGCTCGATCCGTGACGATCTCGTCATCGAGACCTGCGATCGCTACGGCATGGCAATGGCATTCACCGGAATGCGTCTCTTCCACCACTGATCAAGAACCGACGCGAGGTAGTTAATATGGCAAAGAAAACGATTATGGTCGTTGGCGGCGGTGGTCGTGAGCATACGATCATCCGTAAGCTGAAGGGATGCAAAGACGTCGGTACGATCTACGCACTTCCCGGAAACGGCGGCATCGCGGCAGACGCGATCTGCGTTCCCGTTGGTGCAAAGGACCTCGGCGGCATTGAGGATTTCGCGAAAAAGAACGCGATCGACTTCGCAGTCGTCGCACCCGACGATCCGCTGGTGCTCGGTGCGGTCGACCGTCTTGAGGCACTCGGCATTCCCTGCTTCGGCCCGCGCGCAAATGCGGCGATCATCGAGGGAAGCAAGGTTTTTTCGAAAAATCTGATGAAAAAATACAACATCCCGACGGCAACATACGAGGTGTTTGAAAACGCCGCCGATGCACTCTCCTATCTCGAGACCGCACCCATCCCGACCGTCATCAAGGCAGACGGTCTTGCTCTCGGCAAGGGTGTCATCATCGCAGAAACGAGAGAAGCGGCATTTGATGCGGTTCGCTCGATGATGGAGGACAAGGTCTTCGGCGCGAGCGGCTCACGCATCGTGATCGAGGAATTCCTCGAGGGACCCGAGGTATCGGTGCTTGCTTTCACCGACGGCGATTGTGTGAAGCCGATGGTGTCGTCGATGGACCACAAGCGTGCCAAGGACGGCGACAAGGGTCTTAACACGGGCGGTATGGGTACGATCGCACCGAACCCCTACTATACCACCGATATTGCCGAGACCTGTATGGAAACGATCTTCCTGCCGACGATCAATGCAATGAAGGCGGAGGGACGTCCCTTCAAGGGCTGTCTCTACTTCGGTCTGATGCTGACGAAAAACGGCCCGAAAGTCATTGAATACAACTGTCGCTTCGGAGACCCCGAAACGCAGGTTGTGCTTCCCCTCCTTGAAAGCGATCTCTTTGAGATCATGCAGGCTACAGCAAGCGGAACGCTCAGAGACACCGAGGTGAAATTCTCCTCCGGCTCTGCGGCTTGCGTCGTGCTCGCGTCAGCGGGTTACCCCGAAAAGTACGAGACGGGCTTCCCGATGTCGATCCCTGCAGAAGACGAGCGCGAGGAAGGTGCCGACGTTTACGTTGCGGGTGCCAAGAAGGACGGCGACGTTCTTCTGTCTGCAGGCGGACGCGTTCTCGGATGCGTCAAGGTCGCCCCCTCGCTTGAAGAAGCGATCGCAGGCGCATATCGCCTCGCTGATTCGGTCAAGTTCGAAAACGCTTACTGCCGCCGCGACATCGGTCAGCGCGCGCTGAAGGCGTTAAAATAAGGATAATATATGGAGGGTGCGAGGCTCTGCCTCGCGCTCCGCTTAAGAAACTTCTTGAAAGAAGTTTCTTAAGAATCTTCAAGAACTTTCCTCAAAAAATCTTTATCTCGATGTGCCGCCCAAATTAACGTGCCGCACAATATTTTACATTCCGCCAAGCGGAACATCTTTCGGAGGTTTACCGTTCTATGGTTTACAGAGTATATGTAGAAAAGAAGCCCGCGCTCGCACACGAGGCAAACGGTCTTCTCAGTGAGCTCAGAAATCTCGTCGGCATCACGGCACTCACCTCGTTGCGCGTGATCAACCGCTACGACGTGGAGAACATCGACGAGGCACTTTTTAGCAAAGCGGTTCGCACCATCTTCTCCGAGCCCCAGCTCGATATGGTCAGCGATACGCTTGACGCGAAGTGGGAGACTGTTTTCGCAGTTGAGCCCCTTCCCGGTCAGTTCGACCAGCGCGCAGATTCTGCCGCACAGTGCATCCAGCTTCAGAGTCAGGGCGACCGTCCCACGGTTCGCTCCGCGAAGGTTTACGTGCTCGGCGGTAAGCTTTCCTGTGAGGATCTCGACGCAATCAAGAAATACGTCATTAACGCGGTTGAGAGCCGCGAGGCTTCGCTTGAAAAGCCTGAGACGCTTGCGATCGACTACGCGATCCCCGAGACCGTTGCAACCGTTACGGGCTTCACGGCGCTCGACGAAAAGGGACTTTCCGAGCTGCTCGATTCCCTCGGCCTTGCAATGGATCTTGACGACCTCAAGTTCCTGCAGAATTATTTCCGCGACGAGGAGCACCGCGATCCTACGATCACCGAGATCCGCGTCGTTGATACCTACTGGTCCGATCACTGCCGTCACACCACCTTCTCGACGCACATCGACAACGTAAAGATCGACGATCCCGCCGTCAAGGCAGCGTACGACCGCTATCTTAAGGCTCGCGTTGAGGTCTACGGAGAAGAAAAGGCGGCAAAGCGCCCGCAGACGCTGATGGACATCGCGACGATCGCAGGCAAGACCCTGAAGAAGCGCGGCGTTCTTCCCGAGCTTGACGAAAGCGAGGAGATCAACGCCTGCTCGATCCACGTGAATGCAACGGTCAACGGCGAGGAGCAGGATTGGCTCCTGATGTTCAAGAACGAGACCCATAACCACCCGACCGAGATCGAGCCCTTCGGCGGTGCGGCAACCTGTATCGGCGGCTGTATCCGCGATCCCCTCTCGGGACGCGCATACGTCCATCAGGCAATGCGCGTGACGGGCGCGGGCGACCCGCGCAAGTCTCTCAAGGAGACGATGCCCGGCAAGCTTCCCCAGCGTAAGCTCTGCCAGACCGCAGCGGCAGGTTATTCCTCCTACGGCAACCAGATCGGTCTTGCTACGGGGCACGTTGCAGAGGTCTATCACGACGGCTACGTTGCAAAGCGTCTCGAATGCGGTGCAGTCGTAGCGGCGGCTCCCGCATATAACGTTCGCCGTGAGCGTCCCGCTCCCGGAGACGTCATCATTCTGCTCGGCGGCCGTACCGGACGCGACGGCATTGGCGGTGCGACCGGCTCGTCGAAGAGCCACAATATGAAGTCCCTCACGACGATGGCATCCGAGGTCCAGAAGGGTAACGCTCCCGAGGAACGTAAGATCCAGCGCCTCTTCCGTAACGCAGAGGTCACCCGTCTCATCAAGCGCTGCAACGACTTCGGTGCAGGCGGCGTGTCGGTCGCAATCGGCGAGCTTGCAGACGGTCTTCGCATCGATCTCGATGCAGTCCGTAAGAAGTATGACGGCCTCGACGGAACCGAGCTTGCGATCTCCGAGTCGCAGGAGCGTATGGCAGTCGTTGTTGCCGCTGAGGATGCAGATAAGTTTATCGAATATGCAGAATCCGAAAACCTCGAGGCATACCGCGTAGCGGTCGTCACCGAGGAGGCTCGTATGGTGATGTCCTGGAAGGGACAGACCATCGCGGACCTTTCCCGCGCATTCCTCAACACCAACGGTGCGGACAAGCACACCGAGGTCGAGGTCTCGGAAAAGGATCTCTCGGTTCTTTCAAAGGCACTGTACGGCAGCCTTCGCGAAATGGCAGGTGACCTCAAGACCGCAAGCCGCAGAGGTCTCGTCGAACGCTTCGACGGCTCGATCGGCGCAGGCTCGATCCTGATGCCCTTCGGCGGCAAGACCCAGAAGACCCCCGCGCAGGCAATGGCAGCAGTCCTCCCCGTTCTTCCCGGACAGGTTACCGATCAGGCAAGCGTAATGGCTTGGGGACTTGACCCCGACACGATGTGCGTCGATCCCTACACGGGTGCACGCGCTTCGATCTACACCTCGATGGCGAAGCTCGTTGCGGCAGGTGCCGACTACAAGCTCGCATATCTCACCCTGCAGGAATTCTTCGAGAAGCTCCGTCAGGAGCCCAACCGTTGGGGCAAGCCCTTCGCGGCTCTCCTCGGCGCATTCGACGCACAGCTCGAGCTGAACGCCGCTGCGATCGGCGGTAAGGACTCGATGTCGGGCACCTTCCTTGACAAGGACGTTCCCCCGACGCTGATCTCCTTCGCGATCGCTCCCATTAAGGCACAGGAGGTCCTTTCTCCCGAATTCAAGGAGGCGGGACACCCCGTATACCTCTTTGCTCCGAAGGATGCGACCCCCGATAGCCAGAAGGCGGCTTGGGAAGCCTTCCACGACCTCCACAAGGCAGGCAAGATCCGCGCCGCCTGGGCAGTCGAGAACGGTATCGGCGAGGCTGTGATGAAGATGTCCTTCGGCAACGAGATCGGCTTCCGTGCATGTGGCACCGCCCTGAACGAATGGTATTCTGCCGCACACTACGGCTTTATCGTCGCAGAGCTCACGGAGGAGATCTCCACACCTTACGCTTCGAAGATCGGTGAAACCACCACGGAGCCCGAGATCATTCTCGGAGACGACCGTGCGACCATCGCAGAGCTCCTCGCGCTGAACGAGGGCGTTCTCGAAAGCGTATATCCGACCAATGCTCCCGCAGAGGGCAAGGATCTTCCCGCGTTCGCATACGAGGGTGGCTCGAATACCGCTCCCGCAGTAAAGTGCGCACGTCCGAAGGTTCTGATCCCCGTATTCCCCGGCACGAACTGTGAATACGACTCGGCACGCGCCGTCGAAAGCGCAGGCGCTGAGGCTGACATCGTCGTGATCCGAAACCTGACAGCAGATGACGTTGCCCGTAGCGTCGAGCTCGTTTCAAGGAAGCTCGCAGAGTCGCAGATGGTCTTTATCCCCGGCGGCTTCTCGGGCGGTGACGAGCCCGATGGCTCTGCAAAGTTCATCACCGCATTCTTCCGCAATCCTGCGGTCAAGGAGCAGGTCGGTGAGCTGCTCGACAAGCGCGACGGTCTGATGCTCGGCATCTGCAACGGCTTCCAGGCGCTGATCAAGCTCGGCCTCGTGCCCTACGGCAAGATCATCGATACCGACGAAAGCTGCCCGACCCTGACCTACAATATCATCGGTCGCCATCAGTCGAAGCTGGTACGCACCCGCGTATGCACGAACAAGTCCCCGTGGCTCGCAGAGGCAAAGGTCGGTGAGATCTACACTGTGCCGATCTCGCACGGTGAGGGCCGCTTCCTCTGCTCCGAGGAGCTCGTCCGTGAGCTTGCCGAAAACGGTCAGATCGCGACGCAGTACGTCGATCTTGACGGCAAGCCTTCGATGGATACCGCCTTCAACCCCAACGGCTCGATCGCTGCGATCGAGGGCATCACCTCACCCGACGGCAGAGTCCTCGGCAAGATGGGTCACTCCGAACGTATTGGCGCGAACCTCTATCGGAACGTCCTCGGCGAATACGATCTCGGTCTCTTCCGCAGCGCGGTTAAATATTTCAAATGATTTTTGCGGGGAGGGAAGCCTTTTGCAAAAAGCTTCCCTCCCCGCACCCCTCCCTTCAAAAGCTTTTGAAGGGATATTGATTCTGGTTTTCCAAGACCTGCACACCTGTTTTCCCCTTTTTATAAAAGTTTTTGAAAGTCAAGAAAGCTTTTTCCAAAAAGTTTTCTTGCGAAGCGCGAGGCAGAGCCTCGCAATAACTTAAAACAATAAAGCGAGGATCAAAATGAAAAGCGATATTGAAATTGCACAGTCTGCCGTGATGCAACCGATCACTGAAATCGCCACAGCAGCGGGCATCGACGATAAATATCTCGAGCAATACGGAAAGTACAAGGCTAAGGTAGACTATTCCCTTCTGCGCGAAACCAATCGCAAGGACGGCAAACTTGTGCTCGTCACAGCGATCACCCCGACCCCCGCAGGCGAAGGAAAAACAACAACGACGATCGGCCTTGCTGACGGTCTCCGCCGCATCGGCAAAAACGTAATGGTGGCACTCCGTGAGCCCTCGCTCGGCCCGGTATTCGGTATCAAGGGAGGCGCAGCAGGTGGCGGATACGCGCAGGTCGTTCCGATGGAGGATATCAATCTCCACTTCACGGGTGACTTTCACGCGATCGGCGCTGCAAACAATCTGCTCGCGGCAATGCTTGATAACCACATCCATCAGGGAAATGCACTTGGCATCGATCCCAGAAGCATCACCTGGAAGCGCGTCGTCGATATGAACGACCGTCAGCTCCGCTTCGTCACCGACGGTCTCGGCGGCCGCGTCAACGGCGTACCGCGTGAGGATGGCTTTGACATTACGGTTGCATCCGAGATTATGGCGGTGTTCTGCCTCTCGTCCTCGATCGAGGACCTCAAGGCACGTCTCGGCAGAATCGTTGTCGGATACACCTATAACGACGAACCCGTAACTGCCGCCGATCTGAAGGCGGTCGGTGCTATGGCGGCGCTTCTTAAGGATGCCCTGAAGCCGAACCTCGTGCAGACCCTCGAGGGCACGCCCGCATTCGTGCACGGCGGTCCCTTTGCAAATATCGCACACGGCTGTAACTCGATTATGGCGACCCGTATGGCAATGAGGCTGGGTGATTACACCATCACCGAAGCAGGCTTCGGCGCCGATCTCGGCGCAGAGAAATTCCTCGACATCAAGTGCCGTATGGCGGGGCTTACCCCCTCTGCGGTCGTCATCGTTGCAACCGTCCGCGCACTCAAGATGCACGGCGGCCTCGCAAAGACCGAGCTCAATTCGGAGAACCTCGATGCCCTCGGAAAGGGTATGCCGAACCTGCTCCGTCATATTTCGAACATCAAGAACGTTTATAAGCTTCCCTCGGTGGTCGCGGTCAACCGCTTCCCTACCGATACCGACGCAGAGATCGAGCTTGTGATCCGTAAGTGCCGCGAGCTCGGCGTAAATGTCGTGCTCTCGACCGTTTGGGCTGAAGGCGGCAAGGGCGGCGAGGCGCTTGCACGCGAGGTCGTTCGCCTCTGTGAAGAGGAAAAGGGTGACTTTACCTACGCCTACGAGCTTGACGGCACGATCGAGGAGAAGATCGAGGCGGTCGTACGGAAGGTCTACGGTGGTGACGGCATCGCCGTGCTCCCGCAGGCAAAGAAGCAGATCGCGCGTCTCACCGCACTCGGATTTGACAAGTGTCCTGTCTGTATCGCAAAGACTCAGTACTCCTTCTCGGACGATCTCACGAAGATCGGCGCACCCGAGCACTTCACCGTCACGGTCAAGAACGTGAAAATCTCCGCAGGCGCGGGCTTCCTTGTCGTTCTCACAGGCGACATTATGACAATGCCCGGACTGCCGAAATCTCCCGCCGCCGAGCGCATCGACGTCGACGAGAACGGCAAGATCACGGGGCTGTTCTGATCGCATCCCTATAATAGAGGCAGGGCTGAGTGTTTTTCACTCAGCCCTGCCTCTGTATTTTTGAAAGATCATTCAACCAAGCCGTGACAGCTTTGACGGTCTCGCTATCACGATCAGCTTGCAGTTTCCCGACAGCTTTTCCTCGGGATCAATATTTACCGATACCTTTTCGTTCTCTCGGACTGCAACGACATTGATCGCATATTTCTTACGAAGATTCAGCTCCTTCAGGCTCTTACCGATCCACTCCTCCTTCACGTCAAGCTCGACCATCGAAAAATCGCGGGAAAGCGCGATCATATCGACAAATCCGGAGCTGAGGAGATTCCGCGCAAGTCGAATACCCGATTCATTCTCGGGGAAAACCACCTCGTCCGCCCCCACGCGCAGGAGGATCTTCTGCTGCATTTCGTTTGCACACTTCGCGATCACCGTTCGGACGCCCGCCTCCTTACAAAGCGCGACCGTCATAACGCTCGCCTCAAGTCTTCCCGCCATCGCAACGATCACAACGTCGACGCCTGCGATCCCAAGCTGCTTTATGACCTCGGGATCGGTCACGTCCGCGCATTTGCACACGGGGAGTACCCCTGCCACAGAATGCACGACGTCCGCATTCATATCGACCGCGATCACCTCGACACCACTATCTACCAGCTCCTTCGCAACCGCACTTCCATACTTTCCAAGACCGAACACCGCGTAGGTTTTATTCATACTCATATAAGCTCCTTCATCCGACACTGATGTCCTCGGTCGGATTTTTAATGATATTTTGATTTTTATTCGTTACATTTAATGCGAGAACAAGCGAGATCGGTCCGACACGTCCGAGATACATCGTCACAATCACAATTCCCTTCCCAATGTCCCCAAGAACAGGAGTCAGTCCCCGCGTAAGTCCGACCGTTGCCGTTGCGCTGGCAGCCTCGTAAAGTGCATCAAGCACATCCGCATCGGTCGCGACGGTGAGCAGAAGAAAGGAAAGAAACATAATTGCAAAGGATACTGCCGTAACCGCAACAGCCTTCCTGACAGCATATGACGAAATATTCCGTCGGAACATCACGACCTCGTCCCTATTTTTACACGTCGCAATCGCCGAAGCAACAAGCACGACGAGCGTCACGGTCTTGATTCCTCCTGCGGTGCTGACAGGAGAGCCGCCGATAAACATCAGAAGCACACAGAGAACTGCCGACGCGTTCGTGAGATTCTCCTGCGGAACTGAAGCAAAGCCCGCTGTTCTCGTGGTAACTGACTGAAAAAGGGAGACCTGGATCTTATCAAAGAGAGACATCTCACCGATCGTTAAGGGATTATTATATTCGAAAGCAAGGATCAACACCGCTCCGACCACGATGAGTACAAGCGTCGCGGTGATCGCAATCTTACTGTGAAGCGTCAGAAAGCGAAATCCCTTTCGCTCGCGCATCACTCTGACCACGTCCCACCAGACGAGATAGCCTATACCGCCGAGAACGATCAGGAGAACGGTCACGAGATTAACGATCGGATTTGTCGCATAGGCACAAAGGCTATCCTCTGCGATGATGTCAATTCCGGCGTTACAAAAGGCGGAGACCGCCGTAAAAAGGGAGACCCAGATACCGTACACGCCGAATTCGGGCACGAACACGGTCATATAAAGAAGCGCCCCCACGCCCTCGACGAGAACGGTTCCGCAGAGGATCCTTTTTATGAAAATCGCAAGCCCAGACAGCGTATTCAGATTCAATGCGTCCTGGATGATAAGACGCTCGCCAATGCCCATTTTTCTGTGTAAAACAAGCATCAGTCCGGACAGAATGGTTATGATACCAAGGCCGCCAATCTGTATCAGCACCAGAATAACCGCCTGCCCGAACACACTCCACGCGGAAACGGTTGGAAGCGTCACGAGTCCCGTTACGCAGGTTGCGGTTGTTGCGGTGAAAAGCGCATCGAGATAAGGCACCGATACGCCGTCTGCGGCACTTATGGGCAGTGCGAGCAATAAGCTTCCGACGAGAATCACCAAAAGGAAGCTCGCCATAATGATATGCGTTGTGGAAAATCGAAGCTTTTTTCGAGTTCTCATTGTTCGTTCCTTTTTTGAAAGCAGTTTAGATCAGTTGACGGTTTCAGCCTCGCGCACGCGATAGCGCGAAACGAGCGTTTTGAGTGCAGGATGTGCTTCGAGCACGGGATCGGACTTAAGGATCTCCTTTGCACCCTCTGCGGCGGCGGTGAGAAGGCTCGAATCGGTCGCGAGATCGGCAAGACGGAAGCGAAGTCCTCCACTCTGGCGGATACCGCCGTTTCCCTCAGCCATCTGCCCGAAAAAGTCGCCCGGGCCGCGAAGCGCAAGATCCTTTTCAGCGATCAGGAAGCCGTCGTGATTTTCGCACAGCGTTCGGAGACGCTCGTACGCCTGGAACGGCTCACAGTCCCCCGTAGAGGCGCGAGAAGCCTCCGAAACGAGAACACAGTATGACTGCGCCCTACCTCTTCCAACGCGTCCTCGAAGCTGATGGAGCTGTGAGAGGCCGAATCTGTCGGCGTTCTCAATAATCATCAGGGTAGCCGCAGGAACGTTTACCCCGACCTCGATGACCGTCGTCGAAACAAGCACCTTTGATTTCCCCGAAACAAAGTCTGCCATCACGGAATCCTTCTCCTTCGGCTTCATCCTTCCGTGCATCAAGGCAACGGGAATATCGGGAAGCTCCGATTGAAGCGTCTCGGCGTACGTCACCGCAGACTTCAGCGGGTAATCTCGTTCAAGCGGTATATTCGCCTCACAGCGCTCCGAGACCGCAGATAGCGCGAGATCACTCGCCCCCGCGTCCTCGCCGTCCATAGAATTTTCCTCGATCGACGGACAAACGACGTAAACCTGCCCACCGAGGGATACCTGCTTCCGAATAAACCGATTTAGACGTTCTCTGTATCGCTCGTCCACCGCAAAGGTATCGACTGTTTGCCGCCCGGGGGGCATTTCGTCGATGCGGGAAACGTCAAGATCGCCGTAAAGGACCAGCGCAAGTGAGCGCGGGATCGGCGTTGCGCTCATCACGAGAAGATGTGCGTTTTTGCTCTTTCTTGCGAGAGTCGCACGTTGCTCGACGCCGAATCTGTGTTGCTCGTCGGTCACGACAAGACCGGGGGCGACAAACTCCACGCCTTCCGATAAAAGTGCGTGCGTTCCGACGACGAGATCGATGCGATCAAGCGGCGCCTCTGCCGTGAGTCCTGCATAGATTTTTTTCTTTTCCGATGCAGTCGTCGCACCCGTGAGAAGCGCAACGCGGAAGCCGAGGGTCTCAAAATATCCCGAAAGCTCGGCATAGTGCTGGCGCGCGAGGATCTCGGTGGGAGCCATCAGCGCCGCCTGCTTCCCCGATGCGAGCGCGATCAGGATCGCCGCAGCCGCGACGACCGTCTTTCCGCTTCCGACGTCTCCGACGAGGATGCGGTTCATCGGCGTTTCGCGTGCCATATCGGCGCGGATCTCATTGACAGACCGCTCCTGCGCCCCGGTAAGGCGGTACGGAAGAAGGGCGTAGAGTCTCTCAAGCGGTGCGGCAGTCAGTGCGGGCGCTCCCGTTCGGGCACGTCCCGAAGAGCCCATCGCCATCGCGAGGGAAAACGCGAAGAATTCATCAAAAACAAGCCGTCTCTTTGCCGCCGCGAGAGAGGCAAAATCCTCGGGCCTTTGAATATTCTTTACTGCATAGGACAGTGTACAAAGCTTATTTTTCTGCCGAAGCTCCTCGGGGAGGGGGTCAAGCAGCGTCGGAAGCACACGCGCGAGGGCGTTTCTGACGTCCCTTTGAACCGTTCCCATCGAAAGCCCCTCCGCCAGCGGATAAACGGGATAAAAGGGCGGTAGCGTGCTTTCATCCTCGGGGATCGGCTCGTATGCGGGCGATGACAGCGTATATTTTCCGCGCGCGGTCTGCGGATGCACGACCTTGCCATAGAAGCGGTATTCCCGACCAAGCTCAAACACGTCACGGAGATAATTCTGATTGAAAAACGTAATCTCCGCCGTTCCGCTTTCGTCAAACGCACGGAAGCGAAGAATGGTCATCCCGCGGCGGAGCATCGTCTGCCTCGGCTCGGTCGCGACTGTCAGAACGACCGCCGCACGCTCGGACACTTCCGCGCCGTCCGGTGTTTCTGAAAGGAGCTTCACGTCCCCTCTGTTTTCGTATCCGCGCGGGAAGTGGTAGACAAGATCATCACAGGTCTCGATCCCAAGTCGTGCATATGCCTTCGCACGCACGGGGCCGACCCCGGGGAGCGCGGTCACGGGAAGCGCCGACGTATCCGTGCTGCAGGAATCATTTCCTCGCGGTATATTGCTCGTCTTCGACATCACACGCATCCCCCTTTCCTTTTTTGAGCCTACGCTTCACAAAATCCGTGATAAAGCCTGCAAGCCAGACTGCCGTTACGCAAACGAAGGTGAGGAGGACAGCATAGGTCAGGACTGCGGGCAGCCAGCCGACTGCGTCGCGCACGTCTCCGATGATCAAATTGTTCGTCTCCTCGTAAAGACTGAGATAGTAAAGATTCAACGGTCCGGCGGAGTTTTCGGTCAGCGGATGCAGTACAATATTCAGTATAAGCCCAAGGGCATAAAGCACGAGAAAAACTCCCGCGGCAGGAATCACCTCGCGGAAATATCTTCTGCCGTATCCGCGCACGAGCAAAATCATAACGCCCGACACGACCATCGCGATATGCCACAGCATCGTGTGCACCGAGCGCGCAAGCTCGTCGTAAAAAAGCGGGCAGAACATCACGATCGCACCCGCCGCCGTCTGATAAAACGCCGCGAAGCGATAGAGAACGTCCTTACACCGTCCCTCGGGAAGGAGGGGCAGGAGAAGATACAGATACAGCACGTACGAGCAGAGCTGAAGCGGAAGGACCGAATAATCGTAATATCCATTCCCGATCACCGCGTGATAGTAAAGCTGCTTATAAAGCTCCATCACGAAGAAGAAGCAACCGAACGCGAACACGACCGAATCAAGACGCTCACGCGGAATCCTCGTATGGAACGCGAAGGTGAGGGCGACAAGCAGGGTAAAAACTACGAGAAAGAGAATGTGAAACGCACCGTACTGAGCAGGTGCTTCGGTTTCTATATGGGTGCGTGCAAGAAGGCGTGCGAATGCGCCGTTTGGCGAAAGAATTACCGAGGAGACGGCTATCAGCGCGAGAAGAAGCAGTCCCGCAAGCACCGAAAGCCGCACGATACGCGTCCGTTTATCCATATTCACATCCCCCTCTCTCCCGACGTCATACGTTCAGTATAGCACAAATCGGAAGATCTGTCAACCGAAAAAAGTCGGAGAAGCGCTACCACGTTGGGCAGCTCCTCTCCGATCTTTATACATTTACTTGATCTGCGTACCCGTCGGGACGGCGTCGTCAACGAATACGACCTTACAGCCGCACGCACCGTTCGTGCCTGCGAGAAGCATACCGTTGCTCGTTACGCCCGTAATACGGGTGGGCTTCAGATTTGCGATCACGATGATCTTCTTGCCGACGAGCTCATCGGGGCTGTAATACGCCTTGATGCTCGAAACGATCACGCGCTCTCCGATACCGTCATCCAGCGTCAGCTTGTAGCAGGAGTGCGACTTGCGGATCTCCTGACACTTCACGACCTTGCAAACGCGAAGGTCAAGCGCCGAGAATGCGTCAAGCTCGATCATTTCCTTCACGGGCTCAACGGGATCGGGCTCGCCCGAGAATGCGGGCTTCTTCTCCTCCGCGGGAGCCTCAAGCGCCTTTTTCGCCTCTTCGTCGAGTGCGATCTCCTCCTCGGTCTGCGGATGCGAGAAATCGAGGAGCGGCAGATAATCCTCTACGTTGATCGCGTACAGGAAAAGATAGAGACGCGGACCCTGGTCCTTGTCAATGAGGAGCTTATAGACCGTCTTGAAGAACGCGCCCTGGAGCGCCTTCAGCTCCTTCTGCGGTCTGTCCTCTCCGTAAACGCGCTTCGGGATCGCGTAAAGCTCTGCGTTGAGCTCGTCAAGCGTATAGCCGGGCTTCGAGAGATACGAGAAGAGCATCTCGATCTCCTTCCTTGTGTCTTCGTCGAGCGTATTGTATACCTCAAAATTACGGGTCTTACGCAGTCTGTTGACCTGCTCGGGTGCGCACTGCTCAAGCCAGAACTTTGCACGTTCAAGGCGGTCTGCGAAGTCCGCATAGCGGTAATTCATACCGATCTTTTCAAACACGGTCTCCAGCATCGGCACATTAAAGTTAACGATCGAGCCAAGCTGAACGAGGAGACCCATCGGTACGGTCGAGGGCTCTCTGCCCGCAACGACGGTGTTGTACATCACCGCCGCGGTATGCTCGTCCGCATTCCCCGCCTTGTAGCTTTCGTACATCTTATCAAACTCAAAATACTGGCGCAGGATACCGTCGTCAAAGCAAAAATCAAATGCCTTCGTCGGCTCGGTCTTTGAATAGAGCCAGAAGATAACCTCGGGCTGATAGAGCTTCAGAAGGGTCTCGGGAGTCAGATTCAGACCCGACGACGAGGACATCTTGCCCGTCATACCCTTGATGCCGATGAATTCGTAACCCTGGAAGAGAGGCGGCTCGTAGCCGAAGATCTTCTTCGACACGACCTTGGCGTTGTTATAGGAGCCCGTCGGAGCGGCGTGATCCTTTCCGCCCGGCTCAAAGTCAACGCCCTCGTATCTCCAGCGCATCGGCCAGTCGACCTTCCACGAAAGCTTGCAGTCGGTGTTTTCAAGGAAACTGAAGTGCCCCGAATGACCGCAGCGGCAGGTATAATCTGCCTCGGTGCAGTCCTCGGACAGATAGGTGATCTTCGTAAAGTCGGTATGGCACTCGGAGCAGAAGATCGTTGCGGGATAATACTCTGCCTTCGCCTTATCGTGCTCGGCACGGAGCTCCTCCTCGGACTTCGTCGTGTCCTTCGTCTTGAAGGAGTCGAGCACCTCAAAGATCTCCTCTCTCTTACGGAGGGATTCGATGATGTCCTTCGTATACTTGCCCGAGCGGTACATCTCCGCCTGATAACGGCAGTCCATCTCAATGCCAAACTGCTTCATTGCCGCGAGGAATTCCTCCTCGAAGTGCTTCGCGTAGTTTTCGTGACAGCCCCACGGATCGGGAATGTCAACGTACGGAGAGCCAATGTACTTATCATAGCCGTCACCAACGACCGCCTGTACGTTTGCAGGGATCTTGCGGCAACGGTCGTATTCGTCCCAGGAAAAGAGAAGCTTCGCCTTTTTGCCCTTCTTCTCGAGCGCCTTTACGACGAAAAGCGAGGTGGCAACGTCGCGGAAGTTGCCGATGTGTACAGAGCCCGAGGGGCTGATGCCCGCCGCGCAAACGTATTCTTCCTTATTCGGGTTTCGCTCGATGATTCTCTCGGCGATCTCTTCTGACCAATGCATAACCTTAAATGCCTTTCTTTGGGTTTTCTGTTGTTACGTTAACACTTTATTATAGCGCCTTCAGGCGTTTTTGTCAATAGATAATTTCGGACCGTCCTCCGCCCGCGCCTCACGCTCTCGCTTAGAAAAAACACAGCCACAGTAGTCCTGGCGGTAAAGTCCGTATTCGTGCGACAGCTCAATCGAGCGCTTGTACCCGTTCCGCTTCTTGAAGTCGGAATACAGATACGGCACGCCGTACATCTCCGCGAGCTCCTTACCGATCGCATTCAGGAGTGCAGCGTTTTTCAGAGGGCTGATCGACAGGGTCGTCGTGAAGTAATCAAAGCCGCCCGCCTTTGCAGCCGTTGCCGCCTCGGTGAGCCGCATACGGAAGCAGATCTCGCATCTTGCGCCCCCTTCGGGATCATTCTCGTGTCCCCTTACCGCCTCGTAGAAGCGCTCGGGATCGTACCGACCGACGAGAACTTCGGGACGCTCTATCGGGAAATCCATCTCCGAAACGAGACGCTTGATCTCTTCGGTTCGCACACGAAACTCCTCCGCCGGCGATATATTCGGATTGTAATCGAATACCGTGATGCGGAAAAACCGCGACAGATATTCAAGCACGTACGACGAGCAGGGCGCACAGCAGGCGTGAAGGAGTAGCGTCGGACGCTCCCCCGCCCTCTCGTGCCGCGCGATCGTTTCGTCAAGTGCCTTTTGATAGTTTTGTATGTTCATCTCTGTATTCACGGGGGCTCTGCCCCGTACCCCGTTCAGAAACTTCTTGAAAGAAGTTTCTGAAAACTTCAAGAACTTTTCTCAAAATATAATTTCATTTGAAAAGTTTTTTGAAGATTCTTAAGCGGAGCTCGAGGCAGAGCCTCGAACCCCTACTCTTCTGCAAAATCCCTGAAATAATCGGTGATCGCCTGCTTTGCAGCGACCTGCTCGGCCTCGCGCTTGGTTCTGCCGCTGCCGCGTCCGATGACGATGGAGTCATTCAACCTCGCCTCGACCGAAAAGACCTTACAGTGATCGGGACCCGACTCACTGACCGTCCGGTAGGTCAAGGTATCCTCCTTTGCACGCTGAACGATCTCCTGAAGGAGGGTCTTGTAATCCTGGATCGTTTCGATATGACCGTATTTCTGCAGACGCTCCTCTGCGAGGGGAAGGAAGTATTTTCCGACCGCCGCACGTCCGTCGCGCCCCACGTTTTCCTCATCGAGATAGACCGCCGCCGTAAGTGCCTCGAATGCGTTCTCGAGGATCGATGGACTCATTCTGCCGCCGAGCTTTTCTTCACCTCTGCCGAGGTAAAGATAGCGCCCGAGAGAAAGCTTCTCCGAATACGAGGCAAGCGCCTCGCGGCAAACGAGATACTTTCTGAGATTCGTCAGCTCCCCTTCTGCGGCATCGGGATACGCACGGTAGAGGTGATCCCCTACGAGGAGCGAGAGCACGGCATCTCCAAGGAATTCAAGTCGTTCGTTACAAACGCAGGGCTCCTTTCGCTTCTGCTTCATTTCGTGCGCGTAGGTTGAATGCGTCAGAGCCTCCCGAAGCAGCTTCTGATCCCGGAAGGTGTGTCCGATCCTCTGTTCAAGCGCGACGGTGTCTGCAGAAAAAGACACCTCTTCCGCCTGAAGCTCTGTTTGTTTCTCCATATCTTGCTTCGAAGCCTCCCTCATTCATCTTACTGCTTCGCGGGAAAATACCGCGCCACGTATGCGTCAGTCTCCTTCAGTGCGCGCTCGGCGTAAACCTCGTACCGAGCGACCTTTCCACCCTTCACACGCGTTTCAAGGGGCTCGACGATACCGAAATTCGCATTCATCGGTTGGAACGAGCCCGTTCCGCCCTCCGAAACGTATGCCGCCATTGCACCGAGCATCATCGTGCGCGGAAATTCGATCGGCTCTTCTCCGAGAAGAAGACGTGCCGCATTCAATCCCGCGACAAGCCCCGAGCCCGCAGATTCAACGTATCCCTCTACACCCGTCATCTGCCCCGCGAAAAAGAGCTCGGGGCGCGAGCGCATCGCGTAGGTTCGCGTGAGGAGATCGGGGGAATTCAGATAAGTATTTCGGTGCATCACACCGTAGCGGAGAAATTCCGCATTTTCAAGCCCGGGAATGAGGCGGAATACCCGCTTCTGCTCCCCGAAGGTCAGGTGCGTCTGAAAGCCGACGAGATTATACATCGTACCCTCTGCATTCTCCTTACGGAGCTGCACAACGGCGAAGGACCGATCGCCCGTACGCTTGTCCACAAGCCCGACGGGCTTCAGAGGGCCGTAACGGAGCGCATCGTATCCGCGCTTTGCCATTACCTCTACGGGCATACACCCTTCAAACACAGTCAGATCCTCCTGCTCCTCCTTGTCGAACGCCTTGAGCGGCGCCTCCTCGGCGGTGACGAGCGCATTGTAAAAGACGTCGTACTGCTCTCTCGTCATCGGGCAGTTGATGTAATCGGCGTCCCCTTTATCGTACCGCGACGCAAAAAACGCCACGTCCATATCGATCGTCGATGCATCCACGATCGGTGCCGCCGCATCGAAGAAATGGAGCCCGTGGCAGCCGAGGCTGTCGCGGATGTACTCCGCCATCCCGTCCGACGTGAGGGGACCGGTCGCGATCACCGTGATCTCGCCCTCGGGAACCGAAGAGACCTCCTCCTCGATCACCGTGATCAGAGGGTGCGACTTGATTTTATCCGTAATATACTGCGAAAACAGCGTTCTGTCCACCGCAAGTGCAGATCCTGCAGGCACGCGCGTCGCGTCTGCCGCCTCGAGAATCAGACTGCCGAGTCTGCGCATCTCCTCCTTGAGAAGCCCGACGCCGTTCGTGACGCGATCGGAGCGGAGGGAGTTCGAGCAGACGAGCTCGGCAAATCCCTCGCTGTGATGCGCAGGCGTGAAGCGCTTCGGCTTCATTTCGTAAAGATGAACCGCAACCCCGCGGCTTGCTGCCGCATAGGCCGCCTCACAGCCCGCAAGACCTGCGCCGTATACGTTAATATGCACGGTTATGCATCCTTTCGTTCGTTTTCTCTTTTCACCGCGCTCGCGTTTTTCGGATACGGTGTTTAATCCTGACGCTCCGCGGGAGCCTCCTCACGCTGGTAGCCGCAGGACTTATTGTGACAGATCACAAGATTCTTGCCCTTCTTGCGGAAGAGCGTCTCACCGCAATCGGGACACTTTTCGCTGAGCGGCATATCCCACGAAGAAAAATCGCAGGTCGGATAATGCTCGCAGCTGTAAAATACCGTTCGACTCTTGCCCACCTTGATCAGCACCTTGCCGCCGCATTTCGGGCAATCCACACCGAGCTCTCTGCGCTTTTGCTTGGTGTTTTTGCATTCGGGATAACGCGAGCACGCAAAGAAGGTGCCATAGCGTCCCGTACGCTCAACCATTTCAGCGCCGCACAGCTCACATTTGAAGCCGGCAGAAACGACCTTTTTCTCTACCGTCTCCGTTTCTTCTGTGCCCTCTCCCCTTTCCTCGGTCGAGGTGAGAGGCTTCGTATTCTTGCAATTCGGATAATTCGGGCAAGCAGCAAACTTTCCGTAGCGTCCGTTACGGACGATCATCGTCGCACCGCATTTCTCGCAGACGATGTCGGTCTCCTCCGGAGGGACCTCGGTCTGCAGGGTTCCGATCGCGTCCTCAGCCGCCTTCAGCTCGACCTCAAAGTCTGCCCAGAAGCCGGAGAGAAGCGAGGAAACCGTTTTCGAGCCCTCCTCAATGTCGTCAAGCCCTTCCTCGATACTCGCCGTAAAGCGATAGTCGATGATGTCGGGAAAACGTTCCTTCATAATGCGCGTAGTGACCTCGCCAAGCGGAGTCGGAACAAGGCTCTTGCCTTCCTTCTTGACGTATCCGCGCGTCGTGATCGTGCCGATGATCTGCGCGTAGGTACTCGGTCTGCCGATCCCCTCGGTCTCAAGGAATTTGACGAGCGACGCCTCGGTATAACGTGCGGGCGGCTCGGTAAAATGACGGAGCGGCAGGATCTCCTTTGT
Source organism: Clostridia bacterium (assembly GCA_017501345.1). The sequence continues at coordinate 112,726 of JAFVXC010000025.1, forward strand.
CGAAAGGCGTTCGCCCTCCGAAAGGTTGGGGATGCGGATGTCGCGTTCCTCCTTCGGATCGTCTGCGCTTCGATTGTCATCGCTCTCGCTTTCCTCGTAGAGCGCCATATAGCCCTGGAACGCCACGGTATATCCGCTCGTACGGAAGATATATCCGCTGTTTTCAAAGTCTACGGTCAAGGTATTCAGTGCGGCGGATTCCATCTGGCTCGCAACGAATCTCTCCCAAATCAGCTTATAGAGCTTATACTGATCGGGCGTCAGGTGCTTACGGATCATCGCAGGCTCAAGCTCAACACGCGTCGGACGGATCGCCTCGTGTGCATCCTGCGCATCCGAACGGGAACGGTAGACGCGAGGCTGTGCGGGATAATACTGATCGCCGTAGCGCGAAACGATCATTTCCTTCGCCGCCTCCTGCGCCTCCGTGGAAATACGGAGAGAGTCGGTACGCATATAAGTGATCAGACCCTGTGCGCCGCCGAGCTCAGTGCCGACGTTCACGCCCTCGTACAGCTCCTGCGCCACGCGCATCGTACGGGAGGTCTGGAAATTCAGCTTACGAAACGCCTCTTGCTGAAGAGAAGAGGTGATGAACGGCGGAGCGGGCGTCTTATGACGGACTGCACGCTTCACGGACGAGACCGAGAAGGGCTTTCCCTCGATCGCCGAAAGAACCTTCTGTGTCTCGTCTTCGCTCGTAAGGCGAAGTCTTCCGGTACTGTCGCCGTAAAAATGTGCTGAAACCGCCTTTTCTTCATCCGTCAGAAGCGTCGCGTCGATCGTCCAATACTCCTCGGGTGTAAAGGTGCGGATCTCCTCCTCGCGGTCAACAATGATACGTGCCGCGACCGACTGAACGCGTCCTGCAGAAAGTCCGCTTTTGACGGTCTTCCAAAGGAAGGGGGACAGCTTATAGCCGACGATACGGTCAAGAATACGTCTCGCCTGCTGAGAATTGACCAGATTCATATCGATCGTACGGGGATTCTTCACCGCCGCCTTGACCGCTGTTTTCGTGATCTCGTTGAATGCGATACGGCGAGTCTCCTCTATGGGAATACCAAGCACGGTCGCAAGATGCCACGAGATTGCCTCTCCCTCGCGGTCAGGGTCGGTCGCGAGATAGATCTTTGACGCCTTCTTCGCCTCCTTGCGGATCTCCTTGATGAGATCGCCTCTGCCGCGAATATTGATATAATGTGCCGCAAAGTCGTTTTCAATATCGACACCGAGCGTGCTTTTCGGCAGATCCCTGACGTGTCCCTGCGATGCAATGACCTTATAATTCGAGCCAAGATACTTCTTGATCGAAACGATCTTTGAGGGGGACTCCACGATCACAAGGTTTTTTCCGGATTCGCTCATTGCGGTCGACGCCGCCTTTGCTTCGGTTGTTGCTTTTGCCATATTTATAGAAGCCTTTCGTTCTTTCGGGAAAATAAATTATCGGAAACCCACTCGGCGACTGCCGTGTGCGGGTTATTTTTTCAAATAAAGTCCACCTGGAAGTGACGTAACAAGACCACGGATCTCAAGGATGGTCATAGCAGTCATAATATCACCGATCGAAAATCCAAGCGTGCTGAGACGGTCGATCGAAATCGCACGGTCGATCGGCATTTCGGTAAAGATCTTACGCTCTCTGTCCGACAAAGCCGCGAGGATCTCAGGGGACCCATCCCCCGTCATCGGCGTGCTCTTCTCCACTACGTACTCGTTTTTCAGTGGAGGCGTCTGCTCCTTTGGGGCTTTCTCCTCTGCTTCCGTACGCTTTGGCGAAGCCTTCTTTACGGACGTCGGGCGCTTTTCGGGCGCCGTTTTTCTTTCGATCTTCTCTATCGCTCCGGTGCCGGGATCACGCAGCGTTTCGTATACAGGCTCTGTGACCTTCGTATAAACGCCGAGACGGAGCAGAACCGCATCGTTCAGCTCGGAATGCGAACGAGCGCGCAGATAGCTTTCAAAATCGATCAGCTCTTTGTCGGTCACCTCGAAGCTTTCGAGCACGTCTCCCGCATCCAGAACAACCGTGGCTCCGTTGCGGATCAGCTCGTTCGTGCCTGCAGCACTTGCCTCACCGACGTTTCCCGGAACGGCAAAGATCTTTCTGCCCTGCTTCACCGCGTGCGCGATCGTCAGCATTGCACCGCTTCGGGAATCACCCTCAATGGCGAGCGAGCCTTGCGAAAGTCCGCTGATGATGCGATTCCGAACGGGGAAATTCCTACCAAGCGGAGCAGTTCCGGGCGGATACTCGGTCATTACGGCACCATTCGCCTTAATGTGCTCCATCAAGGTGGTGTGTTGCCGAGGATAGACGAGGTCTATACCGCATCCAAGCACAGCGACCGTCGTTCCGTTTGCAGCGATCGCACCCGCGGCGGCAACACCGTCACAGCCGAGAGCCATACCGCTGACAACGACCGCTCCCGCCGACGCGAGCTCGTAGGATATTTTATACGCCATACGTTTGCCGTATTCACTCATTTTTCGCGTTCCGACCACGCCGACACACAGCCTGCGGTTCAGCGCGGGAAGCTCGCCGACGTAATAGAGCAGAAGCGGCGGATTTTGAATGGTGCGGAGACGCGCGGGATAGGCAATATCACCGTACGTCAGGATCGAAACACCCCACGTCACGCAATATTCATATATTCTGCGTGCCTGCGAAAGGTCCTTGATCATAAGACGGCGAACGAGAGACGAATCCGCACCAAGACGTGCGACAAGCTCCTTTTCACTCGCAGCATACGCCTCATACGGACCTCCGAAGCCCTCGAGAACCTCGGTAAAGCCGCCCGAGCCCGGGCCAAAGCAGAGGGAGAGCCATATCCAATATAAGTAATCTCTGTGCATACCGTTCGTTCCTTCCAAAATCAGTTATAGATACTATACAAGCAAGACTCATCCGCAAAGGCATCCTCGACAAAAGTCAATCTTTCCATAGGATCCCCTGATATCGGGTAATCAACGAGGATCTATAATATCAACACTCACCGTCTCTGTCCGCGGGGGATTCCCCGCCCCGCAGCTCCCACATACAGACGGTTGCTGCGATTGCCGCATTAAGAGACTCACTCCCCGGTGTCATCGGGATGTATACGCTTCCCGTTGCCGCCTTGATCAGCTCATCTGAGAGCCCGTGTCCCTCGTTTCCGACCACAAATACGTCAGTCGTCTTCACGTCAAAGCTCCCGAGCGGTCGCGCCGATGCATCCAGCGCAGTGGCATATACCGATCTACCCATTCCGCAGAGCGCGCGCACCGCATCCTCTGCCCTGCCATCAATGCGCAGAGTGGGAAGACGGAAGATCGCGCCCATTGCAGCGCGAAGCGTTCGCGGGAAGTAGAGATCGGCACAATCCTTCGAAAGGAGCACACAATCGATCCCAAACGCAGCGGCAGTACGCAAGACCGTCCCAACGTTTCCGGGGTCGCGCACCTCCGAAAGAAAGAGAAGCTTCGGGGACCTCTTTCCGTCACCGAGGGTAGACAAATTTTCGGGTATATTATTTATTGTAGTCATTTTATGAATTTTGTCAAGGGCTTTTGCGACACAGATCATCCCTTCGGGCGATTTTTCTTCGGAAATTTTATCAAAAACCCCATCCGAAAGGATTCTTACCCTGCATTCCCTCGGAAGCGTACGTCCCTTCAGTCGATTCCCGAAGGACTCGGCGATTCTCTTTTCGACAAAAGGAAGTGCCGATTCACGCACCGCAATCGCGGTAAAAGGCACGTCCGAAAGGATCGCCTCTTCAAAAAGCTTAAGGCCGTCAAAGCGAAAAAGTCCAAGCCTTTCACGGTATTTCTTTTCCGAAAGCGAGCAAAGCTCTTTCACAAAAGGGTTCTGCCTCGACGTCACAACTTCCCCATCCTGTCGAAAAAACGATTTTATGTCCATCACCGAAATCCTCCTGCCTCTATCCTCGGTGGTCTCACCACCATATGAAAAAACCCGGTAACATTTTGCCGCCGGGTTTTTCTGTCGTACCTGCCCCGTCTCGTATGTAATCGTACGGAGAAGCGGAACGTATATATACACGCATTACGCGTGTGGTGCTTATTACAGCGCTGCCTTTGCCTGTGCGCAAAGAGAAGCGAACGCGTCCTTATCGTTAATTGCGATCTCGGAGAGCATCTTACGGTTGAGGTCGATACCTGCCTTCTTCAGACCGTTCATCAGCGTGGAGTAGTTCATACCGTTTGCCTTTGCTGCTGCAGAGATACGGGTGATCCAGAGCTGACGGAAGTCTCTCTTCTTCATCTTACGGCCTGCGAATGCATAGTTGCCGCTCTTCATAACGGCCTGCTTAGCCATCTTAAAATGCTTGGACTTAGCGCCCCAATAACCCTTAGCTGCCTTCAGTACAGCCTTTCTTCTTGCACGCGTGGTAACTGCGCCCTTGATTCTTGCCATTTTATTTTCCTCCTACTAATTTCCTGTAATTACTTCTGGATCAGTTCTCTGACGTTAGCGGTGTATGCCTTGCTCAGAATGCCGCCAACGCGAAGCTGTCTCTTTCTCTTCGGGGTCTTAAGACCGAGGTTGTGGCGGCGGTGGCTGTGGTTGATCTTAACCTTTCCGCTACCGGTTACAGAAAATCTCTTGGCAGATGCCTTATGCGTTTTGACTTTTCCCATAGTTCAAAACTCCTTTCAACTTTTTAATAACTTTTGTAGTGTCTCATATACAAGTCGCTTGCGGCAATCACGCCCAAGCGTTCGCTATGACAGGCTTTGTCGAGTCCGACTTATGCCTCGGCCTCGGGGCTCTCCTTTTTATCAGCGCCCTTCTTCGTGTTTGCCGCCTTTACGGGAGCGATCACCGTGCTGAGTGAACGTCCGTCAAGCACGGGCTTCTTCTCGGGTGCACCGAGCTCTGCGCAGGATGCAATGAATTTATCCATAATCTCGCGGCCGATCGCCATATGGCTCATTTCACGGCCCTTGAAGCGCATTACGACGCGAACCTTGTTGCCCTTCTGCAGGAAGCCCTGCGCGCGGCGCGCCTTGGTCTCGAAGTCGTGCGTGTCGATACGGCAGGAAAGCTGAACCTCCTTGAGCTCAACGACCTGCTGCTTCTTGCGAGCTTCCTTCGCCTTCTTCTCTCTGTCGAAGCGGAACTTTCCATAGTCCATAATACGACATACGGGGGGAACGGCGTTCGGAGCCATCAAAACAAGGTCGAGGCCCTTTTCGTAAGCGAGACGCAGTGCGGCATCGCTGGACATAATGCCAAGCTGCTCATCTGCGGGTCCGACGAGGCGAACCTCTTTCATCTGAATGTCTTCATTGATGAGTTTGTTGTCTTTTTCTGCGCTAATGGTGATACACCTCCGATTTCAGCGACAATGAATAAGATCGCACATTCCGTAAAAAGAAAATATGCGGAAGCCGTAGCTCCCGCGCACAAACAGACCTCCCCGAAAAACGGTGAAATCCGAATATCGACCCGTGCGCGCCTCTGTTGCGGCAGGGTGAGAGCGGGCGCTCTACTTCATTTACCCGAGTATTATACCACGAAGATTTCGCTTTGTCAAGTGCTTTTTTAATTTTTTCTTGAAATTTTTTGAATCGATACAGCAAAACAGCTCGGGCGACCTGCAACACGGCAGATCGCCCGAGGGGGGGTTATTTTATTTTCGGAAGGATCCGGATCACTCCTCGTCCTTCTTACGGACAGCTACCGCTGCGGGAAGGATCAGAGCGAGTGCGACGAGTGCCGTAGCTCCGCCGATGACCGAGCCACAGCCCGAATCCTCATCGTCGGTATCTGCATCGGTGCCATCGCCGTCGGTTACGACGTCTGCGGTGGTATCGTCATCATCAGGC